>JAFKGE010000026.1 GCA_017307865.1 Burkholderiales bacterium | reverse complement strand
CCCAGCGCCTGATGACACTCAGTGTTGCCACGTCTATCACTCCTGGTCTCCTGCTGCTCAACAAAGCAGCAGGTTAGGGTTAGTACGTGGGTCAGGTTTGGATGGAAATCCTGGGGGTCAGTGGGTCACTTCTGCGTGGAAATCAACAGTCGTTTGCGTAAAGAACATCAGCTGGTCCCAGCCAACGTTGTTCACCAGCACATCAACGCCGCCGAATTTGTCCACAGCGGTCTTGAACATGGCCTGCACCTGGTCAAGTTGAGTGACATCGGTCTTCACCACTTGGGTGGAAGCCGCTCCCATCTGCATGGCGAAGTCGGCCGTTTTCTGCGCTTGTTCGGTGTCGATGTCGCCGATGGTGATATTCGCGCCCTCAGCGGCGAATGCCAGCACGATGCCCCGTCCGATGTTGGAGCCCCCCCCGGTGACGATGATTGATTTGCCCTTCAGATCGAGATCCATATTTACTCCTCGCGCGTTCGGCGCAACTTTGGTTTAGCAATAGTTAAGCTGCCTAACGATAGTTAGTCAAGCTATTGTGTTAGGTTGTTGAGCACTTCACTTATTTTTTGTCCAAGACGTGGCCAGCTAAGCTGTGTCCTGTTGGAGCGCGGCTCCACCTTGCGATGCACGGGGCCGTGAGGTACAACTTGGATTGTCGGCTGGCGGGGGAGTTGAAAAGGTGGCGGTGAGAGTTCGTCCAAAGACACCCGGGCTGTCCCGTGGCCGGGACAGCCCAGTGATCTGGCTCACTTGTTCGTCTTGGCGAATTCGGCCGATTCCTTCTTGATCACTTCCCATACAACATCGTTGTAGGCCGAGATCCAGTCGGACTGCGGCACCCACTTGGCACCGTCCCACATATCGATGCGGGTCTTGCCGCCGCCGCCGTGATCCTTTGCGGTCACGGTGACAGGCGCGACTAGTCCGTTGGCGTCGAAGTTGCGCAGAATCTCCAGACCGGTCTTGATCTTGGCCGGGGTCAGCGGGCGGCCAGCCTTCAGGCCATTGCGTACGCCTTCAAACGCCACCGAGAATATGGCCAGGCCGGTGTTGTAGTACACGTCCTGCAGGTTCTTGCGCTCGCCGTTGCCCTTGCCCTTGTCGTACAGCTCGGACACAATCTGCTTGATCAGCGCGTGGTCCTGGCCGCCGGCCACGTTGGTGCCGCGCTTGATGCCTTTGGCCTCGGCCGCGCCGATGTTGGCTATGTCCACTTCGTTGAGCCAGTTCACGCTGATCAGCTTGTCCATGGGGATGCCGTTGCGCTTCATCTCGCGTGCGGCCACCACGTGCATGGCCGACAGGTTCCAGGTGATCACCCAGTCGGGGTTGAAGCGGCGTATCTGTGTCCAAACGGCGGCCTGGTCGCGTCCCGGCATCGGGTTGGGGAACAGGTTCAGCTCGAAGCCCTCCTTCTCGGCCAGGGTTTTCAGGATGGGGATGGGTTCCTGGCCAAAGGCGTAGTCAGGGTAGATGAAGCCGATCTTCACGCCCTTGAGGTTGCCCTTGTGCTGGTTCTTGATGTACTGGATGTCGTTGGCAATCTGACCCCAGTAGGTCGGGCCGATGGGGAAGATCCACTTGAACACGTCACCGTCAATGGCGTCACCCCGACCGACGAAGGACTGCAGCATGATGTTGCCGTCGGCCATGGCACGCGGCAGTATGGCGCGCGAGACTGGGGTAGACAGGGTGTCGAAGATCATCACGCCTTCGCGCTTGAGCTTCTCGTAGCACTCGATGCCGCGCTGCGGCTCGTTGCCATGGTCCTGGACCATGATTTCGATGGGGCTGCCTTCCAGGCCGCCTTGGGCGTTCAGGATCTCTGCGTAGTCCTTTGCGGCTTGCACGATTTGTGGTGTTACGAAGGTGTAGGCCTTGCTTAGGTCGTAGCACAGGCCGAACTTGACCGGCGCCTGCTGCGCCGATGCGGCAGACGCGCCCAGCAGCAGGGCGACACCTGAGAGGGTGGATAGCAAAGCTCGTTTCATCGCATGTCTCCTGCGTACGGTGGGTTGAATCGTCCGAGAGGCACCAAGTACGCGCATGCCAAGGACTGTGGTAGTGGACTTTTAGCTCAGCCAGCGTTTGCGTCGGCTGTAGTGTTTGATGTCGTGGAAGTTCTTGCCCTCGGCACCACCCAGGTAGAACTCCTGGATGTCGGGGTTTTTCTTCATGGCGTCGGCGCTGTCGTGCATCACGATGCGGCCGTTTTCGAGCAGGTAGCCGTGCGACACCACTTCAAGTGCGGCGATGGCGTTCTGCTCCACCAGCAGCACCGACAGGCCCTCTTGCTGGTTGATGCGCTTGACGATGTCGAAGATTTCGGCCACGAGGAAAGGCGCCAGGCCCAGGCTGGGCTCGTCCAGCATCAGCAGTTTGGGCCGGGTCATCAGCGCACGGCCGATGGCCAGCATCTGCTGCTCGCCGCCCGACAGAAAGCCCGACTGCGCGGTGCGCCGTTGGTGCAGGCGCGGAAAGTAGGCGTAGACCATGTCGCGTGCGCGGTTCATGTCAGCGCGCGAACTGCCTACCACCGCTGAGGCGGCCACGAGGTTCTCGTCGGGGGTGAGGTGTTCGAACACGCGCCGACCTTCGAGCACCTGCACGATGCCCAGTTTGACCCGAGCCTGTGGTGCCAAGACGGCAATGTCCTGCCCCATGAAGCGGATGTCGCCGCGCGTGACCTCGCCGCGCTCGGGCTGCAACAAGCCGCTGATGGACTTGAGCGTGGTGCTCTTGCCGGCGCCGTTGGCGCCCAGCAAGGCCACCATGCCGCCTTGCGGCACCTCGACCGACACGCCCTTGATGGCCAGGGCCACCTTGTCGTAGATGACCTCGATGTTGTTGAGCGAGAGGATGGGGTAGTCGTTGTTCATGGTACTCGCCTCACTTGCGTGCGTAGCCAAAGGGCCAGACCAGCAGGTAGTTGCGCACGTTGCCGTACATCTTGCCCAGTCCCATGGGCTCGATGAGCAGCACCGCGATGATGGTGGCACCGTAGACCATGTGCGGGATGTGCGCCAGGGTCTCGACACCGATGTCCAAGCCAAAGAGCTTGGCGCCCCAGGCGATGAAGCTGTTCATCTGCCCCGGCAGCAGCAGGATGAAGGCGGTGCCGAAGAAGCTGCCGATGATGCTGCCCAGGCCGCCGACGATGACCATGGCCAGCAGCTCGATGGAAACGTTGACCGCGAACTGCTCCGGGGTGACCGCTTTGTAGAAGCCGAAGATCAGCATCGCGCCGCTGACGCCGCCGATGAAGGCCGAAGTGGCGAAGGCCACCAGCTTGAAGTAGAAGCTCTGCACCCCAATCACCGCTGCGGCAAAGTCTTTCTCGCGCACAGCCACCAGGGCGCGGCCCAGCGCGGTGCGGCGAAGGTTGAGCATGAACACCGTGACAAAGATCACCCAGGCCAGCACCACGTAGTAGATGCCCGCCTCGGACGTGACGGCCTGGTCCAGCAGCTTCATGGGCGGCGATTGCAGCGTGGCCGACACGCCGCCGCTGATGGCTGGCACGTGCGAGATCACCCAGTCCATCACGAACTGCATGGCCAGCGTGGACAGCGCCAGGTACAGGCCCTTGACGCGCAGCGCCGCAAAGGCAAACACCACGCCCACCACGGCCGCTGTGATGCCGCCCAGGATGACCGCGAACTCCCAGGGCACGCCGTTGCGCGTGGCGTGCACCGAGGCATAGGCACCAATGCCCATGATGGCCGCGTAGCCGAAGTGGAACTGCCCGGCCCAGCCCAGGATGAGGTTGAGCCCCAGCACCGCGGCGGTCCAGATCAGCCAGGGCTTGAGGTAGCTGGTCAGCACCAGGGAGCTGAACAGCCAGGGGGCGGCCAGGGCGATCAGCAAAATCGCGATGATGGCCTTGCGCTCGAAGGGGATGGGGAACAGTCCCCGGTCGCTGGCGTAGTGGGTGTGAAAAATGCCTGCTTGACGGTACAGCATCGTTCAAATCCTTTCGATGTCGTGGCGACCGAAGAGGCCGTGGGGACGGATCATGATGGTGAGAATCAGCACGGCCGCCACCACCAGTTCGCGGGTTCCGCCTCCCAGGAGGGGGTCGAGCACGCCCGAGGCCACGCTTTCCAGGATGCCCAGCAGCAGCCCGGCCAGGATGGCGCCGCCCAGGCTGTCCAAGCCGCCCAGCACGGCCACCGTGATGCCCTTGAGCAGCAGCATGGCCAGGGTTTGGTCCACCGTCTGCACCGACCCCCACAGCACGCCAGCCGTGGTCGCCACCACCGAGGACAGCGCCCAGGACAGTGCCACGCCGCGCTCCACCGAGATGCCCACCGACCAGGAGGCTGTGTAGTCGTCAGCGATGGCGCGCAGCACCACGCCGCGGCGCGTGCGGAAGAACAGCATGAATGCCACGAACAACACCAGCGAGACCACCGCACCCACCACGTAGGCGCGGTTGAGCAGCAGCGGGCCCAGGAACAGCGGCGCATCGCTGATGCCGATCTGCAACGGCCGGCCGCTGCCACCCCAGATGGTCATGGTGCTTGCGCGGATGAAGATGTCAATGCCCAGCGTCATCATGAGAATCATGACGATGGGCCGACCGGCCAGGCGGCGCAGCGCCACGCGCTCGATGCCCATGCCCGCGAGGAACATGGTGGCCATGGCCGCCGGGATGGCCAGCCACATGGGCAGGCCAGCGCCGTTGGCAAAAGCGAGCACCATGTAGGCGCCCAGCATGGTCAGACCGCCTTGTGCCAGGTTGGGCACCGAGGACGACTTGTAGATGAGCACGATGCCCATGGCCACCAACGCGTACATCAGGCCGGACAGGCCGCCGTTGACCACGAGTTCGAGGAGATACATCAGATCCATGGCTCAGATTTCCTTCACGGTCAGCAGGCGTTCGGTCACCCCGATTTCGCCTGTCTCATAGGTGATTTGGGCACGCATCGTCACCTGCTTCTGTCCACCGTAGATGGCTTCGATGATGGGCGCGTAGCGTTCCTCCACCACGTTGCGACGCAGCTTGCGGGTGCGGGTGATCTCGCCGTCGTCGGCATCGAATTCCTTGTGCAGGCTCACGAAGTGGCGCAGCTTGAGGCCCTCGGGCAGGGTTTCGTTGACGTGGCGCACTGCTTGGGTGAGCAACTCGATGACCTCGGGCTTTTGCGACAGGTCGGCGTAGGAGATGTAGGAGATGCCCCGCACCTCGGCCCAGTGGCCCACCGGCTCCTTGTCGATGCAGACGATGGCAGCCAACGTGTCTCGCCCCTTGCCCAGCACCGCCACGTCCTTGACGAAGGGGCTGAATTTGAGTCGGTTCTCGATGTAGTTGGGGATGTAGCGTTCGTTTTTGGCGGTGTAGACCACCTCGGACAGCCGGCCCAGCACCACCAGTTGACCATCGGGCTCTAGGTAGCCGGCATCGCCCGTGTGCAGCCAGCCATCGGTGAGACTCTCTGCGGTCGCCTTCTCATTCTGGTGGTAGCCGCTGAACACGCTGCCAGAGCGGATCAGGATTTCGCCGCTGTCACTGATCTTTGCCTCCACGCCCGGAAGGGGGCGACCCACGGTGTGCAGGCGCACCTCGTTGGGGGCCTGCATGGCGTTGAAGGCACTGCTTTCCGTCTGGCCGTAGAGCTGGCGCAGACGCACGCCCAGCGCGCGGTAGAACACAAAGGTGTCCTCGCCAATCGCCTCGCCACCTGTGAAGGCGTTGCGCAGGCGGCTCATGCCGAGCTGATCCTTGATGGGGCCGGTCACCAGCCACTCGCCCAGTGGGCGCAGCAAGCGCTGCAGTGCGGTCGGCGTTTCGCCCGCCAGTTTGCGTTTCTCCGACGTGATGGCATGGGCCATGAAGAAGTCGTAAAGCTTCTTTTTCAGCCAGGTCGTGTCCTCCATGCGCACCTGCACCTGGGTCAGCAGATTGTCCCAGCTACGGGGCGCGGCCAGGTAAAAGGTGGGCGCGATCTCTCGCAGGTTGTGCAACACCGTCTCAGCCCCCTCCGGGATGTTGATGGTGAAGTGCAGCGCCACCCCCGCGCCCATGGTGATGGCAAAGTCGCCCACCCAGGCCATGGGCAGGTAGGCCAGGATGTCTTCACCAAACTCGAGGGACTGGCCTTTGAATGCATTGGCCACGCCGCTGAGCACGTTGCGGTGCGACAGCGCCACGCCCTTGGGCTTGCCGGTGGTGCCAGAGGAGTGGATCAGCACCGCCGGATCGGCCGGAGTGGCCAGTTCGGTCAGTTGCTGGGCCAGTCCGGCTTGTGCTTGCAAATGCTTGTGACCGTCGGCCATCAGTTGCTGTAGGGACACCAGGCCGGGCGCGGTGTAGCGTGACAGTCCGCGCGGGTTGTCGTAGATGATGTATTGCAGCGATGCACCGCGCTCGCGAAGATCCAGCGCCTTGTCCACCTGCTCCTGGTCTTCGGCCAGCACGAACTGCACATGCACGCTGTTGACCACATGCATGATTTCTTCGGGCGTGGCGTCGGGGTAGACCGGTGTGGCGTAGCCGCCCAGCATGCCCACGGCCAGCATGCCCAGGTAGAGGTGGGGCCGGTTGTCGCCCAGGATCAGCATTGCATGGCCCTTTTGCAGTCCCAGGGCCTGCAGGCCAGCGGCGCAGCGCAGGGTCTTGTCAAAAGCGGTCTGCCAGGTGGTCTCCTGCCAGATCCCGCGGTCTTTTTCGCGAAAGGCCACATCCTGCGGCAACTCGCGTGCATTGGCCGCCAGAAGCCGGGGTAGGGTGGTGTCCGGGGTCAGATCCCAAGTGCTGGATGTGCGCTCATTGGACGGCATGGGCACCTCCCAAGTAGGCCTTGATGACGCGCGGGTCGGCGATGACCTCGCGGGGGATGCCGGTGTCGATGACCTCGCCGTAGCTCAGCACCATCATGCGGTCGCAGATGCCGGTGATGATGTCCATGTGGTGCTCGATCAGCATCACGGTCACGCCGCGCTCCTCGCGCGCATCGAGGATGAAGCGCGCCATATATTCTTTCTCTTCCTGGTTCATGCCGGCCATGGGTTCGTCCAGCACCAGGAAGCTGGGTTCGGCCACCAGCGCACGCGCCAGCTCCACCCGCTTCTTCAGGCCCAGCGGGATGGCGTCCACCGGCTCGTCGCGCACGTTTTCCAGTTGCATGAAGTCGATCACCTCCTCCACCACCTCGCGGTGGGCGATCTCCTCGGGTCGGCTCAGCCAGGGGTAGAGGGTGGTGCGCAGCACGCTGGGCTTCATGTGCACATGGCGCCCCAGCAGGATGTTGTCGAGCACCGTCATGCCGTTGAACAGCGCCAGGTTCTGGAAGGTGCGGGCCACGCCCCGGCGCGCCACCTTGTGGGGCGCCAGGCCGGTGATGTCCTCGCCATTGAGCAGGATCTGCCCCTTTTGTGGCGGGAAGAAGCCGGTGATGGCATTGGTCATGGTGGTCTTGCCGCTGCCGTTAGGCCCGACCAGGCCGAATATCTCGCCACGCTGGATGTGCATATCGACGCCGGTCACGGCCACCAGGCCGCCGAAGCGCCTTTCCACGGCACGGCATTCGAGCACGGGGGGGGGCGTTCGGTTGCTGGCCGACATCGACCTATCCTCTTTCACGGAGCTGCTGGTACTGATGGTTTTGATCACTGTAGGTTCCTATCGCATTTCTCCGCTGGATATCTGTCTGTGCCCATATCACCAACTTTCTGTGATTCAAGACATTATTCTAATGTCTAACATTAGTTAGGCTTATAGGGGTTACCCTTGCGTCGGCTGAATTGACTCAGGCTGGAATGTGTTGCATCACTGTTTTTCGCGCGACCAGGGCTACGATGGTGGCTCCATCGTAGCCATGCTCGGCCAGTAATTCGCGCGTGTGCTGGCCGAAGCGTGGGGGTGCGCTGTGGGCCCGTCCCGGTGTGCGAGACAGTTTGACCGGAATGCCAATGCCTTGCATGTCCTCGACTTGCACCACCATGTTCCGGTGCAGGGTGTGCGGGTCGGTCAGAACCTGGGGGATGGCGCGCACCGCGCCAGCCGGAACGCCGGCGGCCAACAATTGACTGCACAGCAATTCGCCATCGACCTGGCGCAGGTGCTCCTCGAGCAGGGTGCGCAGGGCGTCGCGGTTGGCAAAGCGGTCGGCGTTGGTGGCGAAACGTGGCTCATTGGCCATCTCCGGGCGTTCGAGGAAGTCGCACAGCTTTTTCCACTGCCCGTTGTTGCCGATGCCCAGGAACACCTCGCAGGTGCGGGTCTGGAATTTGTCGTAGGGCACGATGTTGGAGTGCGCGTTGCCGCTGAGCTGCGGCGTCTTGCCCGAGATCAGCCAATTTGCACTTTGCGGGTGCAGTAGCGACACGGCCGTGTCGTACAGCGTGGCCTCGACGAATTGTCCGCGCCCGGAGCGCTGGCGGTCGACCACCGCCAGCAGCACGCCGATGACGGCGGACAGACCGGTGGTGAGGTCCACCACCGGCACCCCGACCCGCATCGGACCGGTATCAGGGGAACCATTGACGCTCATCAGACCGCCCAGAGCCTGGGCCACGGCGTCGTAGCCCGGGGCCCCACCCAGCGGCCCATCGGCACCGAAACCGCTGACGCGGCAGTGAATCAGGCGCGGGAAGCGCTCGCGCAGCGTCTGCTCATAGCCGATGCCCCAGCGCTCGAGGGTTCCGATCTTGAAATTCTCGATCAGCACATCCGCGTCCGCGAGCATCTTCAGAACGATTTCGCGGCCCTCGGCGCGCGACAGGTCGATCACTATGTCGCGCTTGTTACGGTTGACACCCAGGTAGTAGGCAGCTGTGCCATCGTCGATGAAGGGGGGACCCCAGGCGCGGGTCTCGTCGCCGGCGGGTGGCTCCACCTTGATGACGTTGGCACCGTGGTCGGCGAGGATCTGGCCGCAATACGGCCCGCCGAGCACGCGTGAGAGGTCAACCACCTTCAGACCAGCCAGCGCCCCAAAGGCGGGGAGAGGAGAACTCGTTTTGTTGCTCATGAACAGGCGTGCGAATCAGTACGAGCGCGGTAGGCCCATCACGTGCTCGCCGATGTAGTTCAGCACCATCTCACGGTTCAGTGGTGCCGTGCGCAGCAAGCGCACCAGGCCGTACAGGTCGTAGATGCCGTACTCCTTGGTGAAACCGTTGCCACCGTGGGTCTGAATCGCTGCGTCAACGGCGTGAATACCGGCTTCAGCACCAGCGTACTTGGCGATGTTGGCGTACTCGCCGGCGGGCATGTTCTGGTCAAAGGCCCAGGCCGCCTTGAGCGCCATCAGCGAGGCCATTTCGATCTCGCTGCGGGCAATCGCCAGCGGATGCTGTACGCCCTGGTGGGCACCAATGGGCGTGTTGTTGAACACCTTGCGATCGTTGGCATAGGCCACGGCCTTTCTCAAGGCGAAGCGCCCGACGCCGGTGCACAGTCCTGACAAGATGATGCGCTCGGGGTTGAGGGTGTCGAACAGGATGTTGAAGCCCTTGCCGACTTCGCCCAGCACATCGGCCTCGGTCAGTTCAACGTTGTCGAAGAACAGCTGCCATTGCGTCTCAGGTACCGGGAAGGCGACCGGAATCAGCGTTTTGCTGATGCCTTTTTTCTTCATGTCAACCATGAAAATGGTGAAGCCGTCGGTCTTTTTCTTCACTTCGGCGCGCGCAGAGGTGCGGGTGACAACCATCACGTAGTCAGCGCAGTTGGCATCGGTGATGAAGACCTTCTGACCATTGAGCTTGAAGCCGCCTTTGCCGTCGGACTTGGCGATGCTGGTGATCTCAATCGAGTTCGAGCCGGCGTTGGGTTCGGTGATGGCGAAGCAGAACTTGATCTCGCCGGTGCAGCCGCCCGGCAGAAACCGGCGCTTCATGTCCTCGCTCGCGTGCTTGGCCAGCAACCCCATGGTCATGGTTGGACCGACCACCAGGTTGAGCAGCGGGATGCCGTTGTTCGCCAGGCCTTCCATGAACAGCAGCATCTCGGTCATGCCCTGGCCGGCACCGCCATAAGCTTCGGGCACCATGATGCCCAGAAAGCCGTCGCTGGTGATCTGCTGGTACAGCTCGGTGGGCCGCTCATTCTTTTCGGCGTAGCCGCGCCAGTAGTTGTGGTCGAATTGTTTCGAGATACGGTCGCCGTACTCGTAAATCATCCGCTGTTCTTGGGTCAGCGCGAAATCCATGGGTTTCTCCAGTGCAAGGTTGTTTGGAATGGGAATGGGCGCGGGATGCGCCCATTCAGCCGGGTAGTGGTTCAGTTGTTGGCCGAGGGGAACTTGGGCGCGCGCTTCTCGCGCACCGAGGCCACGCCTTCCTTGGCGTCCTCACCCAGGAAGCACAGCATCTCCATCGCCAGCGAGCTCTCGAAGATCGGGCGCGCCACGTTCATCCAGCCGTTCAAGGAGCGCTTGGTCAGGCGGATCGCCTGCTGGCTGCCTGCGGCCAGCTTGTTGGCCACGGCCATGGCCTTGTCCATCAGTTCGGCGCGCGGCACGCACAGGCTCACAAGGCCGATGCGCTCGGCTTCCTTGCCGCTGACGAACTCGGCCGTCATCAGGTAGTACTTGGCCTTGGCCATGCCGCACAGCAGGGGCCACAGAATGGCGGCGTGGTCGCCGGCGGCGACGCCGATCTTGACGTGGCCATCGGTGATCTTGGCCTCCTCGGCCATGATGCTGATGTCGGCCAAGAAGGCGACCGCCAGGCCGGCACCCACGGCCACGCCGTTGATGGCCGAGATGATGGGCTTGTCACAGGCCATCATGTTGTAGACCACGTCCGAGGCCTCGGTCATGGTGTTGGCGATTTCCTTGGGGTTGCCGACCATGTTGGCCACCCACTCCAGGTCGCCGCCGGCCGAGAAGGCCTGGTCGCCGGCACCCGTGATGACGGCCACCTTGGTCTTGGCGTCGTCGTTGACCACGGCCCAGATCTTGGTCAGCTCCCAGTGCAGGCGGCCATTGGTCGCGTTCATAACCTCGGGGCGGTTGATGGTGATCACCAGTACACCGTTTGGCTTGTGATCGAATTTCAGAAATTGGAAGTCAGCGTAGTTCATCTTGGGTCCTTGAAAAAGAAAAATGAAAATAGGCTCAGCGCAACTCGGCGCGTCCGTTGTTGAGCACGACAATGTCGCGTTCGAGGGCTAGGGCGCGAAATGACACGACCTTGCCTTCGATCCAGATCTCGGTGCGGATCGTCTCACCAGGGTAAACCGGCGAGGAAAACCGCACGTCGATCGATTGCACGGCAGCCGGGTCACCACCGCACACGCTTTGGGTGATGGCCCAGCCCGCGATGCCGTAGGTGGCCAGTCCGTGCAAAATAGGTCGCTCGAAGCCAGCCGCGCGCGCCACCGCGGGTTCGGCATGCAGGGGGTTGTAGTCGCCTGAGAGGCGATAAACCAGTGCGGCGCGCGGCTGGATGGCGAAATCGACGCTGCGGTCAACGGCGCGCTGCGGTAACTCGTGCACGGCCTTCACTGGCCCGGTCGGACCACCGAAGCCGCCATCGGCGCGGCAGAAGGTTGACGATGTCAGCGTGGCCAGCAGTTCACCGCTGGCGGCATCCTGCACCCTGCGCTCGGTGTAGATCAGCGCCCCTTTGCCGGGGCCCTTGTCAACAATGCCCGTGACGCGCGTGCGCCCGATCACCTCGCCTTCGGGGGGCACGGGTCGGTGCAGGCGCAGGCCCTGTTCGCCGTGCACCAGGCGCACCCAATCAACCCCGGTGTCGGGCTCCTTGAGCCACATGCCTGGATAGCCCAGCACCACCGGCAGGGTTGGCAGCGCAACGAGGTTCTTCTCGTAGACAAAGCGCAATTCGGCTTCGTTGGTGGGGTCGGCACCCAGGCCGATGCCCAAGGCGTAGAGCATGGTGTCGCGCTGGGTGTAGCGGTGCCGCACGTCCTCGAAAGGCCATGCCATGAGTTTGTCGTAGTTGATCGCCATGGTGGTGGGGCGCTCAGACCGGGTCCCACGAGAACACGATGGCCGAGTTCTCCAGCGGCGTGAAGTTGGGCTTCATCGACGGCAGCACGCGCTCGGCGATGGTCTCGGGCGTCCAGCCCTCGGCGGTGTGCATGCCGCGCAGCGGGCGGGGCTGGCTCATCAGGAAGATTTCGTTACCGCGCACCGCGAATATCTGGCCGCTGACCTCGCGCGCAGCATCGCTGGCCAGGAAGGCGACCATCGGCGCGATCTTCGCCGTATCCATTTTCTTCAGCTTCTCGACCCGTGCCTGCTGCTCGGGCGTCTCGGTCGGTATGGAGCCAATCATGCGGCTCCAGGCGAAGGGAGAGATGCAATTGGAGCGCACGTTGTAGCGCTGCATGTCAAAGGCGATCGAGCGCGATAGCGCCGCGATACCGAGTTTGGCTGCGGCGTAGTTGGCCTGGCCGAGGTTACCCAGCAGGCCGGAGGTCGAGGTCATGTGCACATAGGCACCGGACTGCTGGGTCTTGAAGTGCGGTGCCGCGGCGCGCGAGACGTAGAAACTGCCGTGCAGGTGCACATCGATCACCGCGTGCCATTCTTCGATCGACATGTTGAAGAACAGCCGGTCGCGCAGGATGCCGGCGTTATTGACGACCACGTCAATGCGGCCAAAGGTGTCGGCCGCGCATTCGATGATGCGGTTGGCGGCCTTCCAGTTGGACACGCTGTCGGTGCTGAGAACCGCCTGGCCGCCCAGGGCCTTGATCTCATCGACTACTTGCTGGCCCGGGCTGGCGTCGTTGCCTTCGCCCCCGATCGAGGCACCGATGTCGTTGACCACCACCTTGGCACCTTGTGCCGCCATCTGCAACGCAATGTCGCGACCGATGCCCCGCCCCGCACCTGTGACGACGGCCACCTTGTCTTGCAGCATGATGCCTTTGTTCATGAAATGACTCCTGGTTGTTGATATAAAAAATCAGACGGTGGCGGCCGTGCCCAACAGCGCCGTCACCTGGCTGGAAAGAACGCCGCCATTGCCATGGCACAGCGCGACTTGCGCATCGGCCACCTGGCGCGCGCCGGCTTCGCCGCGCAGCTGCTGCACGGCCTCGATGAGCAGGAACATGCCGTACATGCCCGGATGGCAACAGGAAAGTCCGCCGCCGTTGGTGTTGACCGGCAGTTCGCCGCCCGGTGCGATGCGTCCGTCGCGCACGAAGGCGCCGCCCTCGCCCTTGGCGCAAAAGCCCAGGTCTTCGAGGAATAGCAGAGTGTTGATGGTGAAGGCGTCGTACAGCTCCACGACATCCACGTCCCTGGGCGTGAGGTCGGCCATGGCGAAGGCGCGCGGGCCGGATTCGGCGGCGGCCGTCACCGTGAGGTCGGGCATGGAGGCGATCTGGCGGTGCCAGGTGGCGGCTGCCGCGCCCAGCACATAGACCGGCGGCTTGGGAAAGTCGCGCGCCCGCTCGCTCTTCACAAGCACCAGGGCGCCGCCACCGTCGGTGACCAGGCAGCAATCGAGCACCGACAGCGGATCGCTGACCATGCGCGCGGCCAGCACCTGTTCGACGCTGAGCGGATCGCGCGCATGGGCCAGCGGATTGAGTTGCGCCCATTGGCGCGCCGCGACCGCGATGTGGGCCAGGTCTTCGCGTGTCGTGCCGTATTGATGCATGTGGCGTGCGGCGGCCAGGGCGTAGCTGGAGATCGGGTAGCGTGGCGCGTAGGGGGCTTCGTACAAAGGCGTCTCGGCCATGGACTTGAGCTTGCCATGGCCCGAACCCTGGTTGCTGCCGTAGCACACAAGCGCCACTTCACACTGTCCGGTGTGCAGCGCCATGGCCGCGGTGAGCAGGTGGCCGACGTAGGACGAGCCGCCCACCATCGTGGCTTCGCAGAACTTGGGGTGGATGCCCAGGTATTCCGCCACCGACAGGCCGGCCAGAAAGTGGTAGGACGAGCCCGTGAACAGGCCATCGACATCGGATAGTTTTAAGCCAGCATCGGCCAGCGCGCCGTGTACCGCCTCGCCCAGAATTTCGAGCGCACTGCGGCCAGGTGCCATGGGTGCGCCACCCAGGCTGGCGCCGACGATGGCGGCACCGCCACGCAGGGGGAAAGTGGTGCTCATTGGTTAACTTTCACTGTGCGCCGCAGCCACGAAGACGAGCAGCTTGCCCTGGGCCGGATCATCGATCACCCGTGCCTGCACCGCCATGCCGATGCGCACCTGTTCGGGTGGCACGCCATCGACCCGCGACATCAGTCGCGGCCCCTCGGCCAGGTCCACCAGCGCGACGTTGTAGTCACCGCCGACCTCGGCCTTGCGCCGCACCGTGGTGCTGGAATAGACCTGAGCGGCCCCGCTGGCCTTGACCCAGCCCAGCTGCGCCGAGCCGCAATACGGGCACAGCGCGCGCGGATAGAAGACATGCTGACCGCACGCGGCGCAGTGCTGGATCTGAAAGCGGCCCTGCGCCAGCGCGGCCGCGAACTGTGCGTCCGGGCCGGGGCCGGCGAAGGGGCGGGTCTGCGCGGCGTTCATGCGGGCAGATTGAGCACGTTGGAAGCGAGGATGGTGCGCTGGATTTCGTTGCTGCCGCCGTAAATCGTGGCGGGCCGGGCGTTGTAGAACGAAGTCAGCGCGTCCACCGGGCCGCCGGGCAGTTCGGTCGAGCCCGGCGTGCCGCCGTTGGCGCCCAGAATCTCCACGAGCAGGTCGGCCAGACGCGAATAGGTTTCGGTACCGAAGATTT
Source organism: Burkholderiales bacterium (assembly GCA_017307865.1). Taxonomy (GTDB): domain Bacteria; phylum Pseudomonadota; class Gammaproteobacteria; order Burkholderiales; family Burkholderiaceae_C; genus Ottowia; species Ottowia pentelensis. The sequence goes on along the minus strand of JAFKGE010000026.1, from coordinate 69,549 downwards.
TGAGCATGGACACATCCGGCCCCAGGGCTTCGCCGCGCTTGACCTGCTCGATGAAGCGGCCGTAGAGCGCACCGAGGTCGGCCACGTCGAGGGCGAGCTTGGTGTAACGATCGACGAAGCCCGCGTCGTCGAGCAGGCCCAGGCGCCCGGCGGCCTCTTGCACGCGCGCCAAGGCGTACTGGCTTTGCTTGGGGCTGCCAAGGAAGATGCGCTCGAAGCCTAGCAGGGCCTTGGCGATCGTCCAGCCCTTGTTGAGCTGGCCCACGATGTTGGCACGCGGCACGCGCACGTTTTCGAGGAACACCTCGCAGAAGTCTTCGCCGCCGGCGATGTTGCGGATGGGGCGCACGCGGATGCCGGGGATGGTCATGTCGGCCAGCAGGAAGCTGATGCCTTCCTGCTTCTTGCCGGACTTGTCGGTGCGCACGAGCAAAAAGATGTGCGTCGCGTCCTGCGCGAGCGTGGTCCAGATTTTTTGCCCGTTAACGATGAAGTCGTCGCCATCGACCACGGCCTCGGTGCGCAGGCTCGCGAGGTCGGAGCCCGAGTTGGGTTCGGAATAACCCTGGCACCAGATGTTTTCGCCCGCGAGAATCTTGGGCAGGTAGTGCGCACGCTGCTCTTCGGTGCCGTACTGGATCAGCAGGGGGCCAACCATGGTGATGCCCATGTCGGGCGCGCGACCCACGCCCCAGCGTTCCTGCTCTTCAATGAAGATGATGAGCTTTTCGGGCGACAGGCCCATGCCGCCGTACTGCGTGGGCCAGCTCGGGGCCACCCAGCCTTTTTGCGACAGCTTGAGGAACCAGTGCTTGATCTCGGCCCAGCGCAGACGGCGCTTGGGGTAGCGCAGTTCCCTCGGGTATTCGGCTTCGAAAAACGCGCGCACCATGGCGCGGAAGCTCTCGTTGCCCATGGCGTTCCAGTCGGTGCTGGAAGGTGCTGCGGTGGAGGTGTTCATGCGTGTTCCTGCTCGGTGAGGTTACGGGTGAGGGCGGCGTAGCGGCGGCGCTGCTGCGTGCCGTTGCCCAGCCAGGCCGAGAGCACCAGGGCGCGCTGCAGGTACAGGCCCAGGTCGTATTCGTCGGTGACGCCGATCGCGCCGTGCAGTTGCACGGCCTCGCGCGCCACTTGCAGGCCGGCGTCGGAAGCGCGCGCCTTGACGCGGCTCGCCATGGCCGAGCGTGCCGTGGCGGACGTGTTGGGGTCGTCGAGCAGGGCCAGGGCCTGCGCGAGCACGCTCGCGGTCAGCTCCTGCTGGATCAGCAGGTCGGCGGCGCGGTGCTGCAGCGCCTGAAAGCTGCCGATGGGCTTGCCGAACTGCACGCGCGAGCGCAGATACTCGAGCGTCATGGCCAGCATGCTGCGCACCAGGGCCAGCAGTTCGGCGCTCGTGAGCACCAGGGTTTCGTCGTACGCGCGCGTCAGCGCAGCAGAGGCTGCAGCACCTTCGGCGAGCAGGTTTTGCGCTGGTACGCGCACGTTGGCGAGTTCGACTTCGGCGGCATAGCTGCCGTCGGCCAGCAGCTGGCTTTGTATGGTCAGGCCGGGGGTGTCAGCGGGCACCCAAACGAGCGCCAATCCTTGCGCGCCATGGGCACTGACGATAAAGCCGTCGGCGCCCGCGCCGGGGCGCACATGGCGCTTGCGGCCCTGCAGTTGCAGGCCATCCGCCGTGCGCTCGAGCCGCGTGCTGGCGTGCTCGGGCTGGTCCTTGGCGCCGGTGAGGTCTTCCTGCCAGGCCACGGCGGGCAGCAGCGTGCCGGCGGCCATGTCGGCCAGCAACTGGTTTGCGAGCGCGCCTTGGGGCACATGCGCGAGCAGGCGGCCGGCAAACACCAGCACGGGCACCACGGGCTCGGGCGCCACCTGCGCTGCGAGCGCGCCGGCGACCTCGGCCATTTCGGCGAGGCCCTGCGCGTAACCGCCCTGCGCCTCGGGCACCAGCAAGCCCGTCCAGCCTTGCTCGGCGAGCGCGACCCAGAAGTTACGGTCGAAGCCGGGTGGCTGCTGGCGCAGTGCGCGGGCGCGCGTGAGCGGGGATTCTTTGCTCGCGAAACTGAGGGCACTTTCGCGCAAAATGGAGAGCTGTTCAGCGCGTTCGCCGTCGGTGGAAATACTCATGGTCGGATCGGTTCTGGCTTGGAGGATGAAATCTGGAAAGGAGCCGCAGGCCGCTTGGGACAGCAGGTACAAAGCCGGCGGCAGGTAAAAGCCATGGGCGGTTCAGTACGATTTGGGCAGCCCCAGCACCTTCTCGGCGATGAAGCACATGATGAGCTGGGGGCTGATGGGCGCGATGCGCGGGATCATGATTTCGCGCAGGTAGCGCTCGACGTGGTATTCCTTGGCGTAGCCGAAGCCGCCCAGCGTGGCCATGGCGCGCTGGCAGGCGTTGAAGCCCGCTTCGGCGGCCAGGTACTTGGCGGCGTTGGCATCGGCGCCGCACTCAAGTTTGTGGTCGTACTTCCAGGCGGCGCGCATGGCCATGAGCTCGGCGGCTTCGAGTTCCATCCACGACTGCGCGAGTGGGTGCTGTATGCCCTGGTTCTTGCCTATCGGGCGGTCGAACACCTCGCGCTCCTTCGCATATTGCACGGCGACTTCGAGCGCCTTGCGGCCCAGGCCCACGGCTTCGCCAGCGATCAGCACGCGCTCGGGGTTCATGCCATGCAGGATGTATTCGAAGCCGCGGCCTTCTTCGCCGATGCGGTCTTCGACGGGCACGCGCAGGCCGTCGATGAAGACCTGGTTCGAATCGACGGCCTTGCGGCCCATTTTGTCGATCTCGCGCACTTCGACGAAGCGGCGGTCGAGGTCGGTGTAGAACAGGCTCAGGCCGAAGGTGGGCTTTTTGCACTCCTCGATCGGTGTGGTGCGCGCGAGGATGAGCATTTTGTCAGCCACTTGCGCGGTCGAGATCCAGACTTTCTGGCCGCTCAGGATGTAGTGGTCGCCGGCGCGCTCGGCGCGCGTCTTGAGGCGCGTGGTATTTAGGCCCGTATTGGGTTCGGTGACGGCGAAGCAGGCTTTTTCTTTGCCTTGAATGAGCGGCGGCAGCATGCGGCGCTTTTGTTCCTCGGTGCCGAAGACCGCGACGGGCTGCAGACCAAAGATGTTCATGTGCACGGCCGAAGCACCCGACAGGCCAGCACCCGACTGGGCGATGGTCTGCATCATCACCGTGGCTTCGGTGATGCCCAGGCCGCCGCCGCCATATTCGGGCGGCAGGCAGATGCCCAGCCAGCCGCCGTCGGCCAGCGCGCGGTGCAACTCGTGCGGAAAGCCGCCCACACGGTCGCGTTCGAGCCAATAGGCGTCGTCGAAGTGCGAGCAGATCTTGGTGATCGCATCGCGGATCGACGCATGTTCTTGATGGGGTGCGAAATCCATGGGGCGCTTTGGGTGAGTTCAGATGGCCAGCCCGAGGCGTGTGCCCTGGTCAATGGCGCGCAAGGCGTCCAGTTCGGCGGCAACCGCCGCACCGCCGATGATCTCGGGCGCAAGGCCGAGCGCGCGCAATTCGGTGGCCAGCGCGTTCTCGCTGTCCTGGCCGGCGCAAATCACGATGGTGTCCACATTGAGCGTTTGTGGCTGCCCCCCGATGCTCAGATGCAGTCCGGCGTCGTCGATACGCTCATAGCTACAGCCCGACAGCATGCGCAGGTTGCGTCGAGCCAGTTCGGCCTTGAGTGCCCAGCCAGTGGTCATGCCCAGGTTGCGTCCGGGTTTTTCCGGTTTGCGCTGCAACAGGGTGACCTCGCGTGGCGATGTCACGGGCCGCATCGGTTTCAGGCCACCTGCGGCTGAGGGTGAGGTGTCGACACCCCATTCAGCGTAAAACCGGTCGACTGCCTGCGGCGTACTGGCGTCCCCGGCCTGTTCTTCGTGCAGCAAAAACGCAGCCACGTCGAAACCGATTCCCCCGGCGCCGACCACCGCGACCCGGCGACCTGCCTGCGCCCGACCCGACAGCAGGTCTGCATAGCTCACGACTTTCGGATGGTCGATGCCCGGGATTTGCGGCAGGCGCGGGCGCACACCAGTGGCGATCACGATGCGGTCGTATTGGCCCTTGGCGAGCGTCTGGGCCTCAGCCCGGCTGCCAAGCTTGAGCGTGATGCCATGCCGCGCTACACCCTGCTGAAAGTAGCGCAACAGTTCATTGAACTCCTGCTTTCCCGGCACGGCCCGGGCCAGGTTCAACTGGCCACCGATTTCTGGCGCGGCCTCAAACAGGGTGACCGCGTGGCCACGTTCGGCAGCGCTTAGCGCGCAGGACAGCCCGGCCGCGCCGGCGCCGACCACCGCCACTTTGCGCTGCGCTGCCCGTGGCGGCATCCGCGTGAATTCGAGTTCACGGCCAGCGCGGGGATTGACCAGGCAGGTGGCGGGCCGGTCGGAGAAGATGTAGTCTAGGCAGGCTTGGTTGCAGGCGATACAGGTGTTGATCTCTTCGGCGCGACCCTGCGCCGCCTTGGCAACGAAGGCGGCGTCAGCCAGGAAGGGGCGCGCCATCGAGACCATGTCGGCGTCGCCGCTGGCAAGAATCTCTTCAGCCAGCGCAGGTGTGTTGATGCGGTTGGAGGTGATGACCGGTATCGAGACGGCCTTTTTGATCCGGGCCGCCGCGAAGCGCCAGGCAGCACGTGGCACCACGTAGGCAATGGTGGGTATGCGTGCTTCGTGCCAGCCGATGCCAGTGTTGAGGATGTCGGCGCCGGCGGCCTCCACTGCCTGGGCGAGTTTGGCGATTTCGTCCGCCGGGGCGCCGCCTTCGACCAGATCCAGTGCCGACACACGGTACATCAGCAAACACTGCGGACCTACCTGCTCGCGCACGCGACGCACGATTTCCACCGGCAGGCGGTGGCGGTTTTCCATGCTGCCGCCGAATTCGTCGCTGCGATTGTTGGTACGCGTGACGGTGAACTGGTTGAGCAGGTAGCCTTCCGAGCCCATGATCTCGACGCCGTCAAAACCGGCGCGCTGGGCGAGTTCGGCGCAGCGCACGAAGTCGGCGATCGTTTGCCAGACTTCGGCCGTGCTCAAGGCGCGGGGCCCGCGCGGATTGATCGGGGACGGAATGTCGGAGGCACCGACCGGCCGTGCGACCTTGGCGTAGCGGCCGGTATGCAGGATTTGCAGAATGATCTTGCCGCCCTCGGCATGCACCGCCTGAGGAATGGGTTTGAGCGCATCGGCCTGCTCCGGCGTGACGAGCAGGGGACCGGTTTCATCCAGCAGGCCATCCTGGCAGGGCGCATAGCCGCCGGTGACGATCAGGCCAACGCCACCGCGCGCCCGCTCCGCATAGAACAGGGACAGACGCTCTATCGGCCGGTCCAGCGACTCCAGTCGCGTGTGCATGGAACCCATCAGCGCCCGGTTCCGAAGAACATGCGCACCGACCTTCAGCGGAGACAGCAGTCTTGAAAAAGGAACTGGGGGACTATTGGTCATTTAAAAGATCTCCTTGTGCATCTAACTAACACCTGTTCGATGCTATAGTAACAAGGAACCGCCGCGTTTTGCAATCGGGGTTCTCTTCAATTTTTGTTTCTGGCTGCTGTAGGGCGCAGGAGGCAGTCGTTTCAGAAGCAGTCAACCAGGAGATATAGCCATGATTTTTGATGACGATCAAACTGCGCTGCGTGACGTGGCGCGCCGCTTTGCACGCGAGAAGCTCAGGCCCGATTACCAAAAGCGCGAGTCGCAGCCGGGTATTGACCGGGCGCTGTTCAGGGAAATGGGGTCTCTCGGCCTGATCGGTGTCGACTTGTCCGAAGAGTACGGTGGTCTGGGCTTGAGTGGCGTAACGGCAGGCCTCATTACCGAGGAAATCGCCTATGGCGACTTCAACGTGAGCTATATGCAGTTGCTGAGCTCGCTGATGGGGGCCATCATCCATGCCAATGCGGCCCCCGAGCTGGCGCGCACCTGGAACAGCCGGATCGTGGCGGGCGAGGCCATCGTCGCCCTGGGTCTGACCGAGCCGCGGGGCGGCTCGGATGCAGCCAACCTGCAGCTCAAGGCGCGCCGCGTTGGCGACGAGTACATCCTCTCGGGTGAGAAGACCTCCATCACCTTTGCCGACCAGGCCGATGCCATGGTGCTGTTTGCGCGCACCGGCAAGCCAGAAGATGGGGCACGCGGTATCACGGCCTTGCTGGTGGATTTGAACCAGAAAGGCGTGCAGCGCACCCGCTTCAACGACGTCGGCAGCAAAATCATCGGCCGCGGCTCGGTGTTCTTCGATGACGTGCGGGTGCCGGTCGAGAACCGGCTGGGGGCGGAAGGCAAGGGCTTCACGCAGGTGATGCAGGGTTTCGACTTCAGCCGCATCCTGATCGCCCTGCAATGCATTGCCGCAGCGCAGGCGTCGATCGATGAAACCTGGGAGTACGTCAAGGAGCGTCAGACTTTCGGCGCACCGCTGGCGCAGTACCAGGGCGTGAGCTTTCCGATTGTCGAATTCGAGACACTGATTTCCGCTTGCCGTCAGCTCTGTTACCACGGGCTGGCCTTGCGCGACGCGGGTCAACCGCACACTGCAGAGGCCGCCATGGTCAAGTGGATGGCCCCCAAGACCTCGTTTGATGCCATCCATCAGTGTCTGCTGACCTTTGGTCACTATGGCTGGTCGATGGATCTGCCGCACCAGCAGCGCATGCGTGATGTGATGGGTCTGGAAATCGGCGACGGTACGGCGCAAATCATGAAGCTGATCGTCGCCCGTGAGCGGGTGGGCCGCGCTGCCGTGCAATACGCCAAGGAGAACAAATAGTGCAAGCTAATAATCAGGCATCTCCCGTAGTGGTCAGCCGAAGCGGCGCGGTCGGGATCATCGAGTTGGCCCGTCCTGAGAAATTCAATTGCCTGTCGATGTCCGCGCATGCGGGCATCGAGGCTGCGCTTGATGGATTCGAGCAGCCTGGATCCGGCGTGCGTGCCATCCTGATCCGCGCGCAGGGAAAGCATTTCTGCACCGGCGCCGACCTGGACGAGGTGAAGTCCTTGCGCGGTGATCCCGCCAAGCTGAAGCATTTCATCTCCTATGGCCACGGGGTTCTCAAGCGCCTGGAGCGCAGCGATCTGCCGGTGGTGGCGGCCTGTCAGGGCCTGACCCTAGCGGGCGGGAGCGAACTGATGCTGGCTTGCGACATCATTTTTGCTGCCAAGGACGCGCGCTTTGGCGACCAGCATGCTCAGTTCGGCCTGATACCCGGCTGGGGCGGCAGCCAGCGCATTCCGCGCATTGTCGGCCTGCGGCGCGGCCTGGACCTGTTTTTTTCGGCGCGCTGGATCGATGCCGTCACGGCCGAGCAATGGGGCTTGGTCAACTATGTGGTCGAACCCGACCAACTGGGTGAAGCGGCGCTCGCCTACTGCACCAAACTCGCAATGCGCAGCCGAATCGGTATCGCCACCATGAAGCGCCTCGCCCGTCAGGGCATGGAGAGTTCATCGGAGGTCGGTCTCCAGCTTGAGGAGGACCTGGCCAGCGCCGCCTTGCTCGATGACGATGTGAGTGAAGGTCTGGCGGCGTTCGAAGCGCGCCGTACGCCGGTGTTCAAGTCCTGATGACTTTCCATTGCTAATTGGTGCGAGAACGCAAATGACCATCCTCTCCTCACGTGTGTCGACTTCAGACGACGAATTTCGACTCAATCGCGAAGCCTACGAGGCCGTGATTGCGAATCTGCAGGCCCGTCGCCAACAGGCCCTGGCCGGCGGCCCTTTGAAGGCGCGGGAAAAACACTTGGCTCGCAACAAGATTTTGCCGCGCCATCGGGTCGAAGTACTGCTCGATCCGGGCTCGCCGTTTCTCGAAATCGGCATGCTCGCGGGAGAAGACCTGTACGAGGGCGTGCCGCCGGGTGCGAGCATCATCACCGGCATCGGCTTGGTGCAGGGGCGCCCGTGCATGATCATCGCCAACGACGCCACCGTCAAAGGCGGCACCTACTACGGCATGACCTGCAAGAAGCACGTGCGCGCGCAGCAGATCGCCTGGCAGCACCGGCTGCCGTGCATCACGCTGGTGGACAGCGGCGGCGCCTTTTTGCCCGACATGGCCAACATCTTCCCCGACGCTGGGCAGTTCGGCAGCATCTTCAACAACCAAGTGCGCATGTCGGCCGAGGGCATACAGCAGATCGCCGTGGTGCTCGGCCCTTGCACGGCGGGCGGGGCCTACATCCCGGCGTTGTGCGACGAGGTCGTGATCGTCAAGGAGCAGGGCTACATGTACCTCGGCGGCCCCGAACTCACGTTTGCCGCCACGGGCGAGACCGTGGACGCCGAATCGCTCGGCGGCGCCAAGATGCACTGCAGCGTGAGCGGCGTGACCGACCACATTGCCGAGGACGATCGCCACGCGCTCGCGATCACGCGCGAGATCGTGCGCGACCTCGGCGAGGTGCCCAAGCCACGCTGGACGCGCCAGCCCTCGCTGCCGCCGCGCTACGACCCGCGCGAAATCTACGGCATCATCAGCCGCGACCCCAAATTCCCCACCGACACGCGCGAAATCCTTGCGCGCTTCGTCGATGACAGCCGGTTCCAGGAATTCAAGCCGATGTACGGCGACACCCTGTTGACCGGTTTTGCCCGTATTCACGGCCACGAGGTGGGCATCCTTGCGAACCAGGGCGTGCTGTTTCCAGAGAGTGCGATGAAGGCGGCGCACTTTATTGATTTGTGCTGCCAGCGCGACATCCCGCTGCTGTTCATGGCGGATGTGACCGGTTTCATGGTCGGACGCGCCGCCGAACAGGCCGGCATCGCCAAGGCGGGTGCCAAGATGATCACGGCCATGGCCTCGGCCAACGTGCCCAAGTACACCATCATCATGGGTGCCTCTTACGGCGCTGGTTACCTGGCCATGTGTGGCCGGCCGTTCAATCCGACCGCAATGTTCGCCTGGCCGACCGGCCGCGCGGCCATCATGGGCCCGGATCAGGCCGCCACCGTGATGGCGCTGGTGCGCAAGCAGATCAACAAGACCGAGGGCCGCGAATGGACGCCCGAGGAAGAAGAAGCTTTCAAGGTGCCGGTGCGCAAGATTTACGAAGACTTCCAGCCCGCCACCAACTTCTCTTCCAACCTGTGGGTCGATGGCATTCTTGATCCGGTGGAAACGCGCGATGCCATGGGGCTGTTGCTCGACCTCGCTTCTCGCACCGCCGCCAAACCGACGCCGTTCGGCGTTTTTCGCTTCTAACCAGGACGCAAACCATGCAACGCATCCACACCGTCTTGATGGCCAACTTCCTTCACCGCTCTGGAGGCGTTGGGCATGCTTAAGAAAATCCTCATTGCGAACAGAGGCGAGATCGCCTGCCGCATTGCCCGTACTTGCCGCAAGCTCGGCCTGTCCGTGGCCACGGTGCATTCCAGTGCTGACCGGTTTACCCGCCATGTGCGCGAGATCGGGGAATCGGTCGAGATCGGGGGGGCCGCGCCCAGCGAGAGTTACCTCAACATCGACGCCATCATCGCGGCGGCCAGGCGCGTCGGCGCCGACGCCGTGCATCCGGGCTACGGCTTCGTCTCCGAGAATGCAGACTTCGTGCGCGCGCTTGAAGCGGCTGGCCTGACCTTCATCGGCCCCCGGGCCGACACCATGGAACGCGTGGGCGGCAAGGCCAGTGCCAAGCGCGAGGCGGCACGGCTCGGCGTGCCGGTCATCCCCGGCAGTGAAGGCGGCATGACCGACCCGGTCGAGGTGTCGCGTTTGGTGCGCGGCATGACGCTGCCTGTGCTGCTCAAGGCGGTGGCCGGCGGAGGCGGCCGCGGCATGGCGGTGGTCGAGACGCTGGAGGGGCTGGAGGCACGCATTGAGAGCGCCATGCGCGAAGCCGAAAAAGCCTTCGGCAATGGCGAACTGATCGTCGAACGCTACCTGCCGCAGGTGCGCCATCTTGAAGTGCAGGTCGCCGGTGACGGTCAGGGCCATGCCATCCACTTGTTCGAGCGCGAGTGCACTTTGCAGCGCCGCCATCAAAAAGTGATCGAGGAAGCGCCCTCGGCCGGCCTCAGCCCACGTCTGCGGGAAGCCATCCTGGCCGATGCGGTGAAGCTGGCCGCCGGCGTGAACTACCGTGGACTGGGTACCGTGGAGTTCGTGGTTGCCGGTGACGCGCACTACTTCCTGGAAGTCAACCCACGCTTGCAGGTCGAGCACCCGGTGACCGAAGAAGTCACCGGGCTTGATCTGGTGGCGTTGCAGCTGCGCATTGCCGAGACCGGGAGCTTGCCGCTGGCGCAAACCGATGTGGTGTGCCGGGGTCACGCTTTCGAGGCGCGGCTGTGCGCGGAAGATGCCGACGCCGGTTTCCTGCCGGCCATGGGTCGGCTCGATGTCGTCGATTTTTCGCGCTCGGGCGTGCGCATCGAGTCGGGGGTGGACAGCGGGGACGAGATTTCGCCGCACTACGACTCGATGATCGCCAAGCTCATCGCTCATGGCCCCGACCGCGAGTCGGCCCGTCGGGCACTTGTGGCCGGATTGCGCGAGAGCACGGTCATCGGGCTGGTGACCAACCTGCAGTTTCTGCATGAACTGCTCGAATGGCCGGAAACCCGCGACGCCAGTTTCCATACCCGCCTGATTGACGAGCGTCATGCGCAGCGGGGCATGGTCGCTCCCGCAGCCGTACCGGTGGAGCACCTGGCGGCGGCCGCGCTGTACTGGCTGGCGCAGCGGCGCGCGGAGTCACCCGCGCTGGGCTGCTGGACCCTGTGGGACGGTTTCACCGGCTGGCGCCTGAGCAGTGGGCCGATTCAGGCCGCGCCCCAGGCCGCCATGGTGTTGAAGGCGGGCGCGGCAGAGTGGCCGGTCCGGTTTTCCGCTCGCGCCGCCGATGGCGCCTGCACCCTGGCCATCGGCGACGAGGTGACGCAGGCTGCGCTGTCGCCGATCCCGGGTGGGCGCCGCCTGTTGCAGTGCGGCGGGCGGGCGCTGGAGCTGACCATCCGGGGCGATGCGCAGCAGGTCGAGATATCCAGCGCGCTGGGCAGCAGCGTGTTCACGGCGGAACCCTATCTGGGTGGCGCCGCCGGTGACGCCGCCTCCAGCGGGCAATTGGGCGCACCGATGATGGGCAAGGTGGTCGCGGTCAAGGCGGCGGTGGGCGAGTCGGTCGCCATCGGCCAGACCGTGATCGTGCTCGAATCGATGAAGATGGAGCTGCACGTCACGGCGCCGTTCGAAGGCAGCCTGAGCAGCCTGCGCTGCCGGGTTGGCGACATGGTCGAGCGCCACCAGGTGCTGGCCGAAGTCCGTCCGGTCTGATCGAAGGAGATGGCAGCGATGAGTGACTTGCCTGCCTCGGTCGAGTTCCATGAGGAGGGGCCGCGCGAGGGCTTCCAGATGGAGCCGCGGACCTATCCGCTGGGCGATCGCGCCGCGTTGATTGATGCTTTGGCGGCCTCGGGCTTGAAGCAAATCCAGGTGGCTTCCTTTGTCAGCCCGCGCGCGGTGCCGCAGATGGCCGATACCGCCGAGCTGTTTGCCGCCATCGTCAAGCGCCCAGGCACCCGCTACACGGCGCTCTGGCTCAACGACAACGGATTCGAGCGTGCGCGTGCCTGCGAGCAGGTGGACCTGGACGGCAGGCTGATGTTCTACACCACGGAGCCGTTTTCGCAGCGCAACAACAACTGCAGCGTGGCCGAGATGCGCGAACGCCAGCTCGGCTGGCTGGACCGCTACATCGCCCTGGGCATTCCGGTGGAAAAGGCCTACGTGATCACGGCTTTCGGCTGCAATCTCGGGGGTGCCGTGCCGCTGTCGTCCGTCACCGACCAGATACGCTGGCTGCTTGATGCCTGCGCCGACCGGAGCGTGCCGCTGCCAGCGATTTACCTGGCCGATACCATGGGCTGGGCGCATCCCGAGGAGATCAAGCGTCGCATCGGGGCGGTACGCGAGATCGTGCCCGATGCACGCATCGGGCTGCACCTGCACGACACGCGCGGCGTCGGGGGCGCCAACGTCTATGCGGCCCTGCAGATGGGTGTCCGGCTGTTCGACAGTTCGGTCGCCGGTCTGGGCGGGTGCCCGTTCGCCGGCCACAAGCATGGCGGCGCGGCGGGCAATATTTGCACCGAGGACATGGTGTTCATGTGCCAGCAACTCGGTATTGAGACCGGCATCGACCTGGAGGTGCTGATTGAGGCGGCTCGGCTGGCCGAGCGCATCATTGGCCGGGCATTGTCGGGCCATGTGATGCACAGCGGCTCGCTCGCTGCAATGAAAGGATGACGCAGATGACTCAGATCGAAAGCCGTATCGATACCCGCGGCGACGCTTACGCCCAGGCGCTGGGGCAGGGCCGATCACAGGCCGAGACGCTGCGTGCGCGTCTGGCCGCGGTGGCGAGCGGCGGGCGCGACGCGCACATCCGGCGCCACCGCGAGCGCGGCAAGCTGCTGGTGCGCGAGCGCATCGACTTCCTCGTTGATGATGGCAGCGCCTTCCTGGAACTCTCGCCGCTGGCGGCCTGGGGCCAGTATGGCAACGAGGTGCCGGGCGCGGGCATCGTCACTGGCGTCGGCATGGTGGCTGGTCGGCCCTGCATGCTCATCGCCAACGATGCCACGGTCAAAGGCGGCTCGTTCTTCCATGAAACCGTCAAAAAACATATCCGGGCGCAGGACATCGCCGAGCGTCTGCGGCTACCCTGCCTGTATCTCGTGGACTGCGGCGGTGCCTTCCTGCCGGAGCAGGACCGCGTGTTCCCTGACAAGGACCACTTCGGCAACAGTTTTCACCGCCAGTGCCGCATGTCGCAGGCCGGTCTGCCGCAGATTTCGGCCGTGTTTGGCGGCTGCACCGCGGGCGGGGCCTACATTCCGGCGCTGTCCGACGAGGTGGTGATGGTGCGTGGCAATGCGCGCATCCACCTCGGCGGCCCGTCCATCGTCAAGATCGCGATCAACGAAGTGGCCGATGGCGAAACACTCGGCGGCGCCGAGATGCATAGCCGCGTCTCCGGCGTCAGCGACCATCTGGCCGAGGACGAGCACCAGGCGCTGGCGATGCTGCGCCAGATCGTGGCCAGCCTGCCGCCCGAGCCCGCGCTGGCGCCGCCGCTGGTGCCCAGCCCGCCACGCTACGATTCGGGCGAGCTCGACGGCATCGTGCCGGCTGATCCTAAGCAGCCCTACGACGCGCGCGAGATCATTGCGCGGCTGCTCGATGGCAGCGCCTTCCATGAGTTCAAGCCGCTGTGGGGCGAGACGCTGGTGACCGGCTTCGGCGCGATCCACGGCCAGCCCGTGGCCGTTCTGGCCAACAACGGCGCGCTGCTGGCCGAGTCGGCCCTGAAAGGCGCGCACTTCATCGAGCTGGCCAACCAGCGTGGCGTGGCGCTGCTGTTTTTGCAAAACATTCCCGGCTTCATGGTGGGCACTGAGGCCGAGCGCGGGGGCATTGCCAAGCACAGCGCCAAGATGGTCTATGCCATGGCCTGCGCCCGCGTGCCCAAGCTGACGCTGGTCGTCGGCGGCTCCTATGGCGCGGGCAACTACGGCATGTGCGGCCGCGGTTTCGAGCCCGAATTCCTGTTCGCCTGGCCCAGTGCCAGGGTGGCGACCATGAGCGCCGACATCGCCAGCAATGTGATGGTCGAGCTGGCACGTTCGAATCTGCGCGGCCCGGCCGACGAGGCCCGGCTGGCGGAGACCGAACGCCAGGTGCGTGAGCAATACGCGCGCCAGAGCGACCCCTATTACGCCACCTCCCGGCTGTGGGACGACGGCCTGATCGAGCCTTCGGCCTCGCGCGATGTGCTCGCCCTGGCGCTGGCGCTGGCGGCGCGCCGTGCGCTGCCGGTCACCGCCACCCCGGTCTATCGCATGTAAACCCCGTCCACTCAGAGACCTGTTCCATGAACACACCCACCTACGAAACCCTGCAACTTGCCGTCGATGCGCGCGGTGTGGCCCGCCTCACGCTGAACCGCCCCGACACCCACAACGCGCTCAACGCCACCCTGATCCGCGAGTTGCGCCGTGCGGTCGAATGGCTGGGCGCCGCCGGGGGCGCGCGCGCGCTGGTGCTCACTGGCGCTGGCAAGACCTTTTGCGCGGGTGGCGACCTCGGCTGGATGCAGGACAACATGACGAAGAGCCGGGCCGAGCGCGTCAGCGAAAGCGGCGATCTGGCGCTGATGTTGCGGGCACTGAATGACCTGCCGATGCCAGTCATTGGTCGCATCAACGGCCCCGCCTATGGCGGCGGCGTCGGCATGATCTCGGTGTGCGACATGGCCATCGCGGTCGATACCGGCGTCTATTCGCTGACCGAGGTCCGCCTGGGCCTGCTGCCGGCCAACATCGCCCCCTATGTGGTGGCGCGCATGGGCGAAGCCAACGCACGGCGTACCTTCCTGACGGCGCGTCGCATGGGGGCTGCCGAGGCGCAGCGCCTGGGCCTGCTGTCCGAGGTGGTGGCCGCGGATCAGCTCGACGCCGCCGTCGAGCGCGAACTTGCCGACCTGCTGCAGTGCGCGCCTGGCGCGGTGGCGGCCACCAAGAAGTTGATCGCCTACGTGCATGCGCATGACCTGGACACCAACATGATCTACGCCGCCGACAAGCTGGCCGACGCCTGGGAGACCGAAGAAGGGCGCGAAGGCATCGCCGCCTTCTTCGGCAAGCGCCTGCCTGCGTGGCGGCAGGCCTGAGGTCAAGATGACTATGTTTGACACGCTGCTGATTGCCAACCGCGGCGAGATTGCCTGCCGCATTGCACGCACCGCGCGCCGCATGGGTTTGCGAACCGTGGCGGTGTACGCCGACGCGGACCGCGAAGCACTGCATGTGGCCCAGTGTGATACCGCCGTGCGCATTGGCCCGTCTGAGGCCGCGCGCAGCTACCTGGATGCCGCGGCGATCGTGGCCGCGGCGCGTGCCGCCGGTGCGCAGGCCATTCATCCGGGCTACGGCTTCCTGTCGGAAAGCCTGGCCCTGATCGATGCCTGCGAAGCGGCAGGGCTCATTTTCGTCGGCCCCTCGCGCGAGGCGATCCGGCGCATGGGGTCGAAGATCGAATCCAAACGCATCGCGATGGCGCACGGCGTGCCGGTGGTGCCTGGCTACCATGCGGACGATCAGGACAGCGCGGTCTTGCAGGCCGCAGCCAGTGACGTGGGCTATCCAGTGCTGATCAAGGCCTCGGCCGGTGGCGGCGGCAAGGGCATGCGGGTGGTGCGCAGCGCGGGTGAATTCACGGCCGCGCTGGACACGGTGCGGCGTGAGGCCCAGGCGTCGTTCGGTGATGACCGTGTGCTGCTGGAGCGCTACCTGGACGAGCCGCGCCACCTCGAGGTGCAGTTGCTGGGCGACAAGCACGGGCATTTGGTGCACCTGTTCGAGCGCGAGTGTTCGATCCAGCGCAACCACCAGAAAGTGATCGAGGAAGCGCCGGCGCCACACCTGTCGCCGGCTGTGCGCGAGGCCCTGTTTGCCCACGCGCTGACGATGGGTCGTGCCATTGGCTACGACAGCACAGGCACCATCGAGTTCATTCACGACAGCCGCAGCGGTGACACATTCTTTCTGGAAATGAACACCCGGCTGCAGGTCGAGCACCCGGTGACCGAGCAGACCTGTGGCATCGACCTGGTCGAATGGCAGTTGCGGGTGGCCGCCGGTGAAGCACTCGGCTTCAGTCAGTCAGCGCTGTCGCAGCGCGGCTGCGCGATCGAGGTGCGCGTTTGCGCGGAAAATCCAGCGGCCGATTTCGCGCCCGAGATCGGCACCGTGGTCGGCTACCGCGAGCCGCACGGCGAGGGCGTCCGGGTTGACAGCGGTGTGCGCACCGGCAGCCGGGTCACCCCTTATTACGACTCGATGCTGCTCAAGGTGATTGCCCATGCCGATGACCGGCCGACCGCAGCGCGACGGCTCGCCACCGCACTGGACGACACGGTGCTGCTCGGCGTGCAGAGCAACCTCGGTTTCCTGGCCGATCTGCTGAGCCACGACCACTTTGCACAAAGGCTCAGTACGCACTACATCGCGCGTGCTTTCCCCGCAGGCTGGCAGCCGCGCGAAGACGACGGGCTGGCCATCGCCGCTGCAGCGCTGCACGGCGTGCTGGCCACGCAGGCTGCCTCGGTCGGGCGCTCGGCTTGGCAATCGCTCGGGGCCTGGCGCGTGCCCGGCGGCGGCGCAGGCGGCACGCGGGTGCTGCTCGAAGACGGGCACCGCTGCGTGCACGAGGTCAGCGTGTCGCGGGAGGGCGAAGGCTGGCGCGTGCGCGTCGGCGAACTGGAAAAGAGGGTTGCGGCGACGCTGGTCGGAGACACCCTGGAATTGCGGCACAAGGGCGTGACGACCCGCTTCATGGTGGCACTGGAACGGCATGCCAGCGAGGGCGAACGTCTGTGGCTGGCCGGCGCCGGTCGCACGCGCACCTGGCGCCGGCTCGACCGCTGGCAGCGCGCGCTCACCGGCGCGGCGGCTGCAGACGAGCGGGGTGGCAGCCGCCTGCTCGCGCCCATGCCTGGCCTGGTGACGCTAGTGCAAGCCAGCGTGGGCATGACGGTGAATGCGGGCGATACGCTGGTGCAAATGGAAGCCATGAAAATGGTGCACACGATCAGCGCGCCCGCCGCGGGCCGGGTCAGCGAGCTGCGCTGCCGCACCGGCGATGCGGTGCGCGGTGGCGATGTGCTGGTGGTCATGGACATTGAGGACAACTGAGGAAAAACGAAATGAACGAGCCGATCTACTTCGACGAGCAACACCGGCAGTTCCGCGACAACCTGCGCCGCTTCGTCGAGCAGGAGGTGGTGCCACAGGCGGCGCCCTGGGAAGACGCCGGCATGGTGCCGCGCGCGGTGCTGCGCCAAATGGGGGAACTCGGCTACCTCGGCGTGCGCTACGCCGAGCCCTACGGGGGCTCGAAACTCGACACGGTGTACAGCGCGATCCTGGCTGAAGAACTCGGCCGCTCGACTTACGGCGGCTTCGCGGTGACGGTGATGGTGCATACCGACATGGCCTCGCCGCACCTGGCCAACTTCGGCACGCCAGAGCAACTCGAGCGCTACCTGCCCGCCATCATCCGCGGAGAGAAAATCTGTGCCGTGGCGGTGACCGAGCCCGATGCCGGCTCCGACGTGGCCGGCATTCGCACCCGCGCGGTGCGCGACGGTGACCACTGGGTCATCAACGGCAGCAAGATGTTCATCACCAACGGGGTGCATGGCGACGTGTATTTCGTTGGCGCCAAGACCGACCCGACGGCCAAGGGCTCGCGCGGCATCTCGATCTTCATCGTCGAGAAGGGCACGCCGGGCTTTCGCGTCGGTCGTGCGCTCAGAAAGAGCGGCTGGCTGAGCAGCGACACCGCCGAACTGGTGTTTGAGAACTGCCGGGTGCCGGCGGCCAACCTGCTGGGTGGCGAGAACAAGGGCTTCTACCAGATCATGCGCAACTTCCAGAACGAGCGCATCGTGCTGGGCGCGCAAACCATGGGCGAGGCCGCACGCGCGATCGAACTGACGCTGGCCTACGTGCGCGAGCGCAAGGCCTTCGGCGCCACACTGTGGGACAAGCAGGCGATCCGCCAGCGCCTGGCGATGCGCGCGGCGCAGGTTGAGGCCGGCCGCCAATTGGTCTATCACGCCGCTTGGCTCGACGCGCAGGGGCGCGAATGCGTCAAGGAAGTGTCGATGGTCAAGGCGCTGTGCGGCGAGCTGGTCAACGACGTGGTCTATGACTGCCAGCAGTTCCATGGCGGCTTCGGCTATATGCGCGAGGCCGCAATCGAGCGCATGGTGCGCGACGCCCGTGTCCAGGCCATCGGCGGCGGTGCCACCGAAGTGATGCTCGAAGAAGTTGCCAAACGCCTGTGAACATGAGCACCCTGTCCCCCACCCCAGCCATGGACTTGCCGGTCGAGCTGCCGCTCAAGGAAGTCCTGCCCGGCATCCTGATGTTCACCCTGCCGGTGGACTACGGCATCGACCACGTCAACATCTACCTGATTCGTGACGGTGAGGGCTGGTGCCTCTTCGACACCGGCGCCGACTGCGAAGCGGCGCGGGCCTTGTGGCTGCGTGCCCTGGCAGGACCGCTGGTGGGCGGCCTGACGCGCATCATCGTCTCGCACCACCACCCCGACCACCTCGGGTTGGCCGCGTGGCTGGTGCGGAGCACCGGAGCGAAGATTCTGATGCGTCCCGAGGAACGCGAGGTGGCACGCGGAACCCGCATGCTGGATGAATCATCACGCCGCCATGGCATCGATTTCATGTTGCGTCACGGCATGTCACTGAGTGAGGCCGAAGAGATCGTCAGCGGCGTGTTGCAAGAAAACCTGGGTTGCGACGAACCCCCGCCCAGCACCAGTCTGGAAGACGGGCAGCGACTGCAAATTGGCGACTTCGGTTTTGACGTGCTGGTGCTGGGCGGTCACAGCATCGCGCAAATCTGCCTCTATGAGCCAGACTTGAAGCTGCTGCTCACCGGGGACCAGTTGCTTGAGCGCATCACGCCCAATGTCGGGGTCTGGCCGTACGGCGAGCCCCATCCGCTGCCGCGCTACATCGACAGCTTGCGGGCGATCGCCGGCTTGCCCATCGAACATGTGTTGCCGGCGCATCACCATGTTTACCACGCGGGTGTAGCGCGCGCGCATGGGTTGGTTGCGCACCACCAGCGGGCGCTACGGCGCTTCAAGGAAGGCTTGCGTAAAGGCATGACGGCCGTGGAGCTTGGCGAAGCGAGGTACGGAAAACAGTCAGAGGCTCTGCACAGGTTCCTGGCGATGGGGGAGACGCTGGCGCATCTGCTGTGGCTCGAAAGTGACGGTCATGTCAGGTCCAGCGAAGACGCTGGCGTGCTGCGCTGGGCACCCATCCAGCGATCAGAGCAGCCGATGGTTCAAATTTGAATGAGAGGAATTTTTTGATGGCAGAAACGATGAGTCCTGAAGAGGAATTCGCCCAGCGCTGGAAGAAGTTTGCGCACGTGTCCCCGTACAACCGGGAGCTCGGGCTTTTGCCGCATTCCGTACGGCCGGACTGGTGTGTGCTGAAGGTGGACTACAAGGACAGCCTGGTTGGCGACCCGAACACGCGGGTGCTGCATGGCGGCGTCATCACTGCCTTGCTGGATGCTGCTTTCGGGTTCGCAATTTTTGTGAAGATACCCCAGATACGGCCGATGGCCACGCTGGACCTGCGCATTGATTACCTCAAGCCGGCCACCCCCGATAAAGCGGTGCTGGGCGGCGCGGTCTGCTACAAGCTGACGCCGGATCTGGCCTTCGTCCGCGGCTGCGCCTACCACGAGTCACCGGACGATCCGATCGCCACCGCCGTTGGCATCTACATGTTCACTACCGGATCCCCTGTGATTCGAAACGAGGAGATTCCCCAATGAAGTTTGCCGACCTCTTGACAAACTGCAGGGCCTCCAGCGATTTTGGCCCGTTGGTGCAATCCATTCCGTACGCCAACTTCCTGAATCTGCGCCTCGACATCAAGGGTGACGAGTTCACCTGCATCCTGCCTTTCGATCAAAAGCTGATCGGCAACCCTGTTCTTCCCGCCTTGCACGGCGGCGCAACCGGCGGTTTTCTGGAATGTGCTGGCTTGTTCTATCTGCTTTTGAAAACGGACACAAAGACCCTGCCGAAGACGATCGACTTCAACATTGACTACCTGCGTACCGGCCAGCCACGCGACACCTATGCCAACGTCGTGATGGTCAAGCTGGGACGGCGCGTGGCCAACCTGCGCATCGAGGCCTGGCAGTCCAGTCCTGACAAGCCGATCGCACTCGGCCATTGCAACTTCATGCTTGACGCATGAAACCATCAAGGAAATGCACCTATGAATCAACCTGTCTATCAATCCGCATTCCGCCCGGGACTCTTCGCTGGCCAGACGGTGATCGTCACCGGCGGCGGCAGCGGCATTGGCCGCTGCACTGCCCATGAGCTGGCGAACCTGGGCGCGGTCGTCGCGCTGGTCGGGCGCCGCGTCGAGAAGCTCGAGCAGGTGCAGGCCGAGATCACCGCCGCGGGCGGCCAGGCCAGCATCCATCCCTGCGATATTCGCGACGAAGCCGGCGTGAAAGCCATGGTCGCGGACGTAATTGCACGCCATGGCGTCATCAACGGACTGGTCAACAACGCCGGCGGCCAGTACCCGCAGCCAGTGCGCGACATCACGCTCAAGGGCTGGGACGCGGTGGTGCGCAACAATTTGACCGGCGGCTTCCTGGTCGCGCGTGAAGTCTATGTGCAAAGCATGGAGGCCAACGGCGGCGCCATCGTAAACATCATCGCCGACATCTGGGGTGGCATGCCGACCATGGCGCACAGCGGCGCGGCGCGCGCGGGCATGCTGTCTTTCACCGAGACGGCAGCCTGCGAATGGTCGCAGTCGGGCGTGCGCGTCAACGCCGTGGCGCCGGGCTGGGTGGCCAGCAGCGGCTTTGACACCTACAGCCCAGAGATGCAGGCGGAGCTGCGCAGTCTGAAGACCAAGGTGCCGTTGCAGCGCTATGGCACCGAGTCCGAGGTGTCGGCGGCGATTGTGTTCCTGCTGAGCGAGGCGGCGGCCTTCATCACCGGCTCATGCATTCGGGTCGATGGCGGCGTGCCCAATGCCAGACCAACCTGGAAGCTGATACCGCACGGGCGCTCAAAGGCATTCAACGGTTTTGCGCTGTCGCAGGCACCCAAGTGTCTGGACGGAGATGCGCAGGGAGGATCGGGGATATGAACGCGCCGGTACAAACCACGAATGCGAACGACCTGTCGAACTGTCTCGCGCCTGGCCGTTATGTCGACAGCGACCATCCCGCGGTGATATCGTTCGCGCGCCGGGTTGCCGGCACCGCGACGACGCCGCGTGACATCGCGCTCAAGCTCTACTATGCCGTGCGCGACGAGTTTCTCTATGACCCCTACCACTTCGACACCACCATCGATGGTCTCAAGGCCAGTCATGTGATAGAGGCTGGCCGCGGTTTCTGCGTGCCCAAGGCGGCGCTGCTCGCCGCCGCCGCCCGTGCGTTGGGCGTGCCGGCTCGGCTTGGCTATGCCGACGTGCGCAACCATCTGACCAGCAAGAGGCTGTACGACATGATGGGTACCGATCTGTTCGTCTTTCACGGCTACACCGAGCTATGGATCGATGGTCAATGGACCAAGGCCACGCCCGCCTTCAACCGTTCCTTGTGCGAGAAAGCCGGCATTCGGCCGCTGGAGTTCGACGGCAGGGTCGATTCCGTTTTTCATGAATTCGATGTCAGTGGCCGTCGGCACATGGAGTATGTGCATGACCGTGGCACCTATGTCGACCTGCCGCGCGACGATCTGATCGCAGCGTGGCGCGAGGCTTATCCCTCGTTTCCCGACTGGGGACGGAAGCTGGGCATCCGCGCCGATTTCGAATCAGATGTCCAGCCCGGTGCCTGACATCGCACCCCGTGGGTAAAGTCCGCTGAACAACAACGAATCTTTCATAACCTTGCGGGAAATGGAGCCTGGCACATGAGAGTCTTGTTCTTGATTTATGGGGTGGTCAGTTATTTGGTTTTCCTTCTGGTGTTTGTCTATTCCCTGGGCTTTGTCGGTGATGTGTTCGTTCCCCGATCCGTCAGCCATCCGGCGTCTGGCGGCTTGGGTCAGGCTTTGCTGATCGACATCCGATGATGCTGGGCATCCTGATTGCCTTCTGGGCCACGCCTGTCATGAGCGTGAGCCACCTGGTGTTTTCGATCGGAATGTCCGTGTACGTTCTGGTGGGTATCTACTTCGAGGAGAAAGGATTCCAGAAGGCTTTCGGAATGGACTATGTCGCATTCAAAAAACGCACCAGGAAGATCATTCCAGGCGTCTATTGAAAACGGCCAGCCGATGACCAGTCAGCGATGTCGTCTGCGAACCAGAACAAGGAATCAGGAGGACGCTTTGGAAAATTCATCAACGCCGTCGCAAGTGCGAAGGCCATGGAAGGATTCCGTGTGAGTGGTTGCGAGCGACGAGAGTTTCCCGGCCTGGACGGTGGTGTCCTGGTGGCCGACATGTATGGGCCGGTTGGCGCGCCAACGGTGTTGCTACTGCACGGCGGTGGGCAAACGCGCCATGCCTGGGGCCGCGCCGCGCAGACCCTTGGCGCGGCGGGCTGGCGTACCGTCGCCCTGGATCTGCCGGGGCATGGTGACAGCGCCTGGGCGGCCAATGGCGATTACCGGATTGAGACCCTTGCCGAGTGCATGTGCTGCATCTGGCGCGTACTGGGGACACCGCTGGCCGTGGTGGGAGCATCGCTCGGCGGCCTCATCAGCATGGCCGCAGTCGGTCGCGCTGACGCGCCACCGATCAACGCGCTGGTGCTGGTGGACATTGCGCCGCGCATGGAAGAAGCCGGCGTCGAGCGCATCGTGCATTTCATGCGGGCGCAGCCCGATGGATTTGCAACACTCGAAGAGGCCGCGCTGCATATTGCCGCCTACCGTGGCCGCCCCATGGACGGCCCGATCGAGGGACTGAAGAAAAACCTGCGCCTCAATGCGCAAGGCCGCTGGGTGTGGCATTGGGACCCGCGCCTGATGAGCGAAGCCAACCACAATCACCGCCGCGACCCGGATGGCTATGAGCGGGCCTTGCGCGGACTGCAGGCACCCACGCTGCTGCTGCGTGGTCAGCGTAGCGACGTCATATCCGAAGAAGATGCGCGCGCCCTGGTGCAAACCCTGCCGCGGGCGCGCTTTGTCGACCTGAAGGGGGCGGGCCACATGATTGCCGGCGATGCCAATGACGCCTTCGTGGCCAGTGTGGTGGATTTTCTGCACGAAGTGATGCCGCCTACGCACGCCTTGGCGGGTGGAAATTGAACAAGGAGCATGCCATGAGTTTGCGATCTTTCACGCTGCACGATCTCATCGCGCGCAACGCGCGCTTGCACGCATCGAAAACAGCTTTTCTTTTTGCCGGACAGAAAGTGACGCACGCCCAGTACGCTGAGCGCACGGCGCGGCTGGCGGCCGGTTTGGCCGCAGCAGGTGTGCGTGCGGGCGACCGGTTGGCGATACTGGCCCCCAACTGCCTGGAATACGTTGATTTGTTCGGTGCCAGCGCGCACCTGGGCGCGATCGTGGTGCCGATCAACTGGCGGCTGTCGGCCGAAGAAGTGGCCCATGTCATTGAGGATGTATCACCCCGTGTACTGATCGTGGCCGATGAATTCAAGGCACTGCTGCCGCAACAGGGCCTGGACGACACGCTGCGCTACACGCTGGGCGCCGCACTGGCCCCGTGGCAATCCATCAGCACGCTGTATCTGGAGCCCCATGCGCCAGCGGCGGACCTGCCAGACGTGGCCGACGACAGTGGGTTCGTCATCATCCACACCGCTGCCGTGGGTGGGAGGCCGCGCGGCGCACTGCTTTCGCATGGCGGCCTGCTCGCTGCTGGCATGCAAACGCAACTGGCTTGGCAACTGATGCCGCAGGATGTCAATTTGGGGGTCTTGCCGCTGTTTCATGTGGCCGCCATCGGCTTCATGCTGGCCACGCAGCAGGCGGGCGGGGCGACGCTGCTGCTGACACGTTTTGATCCGCCCAGCCTGGTTAAACATATCGACGAGGACGGTGGCAGCCTGATCGGCACCTTTCCTCCCATGCTCGGCGCACTGCTGGACGCGGCCGCGGCCCAGGGCTCCCAACTCGCAAACCTGCGCGTGGTGTCGGGGCTCGACGCGCCCGAAACCATCGCGCGCCTGCGCACGAGTTGTCACCACGCGACTTTCTGGAGCGCCTACGGCCAGACCGAGACCTCGGGCTCGGTGACCCTGGCACCCTTTGATGAACGTCCCGGCAGCGCCGGTCGTCCCACGCTGGTGAACACGGTCGCAGTGCTGGATGACCTGGATCGTCCGCTGCCAAGCGGTGCCACCGGCGAGATCGCTGTGCGCGGACCGATGGTGTTTCTGGGCTACTGGGGTCGCAACGAAGACAACGCTTTCACGCTGCGCAACGGCTGGCACCATACCGGCGACATGGGGCGCATCGATGCCGAGGGCTACCTCTGGTACAGCGGGCGCTCACCGGCCAAGGAGTTGATCAAGCCGGGCGGCGAGAACGTCTACCCGGCTGAAGTCGAGCGGGTCATTCTTGAACACCCGGCGCTGGCGCAGGCGGTGGTGTTCGGTGTGCCGGACGTGCAGTGGGGCGAGGCCGTCAAGGCGGTCTGTGTGCTGAAGGCGGGGCACACAATGAGTTCTGAATCATTGATCGAGTTTGTGGGCGGGCGCATCGCGCGCTACAAAAAACCCAAGCATGTGGTGTTTGTATCGGAACTGCCCAAGGGAAGTGCCGATGGCATCGACCGTGCGGCCGTCAAGGCCGCACACGGTGGGACGTAAGCCACCTGTCGATTCAGTCTGCGCACCAGACAATGGATTTGCAAGCGGTTTCAAGGCGATTTGAAACCCGTACACAAGGAGAGCATTGCATGAATACCGAGCGTGCTGAAGAACTTCGGTTCAAGACCCACTGCCGAACCATTACCGAAACGGACATCGTCACCTTCGTCAATGTGGTGGGATTGCATGAACCCTTTTTCATTGACATGGAATACATCCGGGAGAACATGACCGGAGCGCATCGCAGCCGCTTCGCGCCTGGCCCCATGATCATCTCGCTCGGCATGGGGCTGCTGGCCACTTATGTACAAGGCATCATCAATCAGGTGCTGGAAGGTCGCGAGGTGGGTCCATTCGGGGGCATGACGGGGGTGCAGGCGCGCCTGCGTGGTGCGCTGTTTCCAGGCGACACCATTCATGTCGAAGGCGCAGCCCGACTGCTTCCGACGACCTCGCGCGGTTATACCCTGATGGAGTTGCAGCACCTGGTGATCAATCAGCGCGGCGAGACCATTGCCGACTTCACCGAAACCATTACGTTCCTGCCGCAGACCAACCCAAAACCGCTGACCTGAACAAGTCGGCGCGCTGCGCAAGCGATGCAATTCACAATTCAGCCAAGGAGTAACAACCCAATGAAAAAGCGAGAAGCAGTGATCGTCGGCGTCGCCGACTTGCCGCTGAAGGATGGCAAGGCCCTCACGCCGATGTCGGTCTTGCAGGCTCAGGCGCTGGTCGCGCGTGATGCGCTCAAGGATGCCGACATCGCCATGAATGAAGTCGATGGGTTGCTGACCACCGGCATGTGGGGCGTGCCGGGTCCGGGCCAGTTGCCCACCGTGACGTTGTCTGAGTATCTGGGCATTACCCCGCGCTTCGTCGATGGCACCAACATCGGCGGGTCGGCTTTCGAGGCCCATGTGGCGCACGCAGCCACCGCCATCGAGGCCGGCCGTTGCGAGGTGGCGCTGATCACCTACGGCAGTCTGCAACGCAGCGAGATGAGCCGCAACCTGGCCGGACGGCCTTCGGTGTTGACCATGCAGTACGAAACGCCCTGGGGCATGCCGACACCCGTGGGCGGCTACGCGATGGCGGCGATGCGTCATATGCACGAGTACGGCACCACGTCCGGGCAACTGGCCGAGATCGCCGTGGCCACGCGCAAATGGGCCCAGCTCAACCCGGCCGCGACGATGCGCGATCCGCTGTCGATCGACGACGTGCTGGAAAGCCCGATGATCTCCGACCCGTTGCACCTGCTCGACGCCTGCCTGGTGACTGATGGTGGTGGCGCGGTCGTCATGACCACGGCAGAGCACGCCAAGGCGCTCGGGCGCAAACCGGTGTACGTGCGCGGCTACGGCGAATCGCACACGCACTGGACGATTGCCGCCATGCCGGATCTGGCGCGCCTGACGGCCGCCGAGGTGGCCAGCCGGGACGCCTTCGCCATGGCCGGCATCGGGCACGATGCCATCGACGTGGTCGAGGTCTATGACTCGTTCACCATAACCGTGCTGCTGACGCTCGAAGCCCTGGGTTTTTGCCAGCGTGGCGAGGGGGGAGCCTTTGTGTCCAACCAGCGCACCGCGCCGGGCGGGGCGTTTCCGCTCAACACCAACGGCGGTGGACTGTCCTACGCGCATCCCGGCATGTATGGCATCTTCCTGCTGATCGAAGCGGTGCGCCAGCTGCGTGGCGAGTGCGGCCCGCGCCAGATTCAGGACGCCGTGACCGCGCTGGTCCACGGCACCGGCGGCACGCTCTCCAGCGGTGCCACTTGTATCCTCTCTACACAGTGAACACCATGTACGACAAACCCCTACCCGTCATCGATGGCGAGAGTCGCCCCTATTGGGACGCCCTGAAACAACACCGTCTTACCCTCAAGCGCTGCCATGACTGCGGCAAGCACCATTTTTATCCGCGCGCCTTGTGCCCGCACTGCCACTCGGACGCTGTCGACTGGGTCGATGCGCGTGGCACGGGCACCATTTACAGCTACACCATCGCGCGCCGGCCGGCCGGTCCCGCCTTCAAGGCGGACGCGCCCTATGTGGTGGCGGTGATCGACCTCGACGAAGGTGCCCGCATGATGACCAATATCGTCACCGGCGATGTGGAGGCAGTGCGTATCGGCCAGCGCGTGACGGTTCACTATGACGATGTGACCGACGAGGTGACGCTGCCGAAGTTCCGGTTGCTGTAGTGTCGAGGTAACCCGCATGGACTTCACCATCGATCCCGATACCGTGGCCATTGCCGAGGCCGTGTTGCGCTTCGTCGAGCGTGAAGTGCTGCCGCTGCAGGAACGCCACCACGACCTGTTGGGCAGCGAACGCACCCTGTTCGACGCCACTGGCCGCTACGTCCCGGAGGTGCTGGCGCTGCGCCAACAGGTGCGTAAGCGCTCGGCCGAACTCGGCTTTTACACCCTGTTCGGCGACGAGAAACTGGGCGGCGGGGGCAGGGCGCGCAGGTCATGGCGCATGTGCAGGAGGTGCTGAACCACCGCGTTGGCCCTGCTCAGCCGCTGGTCCAGACGGTGGTGCTGCCATCGCCCTTTACCAATGGCCTATCGCCGGTGTTGCGGCATCTGAACCCCGAGGTGCTCGATCGCCACCGAGACGGCATCGCCAGCGGCGACAAGACCCTGTGCTTCGGCCTGAGCGAGCCCGACGCCGGCTCGGACGTATTCGGCATGAAGACGCGCGCCGTGCGCGACGGCGATGAGTGGGTGCTCACCGGTACCAAGCAGTGGATCACCAACTCGCCGTACGCCGATTATGCGATGGTGTTCGCGTTGACGGACCCCGAGGCCGCGGCGCGCCACAAGGGCGGCGTCACCGGCTTTTTCGTGGACACGCGCACCCCCGGCTTTACCGTGCCACGTGTCATCAACACCATGGGCCACCTAGGCGGTGACACTGGGGTTGTCGTGCTTGACGGTGTGCGCGTGCGCGACGAATACCGGCTTGGCGAAGTCGGTCGTGGTCTGGCTGTGGCGATGGACGGCGTCAATGCCGGGCGCATGGGCATGGCCGCCTCGTGCCTTGGGCTGGCGCGCTGGGCGCTGGACCAGGCGGTTGAATACGCCAAGGTGCGCAAGACCTTTGGCGTACCGATCGCCGATCACCAGGCGATCCAGCTCATGCTGGCCGACAGCGCGATGGATGTCTATGCTGCCAAGGCCATGATCCAGAACTGTGCCTGGCGTCTGGACAGCGGCCAGGCCTCGACTGCGCAGGTCAGCATGGTCAAGGCATTTTCGACCGAGATGCTCGGGCGCGTCATGGACTGCAGCATCCAGATCCACGGCGGCATGGGCCTGACCAACGAACTGCGTCTGGAAGAAGGCTACCGCTTCGCGCGCGTGATGCGCATTCCCGACGGCACCGGCGAGATCCAGCGCCGCACCATCGCGCGCCAATTGCTGGCCGGACATGCCGACCTGTAGGCTGTGGCCAGCCAAGCGTAACGCATGCAAAGCCTTTGCAGTGGGCAATAAAGAAACCGATTGACATGATGAAAGAGCACGAACTGTTCGCGGGCGGCCATCGACTCGCCGCCACCACCTGGGGCGAGATCGGTGCTGGATGCCCGACCATCGTCATGATGCACGGCGGGCTGGACTGCATCACCACTTGGAGAGATTTGCCCCAGGCACTGGCCGAGGCCAGCGGCTGCCCTGTGCTGGCCTATGACCGTTGGGGCTATGGACGCTCCGAGCGTCTGGTCGGCGAACGTGAGCTGGGTTATCGGCGTGAGGAAGCCGGCCCCGTGCTCGGGGAGGTGCTTCGCCATTTCGGCGTCACACAGGCGCTGATGTTTGGGCACAGTGACGGTGGAGCCATGTCGGTGCTGGCGGCGGCGGCACATCCCGAACTGGTGTGCGGCGTGCTCGCCTGCTCACCGACCATTGCGATCGATCAGTTCATGGTCGACGCCATGTCCGGCGCGCGCCGCGCCTTTGAGCACGAAGGGCTGCGCGACAAGCTCAAACGCCACCATGGCGACAACACCGACAGCATGTTCTGGGGCTGGTACGAGCCCTGGGCCAGCCCCAGCGCTCTGCAATGGGATATGAGCGCCGAGATTGCCGCGGTGCGCTGCCCGGTGGCGACGCTGTTCGGCAGCGACGATGAATACGGCTGGCGCCCCAGCGCGGTTTCTTTGATCCAGAACGGACGAATGCCGCTTGAGGTGACCGCACTGCCGGCAGCGGGCCACCACCCGCAGCAGCGAGAGCGCGGTGAGACGATTGCGAGGCTGCAGCGGCTTTTGGGGTGTATCGAGCGCAATCCGACCAGTGACCAATGACGGGTCGATGATCGACATGGAAAAAAACCGGCTCGTTGGATAGGACTGGTGGAGCTATCTTCCGAAAACGATTGTGGGCATATGGGCGTTGGCGGGCGGTATCTTCAGAGCATGCGGGCGCACGACCGGCGGGCCAGCATACCTGCCAGCGGTGAGAGATCAGTCAGGGTGTCGAGCCGGCACACCAAGTCAATCAACTCGTCAACCTCGGACGCGTCGAGAACCGGCTCGACCAGATGACGGAACTTGTTCTCGAGCCGTTGCTGCTGTTCGTGCAGGTCCTTGGCCGGATGTCCGCTATCGTGGCGCTGGCGCAGCAGGGTGCCGGTGTGGGTCTCGATCACCACCTCAGCGAGCGTCAGCCCTGGGCATTGGGGCGCGAGTTCGACGGTCACGCGCTCGCGCAGTGCCACCACATCGGGCCTGCGCACTGCGTCGTCATTAAAGTTGTCCATGCCAGCAGTGTCGACCCCGGCCAGCGCCATCGCCACCGTATGACGCAAGCTGAACTTGGCCTCGAGCCCGGTGCGCGGCGCGGTGATGTTGCACACACCTTCACTGGCGGCCCCGACACGCACCATCACGCAGCGGACATCTTCAGGCCGCAGTCCGTGTCGAAGGCGCAAGTGGCGTGCGGCTTCGATGGCGACATGGGTGCCGTAGCATGCAGCGTGGAACTTGAACAGGTTGTTGCGCAGGTGCCAACCACCGTCGGACGTGGCCGTTTCCAGTGACGCGTTGCCGCCGTGCGTTGCGATGAAGCCTTGCGGACATTCAATCGCATCGGCGCAACTGGTGAAACCACGCGCGGCTAACTGCGCCGCTTGCAGACCGTCTGCGCTGGCGCGGCCGGCGTGCAAGGGCTTGCACATCGTGCCAAACATGGATTTCAACCCGGCGGCCATCGTACTGGCGATGCCGAACGCGCTGGCGGTGTCGTCGGCGTCGAGTTGCAGCAAGCGTGCGCTGGCTGCGGCTGCACCGATCGTGCCCAGCGTGGCCGTGGTGTGAAATCCCCTAGCGTACTGTGCCTCACCGGTAGCCAGCCCCAACTGACACATCGTTTCGTATCCTGCGGCGAAGGCGGTCATGAAGTCGCATCCGCTCACGCCGCGCGACTCGGCCAAGGCCAGCAAGGCCGGGATCAGGGTCACCGAGGGATGGCCGGTGCAGGCCATGTTGACGTCGTCGTAATCGAGTGCGTGCGAGGCAGCGCCGTTGATCAACGCCGCCTGCCGGGTCGAGGTCGCCATGCCATGCCCAACGACCGTGGCCTGGGCGTGGCCGCCTTGCTCGCGCGCCTCTTCGGCAAGCATGTGCACCAGCGGCTCGCACGCGCCAGCCAGCGTCACACCGATCCAGTCGAGCAGACACTGACGGACCCGCAGACGCACATCTTCGGGCAGATCGGTGTAACACAGGGCAGCGCTGCGCGCGGCCAGTTCCTGCGTGATGCGCGGGGGGGTGAAGCCAGCAGCCGACTGCGGAATGCGTGTGGCGGTGAGGGTGCTCATCTCAACGGCCCTTCCACTGGGGCTTGCGCTTTTCGCGGAACGAACGCGGCCCCTCAAGCGCGTCTTCGCTGAGATAGACGGCGTCAAACGCGCGATTGGAGGCCCGTAGTGCGGCGGTTCGGCCCATTTCGGTGGACATGCGGACCATTTCCTTGGCCGCGCGCACCGTCAGTGGCGCGTTGGCCATGAGCTTGGCGGCCAGCTCTTTGGCGCCTTGCAGAGCCTGGCCCTTGGGCATCAGGCGGTTGATGTAACCGAGTTCGTAGGCGCGCTGCGCCGTCAGAGGGTCGCCGGTCATCGCGACTTCCATCAGAATGCGCTGCGGCAGCATGTGGATGACAGGCGCCGCCCACGGCATCCCGCGTCCGACCTTGGCCTCAGTGATGGCGAACTTGGCCGTCTCGTCGGCTACACACAGGTCGCACATCTGCGCCAGCAGCCAGCCGCCAGCATAGGCATAACCCTGCACCGCTGCGATGACGGGCTTGGTGACCTCGACGGTATCGCCCAGTACGGCCATGAAGCCGGGCGGCGGAATGCGCAGCTGGGTATCGGCCGCTTCGACCAGATCCATGCCGGCGCAGAAGTTCTCGCCCGCACCGGTGAGGATGGCCACCTGGGCATCGGCGTCAGCTTCGAAGCGGCGCCAGACTTCGAAAAAGCCTTCGCGCACGGCCCGGCTCAGGGCATTGCGGCGCTCTGGGCGATTGATGGTGATGATGGCGATGCCGTCGCTCACTTCGTAAAGCAGTTCGTTGTTCATGGGGTCTGTCTCCTTCTTGTTAAATTGTGGCGCGGTTCTGAGCCGCTTCGTCATGCCGCAAGCGGCGAATTCGGGTCATTTTCGGCGGTGACACGTAGTCGTCTCCAGTCCTCGACCTTGATTTTTCCAGTTCGCGCAAAATAACGCCCTGGGATAGTAAAAAGCGTACAGCGTCAGTTTAATCAGCTGCCATCGGCTACCGCGATGTTTTGTGGATGACCAGTGCCACCATCGCGTCGGCCAGATCATCCAGCGAAGCCCCCTCCTTTGCGTCGAACCAGTCGACCGACCAGTTCAGTGCGCCGAAGATGAAATGGCGCGCCAAGGTCAGATCGGCTCGCAGGCAGCCGGTTGATGCGAGTTCATGGAGTACAGGCATCCATGCTGCCTCGTAGTGGCATTTCAGCTCTTCGATGAGGTGGCGCTGCCGCGCGTTGAGCGCACGCGAGTCATAGGGCACTTCCCATAGGAGGCCGCTGTTCGATTCCAGTAACGATTCCAAGTGCGAACGGATCAAACGCCGCAATGTCGTCTCTGCGTCTCGTTTTTCAAGGAGTACCATCCTCTGGCGTGCCAGGGCGCTGCGCATGCCTATCTGCAAAACCTCGTACAACAGCGCATCTTTGCTCTTGAAGTGGCAAAAGATCGACCCGGAATGCATGCCGACCGCAGAGGCGATGCGACGTGTGCTCGTACCGTTGAAGCCGTGACGTCGAAACAAGTTCGCCGCGGCCTGGATAATGTCTTGCCGCCGATTGCCTTCGTCGCGCTGATCTGGAGTCTTGGGCGGACGGCCTCGCGGCCGTTTGGCCGCTGCGGAAGTGGGGCGGCTGCGAGTGGTGCACATGTTAAGAAGGAAAGTGGCTGCACATGACAACAGCAGCTGTGTCGCCATCTCCGGTTCGGGTGCCTGAAGCCGGGAATGGCGGTCACTGGGTCCACTGCGACTGGGTCAACTGCGGTTCCAGGTTCAATACGACTTCGGCAAACCCAGCACGTGCTCGCCGATGTAGTTGAGCAGCATTTCATTGTTGATCGGCGCGATTTCCAGCAGGCGCACCATCGGCCAAAGCGTCACGATGTCGTAGTCACGGTCAAAACCGTAACCCCCGTGGGTTTGCAGCGCAGCCTCGACGGCGGCCACGGCTGCCTGCGAACCCAGCAGCTTGGCCATGTTGGCGTGTGCGCCTGCATCTTCGCCATTGTCGAAGCGCTCGGCGGCGTTGTAGGTCATCAGGCGTGCCGCCTCGATCTGGGCCTTGGCCTGCGCCATGCGGTGCTGCAGCGCCTGGTATGAGCCGATCGGTTTGCCAAAGGGCTTGCGATCCTTTGCATAGGCTACAGCCTTGGCCAGCGCATAGTCGCCCAGACCGATCGCGGCGCCAGCGGCCAGGAGGCGCTCGGAGTTCAGGCCCTCGAACATCAGCTTAGCACCTTTGCCGGCCTCGCCAATCAGGGCGTCGGTGGGCAGTTCGACGTTGTCGAAGAACACCATGTACTGGCGCTCAGCAGTCTCTACCTGGATGTTGAGCTGCTGCAGCTTGATGCCGGGCGTTTTCATGTCGAGCACGAACAGCGACATGCCTTCGGTGCGGTTCTTGACTTCGGCGGCGCGGGTGGTGCGCGCCACGACGAGCATGTAGTCGGCATCGCGCGCGCCGGAGATGAACACCTTTTGCCCGTTGAGCGTCCAGCCGCCCTTGCCGTTCGGTTGGGCGAGCGTGGTCATCGCGAAGCTGTTGGTGCCGGCGTTGGGCTCGGTGATGGCGAAGCACATCTTCTTTTCGCCGGTGCAGGTCGGGGTGACGTATTTCTTGATCTGCTCGGGCGTGCCGTTGCGCACGATGGGCACGCGGCCCAGCCCCGTGACGACGAGGAACAGCGTGGGCACGCCGGCCAGGGCCAGGGCTTCGTTGAGCGCGGTGATTTCGAGTACGCCGCCGCCAGAGCCGCCGTATTCCTCGGGGATCGAGAGGCCCAGCAGGCCGAACTCGCCGAGCTTGGTCCAGAGTTCGTCGGGGAAGCGGTCTTCCTTGATGCACTGCAGGATGTAGGCGCGGTCGTACTGCGCGGTCACGCCGCGTGTGGCCTCCTGGATGTCGCGGATGCGCGCTTGCAGGGCCTCCATGGCGGTGCTGCGGGTGGTGGGGGCGTTCATGGTCTATCTCCTTGGGGTCGTGTGGTGGGGGTGGAAGGGAAAGGCGCGGCCATCAGATCGCCATTTCGGCAGGGATGGGCACGGGGAAGTCGAGCAGCATCTGCGCGTAGGCCTTGGCTTGCGGGTCCATGCGGATGGAGGCGATGCCACCGCCACCAAGGGCTTCTTGCAAAAGGAAGTTCAGCGCATGCGTGCCCGGCAGGTCGAAGCGTTCGACCTTGCCTTTGACGAGGTGCGCAAACCAGCCGGCCACGGCCTGCTCGGTCAGCGCGGCGCGGATGAAGGGCAGGAATTCAGCGCGGCGCGCGATGATGCCGATGTTGGCCGCGTCGCCCTTGTCGCCGCTGCGCCCCCACGCGAGTTTGACGAGCGGCACGGTGCGCATGCCGCGCGCAAAGGCGTTGGCGGCGGGCAGCGGGCCCGTGACGGTGGGCAGGCTCGCGGGGTTGAACGGCTGGCCGCTCCACTGGGGCGCAGGCACGGTCTGTTCGCCCATGTCTATGCTGGTCACCACCTGCGCCTTGGGCACCAGGCACGAGAACAGGCGCACGACGGGCTGCACCTTGGGGCGTCCGCCGGTGAAGCCCGTGATCGCCGGGGCCGACATCAGCGCGAGTGGCGCGACTTCACGCGAAAACAGCTCCAGTGCGTCCTTCATGGGGTGGCGCACGCCCACTTTGAGCATGACTTCACGCGAGGACGCGCGCGCATGTGGGCCGTAGGTGTCTTCGGCGCCTATGGCTTCGACGCTGGTTTCGCTGAAGTCGGGCCAGCCGCGCTGCGCGAAATAGCGGCGCAGGCGCGCGAGCATGGCGGCGCCCACGCGGTGTGCCTTGGGACCCGCATCTATGCCGCCGATCATGAACAGGCTCATGGCGCGAAAGCCGTCGGCGTAGGTGACGCTGACCTTGGCCTGGTCAGTGGGGGCACGGCCGCGCGCGCCCTTGACTTCGACCTGGTCGGGGCCGACCTGCGTGAGCGTGACGCCCGTGAAGTCACACACCACGTCGGGCAGGATGTAGGCGCGCGGGTCGCCGATTTCGTAGAGCATCTGCTCGCCCACGGTGGACGGGCACACGAGCCCGCCCGTGCCTTCGGGCTTGGTCACGACGAAGCTGCCGTCAGCGCGGCATTCGGCGATCGGAAAGCCCATGTCGTCCCAGCCGGGCACGGATTCCCAGTCGGTGTAGTTGCCGCCTGTGGTCTGCGTGCCGCATTCGATCAGGTGGCCCGCGAGGCTGCCTTGCGCGAGGCGGTCATAGTCGGTAGCGCTCCAGCCGAAGGCGTGGATTAGCGGCCCGAGCGTGACCGCGCTGTCCACGCAGCGGCCCGTGACCACGATGTCGGCGCCCGCGGAGAGCGCCGCAGCGATCGGGAAGGCGCCGAGGTAGGCGTTTGCGCTCATGACCTTTTGCGGGAAGGGTGCGCCCGAGAACATTTCCTTGGTCTGTGCGGCGCGCAGCGCCTCGACCTGCGGCATGAGGTCGTCGCCGAGCACCGCGGCGATCTTCAGGTCCACGCCTTCGGCTTGCGCCGCCGCGACGAGCGCCGCGCGGCAAGCCGAGGGATTCACGCCACCGGCATTCGCGATCACCTTGATGCCGCGCGCCTTGATGACTTTCAAAAGTGGGCGCATGGTGCTGATGAAGTCGGGCGCGTAGCCTTGCGCCGGGTCTTTGGCCTTGACGCGGCTGAGCAGCGACATGGTGATTTCGGCCAGGTAGTCGAACACCAGCACGTCGATGTTGCCGCGCTCGATGAGCTGGGCCGCGGAAAACTCCGTGTCGCCCCAGAAGCCCGAGGCGCTGCCTATGCGCAGGGTGGTTTTGCTCATGCTTGTCTCCGGTGGGTTGGGTGAAATGGTGGGGGAGTGGCTGGCGGCCGTTTGGTATCAACTGGCCGCGGCAATCTTGTTGCGCGGCCAGAAGATGCGCCAGATGCCTTTGGCGGTGGCGCAGACCTTGCCGCTGGCATCGACGAAGTCGCCTTCGGCAAAGGCGGTGGATTTGCTCACGCGCACGATGCGGCCGTGTGCCTCGAAGCGCGAGCCTGTGGCGGCGTCGAGGAAGGTGATGTCGAGGTTGATGGTGAACTGGCGCAGGTCGGAGGGGTTGATTTCTTGCGCCTCGGGCAAGTCCATGAGCGCGGACATGATGGCCCAGCCGAGTGCGCCGTCGAACATGTAGGAGATGACGCCGCCGTTGAGCACCCCGCTGTTGAGCTCGTGGTCGGTGCCGCCGCCACCGAGCTGGGCCGGCTGCACTTGGGGCAGGCGCACGGTGACGCGGCCCACGCCGGTCTCTTCGACTTCGAGGCCTTGGGCTTTGAGGAACGTGCTTTCGTTCCACTTGCGTTTCCAGGCGGCGATGCGGTCTTGCGCGGAGGCGGGGGTACTCAAGAGATTCTCCTTTGGTGAAAACACGAGGGCGTGACGGGTTCAGGCGCTGGCGGAGTGGGTGCGCAGCAGCGCGTCGAGCACGCTTTCGAGCTGCACGAGCGAGTTGCATTCACGCGCGATGTGGCAGTAGGGCGCGTAGCGCTTCATCTCCGAATCGCCCAGGCCCCAAAACGAGGTGGGCTCGGGGTTGAGCCAGATCACGCGGCGCGCGCGCTCGTAGAGCAGGCGCATGACCTCGGTATGCGCCTCGCCGCGGTTGTTGCGCGCGTCGCCCAGGAACAGGATGGTGGTGCGGCGGTCGATCTGGTCGAGCAGCTGTTCTTCGATGTCGAGCAGGGTCTGGCCATAGTCAGTGCCCGAGCCACCCACGGCCTGGATGACCTTGTCCACGGCCTGCTCGACCGGCAGCTGCGCGAAGGTGTCGCTGACATCCACCAAGTGATTGGTGAACGCATAGCTGCGCACGCCGCTCAGCTGCTCGTCCAGGCTATATAAAAACAATAGCAAAAAGCGCGCGTACTGGCGTACCGAGCCGCTCACGTCGCAGATGGCGATCACGCGCGGTCTATCGACCACCTTGGTGCGCCAGAAGGTTTCGAACAGGATGCCGCCGTAGGCCGCGTTTTTGCGCAGCGTCTTGCGGAAGTCGAGCTGGCCGCGCACGCGCTGCTTTTTGCGCCGCGCGTGGCGCTCGGCCAGACGCTTGGCCATTTTGCGCACGATGATGTGCATGCGCTCGAAGTCGCGCTTTTCGATGTTCGAGAGCTTTTGCGTCTGCAGAAAATCGTCGTGCAGCTGGCGCGTGGGCGCGGTGCCGTAGAGCGCGAGCTTGCGCTCGACGAAGTTGCGCACCTCGTTGAACAGGCGCTTGCGCGCGAGCTCGAGCTCTTTGGCACGCTGGGGCGCCATGGTCTGGCGCTTGGCATCGGTGATTTCGCGGTCGAGCAGTTCCAGCCCCATGGCCTGCTGGATTTTTTGCGTGTAGTAGCCCTTTTGCGTGAAGAACCAGATGTCGGTCAGGCCGACTTCACGCGCGGCTTCCTGCATGCGCTTGGCGAGCGCCGCCGAGTCGCCCGAGAGCAGCAGTTGCGACAGCGCCTGCCCGCCGCTGCCCTGGCAGCCGCCGGGGCCGCCAGAGCCCATTTGGGGCTGCGCGTCCTTTGGCTGGTCAGGCTTGGTTTGATCCGCGTCTTGCGAGGTGGCCTGGCCTGCGCCGGGGGCGCCGGATGCGCTGCCCATCGGTTTTTGGAACGCATCGAAGCGAAAGAAGCGGTCGAAAGCCTCATCGAACAGCACGCGGTCTGCCGTGGTCTTGGCCAGCGTGGTGCCGAGCGCGTTTTTCAGCAACGTGCGGTCGCTCCAGCCGACGAGTTCGACGGCGCGCGCTGCATCGACCTGCGCGTTCAGGTGCACTTCGAGGTCGCTGCCGCGCAGCGCCTTGAAAAAGTCTTCAAGTGTGGCTTGCATGGGACAGTTCTGCGTCCTTGCGGGCTTGTTGCAATAGATTGCCCATTTGCTCGTTCGCCGTGGCGATGTCCTGCTCGAACTTGAGGAACACGTTGAGCGTGTCGCGCACCAGGTCCAGGCTCAGGTGCTCGGCGTTGAGCAGCAGCAGCGTCTTGGCCCAGTCTATGGTTTCGCTGACCGAGGGGAGCTTTTTGAGGTCGAGCTGGCGCACCGCCTGGACGAAGGCAACCAGCTCGCGGTTGAGCGTGTCGGACAGGCCCGGCACGCGCCGCTCGAGGATGCGGCGCTCGAGCGCCGGTTCGGGGAAGCTGATGTGCAGGTGCAGGCAGCGGCGCTTGAGCGCATCGCTCATCTCGCGCGTGTTGTTGCTGGTCAGGAACACGATGGGCTTGACCTTGGCCTTGATGGTGCCGAGTTCTGGCACCGAAACCTGGAAGTCCGACAGCACTTCGAGCAAAAAGGCCTCGAATTCGGGGTCGGACTTGTCGATTTCGTCGATCAGCAGCACGCAGCCTTTTTCCTGGTGCAGCGCCTGGTACAGCGGGCGTGGCTCGAGGAAATGCTCGCTGAAAAACAGGTCGTCGTGCGCGTGCAGCCGGTCCATGGACTCGGCCAGGCCCCGGGCGCCCTGCATCATCTCACCGAGCTTGTCCTTGAGCAGCTGGGTGTAAAGCAGCTGCTTGCCGTATTTCCATTCGTACAGCGCCTTGGATTCGTCGAGCCCTTCGTAGCACTGCATGCGGATCAATGGAACGTCAAGAATCTCGGCCATGCTCTTGGCGAGCTCGGTCTTGCCCACGCCGGCGGGGCCTTCGATGAGGATGGGCTTTTCGAGGTGAAAACCCAGATAGACCGAAGTGGCGATCGCAGGGCTTGCGATGTAATCGACGGCCGCGAAGCTCTGGGCCACGCGGTCTATGGATGCGAAGTGTTCGGAATGCTCGGTTTTCATGGGTGGAGTGACTGGAGCAACTGTTGCCCCGTTTGGAGTTGACGGGATTGCGCGACGCCGCGCGCGATGCCCAGCACCAGACGCAGATCACGGGCGAGAGAGGGAGATGTCGCGCCGCCTTGCGCGCCGTTCGGAATAGGGGCCAATGAGGCCGGCAACGATTCGCAGGCCCTTTCATACGCGGTCTGCCAGCGCTCGAGCAGGCGGCGCGCGCCTACGGTGGAAAAGGCCAGTGCGTCGTCGTAGCCCTGCGTTTCGAGCTGGCGGGCGACGGCGTCGCGCACGGCGTGCAGCGCCTGCCATTCGAGCTGCAGCGCACCGAGTTCGCGCACGGCGTCGGCACCGTCCGATGCCACCATGCCGAGCGCACGCGCGAGCGCTTCGAGTTCGCATTGCATGGCGCCGAGCAGCGGGCCGAGCAGCAGCGCATCTTCCACGGCGCGCACGGGGCGCGCGATGCTTGCAAAGGCTTGCCCTGGCGCGCCTATGCGCCGGCTCGCGGGCACGCGGCA
This sequence comes from Burkholderiales bacterium, assembly GCA_017307865.1. GTDB lineage: Bacteria > Pseudomonadota > Gammaproteobacteria > Burkholderiales > Burkholderiaceae_C > Ottowia > Ottowia pentelensis. The sequence continues at coordinate 31,058 of JAFKGE010000026.1, read as the reverse complement.
GGCTTGCAGCAACAGGTCGCAATGCCCCAGCGGCGCCAGCCCTTGCACGCGCGCGTTCGTCTCGCGCGTGAGGCCGGGCGTCTGGGCGTCGAGCAAGAAAGCATCGAAACGCTTGCGCCCCTCGTGCTCGGCGCTCAAGGCAAGCACGATGATCGCGTCGGCCGCGGGGCCGTTGCTAACGAAGGCTTTGTGCCCGTCGAGCACCCAGTCGCCGTCACCCGCTGAGCTGGATTGCTGCACGGCGCGCGTGCGCAGGTGCTTGGGCTGTGCGCCCACGCCGGGCTCGGAAATGGCCAGCGCGAGCAGGCATTCGCCCGCAGCCATTGACTTGAGCAGCTTGGTGAGCAGCGCGCCCGATGCGCCTTGCTGCACGAGCGGGCTGAGCACGTAGCGCCCGAGCAACTGCTGCATCATCCAGGCCATGCCCAGCCCCAGGCTGCCTGTGGCGTGCGTGATTTGCCCCGCGAGCGCGCTGACCTGCACCGCGTCGGCCGCGGGCGGGCGCCCGTCCACCGAAAACCCCAGCCCTAGCATGCCGCAGCGGCCCAGATGCGCCCACCAGGCGCGCGGAAAGCTGCCAGCGCCATCGGTGGGCGGCGCCGTCCGCATTGCATCGCGCAGGGCGCGGTTCAAATCTTGCGCCGGTGTGCTGGCCGGGGTAGCCGTGGAAAGGGCGGAGTGCATCGCGTGTCTATGGATGACTACGTTATATATAGCTTCTCACGCAAGATAGACGGACGCTAGAGGCCGATTTCATGCATAAAAACCGAGCTGGCGCGAGGCCAGGTCGCGCATGACTTCTTCGGCACCGCCGCCGATAGCGTTGACCTTGACCTCGCGGTAGATGCGCTCGACGGTGACGCCGCGGATGAAACCCGCGCCACCGTGGATCTGCACGGCCTCGCTGGCGCAAAAAGCCATGGTCTGCGTGGCCTGGTTCTTGAGCAGGCAAATTTCACCCACGGGCTGCTCGCCCTGCTCGACGCGCCAGGCCAGCAGCTCGAGCATGGCCTGCGTGGCCTCGATGCGCATGGCCATGTCGGCGAGCTTGTGGCGCGTGACCTGCATGTCGATGAGCTTGCCGTCGAACATCTCGCGCTGCTTGGCCCAGCCGAGCGCCTCGTCGAGGCACACGCGCGCAAAACCGTTGGTGCCCGCAGCGAGGAAGATGCGCTCGCGGTTGAAGTTCTTCATGATGGCCTTGAAGCCCTGGTTTTCCTGGCCGACGAGGTTTGCCACGGGCACGCGGCAGTTGTCGAAATACAGCGTGGCGGTGTCGGAGCACAGCCAGCCCATTTTGCGCAGCGGCGTCTGCGTGAAGCCGGGCGTGCCTTTCTCGATCAACAGCAGCGAAACACCGCCGGGTCCGGGGCCGCCGGTGCGCACGGCCACGGTGTAAAAGTCCGCGCGTATGCCCGAGGTGATGAAGGTCTTGGAGCCGTTGACGATGTAGTGGTCGCCCTCGCGCCGCGCCGTGGTTTTGAGATTGGCCACGTCCGAGCCGCCCGAGGGCTCGGTGATGCCCAGCGCGCTGATTTTTTCGCCGCGCAGCACGGGGGGCAGCACGCGCTGCTTGAGCGCTTCGCTGCCCACGTTCACGATGGGCGGGCAGCCTATGGTGTGCGACAGCAGGCTCGCAAGCACGCCGCCCGCGCCGCAGCGCGCGAGCTCCTGGGAGGCAATAATGGTCATGAACAGGTCGCCATCGTTGCCGCCGTAGGCCTCGGGAAAGCCCAGGCCCAGCAGGCCGACTTCGGCGGCCTTGTTGTAGAGCTCGCGCGGAAAACTGCCCGCGTCGTCCCATTCATTGACGAAGGGCGTGATTTCCTTCGCAACGAAGCGGCGCATGAGGTCACGAAAGGCCGCGTGCTCGGCCGTGTAAAAAGGACTGGCTCCTTGGGCGGTGGTGGACATGGGTGTCTCCTGTGATCTTCGCTTCGGTGGTGAGGGGGAGAGCGGGATGGGTGGGCGATCAAGCGCCTTCTTCTTGCACCAGCGACACCAGCACGGCCTTGGACGGCACCTGGTCGCCCACGCGCACGAGCACCTGATCGATCACGCCGTCGCGGCGCGCGAGCAGTTGGTGCTCCATCTTCATGGCTTCGAGCACGGCCACGCGCTGGCCTTTTTCGACGCGCTCGCCGGGCTGCACGAAAACGCCCAGCACCTTGCCGTTCATGGGCGCAACGATGCGTGCCTCGGTGCTGCCTTCGGCCCCCGCGGGCGGCGCGTAGGTCAGGTCCTCGAAGCAGGCGCTCAGCGTCTTGAATTCCAGATGCAAGGAGCCGTGGTGAAACGCCGCGAGGGCTTGCTGGCGCATACCGTCGGCGAGCAGGCTGAGCTTGGCACCGTTGCGGTCGAGCACACGGATCTGGTGCACTTGTGTGCCGACTTCGACGCGGTAGTCGTGCTTGTCCAGTGCGGTGACAAAGATGAGGTGACGGCGCTCGTTTTCGCCCAGCGTCATGGGCCAGCGCGCCGGCCCCGTGGTGCGCCACGGGCGCGCGCCCGCGGGCGTGGTGGCGTCGAACCAGAGCACGCCCGCGAGTGCGAGCGCGAGCGAATCGGGCTGTGGACGCACCCACTGCGTAGCGTCGAAGTTTTGCGCAATGAAGGCCGTGGTGGCATTGCCCGCGGCGAACACCGGATGCTCGGCCACGGCCTCGAGGAAAGAGCGGTTGTTCGCGAGCCCCAGCAGCTGCGTGTTTTGCAGCGCGCCGATCAGGCGCCGGCGCGCTTCTTCGCGCGTGGCGCCGTAGGTGATGATCTTGGCGATCATCGGGTCATAGTGCGGGCTCACGGCCTGGCCTTCGATCAGGCCATGGTCCACGCGCACGCCGGGCCCGCTCGGTGCTTGCCACACGAGCACGTCGCCGCTTTGCGGCAGGAAGTCGGCGTACGGGTCTTCGGCGTACAGGCGCACTTCGATCGCGTGGCCCGAGAGCTGCACCTGGTCTTGCGTGAGCGGCAGCGCCTCGCCGCGCGCCACGGCGATTTGCCAGGCGACGAGGTCCAGCCCCGTGACGCACTCGGTCACGGGGTGCTCCACCTGCAGGCGCGTGTTCATCTCGAGGAAGTAGAAGTTGCCGTCGCGGTCGAGCAGAAATTCCACCGTGCCCGCGCCCACGTAGTTCACGGCGCGCGCCGCGGCCACGGCAGCGGCGCCCATGCGCGCGCGCAGCTCGGGCGAGACGGCGGGCGAGGGCGCTTCTTCGAACACTTTCTGGTGGCGTCGCTGGATCGAGCAGTCGCGCTCGCCCAGATGGATGATGTTGCCGTGCCGGTCGCCAAACACCTGGATTTCGACGTGGCGCGGCTCGAGCACGGCACGCTCGAGGATCAACTCGTCACTGCCGAAGGCGTTTTGGGCTTCGGAGCGCGCGCTCGTGAGCGCGTTGGGCAGGTCTTCGGGTTTGGCCACGAGGCGCATGCCGCGCCCGCCGCCGCCCGCTGCGGCCTTGACCATGATGGGAAAGCCGATTTCACGCGCCTGGACAATCAGCGTGGCGTCGGCCTGGTCCGCGCCTTGGTAGCCGGGCACGCAGGGCACGCCCGCAGCGAGCATCAGCCGCTTGGCGCCTGCCTTGTTGCCCATATTCAGGATGGCTTCTGGGTCTGGCCCGATGAAGACCAGCCCGGCGTCCTGGCAGGCTTGCGCAAAGGCTTCGTTTTCGGACAAAAAGCCGTAGCCCGGGTGCACGGCGTCGGCCCCCGTGCTGGCCGCAGCGCGCAGCAGCGTCTGTATGTTGAGGTAGCTCTCGCGCACGGGCGGCGGGCCTATGCACACGGCTTCGTCGGCCAGGGCGACGTGCAGGGCCTGGGCATCGGCCTCGCTATGTACGGCCACGGTGCGGTAGCCCAGGGCCTTGGCCGTGCGGATCACGCGGCAGGCGATTTCGCCACGGTTGGCGATCAGGATCTTGGTAAAACGCATGGGCTTTCTCACATCCTCACATCCGGGCCACACCGAAGGTGTTGGGGTTCAGTTGACGGGCTTCGGCGTCGCGGCACACGGCCAGGGCAGTGGCGAGCACGCGGCGGGTGTCACGCGGGTCGATGATGCCGTCGTCCCACAGGCGTGCCGTGGCGAAGAAGGCGTGCGACTCCATGTCGAAGCGCTGCAGGATTTCCTCGCGCATGGCTTGCATGGCGTCGGTCGGCGGCATCTTGCCCGTCCGGGCAAATTTCTCTTCGGTGACGATGCGCATCACCGTCGCAGCTTGCTCGCCGCCCATCACGGCCACGCGCGCGTTGGGCCAGGCAAAGACGAAGCGCGGGTCGTAGGCGCGGCCGCACATGCCGTAGTTGCCGGCGCCGAAAGAAGCACCGATCATCAGCGTGATGCGCGGCACGGTGGCGTTGGTGACGGCCTGGATCATCTTCGCGCCGTGCTTGATGATGCCCACCTGCTCCACGTCTTTGCCCACGAGAAAGCCCGTGGTGTTCTGCAAAAAGATGAGCGGCGTGCCCGACTGGCTGCACAGCTGGATGAATTGCGCGGCCTTGGTTGCGCCTTGCGGATCGATCGGGCCGTTGTTGCCCAGGAAGCCGCAGGGTTGCCCTTCGATGGCACCCATGCCGCACACCGTGGCGCTGCCGTACAAGGCTTTGAACTCGAGGAAGTCGGAGTCGTCGATGATGCGTGCGAGCACCTCCCGCATGTCGTAGGGGTGGCGAAAATCGACGGGCACCGTGCCCACGATCTCGTCGATGGCGTAGCGGGGCTCTTTCCAGGTCTTGGGCGCGCGCAGCGGCAGCCTGTCGTTCCAGGGCAGGCGCGCCATGATGTCGCGCGCAATGCGGATGCCGTCGGCGTCGTCTTCGGCCAGGTATTCGGCCACGCCCGAGGTGGTGCTATGCATTTCAGCACCACCCAGTTCCTCGTCGGTGGCGATTTCGCCCGTCGCGGCCTTGAGCAGCGGCGGGCCGGCCAGAAAAGCCTTGGCGCGTCCGCGCACCATGATCACGTAGTCGGACATGCCGGGCAGGTACGCGCCGCCAGCCGTCGAGTGCCCGTGCATCACGCAGATTTGCGGAATGCCTGCGGCCGACAGTCGCGCCTGGTTGGCAAAACCGCGCCCGCCTTCGATGAAGACCTCGCCCACGTGCATGAGGTTGGCGCCGCCCGACTCGACGAGGCGGATCACGGGTAGCTTGTTTTCCATCGCGATGGCTTCGGCGCGCAGGCTCTTGCGCATGCCCATGGGCGTGATGGTGCCGCCCTTGATCGCACTGTCGGACGCGATCACCACGCAGCGCACGCCCGACACCCTACCGATGCCGGTGATGATGCCGCCGCCGAGCACGTTTTTGTCACCGTCGTCGTCGTGCATGCGCAGGCCCGCGAGCGTGGAAAACTCCAGCCATTCGGAGCCGCGGTCGAGCAGCAGCGCGATGCGCTCGCGCGGCAGCAGCTGCTTGCGCGCGCGGAACTTGGACTCCTGGCTGTTGGAAGTGTTGCGCACGCGGTCTTCGCAGTCACGAAAGTGGTGGATCAGCGCGAGCATCTGCGCGTGCTCGCGCTGGAAACTCTCTGATTGCGGATCGATTTGGCTTTGGATGGCGGGCATGGGGGCTATCCCTCGCTCAACGGAGGTAGAAGGCGGCGCCGCGCTGGGCCATGTCGCGCAGCAGCTGGGGAGGGGCGAAACGCGGGCCGACGCGCTGCGCCAGGGCTTCGCAGGTCTGGACGAATTCGGCCACGCCCACGGTGTCGATCTGGCCGATCGGGCCACCGAGGCAGGGCGGGAAACCCCAGCCCAAAATGGCGCCCACGTCGGCATCGACGGGCGCGAGCAGCACCTTTTCTTCGAGGCAACGCGCGGTCTCGACGGACTGGATGAACATCAGGCGTTGCTTGACGTCTTCTACGCTGGGCTGCGTTGCCGCCTGCGCAAACTCCTGTGCAAGGCCGCTCCAGAGGTGCTTGGGCGCGCCTTGCGGATAGTCGTAAAAGCCTTTGCCGATTTTTTTGCCCAGGCGCCCGAGCTTGTCTACCATGCGGTCGCAGACATCGTCGATGGCGCTGCGTTGGTAGGCCGCGCCGAGATCGGCTGCGGTCTGTTTACGGATGCGCGCCATAAGTTCGAGCGATACCTCGTCGGCCAGCGCGAGCGGGCCCACGGGCATGCCGCACATGCGGCCGGCGTTTTCGATCAGCGCCGGCGCCACACCTTCGGCGAGCAGCGCCAGGCCTTCTCCGACGTAGGTCGAGAACACACGGCTGGTGTAAAAACCGCGGCTGTCGTTGACGACGATGGGTGTCTTGCGGATGGCCTTGACGAAGTCCATGGCGCGCGCCAGACACTCGTCGCTCGTCGCCTTGCCGCGGATGATCTCGACCAGCGGCATTTTGTCCACGGGCGAGAAAAAGTGCAGGCCGATGAAGTTCGCCGGGCGCGCCGAGGCTTCGGCCAGGCCGGTGATGGGCAGCGTGCTGGTGTTGGAGGCAAAGATGGCGCTGGGTGCAAGCCGGGCTTCGGCCTTGCGCGTGACATCGGCCTTGATGGTGCGGTCTTCGAACACGGCTTCGACCACGATGTCGCAACCGTCAAGCGCTGCAAAGTCGGTCGTGGTCTGGATCAGTACGAGCTTGGCATCGCGTTCGGCCTCGCCCATGCGCTTGGCGGCCACGCGCTTGCCCCACAGCGCTTCACTGTAGCCTTTGCCTTTGTTCGCGGCTTCGAGGCTGGTGTCGAGCAGCACCACCTGCATGCCGACTTCGGCACACGCATAGGCGATGCCCGCGCCCATCATGCCCGCGCCCAGGATGCCGACTTTGCTGTAGCTGGCCTTCGGGATACCCTTGGGGCGCGAGGCGAGCTTGTTAGCGTCACCGATGCCGAAAAAGAGCGAGCGGATCATGTTCTTCGAGACCTTGCCGGTCGCGAGCTTGGCGAATTCGCGCCCTTCGACCTTGCAGCCTGTGTCGATGTCCACCTGACAGCCGTTATAGACGGCGCTCAGAATGGCCTCGGGTGCAGGGTAGTTGCCAAAGGTCTTGGCGCGCAGCATGGCGTTGCCGGCTGTGAAGGTTTCGTAGCCGCCAGGGCTTTGAACCGCGCCGCCAGGCAGCTTGAAGCCTTTGCGGTCCCAGGGTTGCGTTGCGTTCTTGGGGCCTTCAGTGAGTAGCCACTCCTTGGCGCGTGTCAGCAACTGTTCGGCGGGCACGACTTCGTCGACCAGACCGGCATCCAGAGCTTTCTCGGGAGGCAATTTTTTGCCTTCGAGCAGCAAGGGCAGGGCGCCGCGAAGCCCGATCATGCGCGGCAGGCGCTGCGTGCCGCCGCCGCCCGGCAGCAGGCCGAGGGCCACTTCGGGCAGGCCGATCTGGGCCTTGGGGTTGTCGGCGGCGATGCGGCGGTGGCAGGCCAGCGCAACCTCATAGCCGCCGCCCAGCGTGGTGCCGTTGAGTGCGGCGACGAAGGGCTTGCCGCTTTTTTCGATGCCACGCAGCAAAGTGTGCAGGCGCGCGACGAAGTCCAGCAGGCCTTGCGCATCGGTGATCGCGAGCATCATGTTCAGGTCGGCGCCCGCGATGAAATCGGGCTTGGCCGAGGCAATGATCACGCCCTTTACGGCAGCGTCTGCCACGGCCTTGCGCACGGCCTCGCTGAACGCGGGGATGGATTGCTCGTTGAGGACGTTCATCGGTACGTCCTGCATGGCCCAAGTGATGGTGGCAATGCCGTCGGCATCCACCTTGTAGTCGATTGTCATGGTGAGAGTCCTGGTAAATGGGGTGAAACCTGCGTGTTTCCGGGGGGGCGGCTGGGTCAGACGCGCTCGATGATGGTGGCGGTGCCCATGCCGGCGCCCACGCACAGCGTGGCCAGGCCGGTGGAAAGGTTGCGGCGCTCGAGTTCGTCGAGCAGGGTGCCCAGAATCATGGCGCCGGTGGCGCCGAGCGGATGCCCCATCGCGATAGCCCCGCCGTTGACGTTCATCTTGTCGTGCGGGACGTTCATTACCTCCATGAAGCGCAACACGACCGAGGCGAAGGCTTCGTTCAACTCGTAAAGATCGATGTCTGCCGCATTCATGCCAGCCAGCTTGAGCGCTTTTTCTGCCGAGCAGGAGGGGCCGGTCAGCATGATGGTGGGCTCGCTGCCCACGGAAGCAAAAGAGCGGATGCGGGCACGGGGTTTCAGACCGAGCCGTTTGCCGACTTCGGCGTTGCCGATCAGCACCGCGGACGCGCCGTCCACGATGCCCGAGGAGTTGCCGGCGTGGTGCACGTGCGTGATGCCTTCGAGTTGGGGATAGCGCTGGAGGGCGACCGCGTCGAAGCCGTACTTCTCGCCCTGAACCTGGAACGCAGGATCCAGCTTGGCCAGCGATTCCAGGGTAGTGTCGGCGCGCATGTGTTCGTCATGCGCGAGCACGACGCAGCCGTTCACGTCCTTCACCGGCACAATGGAGCGGGCGAAGCGTCCCTCGACCCAGGCTTGTGCGGCGCGACGTTGGCTCTCGACGGCGTAGCTGTCCACGTCCTTGCGGCTGTGTCCGTACAGGGTGGCAATCAGATCGGCCGAAATGCCTTGCGGCACGAAATAGGTCGGAATCGCCACTGCCGGGTCAATCACCCAGGCGCCGCCGCTGCTGCCCATCGGCACGCGGCTCATGCTCTCCACACCGCCGCCGATGACCAAGGGCGACTGGCCCGACATGACCTTGGCGGAGGCCATGTTGCAGGCTTCGAGCCCGGAGGCGCAAAAGCGGTTGATTTGCACGCCGGGCGCGCACTCGTGATAACCGGCGGCGATGGCCGCCACGCGGGCGATGTTGGCACCTTGCTCACCGGCGGGTTCGACGCAGCCGAGGATGATGTCGTCGACGAAGGCGGTGTCCAGGGCGTTGCGGTCACGCAGCGCCTGCAAGGCCGTGATGGCCAGGCTGATGGGCGTGGTGCCGTGCAGGGCACCTGAACTGCGGCCCTTGCCGCGCGGCGTGCGCACGGCGTCATAAATGAATGCATCGGTCATGGTGGGTTTCCTTCTTTAACTGGTGGAGGACTAAAGGCGGCGGAAGGCGCGTTCTATAGCGTGCGGCTGATGATTTCTTTCATGATTTCGTTGGTTCCGCCGTAGATGCGTGCGACGCGTGCATCCGCATAGGCGCGGGCAATCGGGTACTCCCACATGTAGCCGAAGCCGCCGAACATCTGCAGGCACTGGTCGATCACTTTGCAATGCAGGTCGGTGGTCCAGTACTTGGCCATCGCTGCGGTGGCAGCATCAAGCTGGCCTTCCATCAGCAGACCGAGCAGGCGGTCGACAAAGACCTGTGCGACCTGGATCTCGGTCTTCATTTCGGCAAGTTTGAAGCGGTTGTGCTGGAAGTCGATCACGCGCTGGCCGAAGGCCTTGCGGTCCTTGGTGTACGCCAGCGTCCATTCGAGCGCCGCCTCGGCACCTGCCACTGCGCCGACGGCGATCTGCATGCGCTCCCAGGCGAGCTCCTGCATGAGCAGGAAAAAGCCCTTGCCTTCGCCGCCCAAGATGTTGCTTACGGGCACGCGCACGTTGTCGAAAAAGAGCTCTGAGGTGTCCTGCGCCTTCATGCCGATTTTTTCGAGGTTGCGTCCGCGTTGAAAACCGGGACGGTTTGTCTCGACAAGCACCAGCGAGGTGCCCTTGGCACCCTTGGTGGGGTCGGTTTTGGTGACCACGATTACCACGTCGGCGTTCTGGCCGTTGGTGATGAAGGTTTTCTGGCCGTTGATGATGAGCTCATCGCCCTCACGCAGCGCCTGGGTGCGCACGTTTTGCAGGTCGCTGCCGGCACCGGGCTCGGTCATGGCAATGGCGCCAATGACCTCGCCGGTGGCCATGCGCGGCAGCCAGGTGCGCTTTTGTTCCTCGGTACCGTAGGCCAGGATGTAGGGAGCGACGATGTCCGAGTGCAATCCGAAGCCGATCCCGCTCGTTCCGGCGCGGGCGATTTCCTCGATTAGCACGGCGCTGTGCAGGCGTGTACCGCCGCCGCCGCCGTAGGCTTCAGGGATGGCCGGACACAGCAGACCCGCAGCGCCTGCCTTGCGCCAGACCTCGCGCGGCACGATGCCATCTGCTTCCCAGCCGGCGTGATGGGGAATGACATCCTCTTCCAGGAAGCGACGGGCCTGGTCCCGGAAGAGTTCGTGTTCTTCGCCAAAGATGGTGCGTGTCAGCATGTCTAGGTCTGTCCTTTGAGGTGGTTTAAATCTGGCAAGGGCGACGGCTGCGATGGTTTTGATTCATCCACGCGGAATGCGCCGGAAGTGTCGTTCCCGCGATCCGAAACCGATCAAACGCTTGTTAGATGATATAGTGTACGGCATGACAAAGGTGCGTGACAACGGGCGAAAGGATGCGATTTTGGCCATTGCGGCGGGCCAGTTCCGGCGTCGCGGTTTCGAGCGCACCTCGGTGCGCGATATCGCCGAGGCGCTGGGAATGACCTCGGGCTCGCTCTTCTATCACTTCGCCACCAAGGAGGAGTTGCTGGTAGCGGTGATGGAGGGCGGAGTTCGCGACATCATGCAGTCGGTGCGTGACGGGCTGGCCGGTGAGACTCGCTTGCCCGAGCGGCTGCTGTCGATGGTGCGCTGCCACCTGAAGGCTTTGCTGGGCGCGAAGCTCGACGCGATGACGGTGTTGCTTTATGAATGGCGCAGCCTGTCGCCCGCCGCCCAGACCCGGGTGCTGGCATTGCGCGATGCCTACGAGGCCTTGTGGATGGAGCCCATCAATGAGGCTGTGGTTTTGGGTTGGGTCGACCCCGATGCCGCGCTGGTGCGACAGACGGTACTCGGTGCCCTTAACTGGACGGCGCAGTGGTACCGGTCTGAGGGTCGTCTGGATGTCGATGCGTTGGCGCAGCGCATGTACACCATGCTGTTTCCTCGCGTGGCGGCTGCAGCGAGGGGTGAAGTCGATCCTTGCTCTGTCGGGCATGGAGTGCTGACTGCTGGTTTTTGAGTTGAGTCTGTAATGATATTTTTTGGAGTTGAACCATGACTATGAAATCGACCATGATGCAAGTGCCGCTGTCGCTCAATCATTTTCTGGAGCGGGCCAAGCTCTATCATCCAAAGGTGGAAATCGTTTCGCGGATGCCTGACAAGTCGCTGCACCGCCATACCTATGCTGACTTCCATCGCCGGGCCAAAGGGTTGGCCGAGGCGCTGGTCACGGCCGGCATCAAGCCCGGTGATCGGGTAGCCACCTTGATGTGGAACCACTATGCACACCTGGAATGCTACTTTGGCATCCCGGCAGCGGGTGCCGTGATGCATAACCTCAACCTGCGTCTGTTTCCGCATGACTTGGCGTTTATCGTTAACCACGCCAAGGACCGTTTCCTGATCGTCGACGATGTACTGCTGCCTTTGTTGGCGCAGTTTGCCAAGGATGTCAACTTCGAGCGCATCATCGTGGTTCCGCTGACCGGCAAATCGGTGGCACAGGGTCACGACGACTACGAAACCTTTATCGGCAAGGCGACCGGCGATTTCAAATGTGTCGAGGTTGACGAAAATGCGCCCTGTGGCATGTGCTACACCTCGGGCACTACCGGGAACCCCAAGGGTGTCGTCTATTCGCACCGCTCGACCGTGCTGCATACGCTCGTGGCGGCCCTCCCGGGCGGGATCAATGTTTCTGGCACGGACACTGTGCTGCCCGTCGTGCCGATGTTCCACGCCAACGCCTGGGGTCTGCCGTTCATCTCCACCTTTGTCGGCGCCAAGCAGGTGTTCCCCGGGCCGCATCTCGACTCGGACTCGCTGCTCGACTTGTACCAGCGTGAGCGCGTTACTGTGACCGGCGGGGTGCCGACGATCTGGCTATCGTTGCTGCAGACGCTGCGTGCCAACCCGGCCAAGTACGATTTGATGCCCGGCATGCGCATGCTGGTCGGCGGTTCGGCGGCGCCGGAGTCGCTGTTCCGTGGTTTTGACGAGTTCAATCTTGAGGTCGCTACCGCCTGGGGTATGACCGAGACTTCCCCGCTGGGCACGGTTTCGGTGCTCAAGCCGCAGATGCGCTCACTGTCCAAGGAAGAGCAGTATGGTTTCCGCACCAAGCAGGGCATGGCCGCGCCGCTGGTCGACATCCGCCTGATCGGCGACGAGGGAGAGGTGCCGTGGGACGGCAGTTCGGTCGGAGAGATCCAGGTCCGTGGTCCGTGGGTCACCGGCGGCTACCATGATCTGCCGCTCAACGAGAGCAGCTTCACCGCCGATGGATGGTTGCGTACCGGCGACGTGGGATGCATCGATTCGGAGGGATTCCTGCGCCTGACAGACCGCACCAAGGACCTGATCAAGTCGGGTGGTGAATGGATTAGCTCGGTCGATCTGGAAAACGCTGTGATGGGCCACCCGGCGGTGCTGGAGGCATCGGTAATCGCCGTGCCGCACCCGCGCTGGGCCGAGCGGCCGTTGGCGGTGGTGGTGTTGCGCCCAGGCATGAGTGCTACCGCTGAAGAGATTCGGGACCATCTGGCCAAGACCTTTGCCAAGTGGCAGTTGCCCGAAGGCTTTGCGTTTGTCAACGAAATCCCGCGCACCTCGACCGGCAAATTCCTCAAGACCAAGTTGCGCGAGATGTACAAGGATTGGAAGTGGGAGTGAGTCGGGTGCACCCAAGTCCGTATTTGCAAATTATTTAAACCCATGGAGTCAAAGTGAAGATATTGGTCGCTGTAAAGCGGGTGCTGGACTACAACGTCAAAGCCCGCGTCAAATCCGACGGTTCGGGAGTCGATCTCGTGAACCAGAAGTTGTCCATGAATCCGTTCGACGAAATCGCCTGTGAAGAGGCGGTGCGCCTCAAGGAGGCCGGTGTCGCTTCGGAAGTGATCGCTGTGTCCTGCGGACCGAACGCTTGTCAGGAGACCTTGCGCAGCGCGATGGCCATCGGTGCCGATCGCGGCGTGTTGATTGAAACCGACGCCGGGCTCGAACCACTGGCGGTGGCCAAGCTGATAAGCCATGTTGCCACGAAAGAGGGTGTGCAACTGGCTATTTTCGGCAAGCAGGCGATCGACGGCGATGCAGGGCAGACCGGGCAAATGTTCGCTGCATTGATGCGGTGGCCGCAGGCGACCTTTGCCTCGAAAGTCCAGATTGAGGGCGAGCGGGCCGTCGTGGCGCGCGAAATTGACGGTGGTCTGGAAACTCTCGAGTTGAAACTGCCGGCGGTGATCACGACCGACTTGCGGCTCAATGAGCCGCGGTACGTCACGCTGCCCAACATTATGAAGGCAAAGAAGAAGCCGATGGAGGTGATCAAGGCGGCTGAGCTCGGCATCGACATTGCGCCGCGCACCGTGACCCTTCACGTTAGCGAGCCGGCGGAGCGCAAAGCCGGCATCAAAGTGGCCGATACGGCCGAACTCGTCAAACGACTCAAAGAAGAAGCGAAGGTCATCTGATGACAACACTGATCATTGCGGAACATGACAACACCGTCCTCAAGGCGTCAACGCTGAACACGATCGCCGCCGCCAAACCGCTGGGCGGCGACATGCACGTGCTGGTGGCCGGAGCTAAATGCGCTGCCGTGGCCCAGGCCGCCGCGGCGGTCGCGGGCGTGACCCATGTGCTGCACGCCGATGCAGCCCACTACGAAGCCCACCTGGCCGAGAACCTGGCCGAGCTGGTGCGGTCACGGGTGCGCTCCGATGCAGCCTACACCCATGTGCTGGCACCGGCCACCGCCTTTGGCAAGAACCTGCTGCCGCGCGTGGCAGCACTGCTGGACGCCTCTCAGGTGTCGGACGTGATCGCCATCGAGTCCGCGGACACCTTCGTTCGCCCGTTCTATGCCGGCAATGCGCTGGCGCGTGTGCAATCGAATGATGCCATCAAGGTGCTGAGCATTCGCACCACCGCATTCGACCCGGTGGGCGCGGGCGGCGCGGCGGCGATCGAGACGCTGGCCGCCACGGCTGATCTGGGCTTGAGCCGACTCGTGGGTCGTGAGGTGGTGAAACTCGAGCGCCCGGAGCTCAGCGCTGCTTCGATCATTGTGTCGGGTGGACGTGGACTGGGAGCGGCTGAGAAATTTCATGCCGTGCTGGAGCCGCTGGCCGACAAGTTGGGTGCCGCGCTCGGCGCTTCGCGTGCCGCCGTCGATGCTGGCTACGCCCCCAATGATTACCAGGTCGGGCAGACCGGCAAGATCGTTGCGCCGCAGTTGTATCTGGCCGTCGGCATCTCGGGTGCGATCCAGCATCTGGCCGGCATGAAGGACAGCAAGGTCATCGTCGCCATCAACAAGGACCCCGAAGCGCCGATCTTTCAGGTCGCGGATTATGGCCTGGTGGCGGATCTGTTCGCTGCGGTGCCGGAACTGGTGGCTGCACTGTAGCGATCTTGGATTGATCCGAGGCGCAGGCATGTCGAACACTTTTGAGTGAGGTCTTTATGAGTCCATCGTCCCCAGCTCTTCTTGGCGTACCCTCTCCCGGACAAATCGCCCGTGTCACCATCGGTGACTTCCTGCGTCGCGGAGCGCGACGTGATCGGGCCAAGCTCGCGCTGATCCTGGGGGATCGGCGCCTGACCTATGGCGAGTTCGATGCGCTCGTCAGTTGCTGTGCCAACGCTTTGATCGCCACTGGGCTCCAGCGCGGCGATCGGGTGGTCACTCTGTGCAATAACTCGATCGATTTCGTCGTCGCGATGTTCGGCATCCACCGTGCCGGTCTGATCTGGGTACCGATCAATACGGGGCTCGGCCTTGACGATGTGGGCTACATCCTGGAGCATGCCGAGGCCCGCTTTGTGCTGATCGACGGTGCACAACTGGCCCGTCCCGATTTGCGCGCGCTTGTGCATGCCCGTCCCGGGCGCGGATGGGTGATCGAGGGCGAGGCCATCGACACGTTTGGCAGTTTCACGGCAGCGCTCGAGGCCCATTTGCCGCAAGAGCCGATGGTTGAGATTGGCGACCACGACGTTGCGCAGATCATGTACACCAGTGGCACCACAGGGCGGCCCAAGGGGGTGATGCAGAGTCACTTGTCGGTGGTGATGGCCGCGATGGCAAACGCGGTGGAGTTCGGCTTGCGTCGCGACGACGTAAACAACGCTACTTTGCCGCTTTTTCATTGCGCACAGCACACGCTGATGTGCGGAGTGATTGCCGCCGGCGGCACGGTTGTCATTACCCGTGGATTTGAACCCGGCGCAATGCTTGACACGATCGAGCGAGAGCGCATCAGCTTCCTGATCGGCTTGCCGCTGATGCATCAGGCCATGCTCGATCACCCTTCGCGAAAGCAGCGCGACCTGTCAAGCCTGCGTCTGTGTGTCTACGCGATGGCGCCGATGGCCGAGACTTTGCTGCGTCGCCTGATTGCGGAGTTCTGCCCAAATTACATGCTGGCCACGGGCCAAACCGAGATGTACCCCGCCACCGTCGCCTTTCGGCCGGAGGAGCAACTGCGCCGCTTCGGGCCATACTGGGGCGTCAGCTCCATTCTCAACGACACCGAGGTCATGGATGACCAGGGCCGCATCCTCGGTGAGGGCGAGGTGGGAGAGATCGTTCATCGCGGCCCCAATGTCATGGAAGGCTATTACAAAAACCCTGAGGCGACCGCCGAGGCACGGCTCTTTGGATGGCACCACACGGGTGATCTGGGGATGTGGGTTGACGGTCAATTGCTGTTCAAGGACCGCAAGAAAGACATGATCAAGACCGGCGGAGAAAACGTTGCCTCGGTCAAGGTAGAGGCGGTTCTGCTGCGTCACCCGGCGGTCGCCAATGCCGTGGCGGTGGGGTTGCCCCATGCACGCTGGATCGAGGCGGTCACGGCCTTTGTCGTGCGCAAGCCCGGCGCGCAGGTCGATGAGGCAGAGCTGTTGCAGCTGTGCAAGGAACATCTTGGCGGTTTCGAGGTGCCCAAGGCGATCCGCTTTCTGGACGCCTTGCCGATGACGACCACGGGCAAGATTCAGAAACATCCGCTGCGCGAACGCTTCAGAGACCTGTATAACCGTGCCGACTAGGATGAAGACGGTATCGGAGTAGTGTTTTCCATTGCAGCGATGCCCACTGCACGGAGATATTGCGCGTGAGTAATCTGCTATCGGCTTTCCGGCTTGCCAAGCTTCCCGCGGCAACAGACCTGTTTCGTGCCGAGGTGAAAGCCTTTCTCCAGTCCAGCTTCGAACCTGGACCGCCGGACATTCGGGCGCGGTCATGGATGGGTTTCAATGCCGCGTTCAGTCAAAAGCTGGCCGCGCGTGGCTGGGTCGGTGTGACCTTGCCCGCCGCGTACGGCGGTGCCAGCCTTGACGCCTTCTCGCGCTTTGTGCTTGTGGAAGAACTGCTCGCCGCCGGTGCACCTGTGTCGGCGCACTGGATCGCCGACCGTCAGAGCGGGCCACTCATCCTGAAGTTTGGCAGTGAAGCGCAGCGCCAGTTCTATCTGCCGAAAATCTGCGCCGCCGAGGCCTTTTTTTGCATCGGCATGAGCGAGCCCAATGCCGGCTCCGACCTCGCCAGTGTCGGTACCCGGGCGACACGTTGCGCAGGTGGCTGGCGTTTGAACGGTCGCAAGATATGGACCACCAATGCGCAGCATTGCCACTACATGATCGCCCTGGTGCGCACCTCGGGTGAGCCGCAGGACCGGCAATCAGGGTTGTCGCAGTTTATTGTGGAACTGTCCTTGCCTGGCGTGACGGTGCGTCCGATTCATGATCTGACCGGTGATGCCCATTTTTCCGAGGTCTTTTTCGACGATGTCCTGCTGGCCGATGACGCGCTGGTCGGCCAGGAGGGCAGCGGCTGGGCACAGGTCAATGCCGAACTGGCCTTCGAGCGCAGCGGACCGGAACGCATCTATTCAAGCATCGTTTTGCTGGACCACTGGATCGACTGCCTGCGTCACGCGCCGGACGCCGCCGTCCATGCCGCCACCATCGGGCGCTTTGCCACGCATCTGGCCACGCTGCGCCACATGTCCATCGCCGTCACCAGCAAGCTGGTCAACGGCGAGAGCCCGGTCGTCGAAGCCGCACTGGTCAAGGACATCGGTACAGAATTTGAGCAAAGCATTCCGGCCGTTCTCGAGGCGGCCATCGCCATGAACCCGGATGCGCCGGTGGATGCCGACCTGTACCGCGCGCTGGCGTACGTGAGCCAGATATCTCCCACCTATTCCCTGCGCGGCGGCACGCGCGAGATCCTGCGCGGCATGATCGCACGCGGGCTGGGCTTGCGTTGAGAAAGAACAAGGTCGTGTTTGCAGAAGCCATAGAAGACATTCTCAAAGACCAGTGCACCCCTGCCGCGGTGCGCGCCATCGAAGCAGGCGGCTCACCCGCAGCCTTGTGGGATGCGGTGGCTGGAGCCGGATTCCTGGCCTTGCTGGCACCTGAATCCGAAGGCGGGGCCGACCTGGGTCTGGCCGATCTATTTCCTGTGCTGTGCCATTTCGGGCGCTACGCGGTACCGGTGCCCGTGGCGCAAACCATCGTGGCGCATGCGCTGCTGGCCGCGCAGATGGCCCTGCCTTCTGGCATGGTCACGCTGGCCGCAGCGTTTCGGCGCGAAGCCGACGGCGGCATCACCTGCGCGTTGACACCCTATGGCCTGCTGGCCGACTTTGTGCTCGCCCGCGACGGTGAGGCCTTGCTGCTGCTGCCTTGCGCGGCGGCCCGGCGCCAGGCCACGGGTGTGAACCGCAGTCTGACGGCAACGCTCACCTGGCCGGATGCGGCCATTGCCGACCGCGTGCCCAGCGGCGGCGCGATCTTGCCCGCCTTTGGGGCCGCATTGCATGCGGCCCTGCTCAGCGGTGCCATGAGTCGGGTATTCGAGATGACGCTGCAATACTGCAACGACCGCGTGCAATTCGGCAGATCCCTCGGAAAGTTCCAGGCGGTGCAGCATCAATTGAGCGTGATGGCCGAGCACACCGCAGCCGCCTCCATGGCCGCTGAAGCCGCCTTTCAGGGGGACGGTAAAGCGCCTTCCCTGCTGGCGGCCGCCATGGCCAAGTCGCGTACCAGCGAAGCGGCCATGGTGGTCGCGTCAACCGCCCATGCCTTGCACGGTGCGATCGGCGTGACCGAAGAATTCGATTTGCAATTGCTGACCAGGCGCCTGCACGAGTGGCGCATGGCTCACGGATCGGAGGCCTGCTGGCACAAGGTGGTCGGCGAGCAGGTGCTCGCGGGCACGCTGTCGCTGGCTGATTTCGTTCGTTCGGTTTGAGGCCGCCTTATCGTCGGTGCAGCGTAGTTGGCTGGATTGTAAATCTAACTAACAGCTGTTATGTTACTATGCCGTCATCCTTCAGTCAGCGGTTGACTGGAGACTTCGCGCTACTCGATCGAGAGAGGAAAGATTTCATGTCCGCAGAATCCCCGGTGCTGTTTAAGATCGATGCCGATGGCGTCGGCACCCTGACCCTCAATCGTCCTGCCCAACTCAATGCCTTCGACTTGTCAATGATCGAAGCCTGGCGGGCGGCGCTTGAGTCGGCCGAGGCCGATGATCGGGTGCGGGTTGTCGTGGTGACGGGCGCTGGGCGTGCCTTTTGCGCGGGGGGTGATTTCGACGAAATGGCCAAGTTCAGCGAACTCGACAGTCTGGGCCGCAAGAACTTCCTGTACCGGCACGTGCATCGCATCGCGCTGACGCTGGAGCGCATGGAAAAGCCGGTCATCGCGGCGATCAATGGTGCCGCGCGGGGCGCGGGGTGCGACATGGCGCTGATGTGCGACCTGCGGGTGATGGCCAGTTCGGCCACCTTGGCCGAGAGCTACATCGACATCGGGCTGATGGCTGGCGATGCGGGCGCCTGGTTCCTGCCGCGCCTGATCGGAACGGCGCGCGCCCTGGAATTGTTCTGGACCGGCCGCACCGTCGATGCGCAGGAGGCCGAGCGCATCGGCATGGTCAACCGGGTGGTGCCCGATGAAGAGCTGATGGCGGCCACTTACGCGCTGGCGCGTACCATCGCGGCCAAACCGCAGCAGGCCGTGCGCTTCTTTCGCCGCGCGGTGTACCAGAGCCAGACCATGGCGCTGGCCACCCACCTGGACATGGTTTCTTCGCACATGGCCGTCCTCGAGGACACGCCGGAGCACCGGGACGGTATCGCCGCGTTTCGCAGCCGGATGCGCGGCGCCAAGAAGTAAGAAGAGGCGAAGGCGTGGCGGGCATCCTCCAGGGCATCACGGTCGTCGACTTGTCGCGCTTGATCGCCGGTCCGTATGCGGCCATGGTGCTGGCAGACCTCGGTGCGCGCGTCATCAAGGTCGAGGCGTTGAGCGGTGAGGAGGGGAGGCATTTCGGCCCGCCGTTCTACGGCGATTCAAGCGTTACGTTCATGACCTGCAACCGTGGCAAGGAGTCGCTGGCACTGGACTTTCGTACGGACGCAGGGCGCGAGGTGCTGGTCCGACTGATCGCCCAGTCGCAGGTGCTGGTGCACAACTTTCGCCCCGATTTCTCTGAAAAAAATGCGCTGACCTACGAGGATGTGCGAAAGATCAACCCGGAAATCATCTACGCCATGGTGTCGGCCTTTGGCGGAGACAGTGCGTACCGCTTGCGCCCTTCCGTGGACAGCGTGGTGCAGGGCATGACCGGGGCTTTTTACGCCAGCGGCGAGGAAGGTGATCCGCCGGTTCGCATCGGCTTGCCGATCATCGATGTGGCGTCTGGCATGTGCGGCGCTTTGGGTGTGCTGGCTGCGGTCATGCACTGGCAGCAGACCGGTCGCGGGCAGCGCGTCGAGCTGGCGCTGGCCGACACCATTTTCAACTTCATGGCAGCCAAGGTGGGCGAGCATGCGGTCGAGCAACGCGAGCCGGTTCGCTCGGTGAACTTGCCGATCGCCGTGCCCAGCCGTCACTTCCAAGGTTCTGACGGTGCCTGGTTCAGTGTGTCGGTGGTCAATGAAGGTGCGTTCAGACGCTTCTGTGGCGTTGTCAATCAGCCCGCCTGGCTGACCGATCAGCGTTACAACAGAAACTTTGCACGTGTTGCCAACCGGCCCGCGCTGCTGGCCGAACTGGCGGCGATCTTTGCCAAGCGCCCGGCTGCCGAGTGGGTGGCTGCGTTCGAGGCTGCGGACATTCCCTGCGGGCCAGTGAACACCGTGGCCGCAGCCATGTCAGACCCTGTTCTGGCGGACCGCTTCGTCGAGCACCCGGCGCTACCGGGACTGCCAATGATCCCGTTTCCCGCGCGGTTGGCCGAGGGTATGCACCGGCCCGAAACCATGCCGCCCCCGCCCATCTTGGGCCAGAACACTATGGCCGTCCTCAGCGAAGTGGGTTATGCACAGCACGAGATCGAGCGCCTTGCCGCGACTGGTGTTGTGCGGCTAGGGAATGTGGCACAAAAAATGGAGCAATGACAGGATGAGCCGCGAAACGCCAGAGATTCTGTGGACGCCCTCGCCCGAGCGCGTGGCAAGGGCCGAACTCACGCGCTTTCAGCAATGGCTGGAGCGCGAAAGGGGCTTGCGCTTTGCCGACTATGGCGCGCTGTGGCAGTGGTCGGTCGATGACCTCGAAGGCTTCTGGAGCGCGATCGTGCAGTATTTCGACCTGCCGCTTGACCATTGGAACGGCCAGGTGCTGAGCGAGCGCAAGATGCCCGGCGCGCAGTGGTTCGTCGGCGCGCGCACCAACTACGCGCGTCAGGTGTTCCGCCACGCTACCGATGCGCGGCCTGCGATCGTGTTTCGCAACGAGGTGGGCGAGCGCTCCGAGATGTCCTGGCACACGTTGCAGGAGCAGGTTGCGGCGCTCGCGCAGTGGCTGCGCGAGGCGGGCGTGCAGCCCGGCGATCGTGTCGCGGCCTACTTGCCCAACATCCCTCAGACCATGGTGGCTTTTCTGGCCGTGGTGTCGGTCGGCGCGATCTGGTCCTTGTGCTCGCCCGACATGGGCGCGCCCACGGTGCTCGACCGCTTCCGCCAGATCGAACCCAAGGTGCTGATCGCCGTTGACGGCTACCACTGGGGCGGGCGCCGTTACGAACGCAGTGACACCGTGGCCATGCTGCTCGAGGGCTTGCCGAGTGTGAAGCGCTGCATCTTTCTGCCCTACCTGGACGCGAACGCGCGCCCCGACGGCCTGCGCAACGCCATACTCTGGCGCGAAACCCTGGCCAAGCCGGCCGAGTTGCAGATTGCCTCGCTGCCGTTTGATCATCCGCTGTGGATCGTCTATTCCTCGGGCACCACGGGTCTGCCCAAGCCCATCGTGCACGGCCACGGCGGTATCGTGCTCGAACAGGTCAAGCTCATGCGCCTGCACAACGACCTCGGGCCCGAAGACAACTTCCACTGGTTCTCGACCACGGGCTGGATCATGTGGAACTGCCAGATCGGAGGCCTGCTCGTGGGCGCGACGGCCTGCGTGTACGACGGCAACCCCGCCTGGCCCGACTACGGCACCCTGTGGCGCTTCGCGGGCGACGCGGGCCTGCACTTTCTCGGCGCAAGCGCGGCGTTTTTTGCCGCCTGCCAAAAGCAGGGCGTGGAGCCGCAGCAAATCACCGACTTGAGCTCCTTGTGCGGCGTGGGCTCTACCGGCTCGCCGCTCGCGCCCGAAAGCTACCACTGGCTCGCCGAGCACTTAGGGAGCGAAGTCTGGATCAACCCGATCTCGGGCGGCACCGACTTTGCCGGCGCTTTCGTCGGCGGCGTGCCCACCTTGCCCGTGTACATCGGCGAGATGCAGGGGCGCTGCCTCGGCGCGCGCGTGGAGGCCTTCAGCGAGCAGGGGCAGCCCGTGCTCGACGAAGTGGGCGAACTGGTGTGCAGCGCGCCCATGCCCTCGATGCCGCTGTATTTCTGGAACGATCCGGGCCACAAGCGCTACCTCGAGAGCTACTTCGACATGTTTCCGGGCGTGTGGCGCCACGGCGACTGGATCCGCATCACACCGCGCGGCGGCGCCATAATCTACGGTCGCAGCGACACCACCATCAACCGCCATGGCGTGCGCATGGGAACGAGCGACATCTACAGCGTGGTTGAGGCGCTGCCCGAAGTGCTCGACAACCTGGTCGTGGACCTCGAATACCTCGGGCGCGAGAGCTACATGCCGATGTTCGTCGTGCTGCGTCCTGGCATCACCCTGGACCAGGGCCTGACCGACCGCATCAAAAATGCCATCCGCACTTCCGTCTCGCCGCGCCACGTACCCGACGAGGTGTTCGTGATCCCCGAGGTGCCGCGCACGCTCACGGGCAAGAAGCTCGAGTTGCCGATCAAAAAGCTGCTGCTTGGGCACGCGCTCGAAAGAGTCGTGAACCGCGACGCACTCGCCAATCCCGCGAGCCTCGAATGGTTCCTCGAGTTTGCGCGTCGGCGCGCCGCGCAGACACAGTGATGCGCGCCTTGCGCTCCTCGCCAGAAATTTTTCCTCCTCTTCCAACCCGTAACCTCGAAAAAAACGGAAGCAACATGAGCGACAAAGAAGTCATCTACGACGTCAAAGATTTCGTCGCAACCATCACGATCAACCGGCCCAAGACGCTGAACGCGTTCACCGGCGACACGATCAAGGAAATGGAAAACCTGTTGGCCCAGGCCGGCCGCGACCCGAAAGTCGGCGTGATCGTGCTTACAGGTGTGGGCGAACGCGCCTTCTGCGTCGGCGGCGACGTCAACTGGGAAAAAGGAGAAGGCGGCAAGAGCGGTCTGCAGGACCTGGAGTTCAATTTCAACCGGCAAATCGCCGAATGTCCGAAACCGGTGATTGCACGCGTTAACGGTTATGCGATTGGCGCGGGGCACCATATCGCCTACTTCTGCGACTTCACCATCGCGGCCGAGCACGCGATCTTCGGCCAGAACGGGCCGCGCGTGGGCTCTCCCGCAGGGGGCTACATCGTCTCGCACGCAGCCAATGTGCTGGGGCACAAGCGCGCGCGCGAGTTGTGGATACTGTGCCGCCGTTACAACGCGCAGCAGGCGTTTGACTGGGGGCTGGCCAACTCCGTGGTGCCGATGGCCAAGCTCGACGTGGAGGTGCGCAAGTATTGCGACGAGTTGCTGTCGCTTTCGCCGACCTGCCTGAAGATCGTGAAGCGTTCGTTTTATCACCACATGGCACCGATCATGGGCCGTGACATGAATGACCTGATCAAGGAAGTGGCACCCAATTACTTCAGCACCGGCGAACAACAGGAAGGTGCCAGTGCCTTCCTCGAAAAACGCAAGCCCGATTTCAGCCAGTTCCGCTGAGTGTCTCGGTACGGATTTTCAAGAACCAAGCATGATGAATCAAGAACGTTACCCGGAGTTGCGCGCTGCACTGCGCGATCTTTTCAAACGCTTTCCGGACGCGTACTTTCGCAAGATCGACGAAGCGCGTGCCTACCCGGAGGAATTTGTGGACGCGCTGACCCGCGCGGGCTGGTTGGGGGTGATGATCCCGCAGGAATACGGTGGCGCGGGCCTGGGGCTGGCCGAAGCCTCGGTGGTGATGGAAGAAGTCAACCGTTGCGGCGGCAATGCCGGGGCCTGCCACGGCCAGATGTACAACATGGGCACGTTGCTGCGCCACGGCTCTGATGCGCAAAAGCGCCGCTACCTGCCCCAGATTGCCAGCGGCGAATTGCGCCTGCAATCCATGGGCGTGACCGAACCCACCACGGGCACCGACACCACCAAGATCAAGACCACGGCGGTCAAGCAGGGTGATCGTTACGTCGTCAATGGCCAGAAGGTCTGGATTTCGCGCGTCCAGCACTCCGACCTGATGATTCTGCTGGCGCGCACCACCCCGATTAAGGAGGTGACGCGCAAGTCCGACGGCATGTCAATCTTCATCGTTGACCTGCATCAGGCCATTGGCAAGGGGCTGACGGTCAAGCCCATCCGCAACATGGTCAACCACGAGACCAGTGAGCTTTTCTTCGAGAATCTGGAGATCCCGGTGGACAACCTGATTGGTGAGGATGGCAAAGGCTTTAAGTACATCCTCGATGGCCTGAACGCCGAGCGCACACTGATTGCCGCCGAATGCATCGGCGACGCCCGCTGGTTCGTCGACCGGAGCGCGCGCTACGCGCGCGAGCGCCGTGTGTTTGACCGCCCGATCGGGCAAAACCAGGGTGTGCAGTTCCCTATCGCTGAAAGCCACATCGAGACCGAGGCCGCCGATCTGATGCGCTGGCGTGCCTGCGAGCTATTTGATGCCCACCAGCCTTGCGGTGCCGAGGCCAATATGGCCAAGTACCTCGCCGCCAAAGCCTCCTGGGAGGCGGCCAACACCGCGATTCAGACCCATGGCGGCTTCGGCTTTGCCTGCGAATACGATGTCGAGCGCAAGTTCCGTGAAACCCGGCTGTACCAGGTGGCACCGATCTCGACCAACCTGATCCTGTCGTACGTGGCCGATCACGTGCTCGGGTTGCCACGCTCTTTCTGAAAGTAGCTGCCATGCGTCCATTGGAAGGAATGCTCGTCGTCACGCTGGAACATGCTATTGCGGCACCGTTTTGCACCCGGCAGCTCGCGGATCTGGGTGCGCGCGTCATCAAGATAGAGCGCCCGGGCGAGGGCGATTTCGCCCGCGCCTACGACACCCGCGCGCACGGCCTGGCTTCGCACTTCGTCTGGTGCAACCGCTCCAAGGAGAGCCTGACGCTGGATCTCAAGCAGCCGGCCGCGCGCGCCGTGCTGCAAAAGCTGGTGGAGCGCTGCGACGTGCTGGTGCAAAACCTCGCGCCTGGCGCGGCGGCGCGCATGGGGATGGACCACGCGAGCCTGGCGCCTGTCAATGCCGGTATCGTCGTGTGCGACATCTCCGGTTACGGCGAAGGCGGTCCCTACACCGAGAAGAAGGCCTACGATCTGCTGATCCAGAGCGAGGCCGGTTTTGTGTCGGTGACCGGCACCCCCGAGCAGCCGTCCAAGGCCGGGCTGTCGATTGCCGACATTGCCGCTGGCATGTACGCCTACAGCAGCGTGCTGGCAGCACTGCTTCAACGCGGTCGCACGGGGCGCGGTCAGCGGCTCGAAATCTCGATGCTCGAAGCGATGTCCGAGTGGATGGGCTTCCCGCTCTACTACACGCTGGACGGTCAGCCGCCGCCGCCGCGCGCGGGTGCCTCGCACGCGGCAATTTACCCCTACGGCCCGTTTACCTGCGGCGACGGCAAGCAGGTGGTGCTGGCGGTGCAGCATGACCGCGAGTGGGCCATTTTTTGCGAGAAGGTGCTGCTTCAGCCGGAGCTGGCCAAGGCCTATCTGGGCAATGCCAACCGGTTGGCCCGGCGCGAGCAGTTGCGCGCTGTCATCGAAAGCGTGTGCTTGACATTGACTGCCGAGCAATTGGTCGAACGCCTGGATGGGGCGCAAATCGCCAATGCTCAGCTCAACGAGATGGCCGATCTGTGGCGTCACCCGCAGTTGGCGGCGCGTGGGCGCTGGACTGATATCGGTTCGCCCAGCGGCCCGCTGCCGGCGCTGTACCCGCCGCATCACCTCAGCGGCAGTGAGCCGCCACCGATGGGGCCGGTGCCTGCTTTGGGCGAGCACACCGAATCCATTCTCGCCGAGCTGGGCTACGGTGCGCCGGAGATTGCACGGCTGCGTGCGGAACAAGCGATCTGATTGAAAGTGTGATGCCATGATTCTGGATACAAACCCGAGCGCGGCGCTGGCCGCCTTTGCGGCTGGCCTGCCATTCGACATGATCCCGGCACCGGTGCTTCGCCGCACCGAGGATCTGTTTCTCGACTGGTACGGCTCGGCGCTGGCCGGCAAGGGCGCGCGGCCGGTCGAGGCCATTGAGGCCTATGCCCGCGAGATGGGCCCGGCCTCGGGCCGCGCCGAGGTGCTGATCTCGCGCCGCACCACCTCACCCCATTTCGCCGCCATGGTCAATGCCGCAGCGTCGCATTTTGCTGAGCAGGACGATGTGCACAATGGCTCGGTGTTCCACCCCGGTGCCGTGGTGTTCCCGGCGGCGCTGGCCATAGCGCAAGACATCGGCGCGAGTGGCCGCGAGTTTTTGACCGCCGTGGTGGCTGGCTACGAGGTCGGCATCCGCGTCGGAGAATTTCTCGGACGCTCACACTATCGCATCTTCCACACCACCGCCACCGCAGGCACGTTGGCCGCAGCCGCAGCGGTCGGTCGGCTGCTCAAGCTGGATGCGCCAACCATGCTGCATGCCTTCGGCAGCGCCGGCACGCAAGCCGCCGGACTGTGGGAGTTCCTGCGCGACGCGGCCGACTCCAAGCAACTGCACACCGCGCATGCGGCGTCCAGCGGACTGGCGTCGGCTTACCTGGCGCGCGCCGGTCTGACCGGCGCACGCCAGATTCTGGAAGGGCCGCAGGGCCTGGCCGCAGGCATGTCCAGTGACGCCGACCCGGCGCGGCTCACCGACCGCCTGGGGCAGCGTTGGGCCACGGCTGAAACCTCGTTCAAATACCACGCCTCGTGCCGTCATACGCACCCCAGCGCAGATGCGCTGCTGGCGTTGATGCAAACGCACCGGCTCGTTGCGGATGATTTGGTCCAGGTGACCACCCATGTGCACCAGGGCGCGATCGACGTGCTCGGGCGGGTTACCGTGCCATCCACCGTGCACCAGGCCAAGTTCTCGATGGGTACTGTGCTCGCGCTGGTGGCCGAGTACGGGTACGCCGGGCTTGACGAATTCGAGCAGCACTACCTTGCCCCGCGCGTGGCGGCCTTGCGCGACCGGGTCACGATGCAACTCGACGAGGAGGTTGACGGCGCTTATCCCCAGCGCTGGATCGGCAAGGTGACAGCAACCACGCGCGACGGCAAAACACTCTCGGCGCGCGTCGACGAACCAAAGGGGGACCCGGACAACACCCTCACGCGCGCCGAACTGGAGGACAAGGCGCGGCGACTGGCGGCCTATGGCAGGGGCGCAACCCCGGCGGAGATGGCCGACCTGATGGCCCGTGTCTGGTCCGTTGCCGAGGCCCCGCGCGTTGAACGATGGCTGGCGGCATGAGTCGCCCAGCAGTTCCGAAGGTGAATACCGCAGCCCGCAGGGCGAAGGTTGCCCCATGAGTGCGCCGCCAGTCCTGACTCGGCTGCCGAGGTCCTACCTTTTCGTTCCCGGGGACCGCCCCGAGCGCTTCGCCAAGGCGCGCGTCGCCGGTGCCGACATGGTGATCGTCGATCTGGAGGACGCGGTTGCGCCCGAGTCCAAGCCGCGTGCCCGCGCTGCGCTGGCGGCCGCACTCGACGAGGCCGTGCCGCTCATCGTGCGCGTCAACGCTGCCGGTACACCGTGGTTCGACGAGGACATCGAGCTGTGCCGCCATCCCGGCGTGGCAGCCATCATGCTGCCCAAGGCCGAGGGCATCGAAGCCATCTGCGCGGTGGTCGAGACGATCTACAAGGATGTGCTGCCGATCATCGAATCGGCGCGTGGTGTCGAAGCCGTGCGCGACATTGCTTGTGTGCCAGGCGTCGCGCGCCTGGCCTTCGGCAGCGTCGACCTGGCACTGGATCTGGGTATTGACTGCGCACCCGATGGGGGTGAAATCGAGTTGCAGGGGTTCCGCTCGCAGCTCGTGCTCGCCTCGCGCCTGGCCGGGCTGGACGCGCCGATCGACGGCGTCAGTCTTGTGATCGATGACTTCGACCGGCTACATGCCGATGCCCAGCGTGCCAGGCGCCAGGGCTTCGGCGCCAAGCTGTGCATCCACCCCAAGCAGATCGCCGCCGTCCAGGCGGTGTTCACTCCCAGCGCCGAGCAACTCGACTGGGCGCGCGGCGTGCGAGATGTCTTCGTTGCCGCTGGTGGTGCCGCCGTCGTGATGGACGGTCGAATGGTCGACAGCCCGATCTACCAGCGTGCGCTGGCCGTTCTGCGCAGCGCCGGCCTGGAAGCCTGATTTTCTGAACCCATTGGAGATGCCCCGTGGCCCGCAAAAGCAAACCCATCCGCTCCGACATTGCCTGGAGCACGCCCGACCGCATCGAAGTGCACGGCAAGAGTCTGCACGACGAGTGAGCTTGCCCCCGAAAAGCGTACTTCTTAGCCTTGTTGAAAATATCGACAAGGAGTTGAGTGTTGTCGCCGACCGAAAACTGACAGTCTGAAAGGTCTGATGCCGATCCAAAATTGACAGGGGTGTTCAACTGCCCTGCTGAATTTTTCAGCAGGGATGTAAGAGGTGATCACCATGGACATGATTGGCAAGGTCAGGGGCATGAAGTGGCGCGACCAACTCTCTGACGGAGAGATTTGCAGAAGAACGGGACTGGCCAGAAACACGGTCAAGAAGTGGCTCAGGGCCCCCGGCAACATAACCCCGAAGTACGAGCGCAAGAAGGCTGATGGCAAGCTCACGCCATTTGTGGCGGTGTTGGAGCAGGCCCTGCGCACGGATGCGCACCGGGCCAAGAACGCAAGGCGCAGTGAAAAGGCGCTGTTTGCGCAGATTCAGGCCCAGGGATACCGGGGTGGCTATAGCGCCGTGACGGACTTCATCCGTGCGTGGCGGGTGGAGAGCGCCAAGGATCCCGCCAGGGCCTTTGTACCGCTGAGTTTCGAGTTGGGCGAGGCCTTCCAGTTCGACTGGAGCGAGGAAGGTCTGCTGGTTGGTGGGGTGTTCTACAAACTGCAAGTGGCCCATCTGAAGCTCTGCGCCAGTCGTGCCTTCTGGCTGGTTGCCTACCCTGGGCAAGGCCATGAGATGCTGTTCGATGCCCATACCCGCGCCTTCCAGGCATTGGGAGGCGTTGCCAGGCGCGGCATCTATGATAACATGAAGACGGCAGTGGACAAGGTCAAGATGCAAGGTCCGTATTTCGCGGTCAAGGTCCTGATGGGCGACCTGGGCACCTTCGATGGTCTGCGCACCAGTGTGGTGGGTGAAGTTCTTCGCACCGATGGCACGCCCATCGAGGGGCTGTTCGCAGCGGGCAACGACCGCGCCAGCGTCATGGGCGGCAACTACCCTGGTGCGGGCATCACGCATGGGCCGAACATGACCTTTGGCTATATCACCGCCAACCACATCGCCGATCAGGCCGCTGGGCATCGCCGTGATACCCGAGCAGCGGAGTTGAAGGTGGTGCCGGCATGAGTATCCCTCTGCTGACACCGTCCTCAAAGCCGCTGGTAGACCATCGCGTCTACACCATCGCTTTGCGCAAGATGCCCGAATTTCTGGAGGTATTCAATCGGTTGGCGATGCCCGTGTTGCTGCAAACACTGGAACACCCGATGGGGTTTTACACCAGCTTGGTGGGCCCGCAAAACCAGTTCGTGCACCTTTGGGGTTACGACGACCTGACCGACTACGAGCGCCGGAGCCTGGCGCGTGACACCCACCCGGACTTCCCCGCCTACCTGCAGGCATCAGGGCACCTCATCACCGCTCAGGAAACACGCCTCATTCGCGCCACGCAGATGCCGTTCAGCGACTTGGCGCGGAGCCCCGGATTCGAGAAGGAGTGAACGACGTGACGATCAGCGCCTTGCAAACACTCGCGCAGCAGGCCAGTCGCATCTCCGGGCCAGCCATCCCTGAGCTTGTTCGAAAACAAGCCCTTCTGTGCATTCTCGACACCGTGGGCTGCGTCCTCGCAGGCTCACGCACCGAGGAAGCACAGTTGGTGCTCGCCTGTGAACCAGGCGATGGCACAGGCTTAGTTTCCGTGTTCGGCACCCCGCATCGCCGCGCATTGCGAGAGGCCATGCGGGCGAATGCCTACCTTGGCGACGTTCTCGAACTGAACGATCTCATTGGAGGACATGCGAGCATCGGTATCGTCTGCGCCTCCCTCGCCTTGGGCGAGGCACTGGGTTCCTCCGGCATACATGTGATGGAGGCAGCGGTGCGCGGCATCGAGGTCACCAGCCGCGTCTACGATGCGGTGTACCCCACCTTGCGCCGCTACACCGAGATGGGGATGGTCCCCGTCGGAATACCTTCCACGTTCGGCGCAGCGGCAGCGGCGGCGCACCTGCTCGACTTGAATGAAGAGCAGGCACTGAACGCCTTGGCCATCGCGGGCAGCCTCGCCGGCTGGTGCCCAGCGGAGGTGATCTTTGGGAACGGAGGGACGGTCAAACCCATGCTGTTCGGCGCTCAGCCCGCTGACATCGGTACGACCGCTGCGTACTATGCGCGCGCAGGGATGACCGGCCCCAAAGACTTGCTGGACAGCAAGATCGGCTACTTTTCAACCGCATCTACCGACGGAAGCTTCGACGCAGATGTATGGAGGGATCGCTGGGCACTGGAACAGCCGAGACGAAAGCTGCATGCCTGCTGTGGGTATCTGCACGCACCCGTGGATGCGCTCGGCAAGCTGCGGCAGCGGCTCGGGGATGCCGCTTTGCAAAGCGCTCGCATCGAGGTTCGCGTGGCACCGTACGTGGCCGATGTGGTCAGCAAAGCGCGGCTGCCGAATTCCCCCAATGACGCCCGGTTCCACCTTCAGTACTGCCTGGCCCAGGTGGTTTGTGGGGCCGACGTGATCCTGCCAGAACACAGCATTGGGGTATCCGAGCACGTGCAACGGGCCGACGTGATCGACGCCATGCAGCGAATCACGGTGGTGCAGGACGCAGCGCTGGCTCATTACCACCACTGTCGCATTGACCTTACCGACACCGCAGGGAACTCAAGCACGCAAACCGTTGCTGCCCCGCGGGGTTCGCCACAGGAGGCCCTCTCGAACGATGAGGTGATTGACAAGTTCCGAATGCTGGCAGAGCCCGTTCTGGGTCGAGAACGCACACAACAGGCCGTCGCCGATTTCCTTGCGCTGGAAAACGTCCCTGACATCCGCCAAGTGCTGGCACTGCAATCTGTCTAAGAGGAGCGCTTTCATGAGCCACCACCCCGGCTATCAACCCCGCGGCATGTACTTCGAGGACTTCGAAGTCGGCCGGAGCATCGTCACGTCGCGCCGTACCGTGACATTGCGTATTCCACGCGATGGCGGACACGATTCCACGCTGATGGCGGACAGAGTTCCACCGTCATGGCGGACACCGTTCCACGGTGATGGCGGACAGCATTCCATTTTGATGGCGGACACCTGAGGGTGTTCTGAGTGACCCAAACGAG
>JAFKGE010000025.1 GCA_017307865.1 Burkholderiales bacterium | reverse complement strand
TCGGCGACGGCATGCCCGTGGCCACGGGCGCGGCGCTGGGCGCTGGCAAGCAGCGCCGCGTGATCAACCTGCAGGCCGACGGCTCGGCCATGTATTCGCTGCAGTCGCTGTGGACGCAGGCGCGCGAGCAGCTGCCGGTGACCACCGTCATCCTCAGCAACGGCAAGTACAACATCCTCATCGGCGAATACCAGAGCGTGGGCGCCACGCCCGGCGCTACGGCCATGAGCATGCTGGACCTGGGCAACCCTTCGCTCGGTTGGGTCCAACTGGCCAACGGCATGGGTGTCGAGGCCGCGCGCGCCACGAGCTTGGATGCGTGCGCCGATCTGATGAAGAGCAGCTTCGGCAAGCCCGCGCCCTTCGTCATCGAACTCATGATCTGAGCGCGTGGCGGGCAGCTTGCCCGCTGCGTCCGGCGCTCCCGCTGCCTCAACGCCATCGCGTGCGGGGCGAGCCACCGGATCTGCTGTTACCCTGCCGCGACCAACGAAAAGGCCACCGGGTTGCGGTGGCCTAAGTCGTTGAGTGATGTGGTGGAGAGGAGGAGGATCGAACTCCCGACCTCCGCATTGCGAACGCGGCGCTCTCCCAGCTGAGCTACCCCCCCACAAGGGATTACGATTCTAACGCAAATCAGCCTGTCATTCCGTTTCTGCGGGCCAGCTCAACGAACAGACCCGAGTGGTCCAGCTCGCCGTCGCCGTGCGCCACGCCGTCGGCGTACAGGCGCTCCAGCGCGGCGGTGATGGGGGCGTCGAAGCCCATGCTTTGCGCGGTGTCCAGCGCGTTGCGCATGTCTTTCAGCTGCACCGTCATGCGCCCGCGCGGGGCGAAGTCGCGCGCCACCATGCGTTCGCCGTGCAACTGCAGGATGCGGCTTTCGGCAAAGCCGCCGCCGATGGCCTGGCGTACCTTGGCCGGGTCGGCGCCACCCTTCTCGCACAGCAGCAGTGCCTCGGCCACGGCGCCGATGGTGATGCCCACGATCATCTGGTTGGCCAGCTTGGCGAGTTGCCCGGCGCCGTGCGGGCCCACGTGCGTGGCGCGCCCCAGTGCGGCGAACACCGGCGCGGCGCGCTCGAAGTCGGCCGCATCGCCGCCGGCCATGATGGCCAGCGTGCCGGCCTCGGCGCCCACGGTGCCGCCCGACACGGGGGCGTCCAGGTGCTGCACGCCGTGCTCGGCCAGGCGCCGCGCGTGCTCGCGCGCCTCGGCCGGTTTGATGGAGGCCATGTCGACGAACAGCGTGCCGGCGCGCATGGCCGCGGCCGCGCCCTGCTCGAACAGCACGCTGGTGACGACGGGGCCGTTTTCAAGCAGGCTGATGACGAGATCGGCGGCCTGCACCGCGTCGGCCAGGCTGGCATGCACCGTGGCGCCCTGCGCGGCCAGCGGCGCGGCCTTGTCGGGGCTGCGGTTCCAGGCGTGGACTTGGTGCCCGGCGGCGGCCAGGCGGCGCGCCATCGGAAAGCCCATGTGGCCGGTGCCGAGGACGGCGAGCTTCATGCGCGACTCCTGCAATGAGAGCAGCCGGTGCGCGCGGGCTGGCGCGCGGCGGCGGCTCGGTGGGTTGCCCGCGTCCGAGGCTGTGCAGGGCACAAGACTGGCATTCTGCTCCTTCCGCTGGCCAGCTTGGCGTGCGGGGCTTTGCGTCAGAATGGCGGCCGACCATGCCCCGAATCGACGATCTGCCCCACCACTATCCCGCGCCCGCGCAGCCCGACACGCAGTGGCTGGAGCGCATGTACAGCAACCGCCGGCGCGTGCCGGACCATGGCGACTATTTCGCGCGCTGGACGGCGCAGTCGGCCCAAGTGCGCGCCGGCCTGCCGGCCATGCTGGACGTGGCCTACGGCGAGGCCCCGCGCGAGCGGCTGGACGCCTTCGCGGCAAAACGACGGGGCGCGCCGCTGGTGGTATTCGTGCACGGCGGCTACTGGATGTCGATGGACAAGTCGCAGCACGGCTTCATCGCCGGCGCGCTGCACGACTTGGGCGCCGCGGTCGTGCTGCCCAACTACACCCTGTGTCCGCAGGCCGGCATTCCGCAGATCACGCTGCAGGTGGCGCGCGCGGTGGCCTGGGCCTGGCGCCACGCGGACGAGCTGAATGCCGATGCGCGGCGCCTGACGGTGATCGGCCACTCGGCGGGCGGCCAGCTGGCGGCCATGATGCTGGCCTGTGCCTGGGACGTGTTCGACCCCGGCCTGCCGCCGCGCGTGGTGCGCAGCGCGATGGGGGTGTCGGGCCTGTACGACCTGCAACCCCTGATGCACACGCCCAGCCTGCAGGAGGTGCTGCGCCTGACGCCGGATCAGGTGCGGCGCGCCAGCCCGGCACGCCTGCCGGCGCCCGCGCACGGGCGCTTGGTGAGCGTGGTGGGCGCGCAGGAAAGCGGCGAATACCTGCGGCAAAGCCACCTGATCCAGCAGGCATGGGGCCGCGTGCGCGTGCCGACGGTGGCCGCGTTGCCGGGACTCAACCACTTCAGCATCCTGGATGCATTGGCCACGCGCGGGCACCGGCTGAACGCGATGGCGCGCGAGCTGCTGGCGCGCTGAGGGGCGCGGCGCGGCCGGCAATATCCTGCATGAAGGCGCCGCTGCGCGGCGCCCCCGCCGCGCCGGCGCCGCGCGGCGTCACTGGCCCTGCTGCAGGCCGATCGCCTTGGCAATGGCGCGGTACTGCGCGATTTCCTGCCGGTAGGCCTGGTCGGCTTCGGCCAGCGTCTGCGCGGGCGACACCTCCTGCCCCATGGCGAACAGGCCGGCGCGCAACTGGGTGTCGGTCAGCACCTTCTGCAGGCCACCATGCAGCACCTGCACCACCGCTTCGGGCGTGTCGCGCTTGACGAAATAGCCGGTGCCGATCTCCGCGGTGAAGTGCTTCATGGCCTTGCTCTCGACGACGCTGGGCGTGTCGGGCAGCAGGCGCTGGCGCTGCGGCGTCAGCACGGCCACGGCCTTCATCTTGCCCTGCGTGACGAACTCGGTCTGCGCCAGCCCGTAGGGCGTGATGAAGATGTCGACCAGCCCGGCCACCAGGTCGCGGAAGGCCTCCACCGCGCCCTTGTAGGGCACGTGGGTCATGGGCGTGCCCAAGTCCTTCGACAGCTTGGCGCCCAGCAGGTGATAGAACGAGCCCACGCCCACGCTGGCGTAGGTCAGCGGCTTGCCTTCCTTGGCCACCTGGGCGGCGTAGGTGGCCAGTTCGTCGGCGTTCCTGGCCGGCAGGCCGGTGCGCGCGAAGATGGCCATCGGCGCCAGCGCGATGCGGTGCACCTGGCGGAAGTCCTCGGACTTGTAGCGGATCGATGGAATGGCCAGCGGTGCCAGGATCAGTTCGTTGGGCGTGCCCTGATAGACCAGATAGCCGTCGCTGGGCGCGTTCAGCACCTTTTGCGCGGCGATGCTGCCGCTGGCGCCGCCCAGGTTGTCGACGATGGTGGTTTGGTTGAGTGCGACGGCCAGCGGCGGGCTGACGCGCCGTGCGATGGTGTCCGACAGGCCGCCGGCGGGGTAGGGCACCATCAGCACCACCGGCTTGGCCGGGTAGCCCTGCGCGGCGGCGCCGAAGGCGCGGGGGGCCAGCGCGGTGGCGGCGGCGTATTGCATCAGGCGGCGGCGGGTGAAAGGCATGTCGGGTGTCTCCAGAAACCAGGTGGGTCGAAACGGGACTTGAAATATCCTGCATGTTTTTTGATGTGTCAAATGAATTGAAATCAACATTTGAATGAGATAAATTCATTGAATGAACCTCAGGCAACTGCAGCACCTGGCCGCCTTGGCCGAGGAGGCCTCGTTTTCGCGCGCGGCCGAGCGCCTGCACCTGACGCAGTCGGCGCTCAGTCGCAGCCTGCAAGGCCTGGAAGACGAGCTGGGTGCGCGCCTGGTCGACCGCGCCGGGCGGCGCAGCACGCTCACGCCGCTGGGCGAGGCGGTGCTGACGCGGGCGCATCGCATCCTGCTGGAGGCGGCCGAGATCGAGCGCAGCGCCGAGCTGCTGCGCCAGGGCGAGGCCGGCACCATCCGCGTTGGCCTCGGCTCGGGCCCCGGCGCGCTGCTGATGACGCCGCTGCTCAGCCACGTGGCGGCGCGCTACCCCGAGGTGCGGGTGAGCATCGCGCGCGGCTCGACCGAGCTGCAGGTGCAGCAGCTGCGCCAGCGCGAGCTGGACGCGCTGGTGATCGACGTGCGCCGCATCGCGCCGGCGCCCGACCTGGTGATCGAGCCGCTGGGCGAGCTGCGCGGCGGCTTCATCTGCCGCGCCGGCCATCCGCTGGCCGCGCTCGACGCGGTGAGCTTCGACGCACTGATGCGCTACCCGGTGGCCACCACGCCGCTGTCGGACGAGGTGGCGCGCCTGTTCGTCGCCCACTACGGCCCCGGCGCCGACCCGGCGCGCATGGCGGCGCTGGTGTGCGAGGACGTCACCAGCCTGTTGGACACCGTGCGGCAGACCGACGCGGTGTTTCTCGGCATCGTGGCCGCCGCGCGGCCGGGCATCGCCGCCGGTGAGTTGGCCGAAGTGCGTATGGCGCCGCCGCTGGTGGCCGGCGCGCGCTTTGCCTACGTGCGCCTGGCCGGCCGCACCGAGGCGCCGGTCATGCAGGTGCTGCGCCGCTTCGTGGCCGAGCGGCTGCGCGATTGATCGGACGAATGCGTCCGATACTATGAAAATAGAAGCTGCTCGCGCTTGATTGACGCGGGCCAGAGCCGGATTTTGTTGTGAATCCGCTGTCTCTGGCGCTTGCCGCTGCCGCTCACATGAACAGGTGCTCGCCCGCGTTGTCGCCGCCCAGGATGACGTAGTTGACCTTGCGCACGTCCATCAGCTTGGTGCCGCCGGCGTAGCTGATGGAGCTTTGCACGTCCTGTTCCATCTCGATCAGCGTGTCGGCCAGCTTGCCCTTGATCGGCTCCAGGATGCGCTTGCCCTCGACGTGGCGGTACTCGCCCTTGTTGAAGTCGCTGGCCGAGCCGTAGTACTCCTTGTACAGCGCGCCCTCCACCTCGACGGTGTTGCCGGGCGACTCCTCGTGGCCGGCGAACAGCGAGCCGATCATCACCATCGAGGCGCCGAAGCGGATGCTCTTGGCGATGTCGCCGTGGCTGCGGATACCGCCGTCGGCAATGATGGGCTTGGTGGCCACGCGCGCGCACCACTTCAGTGCCGACAGCTGCCAGCCGCCGGTGCCGAAGCCGGTCTTGAGCTTGGTGATGCACACCTTGCCCGGGCCCACGCCGACCTTGGTGGCGTCTGCCCCCCAGGTCTCCAGGTCGATCACCGCCTCGGGCGTGGCCACGTTGCCGGCAATCACGAAGGACTGCGGCAGCTTGGCCTTGATGTGGCGGATCATGTCGCGCACGGTGTCGGCATGGCCGTGGGCGATGTCGATGGTGATGTACTCGGGCGCCAGGCCTTCGGCGGCCAGCTGGTCGACCGTGGCGTAGTCGGGCGCCTTCACGCCCAGCGAGATGCTGGCGTACAGGCCGTGCTGCTTCATCTCGCGCACGAACACCACGTTGTCCAGGTCGAAGCGGTGCATGACGTAGAAGTAGCCGTTTTGGGCCAGCCAGCGGCTGAGCGCCTCGTCGACCACCGTCTTCATGTTGGAGGGCACGACCGGCAGCTTGAAGCGCCGGCCGCCGAAGTCGATGCTGGCGTCGCACTCGCTGCGGCTTTGCACGCGGCACTTGCGCGGCAGCAGCAGGATCTGGTCGTAGTCGAAGATTTCCATGGTGTCCAAGCTCCATTCGAGGTTGCGGGGGAAGGGCGCTTGGTCCGGCTCCGGCTGCTGGGCCCGACGCGTTGCGGGCACAAAAAACCGGGCCAAGAAAATCTTGGGCCCGGTGATTGATTTTAACGCCAAACCGTCTCAGCCTGCCGGGGCCTTGCGCCGCACGGCCGGCGCGCCCGCCCGCGCCGCTGGTTTGGCGAGTGGCGCGGTGGGCTGGCCCAGGCTGGAGCTTTCAAACACGTCCTGGGTCACGCCGATGTGCTCGGCCATCAGCGCCAGCGCGCGCTCCACATCGCGCGCCAGCACGGCGTGCATCAGCTCGGTGTGCGGCTCGGGCGCCATGGCGCGGCGCAGCGCGGCGCGGGCCTGCGGGTCGGGCCGGCCGCCGCCCTGGAGCGTGGGCACGATGGCCAGCACGCGGTGGTAGCGCTGCAACTGCTCGGCGATCTGGGCCTGAAAGCGCAGCAGCCAGGTCGACACCGCCGCCTGCAGCAGCGCCTTGTGAAAGGCCTCGTGCATCTGCTCCCAGTGCGCCAGCACGGCCTCCGACGGGTCGCCCACCGGCAGCGTGCAGCGCAGCAGGCGGTGGTGCGCGGCCACCAGCGCGGCCTCCCAGGCGTCGTCGCCGTGCTCCATGGCCTCGCGCAGCAGCGGCAGCTCGATGGCCTGGCGCGCGCGGCGCAAGTCCTGCAGCTCGGCGCGCGACACCGGCGCCACCGCGAAGCCGCGGTTGCGCTGGTACACCACCAGGCGCTCGGCCTCCAGCCGGGCCAGCGCTTCGCGCACCGGCGTCCAGCCCAGGCCGTAGGCCTTGTTCAGCGCCGTCGGGCGCAGCGCCATGTCGGCCGGCAGGCGCGCGGCCAGGATCTCGCGGCGCAGCAGCTGATAGGCCTGGTCGGTCTTGGATTCGCCGTCGTCGGGCGTGGGCAGGGCTGGGTCCATGACTTCGGGTAAATACCTATATGTATATCGTCATGGTTGATTAATATCAACACAAACGAATAATATATAATTTTATTGAAACGACATTGTGATGTCAACGCCCAGTTTAGTGGCTTCTTCCACCCTCTCGACCCAGACCATGACCCACCTGACCCTTGCCGACTGCCGCGCCATGGACGCGCGCGACCCCCTGGCCCCCCTGCGCGATCAGTTCACGCTGCCCGCGGGCGTGATCTACCTCGATGGCAACTCGCTGGGCGCCATGCCCAAGGCGGCGCTGGCGCGCGCGCAGGAGGTGATCACGCAGGAATGGGGCACGGGCCTGATCCGCAGCTGGAACACCGCCGGCTGGTTCGAGCTGCCGCGCCGGCTGGGCAACCAGCTGGCGCGCCTGATCGGGGCGGGCGAGGACGAGGTCATCGTCACCGACACCACCTCGACCAACCTGTTCAAGGTGCTGGCCGCCGCCCTGCGCCAGCAGCAGGGCGTGGCACCCCAGCGGCGCGTGATCGTCTCCGAGCGCAACAACTTTCCGACCGACCTGTACATGACGCAGGGCCTGATCGAGCTGCTGCAGTCCTTCGGCGGCGCGCGCTACGAGCTGAAGCTGATCGACGGCCCGCAGGACCTGGCCGCCGCGCTGACGCCCGACGTGGCGGTGCTGCTGCTCACGCACGTCAACTACCAGACCGGCTTTATGTACGACATGGCCGAGGTCACCGCGCAGGCGCACGCCCAGGGCGCCGTGACGATCTGGGACCTGTGCCACTCGGCCGGCGCGGTGCCGGTCGACCTGAATGGCGCCGGCGCCGACTACGCCGTGGGCTGCACCTACAAGTACCTCAACGGCGGCCCCGGCTCGCCGGCCTTTCTGTGGGTGCACGCGCGCCATCAGGAAGGCTTTACCCAGCCGCTATCGGGCTGGTGGGGCCACGCGCGCCCCTTCGCCATGGAGCCGGGCTACGACCCGCATGCCGGCATCAAGCGCTACCTGTGCGGCACGCAGCCCATCGCCTCGCTGGCC
The DNA here is from genome assembly GCA_017307865.1 of Burkholderiales bacterium. Classification (GTDB taxonomy): domain Bacteria; phylum Pseudomonadota; class Gammaproteobacteria; order Burkholderiales; family Burkholderiaceae_C; genus Ottowia; species Ottowia pentelensis. The sequence continues at coordinate 80,866 of JAFKGE010000025.1, read as the reverse complement.
ATGGTCGAGTGCGGGCTGGACACCTTTGCCGTCACCGACATGCAGGCCGTGCGCGCCAAGTCGCTGCAGCTGACCACGCTGTTCATGGACCTGGTGGCGCAGGAATGCGCCGGCTTTCCCTTGCGCCTGAACACGCCGGTGGACACCCGGCATCGCGGCAGCCAGGTCGGCTACGAGCACCCGCAGGGCTTTGCCGTGGTGCAGGCGCTGATCGCGCGCGGCGTCATCCCCGACTACCGCGAGCCGCGCATCATGCGCTTCGGCTTCACGCCGCTGTACATCCGCTTCGAGGATGTGTGGAACGCCGTGGCCATCCTCAAGGACATCCTGCTCACCAGGAGCTGGGACCAGCCGCAGTTTCACCAGCGCGGCGCGGTGACCTGAGCGACCCGCCACCCGCGCCACGCGGCGCGCCCCGGCGCCGCCGCGCGTTCGATAGACAAAAAGTGCCTGCAAGGCCATCCACCAAGGAAGAGACATGAGCATCCCCTTCAATCGCCGCCTGCTGCTGGGCCTGGGCGCCGCCGCGCTGGCCAGCGGCGTCTTCGCGCAGGGCGCGTCCAACACCCCCGTCAAGCTGCTGGTGGGCTTCCCGCCGGGCGGCAGCATCGACCTGACGGCCCGCCTGGTGTCGGAGAAGCTGGCGGCCGCCCTGGGCACCACCGTGATCGTCGAGAACCGCGCCGGCGCCGGCGGACGGCTGGCCGCGGCGGTGCTCAAGAGCGCACCGCCCGACGGGCGCACCATCATGCTGGCGCCGTCGGCGCCGATCGTCATCGCGCCCTACACCTTCCGCAAGCTCAACTACGATCCCAAGACCGACTTCGCCCCGGTGGCCAAGCTGGTCAACCTGCCGCTGGCCATTGCGGTGGGCGGCGACAGCCCGATCAAGACGCTGGCCGACCTGACGGCTTGGTACAAGGCCCATCCCAGGCAGGCGGCCTTCGGCACCTCGGCCGCGGGCAGCCAGCTGCACTTTCTGGGGCTGATGTACGGCCAGGCCATCCACATGGAGCTGACGCACGTGGCCTACCAGGGCGGCGCGCCGCTCGTGACCGACCTGATCGGCGGCCAGATCCCGGCCGGCGTCGACCAGTTTCCGCTGGAGTTCTACAAGAGCGGCAAGATTCGCCTGCTGGCCACCTCGTCGCCCGAGCGCTCGCCCCTGCTGCCCGACGTGCCCACCTTCAAGGAGCAGGGCGTGAACGTCGAGGGCCAGGCCTGGGTCGGCGCCTTCGTGCCAGCCAGGACGCCCGAGGCGCTGGTGCAAAAGATCGGCGCCGCCCTGATCGATGCCGTCAATCAGGGCGACATCAAAGCCCGGCTGGCGGCCGCCGGCATGGAGTCGGCGGGCCTGCCCGCCTCCGAGTTCGCGGCCGAACTGGCCAAGGACAACACGCGCTGGCAGAAGGTGGTCGAGGTGTCGGGTTTTCGCGCCGACTGAAGGCTTAACGCTGGCCGGCGTCGTCGCAGCTCGACTCGGCCGCCGCCAGCACGTGGCCTTGCGCGTCGCTCACCCAGCCCAGCAACTGCAGCCGGCTCGCCTGCGCACCGGCGGGCACGTTCATCGGGCGCCATAGCTGGCCCATGTCCTCGGTGTTGTGCGCCGCGATGGTGTCGCTCAGCAGGTTGCGCATCAGCACGCGCGGCACGGGCGAGCCCTCGGTGCCGGCGGGCAGCAGCTCGACCAGCGCCAGCCAGCCGGTGAGCGGCGGCTTGAGCGGCGCGCGACTGTCGAAGGTGAGCGAAGCGCCCACGTAGCCGTCGAACACCGGCCCGCGCGAGACGCGCACGTGATGCGGCCCGCCCTGTACCGTGCTGGATCGCTCGGCGCGCCGTTCGGGCACCGGCAGATGCAGGGCGGCCAGCCGCTGCAGGGCCTCGCGCCGGGCCACGGCCGACAGCGGGGCATCGTCGCCCAAGTGGCCCGGAATCACCCAGTCCAGCACCCCGGTGCCCGGCGGCGGCGTGGGCGTGGCCTCGCGCCAGCAGGGCGCGCAGTCGGCGTTGATGAAGCGCTCGTGCAGCGCGCGCGGCGCCGGGCGGCCGTCGCTGGTGCACAGCGCGGACTCTTGTGCCCAGGCCGTCAGCGCGGGCAGCAGGGCCGCACAGGCGGCGAGGCGTCGAACCAGGGTGGGTGGCATGGGCTTGCGGGCGGCGGCGCGGAGGCCCCCGTTATAGGCGCTTTCTACAATTGGCGCATGTTGTCGAACCCTGAACGCGCGCGCGTCGGCGCGCATCCGGCGCCCGCCGCGGACTCGCCCCTGCTGGCCGGCCTGAACGCCGAGCAGCGCGCCGCCGTCACCCTGCCGCCCGAACACGCGCTGATCCTGGCGGGCGCCGGCTCGGGCAAGACGCGCGTGCTGACCACGCGCATCGCCTGGCTGCTGCAGACCGGGCAGGTGTCGCCCGGCGGCGTGCTGGCCGTCACCTTCACCAACAAGGCGGCCAAGGAGATGCTGACGCGCCTGACCAGCATGCTGCCGCTGAACGTGCGCGGCATGTGGATCGGCACCTTCCACGGCCTGTGCAACCGCTTCTTGCGCGCGCACCACCAGCTGGCCGGGCTGCCGCAGGCGTTCCAGATCCTGGACACGCAGGACCAGCTGTCGGCCATCAAGCGCCTGTGCAAGCAGCATCAGGTCGATGAAGAGCGCTATCCGCCGCGCCAGCTGCAATGGTTCATTGCCGGTTGCAAGGAGGACGGCCTGCGCCCCGCCGACGTGCCCGCCAGCGACAGCCAGGCGCGCCGCAAGGTGGAGATCTACCAGCTGTACGAGGACCAGTGCCAGCGCGAGGGCGTGGTCGACTTCGGCGAGCTGATGCTGCGCAGCTACGAGCTGCTGCGCGACCACGACGCCGTGCGCGCGCACTATCGCCGGCGCTTTCGCCACATCCTGATCGACGAGTTTCAGGACACCAACCGCCTGCAGTACGCATGGATCAAGCTGATCGCCGGCCTGCCGGCCGAGCAGAGCGAGCAAGCCGGTGGCGGCGCCATTTTGGCGGTGGGCGACGACGACCAGAGCATCTACGCCTTTCGCGGTGCGCGCGTGGGCAACATGGCCGACTTCGTGCGCGAGTACCACGTGCAGCACCAGATCAAGCTGGAGCAAAACTACCGCAGCCACAGCAACATCCTGGATGCCGCCAACGCGCTCATCAGCCACAACCAGGGGCGCCTGGGCAAGAACCTGCGCACCGATGCCGGCGCCGGCGAGCCGGTGCGCGTGTATGAGGCGCCGACCGACTTCGCCGAAGCCGAGTGGGTGGTCGACGAGCTGAAGCAACTGGTGCGCGAGGGCATGGCGCGGCGCGAGATCGCCGTGCTCTACCGCAGCAACGCGCAGAGCCGGGTCATCGAGACGCAGCTGTTCAACGCCGGCGTGCCCTACCGCGTGTATGGCGGCCTGCGCTTTTTCGAGCGCGCCGAGATCAAGCACGCGCTGGCCTACCTGCGTCTGCTGGAGAACCCGCGCGACGACACCAGCTTTCTGCGTGTGGTCAACTTTCCGCCGCGCGGCATCGGCGCGCGTACGCTGGAGGCGCTGCAGGACGCGGCGCGCGGCCTGGGCACCTCGCTGCACGACGCCGTGAGCACCGTGCCCGGCAAGGCGGGCGCCAATCTGGCCGCCTTCATCGCCAGGCTGGACGTGCTGCGCGAGCAGACCGCCGGCCACACGCTGCGCGAGATCATCGAGCAGATGCTGGAGGCCAGCGGCCTGATCGAGCACTACCGCGGCGAGAAGGAAGGGCAGGATCGCATCGAGAACCTGCAGGAACTCGTCAACGCCGCCGAGAGCTTCGTGATGCAGGAAGGCTTCGGGCGCGATGCGGTGGCGCTGCCGGTGGACGAGCAGGGCGCCGTGCCCTCGCAAAGCCCGGCCAGCCAGGGGCTCGATCCGGATGCGCCGATGCTGGACGAGCCCTTGCCATCGGCGCCTGCGGTGGTCGATGCCGACACGGGCGAAACCCTGAGCCCGCTGGCCGCCTTTCTGACCCACGCGGCGCTGGAGGCGGGCGACAACCAGGCCCAGGCCGGGCAGGACGCGGTGCAGCTGATGACCGTGCACGCCAGCAAGGGCCTGGAGTTCGACGCCGTGTTCATCACCGGCCTGGAAGAAGGCCTGTTTCCGCACGAGAACGCGCTCAGCGACGCCGGCGGCCTGGAGGAAGAGCGGCGCCTGATGTATGTGGCCATCACGCGCGCGCGCCAGCGCCTGTACCTCAGCCACGCGCAGACGCGCCTGCTGCATGGGCAGACGCGCTACAACCTGCGCAGCCGCTTTCTGGACGAGTTGCCCGAGGACGTGCTCAAGTGGCTCACGCCGCAGCGCGGCGGCTTTGCCTCGATTGCTCCTCAACCGATAGCTGCTCGCGCAGACTGGGCGGGCGCCAGAGGCTCATTTGGTTCAAATTTCTCGGCACCCCAACCCAGCCCCGCCAGCACCGGCCACGCCATCCGCGCCGGCCAGCAGGTGTTCCACGTCAAGTTCGGCGAAGGCCGCGTGCTGGCCGTCGAGGGCGCCGGCGACGACGCACGTGCGCAGGTCGACTTTCCGCGCCACGGCGTCAAGTGGCTGGCGCTGGCGATCGCCAAGCTGACGGTGGTGGAGTAGGGCGGCGCGTCAGGCCGGCGACCACACGCCGCTGGCGCAGGTCGCTTGCAGTCGCTCCCGCCAGGGGCCGATGTCCTGCCCCTGCGCGCGCAGCCAGTCGTCGCTGTAGTAGGTGTCCAGGTAGCGCTCGCCGCCGTCGCAGGCCAAGGTGACGATGGCGCCGGCCTCGCCGCGCTGGCGCATCTCGCAGGCCAGCTGCAGCGCGCCGCAGAAATCGGTGCCGGTGGAGCCGCCGAAGCGCCGGCCGACCAGGCGCTCCAGCACGCGCAGCGCGGCGTAGCTGGCGGCGTCGGGCACGCGCAGCATGCGGTCGATCACGCCGGGCACGAAGGAGGGCTCGACGCGCGGGCGGCCGATGCCTTCGACCCGCGAGGGCACGTCGCTGGTCACGCCGGGGTTGGAGCGGTCGTCGTAGTAGTCCTTGAACACCGAGTGCTCGGGGTCGACCACGCACAGCCGCGTGGCGTGGCCCTGGTAGCGCAGGTAGCGGCCGATGGTGGCCGAGGTGCCGCCGGTGCCGGCGCCGACCACGATCCAGCGCGGCACCGGGTGCGGCTCGGCGCGCATCTGGTGAAAGATGGACTCGGCGATGTTGTTGTTGCCGCGCCAGTCGGTGGCGCGCTCGGCATAGGTGAACTGGTCCATGTAGTGGCCCTTGCACGCGCGCGCCAGGCGCTCGGCCTCGGCGTAGACCTCGTCGCCGCGCTCTACGAAGTGGCTGCGCCCGCCGTAGAAGGCGATCTGCGCCACCTTGGCGGCCGAGGTGCTGCGCGGCATCACGGCGACGAAGGGCAGGCCCAGCAGGCGCGCGAAGTAAGCCTCGGACACGGCGGTGCTGCCCGAGGACGATTCGATGATCGTCGTGCCCTCGTCGATCCAGCCGTTGCACAGCGCGTACAGGAACAGCGAGCGTGCCAGCCGGTGCTTGAGGCTGCCGGTGGGGTGGGTGGATTCGTCCTTCAGGTAGATCTGCACCCCGCCCAGCGCCGGCAGCTCGATCGGAAACAGGTGCGTGTCGGCCGAGCGCTGCACGTCGCGCTCGATGCGGCGCACGGCTTCGACGGTCCAGGCTGTCGTCATGTGGTGGGGGTGTCGATCAGCGCGTCGTCGTCCGGCTGAAAGCTGCCCAGGAAGGTGAACCACAGCGAGCTGAAGAACATGGCGGCCAGCAGCACCGAGAGCGGAAACATCGCCATGGTGGCCAGGCCGATGTCGCTGCTCGAGGTGCTCATCAGCAGCACCAGCATCATCAGCAGGCCCACGCCCAGCGACAGCGCCGTCCACAGCAGGCCATAGACCAGAAAGGCGCGCGCGTTGCGCAGCACCGCCACCACGCTGAAGAACAGGCTCTTGGCCGGCGTCACGCCGTACCAGTGCACCAGCGCCGGCGCATACCAGAAGGCCAGCGACACCGGCAAATACAGCAGGGTGGCGACCCACAGCGCGGTGAGAAAGCGCGGGTCTTCCATGCGCTCGGCCGACAGGCCGCCACCGCCGCCCACGTACATCTGGGCGAACTGGCCGCCGTCGATCAACGCCGACACGCCCACCACGCACAGCACGGCCAGGGCGTAAAAGGCGCCCACCCACAGCATGGCGCGCGCGTGCGCCTTGCCCTTGTGAAAGGCCACGAACAAGATGCCCGGCAGCGGAAAGCGCCCGGCGTCGGCCGCGCGCGTGGCGTCCATCAGCCCCACCGTGAAGGCCGGCACCAGCACCAGCGCGACGATGCCGCCGATCACCGGCACGATCGCCACCAGCGACAGCGCGGCCATGAACATGAAGAACAGGCCGGTGAGTGCGATGGGGCGCCGGAAAAACGTGCGGATGCCCGCGCGCACCCACTGGGCGCCGGCGGCGGCGGGGACGACGTTGAGCTTCATGGCAGGGCCAGCGGCGCAGCCACGCGCTGGCGCAGCACGCGCTCGAAGTGGCGCGGGTCGTGCGGCGTCAGCAGGGCGGCGCTGCGCGGCAGGTAGAAGTCCCACAGCCGCGAGATCCAGAAGCGCAGCGCGCCGGCACGCAGCATGGCCGGCAGCAGGCGCCGCTCGGCGTCGGTCAGCGGGCGCACGGCCTGATAGGCGTCCAGCAGGGCGCGGGTGCGCGGCGCGTCGGTGGCGCCGCTGGGCAGGTCGACCGCCCAGTCGTTCAGCGTGACGGCCAGGTCGAACAGCCAGCTGTCGACGCCGGCGAAGTAGAAGTCGAAAAAGCCCGTCAGCTCGGGCTGCTCGGGCGTGCCGGCAAACATCACGTTGTCGCGAAACAGGTCGGCATGCACGGCGCCGCGCGGCAGTGCGGCATAGGCGCTGCCGGCGGCCACGTGGTTCTGGTAGGCCAGCTCGGCGCGCAGCAGCGCGGCCTGCGATTCATCCAGATGGGGCAGCACGGCGGGCGCGGTCTCGTTCCACCAGGCCAGGCCACGCAGGTTGGGCTGGCGCCGGTCGTAATCGCGCGTGGCCAGGTGGGCGCGCGCCAGCATGTCGCCCACGGCGGCGCAGTGCGCCCGGCCGGGGTTCAGCTCGCTCTTGCCGCGCAGGCGGTTGACCAGCGCCGCGGGCTTGCCGCATACCGTGTGCAGGATGTCGTCCTCGCCCGCCGGGATGCGCGCGCCCTCGGGCTTGGCCTGCGGCTCGGGCACCGGCACGCCGTGCTGCGCCAGGTGCTTCATCAGGTGCAGGTAAAAGGGCAACTGCGCGTGGGTCAGGCGCTCGAACAGGGTCAGCACCCACTCGCCCGCGCTGCTGGTGACGAAGTAGTTGGTGTTCTCGATGCCGCCCTCGATGCCGCGCAGGGCCTGCAACTCACCCAAGCCCAGTGCCTGCAGCAGCGCGCCGGCCTCGCGTTCGGAGACTTCGGTGTAGACAGCCATGCGGCGCGTCAGAAGCTGAGCACGTTCCAGGTGCGCCGGCCGGCGCCGTCGCGGCCATCGGGGTGGCTCGGGTTGGCGGGCTGCACGTTGTAGGGCGGCACGTCGGCCTTGGGGGTCACGGTGATGGACTGCGTCTGGCCGCCCACGCGCAACTCGTCGATGCGGTTGCCGGCGTCTTCCACTTCGATGCGCTCGATGCGCTGCGAGGCGCCGTCGCGCGTGGTCTGCTCGCGCACCACCGGCGCATTGGCGCCCGCCTGGGGGGCGGCAGCCGGCGCGGGCGCCTGCGCGCTGGCCACGGCGCCGATGCCCAAGCACAGCGCCGCCACAACGGCCCGAAAAACAAGGTTTGAACGCATGGATCGATTGTAGTTGCGATGGTGCAAACCTGCCTTGGCGCGCGTGCACAATTTGGCCATGACCGACACCCCCACCACGCCCACCGGCGCGCGCCCCCAGTTGCTGCTGGTCGATGGCTCCAGCTACCTGTACCGGGCGTTTCACGCCATGCCCGATTTGCGGGTCGATCCGGCCGATCCGCACAGCGCGCCCACCGGGGCCATCCGCGGCATGATCAACATGCTGGGCGTGCTGCGCAAGGACTATCCCGACGCTGCCTACGCCGCCTGCGTGTTCGACGCGCCGGGCAAGACCTTCCGCGACGAGCTGTATCCCGACTACAAGGCCAACCGCGCGTCCATGCCCGACGACCTGCGCAGCCAGATCGCGCCGATCCACGAGGTGGTCGCCCTGCTGGGCTGGACCGTGCTGGCGGTGCCGGGGGTGGAGGCCGACGACGTCATCGGCACGCTGGCGCACGCGGCGGCCGGGCAGGGCCTGCAGGTGCTGATCTCCAGCGGCGACAAGGACCTGGCCCAGCTCGTCAACGAGCGCATCGCCATCATCGACACCATGAGCGGCAAGCGGCGCGACCTGGCCGGCGTGCAGGCCGAGTTCGGCGTGAGCGCCGCGCAGATGCTGGACTACCAGACCCTGGTGGGCGACGCCATCGACAACGTGCCCGGCGTCGACAAGGTGGGCCCCAAGACCGCCGCCAAATGGCTGGCCGAATACGGCTCGCTGGAGGGCATCGTGGCGCACGCGGGCGACATCAAGGGCGCCGCCGGCCAGAATCTGCGCGACAAGCTGGCCTGGCTGCCCACCGGGCGCGAGCTGCTGAAGATCCGCACCGACTGCGACTTGGACGGCTATGTCGAAAGCCTGCCTGCTCTTGATTCAATAGCTGTTCGCGCACAACAGACGGGCGATTTGGCCGCTTTCTATGAAAAATTCGGCTTCAAGACGCTGATCAAGGCGCTGACGGCCGCCGACGGCTCCAGGCCCGCCGCCAAGCCTGCCACTGCGGCCGCCAGGCCCGCCGCCGACCTGTTCGCCGATGCGCCGGCCGCCTCGCAGGCCGGCGCCGAGCGGGTCTACGAAACCCTCCTCGACTGGCCCGCCTTCGAGCGCTGGCTGGCCAGGATCGAAGCCGCCGATCTGACCGCGCTGGACACCGAGACCACCTCCATCGACGAGATGCAGGCGCGCATCGTCGGCCTCTCCTTCAGCGTGGTGCCGGGCCAAGCGGCCTACATCCCGCTGGCGCACACCGGGCCGGATGCGCCGGTGCAGCTGCCGCTGGCCGAGGTGCTGGCGCGGCTGAAGCCCTGGCTGGAGAACTCGGAAAAGAAAAAGCTCGGCCAGCACATCAAGTACGACCGCCACGTGCTGGCCAACCACGGCATCGAGGTGGCCGGCTACGCGCACGACACCATGCTGCAAAGCTACGTGCTGGAGGTGCACCGCCCGCACAACCTGGCCAGCCTGGCCGAGCGCCACCTGGGGCGCAGTGGCATCAATTACGAAGACCTGTGCGGCAAGGGCGCGCACCAGATTCCGTTCGCGCAGGTGCCGGTCGACAAGGCGGCCGAGTATTCGTGCGAGGACTCGGACCAGACGCTGGACGTGCACCGCGTGCTGTGGCCGCGCCTGCAGCAGAATGCGCGCCTGCGCGCCATCTACGAGCTGGAGGTGCAGTGCAGCGAGGTGCTTTATCGCATCGAGCGCCACGGCGTGCTGATCGACGCCAGCCTGCTGAAAAAGCAGAGCCACGAGCTGGGCGAGCGCATCGTGGCGCTGGAGGCCGAGGCGCACCAGCTGGCGGGCCAGCCCTTCAACCTGGGCAGCCCCAAGCAGATCGGCGAGATCTTCTTCGACAAGCTGGGCCTGCCGGTCATCAAGAAAACCGCCACCGGCAAGCCCAGCACCGACGAGGAGGTGCTGGAAAAGCTGGCCGAGGACTATCCGCTGCCCGCGCGCATCCTGGAGCACCGCGGCTTGTCCAAGCTCAAGGGCACCTACACCGACAAGCTGCCGCAGCTGGTCGATGGCGCGGGGCGCGTGCACACCCACTTCGCGCAGGCCGTGGCCGTGACCGGGCGCCTGGCCAGCAACGACCCCAACCTGCAGAACATTCCCGTGCGCACGGCCGAGGGCCGGCGCATCCGCGAGGCCTTCATCGCGCCGCCCGGCCACCTCATCCTGAGCTGCGACTACAGCCAGATCGAGCTGCGCATCATGGCCCACCTGTCGGACGACGAAGCCCTGCTCAAGGCCTTTCACGACGGGCTGGACGTGCACCGCGCCACCGCCAGCGAGGTGTTCGGCGTGCCGGTCGACCAAGTGAGCCCCGAGCAGCGCCGCTACGCCAAGGTCATCAACTTCGGCCTGATCTACGGCATGAGCAGCTTCGGCCTGGCGCGCAATCTGGGCATCGACAACACCGCGGCGCGCAACTACATCCAGCGCTATTTCGAGCGCTACCCCGGCGTCAAGCGCTACATGGACGAGACGCGCCAGCTGGCCAAGGCCCAAGGCTACGTCGAGACGGTGTTCGGCCGCCGCCTGATGCTGCCCGAGATCAACTCACCCAACGGCCCGCGCCGCCAGGGCGCCGAGCGCGCCGCCATCAACGCGCCCATGCAGGGCACCGCGGCCGACCTGATCAAGAAGGCCATGGTGGCGGTGCAGCAGGCGCTGGACACCGGGCCGCGCGCCAGCCGCATGGTGCTGCAGGTGCACGACGAACTGGTGCTGGAAGTGCCCACGGCCGAGCTGGACTGGGCCAAGGCCGAGGTGCCGCGCCTGATGGCCGGCGTGGCCCGGCTCAAGGTGCCGCTGCTGGCCGAGGTCGGCGTGGGCGCCAACTGGGAGCAGGCGCACTGATCAGGGCGTGTCGTGCGGCGACTCTGTCGCGTTGATCGGGTGCAGCGGCGGCGGCAGGTTGGCGCCCGAGGGCTTGCGCCGCTCGCGAAACAGCGCCGCGCGGCTGAGGATGACGGTGGTGATCGGCACCGTCATCGACAGCACGATGATGATCAGCCAGGCGCGCAACTGCAGCGTGCCGTCGTGCAGCGACAAAAACAGCATCGACGCCAGCGTGACGCACCACGTGGCGCCCACCAGCACCAGCGCCGGCGGGTGCAGGCGCTTGAAGAAGTCGCGCAGGCTCAGCACGCCCCAGGCGGAGGCCAGCGTCAGCACGGCGCTCAGCAGCAGCAGGCCGCCGGTCAGGATTTGGGCCCAGAGGGGTACGGCTTCCGTTGTCACTCTGGCGGCCTCCGATCGTTGTGGACGCGCACGAAAGCTCGGGTGGTCGGCCGCCCGATCGAATTCGCTGGCCGATCCCCGCAGGCGGGGCCCCTCGTCCGGGCGCTCATTCGATCACCTCCCCGCGTAGCAAAAACTTCGCCATCGCGCTCGAACTGACGAAGCCGAGCAGGGCGATGATGAGGGCGGCTTCGAAGTAGACGTGGCTGGCGTAGCGGATGCCCAGCACCAGCGCCGACAGCGTGCCGATGCCGTACAGCAGGTCGAGCGCCAGCACGCGGTCCTGCGCCGTCGGGCCGCGCAGCACGCGCACCAGCAGCAGCAGGCTGGCCAGGCCGTAGCTGCCCAGCGTGATGGCGATGGCGACGGACAGGAAGGTGCTCATGACTCGAAGATCTCCCGCAGCGGCTGCTCGTAGCGCTGCTTGTAGTGCGCGATGAAGGCGGCCTCGTCCGGCGCGTCCCACACGTGCAGCAGCAGGGCGCTGCTGTCGCGCGCCAGCTCGCACCACACGGTGCCGGGCACCACCGTGGTGATGACGGCCAGCGCCGCCAGCGCGCTGGGGTCGCGCAGGTCCAGCGGGATGCGCACGAAGCGCGCGTGCGTGGGCTGGCCCGGCCGGGTGAGCAGGGTGCGCAGCACCAGCCAGTTGGATTCGAGCACGTCCAGGCCGACCACGCCGATCAGGCGCAGCACCGTCAAAGGGTGGCGGATGCGCGGGCGTGCCGGGCGCAGCGGCGCCAGCAGCGCCGGCACCACCAGGCCCAGCAGCACGGCCAGCAGCACGTCGCCCGCCGCCAGCGAGGCGTTCAGCACCAGCCACATCGCCATCAGCGCGGCGCTCAGCAGCGGGGCGGGAAACAGCCGCTTCATCATCGCCGCAGCCCCTTCTCGCCATTGGCGACCGGCGAGGGCACGGGCTGGGCCGCCATCACCGTGCCGATGTAATGCCGCGGGTCGTGCAGGTCGCGCGCGGTGGCGTTGACGTAGCGCAGCACGTCGTCGGCGCGCCACACCAGCACGCCGATCAGCAGCAGCAGCGCGCCGATGGGCAGCGTCTCGATCAGGCGCAGGCGCGGCACCGGCCGCCCGGTGGGCGACCAGAAATAGCGCGAGCCGGCGCGCGACAGCGCGATGATGGACAGCAGGCCGCTGGCCAGCAGCAGGCCCAGCAGCATCCAGGCCGCCGGCGACACCGGCGCGTTCTGGCCGAAGCCGGCCGGGTTGAGCAGCGCCGACAGCATCACCACCTTGCCGACGAAGCCGGCCATCGGCGGCAGCCCCGCCAGCGTCAGCCCGCAGACAATGAAGGCCAGGCCCATGAAGGCCATGGCCGCCGGAATCGGCAGGCCGATCAGCGCCTGCTCGTCCTCGTCCAGGTTGACGTCGCGCGTGGGCACCAGGTTGACCGGGAAGGCAAACGCGTCGTCGGTCTGCAGCTCGCTCAGGACGATGGGTTCCTCCTCCATGTCGCGCGCGCGGTCGATCAGCTCGGACAGCAGGAAGAAGGCGCTCACCGCCAGCGTCGAGCCCAGGATGTAGTACAGCGCGCCGCCCGTCACCGCCGGCTGGCCGAAACCCAGCGCCGCCAGCAGCGTGCCCGAGGACAGGATGGCGCAAAACGCCACCATGCGCCCCAGGTGCTGGGTGGCCAGGATGCCGACCGCGCCCAGCGCCAGCGTGACCAGGCCGATGTCGACCAGCGCCGGGCCGCCGAACAGGGTGGACACGCCGGCCTCGGGGCCGAACAGCACCGTCCACACCCGCAGCACCGCGTAGGCGCCCAGCTTGGTCAGGATGGCGAACAGCGCCGCCACCGGCGTCGACGCGCTGGCATAGGTGGACGGCAGCCAGAAGTTCAGCGGCCAGGCCGCGGCCTTGACCAGAAAGCCCACCGCCAGCACCGCCGCGCCGGCATGCAGCAGGCCGCGGTCGGTCTCGGCGATGGCCGGCACGATGATGGCCATGTCGGCCAGGTTGAGCGTGCCCGTCACGCCGTACAGGATGGCCACGCCGATCAGGAACAGCGTCGACGCCATCAGGTTCATTGCGATGTAGTGCAGCCCCGAGCGCACGCGCGCCCAGCCCGAGCCGTGCAGCAGCAGGCCGTAGGACGCGGTCAGCAGGATCTCGAAGAACACGAACAGGTTGAACAGGTCGGCCGTCAGGAAGGCCCCGGCCAGCCCCATCAGCTGCAGCTGGAACAGCGGGTGAAAGTGCGCCCCCGCGCGGTCCCAGCGCGCCACCGAATACAGCACCGAGGCCAGGCCCAGCACGCTGGTCAGCAGCAGCATCATGGCCGCCAGGCGGTCCACCACCAGCGTGATGCCGTAGGGCACCGGCCAGTTGGAGGGCAGGTAGATGCCCACCGCGTGCGGGCCGTCGCCGTGCTGCACCCACAGCAGCAGCGCGATCGACACCGCGAGCCCCAGCGCGCACGACAGCACGCCCAGCAGCGCCTTCAGCGGCCGGCGCGTGTCGCCCAGCAGCAGCATCAGCGCCGCCGTCGCCATGGGCAGCAGGATGGGCGCCACGATCAGGTGCGGCATCAGCGAGGCGATGAAGGGCGTGCTCATCGCCGCTCCTGCGCGTCGGCGTCGGGCTCCTCGCCGTCGACGTGGTCGGTGTCGGACAGGCCCCGCGAGGCCAGCAGCACCACCAGGAACAGCGCCGAGGTGGCAAAGCCGATGACGATCGCCGTCAGCACCAGCGCCTGCGGCAGCGGGTCGGTGTAGTTCTGCAGGTTGGCCGTCACGCCCGCGCGCACGATGGGCTCGCGGTCGATCACCAGGCTGCCCATGGCGAAGATGAACAGGTTGACCGCGTACGACAGCAGCGCCAGCCCGATCAGCACCTGAAAGCTCCGCGGGCGCAGCACCAGCCACACGCCCGAGCCGCCCAGCACGCCGATGGCGATCGCCATGATGACTTCCATCAGTCCACCTCCCGCGGCCCGGTGCTGGCCGTGACGGTGCGCACCGGCGCCTTGCGGTGGCTTCGCACCGACTGGTGCGCCAGCGCGGTGAGGATCAGCAAGGTGGCGCCGACCACGGTGGCGAACACCCCGGCATCGAAGAACAGCGCGCTGGCCAGGTGCACCTCGCCCACCAGCGGCAGCGTGAGGTGCGCCGTGTGCGTGGTCAGGAAGGGGTAGCCCCAGAACAGTGAACCCAGCCCCGTGGCCAGCGCCAGCAGCAGCCCGACGGCGATCCAGCGCGTGACCTTGAGCGGCATGTGCGCCTCGACCCAGTACGTGCCGGCCACGATGTACTGCGCCACGAAGGCGATCGACACCACCAGCCCGGCGACAAAGCCGCCGCCCGGCGCGTTGTGCCCGCGCAAGAACAGGTGGATGGCGACCAGCACCATCAGCGACATCAGCAGCCGCACCAGCACCGCCGGCACCATCAGGTAGCCCAGCGCGGTGTCCTGCGCGGTGCGGGGGTTGATCAGGTCGCTCACCAGGTCGGGCGGCACGGCGCGCTGCTGCGGCGGCAGCTCCACCACCTCGCGCGGCGGGCGAAAGCGACGCAGCAGCGCATACACCGTGAGCGCCACGATGCCCAGCACGGTGATTTCGCCCAGCGTGTCGAAGCCGCGAAAGTCCACCAGCATGACGTTGACCACGTTGCTGCCACCGCCCTCGGGCAGGGCGCGGTCGATGAAGAAGGGCGAGATGCTCTGCGGCGCCGGGCGCGTCATCATGGCGTAGGCCAGCACCGCCATGCCGGTGCCCGCCACGATGGCCAGCAGGCCGTCGCGCCCGCGCCGCGCGCGCACCTTCAGGCCCTCGCGCGGGTTTTGCTCGGGCAGGCGCCGGGGCAGCCAGCGCAGGCCCAGCAAAAAGAGCACGGTGGTGACGACTTCCACCGTCAGCTGGGTCAGCGCCAGGTCGGGCGCCGAGAACCACAAAAAGGTCAGGCTCACGCACAGGCCCACCACGCCCGCCATCACCAATGCCGCCAGGCGGTGGAACTTGGCCTGCTGCGCCGCGCCCAGCGCGCACAGCCCGCCCATCAGCCACAGCAGGGCGAATTCGAGGTTGGCGGGCACGCGCTCGCGGTGGCCCCAGCTGACGCCGCCGGCCCACAGCGAGGTGGCCGCCGCCAGCACGGCCGCCAGCACCAGCAGCAGCATCTGCGGCTGCAGCCGGTAGCTGGTCAGGCGCGCCAGCAGCCAGCGGCAGCCGTGGTCCAGGCCCAGCAGGGTGTGCATGAACAGGCGCTCGCCGTCCAGCCAGCGGCCCAGCGGTGCCTGGCGCAGGTGCCCGCGCCGGCGCAGCGCCTGCATCACCGCGTACAGCGCCACGCCGCCCACCAGGGCCACCAGGCTCATGACCAGCGGCTTGTTCCAGCCGTGCCACAGCGCCAGGCTGTACTCCGGCAGCTCGCCGCCCACCACCGGCTGCGCCGCCAGCGCCAGCGCGCTGCTCACCGACCACTGCGGCACCATGCCCACCAGCAGGCACAGCAGCACCAGCACCTCGATGGGGATGCGCATCCAGCGCACCGGCTCGTGCGGGGTCAGCGGCAGGTCGTGCGCCGGCGGGCCCCAGAACACGCCGGCAAAGCGCAGCGAATACACCACCGCGAACACGCCGGCCAGCGTGGCCGCCGCGGGCAGGCCCCAGTCCAGCCACGCGATGCCGCGCAGCTGCACCGTTTCGGCAAAGAACATTTCCTTGGACAGGAAGCCGTTGACCAGCGGCACGCCCGCCATGGCGGCGCTGGCCACGAAGGTCAGCAGCGCCGTGAAGGGCATGGCCTTGCCCAGCCCCGACAGGCGCCGCAGGTCGCGCGTGCCGGTCTCGTGGTCGATGATGCCGGCGGCCATGAAGGCCGAGGCCTTGAAGGTCGCGTGGTTCATGATGTGGAACACCGCCGCCACCGCCGCCAGCTCGCCGCTCAGGCCCAGCAGCAGGGTGATCAGGCCCAGGTGGCTGATGGTGGAGTAGGCCAGCAGGCCCTTCAGGTCGTTCTGGAACATCGCCGCGCCCGCGCCCACCACCAGCGAGATCAGCCCCGCGCCGCCGACCAGCCAGAACCACTCGGACGTGCCCGCCAGCGCCGGCCACAGCCGCGCCAGCAAAAACACCCCGGCCTTGACCATGGTGGCCGAGTGCAGGTAGGCCGACACCGGCGTGGGCGCGGCCATGGCGCGCGGCAGCCAGAAGTGGAAGGGAAACTGCGCGCTCTTGGTCAGCGCCCCCAGCAGCACCAGCACCAGCATGGTGGGGTACAGCGGGTGGGCGCGGATGCGGCCGCCCTCGGCCAGCACCGCGTCCAGCTCGTAGCTGCCGGCGATGTGGCCCAGCATCAGCACCCCGGCCAGCAGGCACAGGCCGCCGGCGCCGGTCACCGTCAGCGCCATGCGCGCGCCGCGCCGGGCGTCCTTGCGGTGGTGCCAGTAGCCGATGAGCAGAAAGCTGAACAGGCTGGTCAGCTCCCAGAAGAACACCAGCTGCACCAGGTTGCCCGACAGCACGATGCCCAGCATGGCGCCCATGAAGGCCAGGAAGAAGGCGAAAAAGCGCGGCACCGGGTCTTCGCGCGACATGTAGTAGCGCGCGTACACGGCCACCAGCAGGCCGATGCCCGTCACCAGCAGCGCGAACATCCAGGCCAGCCCGTCCATGCGGATCAGCAGGTTGATGCCGGCCGACGGAATCCAGCGGTACTCCTCGCGCAGCACCGTGCCGGCCTCCAGCGTGGGCGTCAGCCACAGCACCCAGACCAGGCCCACGGCCGACACCAGCGCCGCCCACGTGGCCGCCGCCGTGCGCGCGTGCGTGGGCAGCAGCGCCGCCACCAGGGCGCCGGCAAAGGGCAGCAAGAGCAGAAAAACCAGGTCCATCGAGGCGGTGGTTGCGGGGAAGGCGGACAGCACTCGAATATAACAGCCGACGACGGCGGGCAGTCAGCACCGGCCATGGATTGCGAGCTATTAAAACAGGAGCTGCCGGCGCAACCGCGTCAGCGGTCACAATGCCCCCATGCGAATCCTGCTGGCCGAGGACGACGCCATGATCGGCGAGGTGGTGCACGACGCGCTGCGCGCCGAGGGCCATGCCGCCGACTGGGTGCGCGACGGCGCCCAGGCCGACACCGCGCTGGCCACCACCGCCTACGACCTGCTGCTGCTGGACCTGGGCCTGCCGCGCAAGAGCGGGCTGGACGTGCTGCGTGCCCTGCGCGCCCACGGCCGGCGCCTGCCGGTGCTGATCGCCACCGCGCGCGACGCCGTGGCCGAGCGCGTGGCCGGGCTGGACGCCGGCGCCGACGACTACATCGTCAAGCCCTACGACCTGGACGAGCTGCTGGCGCGCGTGCGCGCCCTGCTGCGCCGCGCCCAGGGCCGCGCCGAGCCGGCCTACGCCTGGGGCGCCGTGCGCATCGTGCCGGCCACGCGCGAGGTCACGCTCGGCGGCCAGCCGGTGCAGCTGTCGGCGCGCGAATGGGCGGTGCTGGAGCCCCTGCTGGCGCGCCCCGGCCGCGTGCTGTCGCGCCAGCAGCTGGAGGACAAGCTCTACGCCTGGGGCGAGGAGATCAGCAGCAACGCGGTCGAGGTCTACATCCACGGCGTGCGGCGCAAGCTGGGCGCCGGCCTGATCGAGAACGTGCGCGGCCTGGGCTATCTGGTGCCGCCGTCGCCCGCGGACGGCGGGGAGGCGGACGGTGGAAACTCCTGAATCGATAGCTGACCGCGCAAGTCCAAAGCGGGCTGAAGGCCAAAATGGCTTGAAAATCGACCCGCGCGCGCCCTCGCTGCGGGGGCGCCTGACCGTGCTGCTGCTGCTGGCCGTGCTGGTGACCGCGCTGGCGCAGGCCGTCATCACCTGGCGCGCCGCGCGCGCCGAGGTCGAGTCGGTGTTCGACGCCCAGATGCAGCGCATCGCCCTGTCGCTCACCGGCGGGCTGGCCGCCACCGTGCTGGAGGGCAGCGTGCTCGACGGCCCGCCCGGCTCGCAGGAGCTGATCATCCAGGTGTGGCGCGCCGACGGCATCATGCTGTACCGCTCGCCCTCGGCGCGCCTGCTGCCGCCGCAGGCCGTGATCGGCTTTTCGGACGTGCTGGCCGCCGGCGAGCCCTACCGCGTGTACACGCTGGAGACCGCCACGCAGGTGATCCAGATCGCGCAGGCGCAGTCGGCGCGCCGGCGCATGGCCGGCCAGCTGGCGCTGCGCGCCGTGCTGCCGGTGGCGCTGCTGGCGCCGGTGCTGATGCTCATCGTGTGGTGGGTGGTGGGCCGCGCCGTGGCGCCCGTCGGCCGCCTGCGCCGGCAGCTGGCCGCGCGCGCGGCGGGCGACCTGGCGCCCCTGCCCGTGGCCGGCCTGCCGGCCGAGGTGGCGCCGCTGGTGGCCGAGATGAACGGCCTGCTGGCGCGGCTGGATGGCGCGTGGCGGCAACTGAGCGACTTCACCGCCGACGCCGCGCACGAGCTGCGCACGCCCCTGGCCGCGCTGCGCCTGCAGCTGCAAAGCCTGCAGCGCGCCGACACGCCCGAGGCGCGCCATCTGGCCACCGAGCGCCTGTTGGCCGGCGTCGACCGCGCCACCCGCCTGGTCGAGCAACTGCTGGCCCTGGCGCGCCACGACGGCGACGCCGCCGCCGCCGCCAGCGCCCCGGTCGACCTGACGGCCCTGGCGCGCCGCGCCGTGCACGACGCCGCGCCCGAGGCGCAGGCGCACCAGATCGAGCTGCGCGGCCCGGGCGAAGGCGCCGCCGAGGTATCGGTCCAAGGCCAGGCCGACGCCCTGGCCGTGCTGCTGCGCAATCTGATCGACAACGCCCTCAGGCACACCCCCGCCGGCGGCGTGGTGCAGGTCACTGCGCAACGGGACGCAGACGGCGCGCCCGAGCTGGCGGTGCAGGAGAGCGGCCCCGGCATCCCCCCGTCCGAGCGCCAGCGCGTGCTCGACCGCTTCTACCGCGTGCCCGGCGCCGCCGGCCACGGCAGCGGCCTGGGCCTGGCCATCGTGCAGGCCGTGGCGCGGCGGCATGGGGCGCGGGTGGAGGTGGGCGAATCGGCGGGGCTGGGTGGGGCGCGGGTGGGGGTGGTTTGGCCCGTGGCCTGAAATCGGAGCACAAAGATGCCGAAGATCGAAGGACCAAGAATACCTTTCCAGGGTGGACCGATCGATTGCAGACGAAGCGACGGATCACTTTCGGATCGTTCGCCCCTGCGACTGGGACAGGGATCCGAACGCTTTGCAGGTCAAGCCGCCGCTTTCGAGCTGGCTGATCCTCGAGCCGTCGGTGTACCGCGCTTCGTTTGTAAAGCCGGCTTCGCGGCGAGTGTTCAAGAATGCCACTGCACAGAATCCGGGTCCCAGGTCGCTGTTGTCGAATGGTTGGTGATGGCAGTCTTGGTGGGAGGCCACAGCAACTTGTCCAGCAGCGCGACAGTCTCCCCCAGGCTGCCTGCGGTGATGCGGTTTTTGTTCAGGAAAGCCTGCCATTGACGCAACTTGGCAGCGTCTTCGCTGAACTGCTTCGTCAGGGCCAGCGGGCGCTCGGCAGGCAGTAAAGTTTGACGACGGGCAAACGTGGCGGCGATGGCAGTGGCCAGCGTCGCGGCTTCCAGGTGCGTGCGCCGAGCAATCACCGCGAGATCGAAGAAGTCCTTCATGCGGCTGTTCGCTTGCCCCAGCATCACCATGGCCTGGTATTTCTCGGCGATCACGGTGTAGACCGGATAGACCCGCAACGTCGGGGCCGGGAAGTCGCTCAGCATGGTCGGAAAGGTTGCGGTTTGTGGCCCTGGCGTCACGGCATCACCAAAGCCCACGTCGATTTGCAGCGCGCAGCGTGCGGAGCCGATGCGTGCCAGCAGCGTGATGCGGGTGCCGCCGTAGGTGTTGTCCTCACGAATGGCATCCGCCTTCACGGATGCCGGGTCAAACACGATCCCGTCGCCCAGGTCCATGGCGGCGACTTCGCGAAAAGTGGCGATCAGGTTTGCCTCATTGTCGGGGCCGAAGCCCAACAGGTCGGCATCCCGGGTTGGGCGGTGCGGGGTGTCGTACCACAATGCAAAGAGCAGGGCACCCTTGAGCAGGAAGCGGTCGGCATGCGGGGACACGCTGACGCGAGTCAGCAGGCGCTCCATCGCAAAGCGGTTGAGCAGCAGGCTGTAGTCGTCGCCGCGCTGCTTGGCAAGCGTCAGCAGTCGGGCCAGGATGGATGCCGACAGATTTCCGCTCATTGCGTCACCGCCTCCAGGTAGGGCTGCATGACACGTTCGACGCGGTTGATCTTGGCGTAGTGGCTCAGCTCGGCCATGGTGACCTTGCGGCTGCGCCAGGCATCTCTCAGGGCCTCCAGCGCCACGTCCAGGCCAATTTTGTTGCGGAACTTGAAGCAGTCGGCAACCGTCTTGGCGGCGCTGTAGACGCGAATCGGTGCACCGTGTTCGGTCACGGTCTGGATGCCTTCGGAATAGGCCTCGCCCCGCAGACGTGTAATGCGCAGCGCCGGATAGTGCAGCGCCGGAGTCTGCGTGCCCTCAGGCAGCGCGATCCAGACCGCGTGCGGCAATTGCGAGCCGATTTCATGGAACTGCAGTGCGGTCAGCAGGCACACAACGGCCTTTGGCACGCGTTGGCACACCTCGATCAGGGTCTGGTGTTCGGTGATTTCGGCGTCGGGTAGTTGATACAGGCCGCGAGCGATCCTGTGCAGCCTGCCGGTCTGGTGAAGCCGGATCAGAAGTTGTGGCGACCACCCCTGCGCACGCACATCTGCGGCCCGCAGGACGCCTTGGCGTCGCGCCAGTTCGAGGATGTGGCCGCTTTGGTTCATGGTCTTGAAGTTTAATATCTGCATTACATTTGTTCAAGTCATGTGATTTGAAATCGCTGACGTCGCTGTGCCCTTTCGTGGCCGCCAAGCTCATGCACGCCGAGATCCTCAAGAGAACCCTGCCCCTTTCCATGTCCGAGATTGAAGAGGCCTGCCCCGGCATCAGCCGTGACATGGTGCGTGTGGTCTTGCGTACCATAAAGGCCGACGGTCGGATCGCGCCGACCGGAAAGGGTTGCGGCGCCTGCTGGGAGCAGGTGCAGGACAAGGTGTAGAACTCAACCAAGTGAGCAAACACGACGATGACACTGCCCAATGGGCTCTATGACCTGTCGCTGACCGAGGGACTGGCATGATCGCTCGAGGGACTCGATCCGTCGCACGCCGATGTGCCAGGGGAAATATTCATCTGCCCCCAGTTTTCCCCAGCGTAGCAATCAACCAAGCGAGCAAAGACAACGATGACACTGCCCGATGGTCTCTATGACCTGTTGCTGACCGAGGGGCTGGCACGATCACTCGCGGGGCTCGATCCGTCGCACGCCGATGTGTCGGCATTAAAGGGTGGGGTCGCCGATTTCTTGAGCGAGGTCGTCACGCGGCAACTCGCAAGCATTCTTGATGAATTGTCTGGCGACGATGCCGACAAGGCCAGGCGACAACTTGAACTCGTCAATGGTTTGCTGGTCATGTTGCGGCAGCGTCTCATAAACCAGGGTCAAGCGCAGGCCAGTGGCTCGGGTGACGTCGTTGATCTCGTGGCATCGCCGCTGCGCGTCTTGCGGGCCGTTCGGCGCGATCAGCAATTTTCCCCGTCGCCCGAAATGGGTCTCTCTGCCCCGTGGCTGTTCACAGCCGGCAAAGGCTCGCCTTCGTTACTGCAGGAAATCCGCCGTGAACTGGCTTCGAGCGATCAGGTGGACATCCTGGTCAGTTTTATCACCGTGTCCGGCGTGCGCAAGCTGCAGGATGTGCTGCAGCAGATCACGGCCAAAGGCGCATATCAGCAAGGGCGGGATCAACAGACGACGCGGCTTCGGATCCTGACCACCACCTACACCGGTGCGACGGAGGCGCGTGCGCTAGATGAGCTTGCGCGTCTGCCGGGCTGTGAGGTGCGTGTGTCGCTGGATGGCCGGCGTACCAGGCTGCATGCCAAGGCCTGGCTGTTCCAGCGCAAAACAGGCTTCGGCTCGGCCTATGTGGGCAGCGCCAACCTATCAGGCGCGGCACTGACGGGTGGTCTGGAATGGACGGTTAAGCTGACCCAGCGCGCGCAAGAGGCCCTGTTTGCACGCGCGGTAGCTCATTTCGAAACCCTGTGGGCCGACAGCGAATTTCAACGCTACGACCCCGATGACGCCGGGCATCGGCAGGCCTTGGCGGCAGCGCTTGGGCGCGAGACATTTGGTGGCGAGTCCGCTGCCACGATCAGTTTTTTTGACCTCCAGCCCAAGACCTACCAGCAGGAGATGCTGGAGCAACTGGACACCGAACGCGCCCACGGTCGGTCTCGCAACTTGTTGGTTGCGGCCACCGGCACCGGCAAGACAGTGGTGGCCGCATTTGACTATCGCAATACCTGCCGCAAGGAGGGCGGGCGCCCGCGCCTTTTGTTTGTGGCCCATCGCGATGAAATCCTGCGCCAGGCACTTCGCACCTATCGCGAAGTGCTGCGCGACCCCGAGTTTGGTGAACTGCTCACCGGGGCGCATCAGCCCGCGCGATGGGACCACCTGTTTGCCACCATCGACAGCGTAAGCAGCCGCGACCTGGTGGCCACGGTGGGCGCCGAGCATTGGCACACCGTGGTGATCGATGAGTGTCACCGCCTCGCAGCCGATCGGTTTGACGCCTTTGCCAAAGCCGTTCGCCCGAGCGTGTTGCTTGGGTTGACGGCAACGCCAGAACGCAGCGACGGCCAACCCATTGCGCCGTACTTCGATGCCCGCCCCGACGGCAGCCCGGCGGTGGAGTTGCGGCTGTGGCATGCGCTGGACTTGCAGTTGCTGGCGCCGTTTGAGTACTACGCCTGCGACGATGCCACCGACTTTTCGGCAGTGCCTTGGGATCGACCGGGCGAACGCGAGGCGGTGGACAACCTGGTCACCGGCAACGACGTGCGCGCCCGGTTGGTGGTGAGTGAATGGCGTCGCCTGGCGTCTGATGCAAGGCGTTCGCGCGCGCTGGTATTTTGTGTTTCGGTGGCGCATGCCGAGTTCATGACCGATTGGCTCAACCGCGCGGGCTTGCCAGCGGCCTGCGTTGTCGGGACAACCGCAGGTGAAGAACGGCGCCGCGCGCCGCAACGCCTGCGCAGCGGCGAGTTGTGCGCGCTGGTCACGGTCGATCTCTACAACGAAGGGATCGACCTGCCGATGGTTGACACGCTGTTATTGCTGCGGCCGACCCAAAGCCCGGTACTATTCCAGCAGCAGATCGGCCGGGGTCTGCGCTTGGCGCCCGGCAAGGAGAGCTGCCTGGTGCTCGACTTTGTGGGTCAACACCGCGCCGAGTTCCGGTTCGACCGCCTGTTGTCGAGCCTGACTGGCTTGACGCGTCGTGAATTGGTGGAGGGTGTCGAGGCGGGCTTCGGCAGCTTACCGCCGGGCTGCCACATTCATCTTCAGCGCCAGACGCGAGAGCAGGTGTTGCAGGGCCTGCGCTCGCTGACATCCCAGAACTGGCGGCGGCTCAAGACCGAGTTGCAGTCTTATGCGGCGCTGCGTGGCCGTTCGGGCGTGCAACTGGCCGAATTTCTGCACGACCAAGCGTTGGAGTTGGAAGATATTTATCGCACCGCAACGGGTCAAGGGCGCAGCGGTTGGACCGCTTTGAAGCGCGACGCGGGCTTGATCGTCTCGGAACCCGGTCCCGAAGAAGACTACTTCAGCCGCCGATTCGGCGATCTGCTGCATGTGAACGATCCGCGTCGATTGGACGTGATGGCAGTAGTGGGTGAGCAGCGGGGCCATTGGACGGCTCTGCGCACCGAGGATGCGCTGGCTGCGCAAATGCTGGCCTACCAAATTGATGGGCGACATGACCAGGCAGCAGGACACGAAGCGTTTGCTGAGCGTGTGGCACGTCACCCCGTCGTTGCGGCCGAGTTGGTGGAGTTGTCGGCGCTCTTGCAGGCCCGCAGCACCTTGGGCGCCCACCCCGTTCCAGGGCTTGAGGACACGCCTCTGTGCCTTCACGCGGCCTATGGGGCGCGTGAAATTCTCACCGCGGTGGGCTGGCTGACTGCGTCGCGCCGTGTGCCTTTTCAGGCCGGAACTTTGCCTTTGCACAGTCGCAAGGCCGAACTGCTGTTTGTGACACTCGACAAGAGCGAAGGCTACCACGATCGCATTGCCTATCACGACTACGCGATCAGCGCGGAGCGGTTTCACTGGCAGTCCCAAAACAGCGCTGCGCCGGATACGGCGGTTGGCCGGCGCTATCTCGAAAGTCCTGGCAATGGGTGGCAGTTTCAGCTTTTTGTGAGACCGTGCAAAGGGGACGCCTACCGCGCTTGCGGTCCCGTGGCGTTGGAGTCGGCGGAGGGCGACCGACCCATGAGCATCGTTTGGAAGCTGCAAACGCCGTTGCCTGCGCACCTTTTCAGAGAATTCAGTGTGTTGCGTGGTGTGTAGCCTCACATTCGCTTGTCGGTGCGTGGACCAACCTTAAGTTTCACCTAACTCTCGCGGCTCACAGTCCACCCATCGTCCCAGCCCGGGACATGGCTTGAAAGGACTGACCATGAGCTCCCTGAAATTCAAAACTTCCCGCCTGGCGCTGGCTTTGCTGGCCGCGGGTGTGCTCGGCGGCGCCGGCGTGACGGCGGTGCGCGGCTTGTCGACGCCGGCCTTCGCGCTGACGGCCCCGGCGGTGACGGCGCCGGCGGCGACCGGCGCCAATGCGCTGGTGGCGGCGCCCAACTTTGCCGCCATTGCGGCGCGCGAGGGGCCGGCGGTGGTCAACATCAGCGTGAGCGGCGTCGAGAAGGTGAGCGACGGCGGCGGCGCGGCGATGGACCCCGGCATGCGCGACTTTCTCAAGCGCTTCGGCATTCCGCCCGAGGCCTTTCAGCAAGGGCCCAACGGCGGCAGCCAGACGGTGCCGGTGCGCGGCCTGGGTTCGGGCTTCATCATCAGCCCGGACGGCCTGATCATGACCAACGCGCACGTGGTCAAGAACGCCAAGACGGTGACGGTCAAGCTGACCGACCGGCGCGAGTACAAGGCCAAGGTGCTGGGCATGGACACGCGCACCGACATCGCGGTGCTGAAGATCGACGCGCACAACCTGCCCACGGTGGCCATCGGCAACAGCAAGGCGCTGCAGCCGGGCGACTGGGTGCTGGCCATCGGCTCGCCCTTCGGCTTCGAGAACACCGTCACCGCCGGCATTGTCAGCGCGCTGGGGCGTTCGCTGCCCGACGACAGCTCGGTGCCCTTCATCCAGACCGACGTGGCGGTCAACCCCGGCAACTCGGGTGGCCCGCTGTTCAACGCGCAGGGCCAGGTGGTGGGCATCAACTCGCAGATCTACAGCCGCTCGGGCGGCTTCATGGGCGTGTCGTTCTCGATCCCGATCGAGCTGGCCACGCACATCGAAGAGCAGATCGTGGCGCATGGCAAGGTCGAGCACGCGCGCCTGGGCGTGACGATCCAGCAGGTCAACCAGGCGCTGGCCGATTCCTTCAAGCTGCCCAACCCCGAAGGCGCGCTGGTGGCCCAGGTGACGCCGGGCAGCGCGGCCGCCAAGGCGGGGCTGAAGCCCGGTGACGTGATCCTGAAGGCCAACGGCCAGACCATCGTCGACTCGGGCGACCTGCCGGCCAGCATCGCGCTGGCCAAGCCGGGCGAAAAACTGCAGATGCAGGTGTGGCGCAACGGCAAGGCCGAGGACCTCACGGCCACGCTGCAGGCCATCTCGGGCTCGGACGAGGCGGTGGCGCAGGCCGGCAGCTCGGACAGCAGCAACAAGCTGGGTCTGGCGCTGCGCCCGCTGCAGCCGCAAGAGCGCCGTGAAGCCCACGTGACCGGCCCCGGCGGTCTGCTGGTGGAAGACGCCGAAGGCGCCGCCGCCGCCGCCGGTGTGCAGTCCGGCGACGTGGTGCTGGCCATCAACGGCCAGCCCGCCACCAGCGTCGAGCAGATGCGCGCCGTGCTGGCCAAGTCCGGCAAGTCGGTGGCGCTGCTGATCGAACGCGACGGGCAGCAGCTGTTCGTGCCCGTGCCTCTGGCCTGATCGACTTTCAGGTCAAATCGGCTGCCGGCGCTTGTGCATCAAGCGCCGGCAGCTCTTTTTTCAGGAGCGGTCGGAGCGCCGCCCGGCTACTGGGTATAGCCCAGGCAGGCGCCCGAGTTGGGCCGGCCGCGGCATTCGCGGCGCAGGCGGGCGTCTTCGTTGCGCTGGCGCTCGGCCGGGGTGTCGCCGTTGGCGTAGGTGGTGCGCGGCGAGGGCTTGAGGCGCACGCCGCGCGAGCCGGCGCCGCTGCGCGATGCGGCCTTGGTCCCGCCCTTCTTGCGGCGCGTGGACTCGGCCTGCGCGGCGGGCAGCGCGCCCAGCAAGGACAAGAACAGGGTGCCGGCGGCGAGTCGGCGGTTGATGGGCTGCATGGCGAGTCCTCCCGGGTGTTGTGGGCCAGCGCGGCGCCCTCAAGTGTGCGATGCTCACGCGCTTCATTGCATTAGAAAAGCCGTGCTGCCATGCGTCAAGCCATCCTGAACCTCGAAGAATCCAAGATCCGTGAAGTGGCCAACGCCGGCATGGGCCGCGCCGACGTGTTGCCGTTCTGGTTTGGCGAAAGCGACGAAATCACGCCCGAGCCGGTGCGCGCCGCCGCCGTGGCCGCGCTGCAGGCGGGCGAGACCTTTTATTCGCACAACCTGGGCCTGCCCGAGCTGCGCCAGGCCGTGGCCGACTACGCCAGCCGCCTGCACGGGCCGATCGCGGCCGAGCGCATCGCCATCACCTCGGGCGGCGTCAACGCGCTGATGCTGGCGGTGCAGATGCTGGTGGACGCCGGCGACGAGGTGCTCGCCGTCACGCCCGTGTGGCCCAACCTGACGGCGCAGCCGGTGATCCTGGGCGCGCACCTGCGTTGCGTGGCGCTCAAGCCGCAGCCCGAAGGCGCCTGGGCGCTGGATTTGCCCGCGTTGCTGGCCGCCATCACGCCGCAAACCAGGCTGCTGATCGTCAATTCGCCCAACAACCCCACGGGCTGGACGCTGACGCGCGCCGAGCAGCAGGCCATCCTGGCGCGCTGCCGCGAGACGGGCACCTGGATCCTGGCCGACGAGGTGTACGAGCGCCTGTACTACAGGGGCGACACGCCGAGCGGCGCGGCTTCGTCCTTTCTGGACATTGCCAGCGCCGACGACCGGCTGGTGGCGGTGCAGAGCTTTTCCAAGGCCTTCCTGATGACCGGCTGGCGCCTGGGCTGGCTGACCATGCCGCCCGCCATGACGCCGCAGATGGGCAAGCTGCTGGAGTTCAACACCTCCTGCGCGCCGGTGTTCGTGCAGCGCGCGGCGCTGGCCGCGCTGGCGCAGACCGACACCATCACGCCGCGCATCGTGGCCCACCTGCGCCAGTGCCGCGACACCCTGGTGCCGCTGCTGCAGGCCGTGCCGGGCGTCACTACCTGCGCCGCGCCCGGCGGCATGTACGCCTTCTTGCGCATCGACGGTTTCGACGATTCGCTGGCGCTGGCCAAGCGCCTGGTGGCCGAGGCCGGCCTGGGCCTGGCCCCCGGCGTGGCCTTCGCCCCCGAGGCCGACGGCTGGCTGCGCTGGTGCTTCGCGTCCAAGGACGTGGCGCGGCTGGGGCAGGGCGTGCAGCGCCTGCGCGACTGGCTGGCGGGGCAGGGCTGAAGGGCCTGCGCGCGGCGCGTGGGTTTCCCGGGCGTCGCCCGTGTCCTGCGGGCTATAATCCACAGGTTTTGCATTTCGCACAAACGCACGCGGCGCGCAGTTCCGGCGCGCCGCGCAAGTCAAATCATTTGGAACAAGGACATTGAAATGATCTCCAAAGAGAACAAGGCCGCCGTGGTCAAGGACAACGCCCGCGCGGGCAACGACACCGGCAGCCCCGAGGTGCAGGTGGCCATCCTGACGGCCCGCATCAACGAGCTGACCCCGCACTTCAAGGAGCACGCCAAGGACCACCACGGTCGCCGCGGCCTGCTGCGCATGGTCAGCCGCCGCCGCAAGCTGCTGGACTACCTCAAGGGCAAGGACGCCGACCGCTACCTGGCCCTGATCGCCAAGCTGGGTCTGCGCAAGTAAGCGCATGAGCACGACAAACGCCTGACGCCCCCAAGGCTCAGGCGTTTTTGTCTTTTTTCTCCGGATCGCGGTGTTCAGAAGCTGAAGCTGTGTCATTCCACAAGGCCGGGCGCCCGCCGCGCGCGGCGTTTCTGGAATGGCATCGTGTTCTGAACCGAATCCGGCTCCAGCGCAGACGTAATCTGCGCCAATAGCTATCAATCAAGGAGCAAACATGAGCTTGTTCAACAAAGTCACCAAGTCCTTCCAGTGGGGCGACAAGACGGTCGTCATGGAAACGGGCGAGATCGCCCGCCAGGCCACCGGCGCCGTGCTGGTCAACATCGACGGCACCGTCATCCTGGCCACGGTGGTGGCCAGCAAGAGCGCCAAGCCGGGGCAGGACTTCTTCCCGCTGACGGTGGACTACATCGAGAAGACCTACGCCGCGGGCAAGATCCCGGGCAGTTTCTTCAAGCGCGAGGCCAAGCCCAGCGAGCTGGAGACGCTGACCAGCCGCCTGATCGACCGCCCGATCCGCCCGCTGTTCGCCGAGGGCTTTTTGAACGAGGTGCACGTGGTCATCCACACCGTCTCGCTCAACCCCGAGGTCGATGCCGACATCGCCGCCATGATCGGCGTGAGCGCGGCGCTCACCATCTCGGGCATTCCGTTCAACGGCCCGATCGGCGCGGCGCGCGTGGGCTACATCAACGGCGAATACGTGCTCAACCCCGGCCAGAGCGCGCGCAAGAACAGCCAGCTCGACCTGGTGGTGGCGGGCACCGAGGCGGCCGTGCTGATGGTCGAGTCCGAGGCCTACCAGCTGTCCGAGGACGTGATGCTGGGCGCCGTGGTGTTCGGCCACGAGCAGGGCAAGATCGCCATCAACGCCATCCATGAGCTGGCGCGCGAGGCCGGCAAGCCGCTGTGGGTCGACAACGGCACCTGGGCGCCCGAGGCCCGCGACGAGGCCTTCATCTCCAAGGTGGAGGGCCTAGCCGAGGCCAAGCTGCGCGCGGCCTATCAAATCCGCAGCAAGCAGGCCCGCACCCAGGCCCTGCGCGAGGCAAGCAGCAGCGTGCTGGAGCAGCTCAAGGCCGAGGGCGTGGCCTTCGACGCCGCCAAGGTGAGCGATCTGATGTTCGGCCTGGAGGCGCGCATCGTGCGCAGCCAGATCCTGGCCGGCGAGCCGCGCATCGACGGCCGCGACACGCGCACCGTGCGCCCCATCGAAATCCGCAACGGCGTGCTGCCGCGCACCCACGGCTCGGCGCTGTTCACGCGCGGCGAGACGCAGGCGCTGGTGGTCACCACCCTGGGCACCGACCGCGACGCACAGCGCATCGACGCGCTGGCCGGCGAGTTCGAGGACCACTTCTTGTTCCACTACAACATGCCGCCCTTCGCCACCGGCGAGGTGGGCCGCATGGGCTCGACCAAGCGCCGCGAAGTCGGCCACGGCCGCCTGGCCAAGCGCGCGCTGATCCCGCTGCTGCCGGCGCGCGACGAGTTTCCCTACACCATCCGCGTGGTGAGCGAGATCACCGAGTCCAACGGCTCCAGCTCGATGGCCTCGGTGTGCGGCGGTTGCCTGTCGCTGATGGACGCCGGCGTGCCCATGAAGGCGCACGTGGCCGGCATCGCCATGGGCCTCATCAAAGAGGACAACAAGTTCGCCGTGCTGACCGACATCCTGGGCGATGAGGATCACCTGGGCGACATGGACTTCAAGGTGGCCGGCACCACCAACGGCATCACCGCCCTGCAGATGGACATCAAGATCCAGGGCATCACCAAGGAAATCATGCAGGTGGCGCTGGCGCAGGCCAAAGAGGCGCGCATGCACATCCTGGGCAAGATGCAGGACGCCATGGGCGAGGCGCGCGCCGAGATCAGCTCGTGGGCGCCCAAGCTCTACACGATGAAGATCAACCCCGAGAAGATCCGCGACGTGATCGGCAAGGGCGGCGCCACCATCCGCATGCTGACGGAAGAAACCGGCACCACGATCGACATCGGCGAAGACGGCACCATCACCATCGCCAGCAACGACGCCGCCAAGGCCGACGAGGCCAAGCGCCGCATCACCGAGATCACCGCCGAGGCGGAGGTGGGCAAGGTCTACGAGGGCCCGGTCACCAAGCTGCTGGACTTCGGCGCGCTGGTCAACATCCTGCCCGGCAAGGACGGCCTGCTGCACATCAGCCAGATCGCGCACGAGCGCGTCGAGAAGGTCAGCGACTACCTGCAGGAAGGCCAGGTGGTGCGCGTCAAGGTGCTGGAGACCGACGACAAGGGCCGCATCAAGCTGTCGATGAAGGCGCTGCTGGATCGCCCCGAGGGCATGGAAGACCGCCCGCCGCGCGAATACCGCGAGCGTGGCGATCGCCCGCCGCGTGGCGACCGCGGTGACCGTGGTGACCGTGGCCCGCGCGAAGACCGGGGCGAGCGTGCCCCGCGCGAGGAGCGCGCGCCCCGCGCCGAATCGCCGGCAGCCGACACGCCGGCCGACGACTCCACGCATCCCGCGGCCTGATCACAAGGCGCCCGCGCGGCCCGCGCCGGGCCGCAGCGGCGCCTGACCGACATGACGATGAACTGCATTGAAATCAGCACGCCGGGCGCGCCCGAGGTGCTGGTGCCCGCGCAGCGCCCCCGGCCCGTGGCCGGCGCCGGCGAGGCGCTGATTCGCGTGCATGCGTCGGGCGTCAACCGCCCCGACGTGCTGCAGCGCATGGGCCACTATCCGCCGCCGCCCGGCGCGTCGGACCTGCCCGGCCTGGAAGTGGCGGGCGTCATCGAAGCCGGCGACGCGGCCGCGCTGCAGGCCGCTGGCTTGCAGGTGGGCGATCGCGTGTGCGCGCTGGTGGCCGGCGGCGGCTATGCCGAATACTGCGTCGCCCCGGTGCCGCAGTGCCTGCCGGTGCCCAAGGGCCTCGGCGACGTCGAGGCGGCCAGCCTGCCCGAAACCTACTTCACCGTCTGGAGCAACGTGTTCGATCGCGGCCGCCTGCAGGCGGGCGAGACGCTGCTGATCCAGGGCGGCACCAGCGGCATTGGCGTGACGGCCATCCAGCTGGCCAAGGCGGCGGGCGCCACCGTGATCGCCACGGCAGGCAGCGACGAGAAGTGCGCCGCCTGCCTGAGCCTGGGCGCCGACCACGCCATCAACTACAAGAGCGCCGACTTCGCCGCCGAGGTGCTGCGCCTGACCGGCGGGCGCGGCGCCAACGTCATCCTGGACATGGTGGCGGGCGACTACGTGGCGCGCGAGGTGGCGTGCCTGGCCGAGGAGGGGCGCCTGGTCATCATCGCGGTGCAGGGAGGCGTCAAGGCGCAGTTCGACGCCGGCCTGGTGCTGCGCCGGCGCCTGACGATCACCGGCTCGACCCTGCGCGTGCGGCCCGTGGCCTTCAAGGGCGCCATCGCGCAGGCGTTGCGCCAGCGCGTGTGGCCCTGGCTGGAGCAGGGCCGCGTCAAGCCCATCGTGCACGCGCAGTTCGCCGCGCTCGAGCCGGCGGCCGGCCTGCCCAGCGGCGCCGCGCGTGCGCATGCGCTGATGCAGGGCGGCCAGCACGTCGGCAAGATCGTCCTGACCTGGAAGGCCGAGTGATGCGCAAGCTGATTGCCGGCAACTGGAAGATGAACGGCAGCCTGGCCGCCAACCAGGCGCTGGTGCAGGCGCTGCGCGTCGGCGTCGGCACGCCCGCCTGCGAGGTGCTGGTGTGTCCGCCCGCGGCCTACCTGGCCCAGGTGCAGCAACTGCTGGCGGGCTGCGACGCCATCGCGCTGGGCGCGCAGGACGTGTCCGAGCAGGCCGGCGGCGCCTACACCGGCAACGTGTCGGCCGCGATGCTGGCCGAGTTCGGCGTGCGCTACGCCATCGTCGGCCACAGCGAGCGGCGCCAGTACCAGGGCGAGAGCGACCTGCTGGTGGCGCGCAAGGCGCAGCAGGCGCTGGCCGCCGGCATCACGCCCATTGTGTGCGTGGGCGAGACGCTGGTCGAGCGCGAGCAGGGCCTGACCGGGTTCATCGTGCAGCGGCAGCTGTCGGCGGCGATCGCCGTCAACGCGGCGCGCCTGGCCGACATCGTGGTGGCCTACGAGCCCGTGTGGGCCATCGGCACCGGCCAGACGGCCACGCCCGAGCAGGCGCAGCAGGTGCATGCGCTGCTGCGCGCGCAACTGGCGGCCGCCGATGCCACTGCGGCGCGCCAGGTGCGCCTGTTGTATGGCGGCAGCATGAACGCGGCCAATGCCCAAGCCTTGCTGGCGCAGCCCGACATCGACGGCGGGCTGATCGGCGGCGCGGCGCTGAAGGCGCCCGACTTTTTGACGATTATTGGCGCCGCCGCTTGATTGGCACGCGCAACGTGCTATTGAATTTGGAGTGATTGAATGGGAATGAACTTCGTATTGAACCTGGTGCTGGTGCTGCAGATCGTCTCGGCCCTGGCCATGGTCGGCCTGATCCTGATGCAGCACGGCAAGGGCGCCGACATGGGCGCGGCCTTCGGCAGCGGCAGTTCGGGCAGCCTGTTCGGCGCCTCGGGCAGCGCCAACTTCCTGTCGCGCGCCACGGCGGTGCTGGCCACGGTGTTTTTTGTCTGCACGCTGGCACTGGCCTACTTCGGCTTCAGCATTCGCAGCAGCGAGCCCACCGGCGGCAGCGTGCTCGAGCGCGCGGCCGTGACGGCGCCGGCCCCGGCGGCATCGCAGGCGCCGGCGGCCCCGTCCACCGGCCCCGCCGCCGGCATTCCGACCGCCGTGCCGGCGGCCGCCGCAGCCAGCGCGAACGTGCCGGCCGCACCGGCCGTGCCGGCCTCGGGCGCGGCGCAGATTCCGACCCGTTGACGCATCGCAAAACTGGCCTGCGCGCTGGGTCGTTTGCAGGAACTGGACATTTTTCAGGGTAAACTCTTACAGTTGTCCGAAGCGTGTTTTGCAGGTGGTCGAGACCACTCGAAACCTCGGGACGACAATGCCGTCGTGGTGGAATTGGTAGACACGCTATCTTGAGGGGGTAGTGGCGAAAGCTGTGCGAGTTCGAGTCTCGCCGACGGCACCAGACACGCAAGGGTCGGGGGATCAATAATCGAAGTCCCGGCACCGCAACCGAGAGCGCACGATGAACCTGGCCGACTACCTTCCCGTTTTCTTGTTCATATTGGTGGGTCTGGCCGTCGGAGCCCTTTGTCTCGGAATGGGGGCCTTCCTGAAGCCCCACAAGGCCGACCCGGCCAAGAACGCTCCCTACGAATGCGGATTCGAAGCCTTCGAGGACGCACGCATGAAGTTCGACGTGCGCTACTACCTCGTGGCCATCCTGTTCATCCTGTTCGACCTCGAGATCGCCTTCCTTTTTCCGTGGGCGGTGACGGTCAAGGAGGTCGGCGCGACCGGCTTTGCCGCCGTCGTCATCTTTCTGACGATCCTGGTGGTGGGCTTTGTCTACGAATGGAAGAAGGGAGCACTGGACTGGGAGTGAGGGTCTCGTCCCAACTCGGCTTCAGGAAATACGCTCATGAATGAACAGTTTCAACAAAAGGGCTTCGTGTTGACCGGCATCGATGCCGCCGTCAACTGGGCCAAGACCGGCTCCCTGTGGCCGGTCACCTTCGGGCTGGCGTGCTGCGCCGTCGAGATGATGCACGCCGCCGCCGCCCGCTACGACATCGCGCGCTTCGGCGCCGAGGTGTTTCGCGCCAGCCCGCGCCAGTCCGACCTGATGATCGTCGCCGGCACGCTGTGCAACAAGATGGCGCCGGCGCTGCGCCGCGTGTACGACCAGATGGCCGAACCGCGCTGGGTCATCTCCATGGGCTCGTGCGCCAACGGCGGCGGCTACTACCACTACAGCTACTCGGTGGTGCGCGGCTGCGACCGCATCGTCCCGGTGGACGTGTACGTGCCGGGCTGCCCGCCCACGGCCGAGGCGCTGCTCTACGGCATCATCCAGTTGCAGCAAAAGGTGCGCCGCACCCACACGATCGCGAGGGTGTGACCCATGGCCGAACATGCCATTGCGCCCGAGGCGCTGAAGGACAACGTGGCCGCCGCCCTGGGTGCGCTGGCGCAGAGCGTGGCGGTGTCGCGCGGCGAGGTCACCGCCATCGTGGCGGCCGGCGACTACCTGCGGGCCATGCAGACGCTGCGCGACGCGCCGGCCTGCCGCTTCGAGCTGCTGATCGACCTGTGCGGGGTGGACTACTCCACCTACGGCGACGGCGCCTGGCAAGGCCCGCGCTTTGCCGTGGTCACGCACCTGCTGTCGGTCACCCTGAACCAGCGCGTGCGCGTGCGGGTGTTCTGCCCCGACGATGAGTTCCCGGTCATCCCGTCCGTCGAGGGCCTGTGGGCCGCGGCCAACTGGTTCGAGCGCGAGGCCTTCGATCTGTACGGTATCGTGTTCGAGGGCCACACCGACCTGCGCCGCATCCTGACCGACTACGGCTTCATCGGCCACCCCTTCCGCAAGGACTTTCCGCTGTCGGGCCACGTCGAGATGCGCTACGACGCCGAGCGCCAGCGCGTGATCTACGAACCCGTCACGATCGAGCCGCGCGAGGTCGTGCCGCGCGTGATCCGCGAGGACAACTACGGCGGGCTGCACTGAAGACCATGGCTCAGATCAAGAACTACACCCTCAACTTCGGTCCTCAGCACCCGGCCGCGCACGGCGTGCTGCGCCTGGTGCTCGAACTCGACGGCGAGGTGGTGCAGCGCGCCGACCCGCACATCGGCCTGCTGCACCGCGCCACCGAGAAGCTGGCCGAGCACAAGACCTTCATTCAGTCGCTGCCCTACATGGACCGGCTGGACTACGTGTCGATGATGTGCAACGAGCACGCGTACTGCCTGGCGATCGAGAAGTTGCTGGGCATCGAGGTGCCGGTGCGCGCGCAGTACATCCGCGTGATGTTCTCCGAGATCACGCGCCTGCTCAACCACCTGATGTGGCTGGGCTCGCACGGCAACGACTGCGGCAGCTCGACCGTCCTGATCTACACCTTCCGCGAGCGCGAAGACCTGTTCGACATGTACGAGGCGGTGTCCGGCGCGCGCATGCACGCCGCCTACTTCCGTCCGGGCGGGGTGTACCGCGACCTGCCGGACACCATGCCGCAGTACAAGGCCAGCAAGGTGCGCTCGGCGCGCAGCCTGGCGGCCATCAACGCCAACCGCCAGGGCTCGCTGCTGGACTTCATCGAGGACTTCACGCAGCGCTTTCCCAAGCTGGTCGACGAGTACGAGGTGCTGCTGACCGAAAACCGCATCTGGAAGCAGCGCCTGGTGGGCATCGGCGTGGTGTCGGCCGAGCGCGCCATGAACCTGGGGCTGACCGGCCCCATGCTGCGCGGCTCGGGCGTGGCCTGGGACCTGCGCAAGAAGCAGCCCTACGAGGTCTACGACCAGCTCGATTTCGACATTCCGGTGGGCAAGACGGGCGACAGCTACGACCGCTACCTGGTGCGCGTCGAGGAAATGCGCCAGTCCAACCGCATCATCAAGCAGTGCGTCGACTGGCTGCGCGCCAACCCCGGCCCCGTCATCATCGACAACCACAAGGTGGCCCCGCCCAAGCGCGAGCGCATGAAGTACGGCATGGAGGACCTGATCCACCACTTCAAGCTGTTCACCGAGGGCATGCACGTGCCCGAGGGCGAGGCCTACGCGGCGGTCGAGCACCCCAAGGGCGAGTTCGGCATCTACCTGATCAGCGACGGCGCCAACAAGCCCTACCGCCTGAAGATTCGCCCGCCCGGCTTTGCCCACCTGTCCGCGTTCGACGAACTGTGCCGGGGCCACATGCTGGCCGACGCCGTGGCCATCATTGGCACGCTGGACATCGTGTTTGGAGAAATTGATCGATGAGCGCAACCCTTGCCGACGCGCCCGTGGCGGCGCTGTCCGAGTCCATGCGTGAGCGCTTTGCGCGCGAAGTGGCCAAGTATCCGGCCGAGGGCAAGCAGTCGGCCGTGATCGCCTGCCTGACCATCGCCCAGCAGGAGCAGGGCTGGGTCAGCCCGGCGATGGAAAAGGCCGTGGCCGAGTACCTCGGCATGCCGCCCATCGCCGTGCACGAGGTCACCAGCTTCTACAACATGTTCAACCAGCAGCCGGTGGGCCGCTTCAAGCTGAACGTGTGCACCA
Organism: Burkholderiales bacterium; assembly: GCA_017307865.1. Taxonomy (GTDB): domain Bacteria; phylum Pseudomonadota; class Gammaproteobacteria; order Burkholderiales; family Burkholderiaceae_C; genus Ottowia; species Ottowia pentelensis. The sequence continues at coordinate 44,549 of JAFKGE010000025.1, read as the reverse complement.
ACCTGCCGTGTCAGCTGCGCGGCGGCGCGCAGGCGCTGGCCTATCTCGAAAAGACGCTGGGCATCGTCGACGGCGACACCACGCCCGACGGCCTGTTCACCCTGCAGCACTGCGAGTGCCTGGGCGCCTGCGCCGATGCGCCGGTGATGCTGGTCAACGACCGCAGCATGTGCAGCTTCATGAGCGACGACAAGCTGCAGCAGTTGGTCGACGGCCTGAAGGGCGCGGAGGTGGCGCCATGAAGGTCGAACAGGTGTTGTCGCAGTTTGCCGCGCAAGGCGTGGAAACCTGCTTTCACGGCCGCCACATCAAGCCCCAGATCTACGCCGGCCTGGACGGCACCAACTGGCGCCTGAAGGACTACGAGGCGCGCGGCGGCTACCAAGCGCTCAAGAAGCTGCTGGGCAAGGATGGCGGCGCGGGCATGACGCCCGAGCAGCTGATCGCCATGATCAAGGAATCGGGCCTGCGCGGGCGCGGCGGCGCGGGCTTTCCGACCGGCCTGAAGTGGAGCTTCATGCCGCGCCAGTTTCCGGGGCAAAAGCACCTGGTGTGCAACTCCGACGAGGGCGAGCCCGGCACCTGCAAGGACCGCGACATCCTCATGTTCAACCCGCACATCGTGATCGAGGGCATGGCGATCGCCGCCTACGCCATGGGCACGAGCGTGGGTTACAACTACATCCACGGCGAGATCTTCCAGGTCTACGAGCGCTTCGAAGAGGCGCTGGAAGAAGCGCGCGCCGCAGGCTACCTGGGCGAGCGCATCCTGGGCAGCGACTTCAGCTTTCAGCTGCACGCGTTTCACGGCTTCGGCGCCTACATCTGCGGCGAGGAAACCGGCCTGCTCGAATCGCTGGAAGGCAAGAAGGGCCAGCCGCGCTTCAAGCCGCCGTTTCCGGCCAGTTTCGGCCTCTATGGCAAGCCCACCACCATCAACAACACCGAGACCTTCGCCGCCGTGCCGTGGATCGTGCGCAACGGCGGGCAGGCCTATCTGGAGTGCGGCAAGCCCAACAACGGCGGCACCAAGATCTACTCGATCAGCGGCGACGTCGAGCGCCCCGGCAACTACGAGATTCCGATGGGCACGCCCTTTGCCACGCTGCTGGAGCTGGCGGGTGGCGTGCGCGGCGGGCGCCAGCTCAAGGCCGTGATTCCGGGCGGCTCGTCGGCGCCGGTGCTGCCCGCGTCCATCATGATGGACTGCACCATGGACTACGACAGCATCGCCAAGGCCGGCTCCATGCTGGGCTCGGGTGCGGTGATCGTGATGGACGACTCGCGCTGCATGGTCAAGTCGCTGATGCGTCTGTCCTACTTCTACATGCACGAGTCCTGCGGCCAGTGCACGCCCTGCCGCGAGGGCACGGGCTGGCTGTGGCGCGTGGTCGAGCGCATCGAGAACGGCCACGGCCGCCAGCAGGACATGGACCTGCTGGACTCGGTGGCCGGCAACATCATGGGCCGCACCATCTGCGCGCTGGGCGATGCAGCGGCCATGCCCGTGCGCGGCATGCTCAAGCATTTCCGGCACGAATTCGAGCATCACGTCGAGCACAAGTGCTGCGTGGTGCCTGCCTACGTCTGATGCGGGGCCGGTTGGAAGAATCTCATGGTTGAACTCGAAATCGACGGCAAGAAGGTGCAGGCGCCCGAAGGCAGCATGGTGATCCAGGCTGCGCAAGAGGCCGACATCTACATCCCGCACTTCTGCTATCACAAGAAGCTGTCCATCGCCGCCAACTGCCGCATGTGCCTGGTGGACGTGGAAAAGGCGCCCAAGGCGGTGCCGGCCTGCGCCACCCCGGTGACGCAGGGCATGATCGTGCGCACCAAGAGCGCCAAGGCCATCGCCGCGCAGAACGCGGTGATGGAGTTCCTGCTCATCAACCACCCGCTGGATTGCCCGGTGTGCGACCAGGGCGGCGAATGCCAGCTGCAGGACCTGGCCGTGGGCTACGGCTGGTCGGCCTCGCGCTACGACGAGGAAAAGCGCTCGGTCAAGCCCAAGGAAGTGGGCCCGCTGATCTCCATGAAGGAGATGACGCGCTGCATCCACTGCACGCGCTGTGTGCGTTTCGGCCAGGAGATCGGCGGCATCATGGAACTCGGCATGTCCAACCGGGGCGAGCATGCCGAGATCGAGACCTTCGTCGGCAGCTCGATCGACTCCGAGCTGTCGGGCAACATGATCGACATCTGCCCGGTGGGCGCGCTCACCAGCAAGCCGTTCCGCTTCAGCGCCCGCACCTGGGAGATGGCACGCCGGCGCAGCGTCAGCCCGCACGATTCGACCGGCGCCAACCTGATCATGCAGGTCAAGAACAACAAGGTCCTGCGCGTGGTGCCGTTCGAGAACGAGGACGTCAACGAGTGCTGGATCGCCGACCGCGACCGCTTCTCGTACGAGGCGCTCAACGGCGCCGAGCGCCTGACCAAGCCCATGCTCAAGCAGGGTGGCCAGTGGCAGGAGGTCGACTGGCAGACCGCGCTCGAATACGTCGCCAACGGCCTGCACGATATCCGCGCCCAGCATGGCGCCGGCGCCATCGGCGCACTGGTCAGCCCGCACAGCACGCTGGAAGAACTGTTCCTGGCCGGCCGTCTGGTGCGCGGGCTGGGCAGCCAGAACATCGACCACCGTCTGCGCCACACCGAGTTGGCCGCGCCCGAGGGCGTGCGCTGGCTGGGCACCTCGATTGCTTCGCTGGGGCAGCTGCAGGCGGCGCTTGTCGTGGGCTCCAACCTGCGCAAGGACCACCCGCTGTTTGCCGCGCGCATCCGTCAGGCCGTGCGCCATGGCGCGCAGGTGGCGGCGCTCACCTCGCCGGCGCTGCTGCGCGCGGCCGACGCCTGGGCCATGCCGCTGGCGGCGGCATCGCTGGGCGAACCGGCCCAGTGGCCCCAGCTGCTGGCCGACGTGGCGGCGGCCCTTGCGGCGGCCAAGGGCGTCGCGGCCCCCGCGCCCGGCACCGCCAGCGAGGCCGCGCAGGCCATGGCCAAGGCCTTGCTCTCGGGCGAGCGCAAGGCCGTGCTGCTGGGCAACGCGGCGGCGCAGCACCCGGCCGCCAGCAGCCTGCTGGCGCTGGCGCAATGGATCGGCGAGCAGAGCGGCGCCAGCGTGGGCTACCTCACCGAGGCGGCCAACACCGTGGGCGCGCAGGTGGTGGCTGCGCTGCCGGGGCCTGGTGGCCTGAACGCCGCGCACATGCTGGGCGGCGGCCTGAAGGCGGCACTGCTGCTGAATTGCGAGCCCGGGCCCGACACGCGCGGCGTGGCCCTGAGCGGCTGCGACATGGTGGTCACGCTGAGCCCCTTCAAGGCGAACCTGGACGTCAGCGACGTGCTGCTGCCGATCGCCCCGTTTTCCGAGACCTCGGGCAGCTTCGTCAACGCCGAGGGGCGGGTGCAAAGCTTTCACGCCGTGGTGGCGCCGCTGGGCGACACGCGCCCAGCCTGGAAGGTGCTGCGCGTGCTGGGCGACATGCTGGAGGTCGTGCAACCGGCCTACCAGAGCACGCAGGAGGTGCTGGCCGAGGCACTGGGCGGCACGGTGCTCGAGTTCATCCCGCCCGAGCGCCTGGACAACCGCACGCAGGCGGCGATCGACCTGACGGCGCGGCCGGCCGCGCTGGCGCCGGTGGGCATCTACCAGCTCGATGGTCTGGTGCGCCGGGCGCCCTCGCTGCAGGGCACGACCGACGGACGTGAGGGGGCGGCCGCATGATCGACGCGATTTACAACGGCGGCCTGGGGCTGCTGGCCAGCCCTTGGTGGACTGGCGTCGTCTGGCCCGTCATCTGGGCCCTGATCAAGATCGTGGTGGTGCTGGTGCCGCTGCTGGTGGCCGTGGCCTACCTCACGCTGTGGGAGCGCAAGCTGCTGGGCTGGATGCAGGTGCGCAAGGGTCCCAACCGCGTCGGGCCCTGGGGCCTGCTGCAGCCGATTGCCGACGCGGTCAAGTTGCTGACCAAGGAAATCATCCAGCCCACGGCGGCGGCCAAGGGCCTGTTCCTGCTGGGGCCTTGCCTGGCCATCATGCCGGCGCTGGCGGCCTGGGCGGTGGTGCCCTTCGGTCCCGAACTGGCGCTGGCCAACGTCAACGCCGGCCTGCTGCTGGTGATGGCCATCACCTCGATCGAGATCTACGGCGTGATCGTGGGCGGCTGGGCGTCCAACTCCAAGTACCCCTTCCTGGGCGCGCTGCGCGCCTCGGCGCAGATGGTCAGCTACGAAATCGCGATGGGCTTTTGCTTCGTGATCGTGCTGATGGTCTCGGGCAGCCTGAACCTGACCGACATCGTGACGGGGCAGGGCAAGGGCATGGCCGCCAACGCCGGCTGGACCTTCCTGTCCTGGAACTGGCTGCCGCTGCTGCCGGTGTTCCTGATCTACATGATCTCGGGCGTGGCCGAGGTCAACCGCCACCCCTTCGACATGGCCGAGGGCGAATCCGAAATCGTGGCCGGCCACATGGTCGAGTACTCGGGCATGGGCTTCGCCATCTACTTTCTGGGCGAATACGCCAGCATGTGGCTGGTGTCGATCCTGGCCGTCATCATGTTCCTGGGCGGCTGGATGGCGCCGGTGGTGTGGCTGGACTTCATCCCGGGCTGGATCTGGCTGGGCATCAAGACCTGCGTGGTGGTGTCGATGTTCATCTGGTTTCGCGCGACCTTCCCGCGTTTTCGCTACGACCAGATCATGCGCCTGGGCTGGAAGGTGTTCATCCCCGTGACGCTGTTCTGGCTGCTGCTGGTGGGCGCGTGGATGCACAGCCCGCTGAACATCTGGCACTGAACCACGGGAGATTGAATCATGGCTTCCGTTACCGCTTCCCCCTTTTCCCTGCGTGACTTTCTCAAGAGCTTCATGCTCGTGGAGCTGTTCAAGGGCATGGCCCTGACCGGCCGCTACGCGCTGGCGCGCAAGGTGACCATCGAATACCCGGAAGAAAAGACGCCGCGATCGCCGCGCTTTCGCGGCCTGCACGCGCTGCGCCGCTACGAGAACGGCGAGGAGCGCTGCATCGCCTGCAAGCTGTGCGAGGCGATCTGCCCGGCCGTGGCGATCACCATCGAGTCGGCCGAGCGCGACGACGGCTCGCGCCGCACCACGCGCTACGACATCGACCTGACCAAGTGCATCTTCTGCGGCTTCTGCGAGGAGAGCTGCCCGGTCGACTCGATCGTCGAGACCGACATCCTCGAGTACCACGGCGAAAAGCGGGGCGACCTGTATTTCACCAAGGAGATGCTGCTGGCCGTGGGCGACAAGTACGAGCCCGAGATCGCCGCCGCCCGCGCGGCCGACGCTCCCTACCGCTGAAGGCGCCCAACCCCGCACACGACCATGGACGTCAAGACCTTCTTTTTCTATCTGTTCTCGCTGGTGATGCTGTTCGCGGCATTCCGCGTGATCACCGCGCGCAACCCGGTGCATGCGGTGCTGTACCTGATGCTCGCCTTCTCGCAGGCCTCGGGCGTGTGGCTGCTGTTGCAGGCCGAGTTCCTCGCCATCGTGCTGGTGCTGGTGTATCTGGGAGCGGTGATGGTGCTGTTCCTGTTCGTGGTGATGATGCTGGACATCCACATCGACAGCGTGCGGCAGGGCTTTTGGCGCCACTTTCCGCTGGCGCTGGTCATCGGCGCGGTGATTTCGCTGGAAATGGCGGCCGTGCTGTTCGGCGGTTTTCGCGTCAACGAGGCGCGCCCCATGCCCGACACCGTGGCCCAAGTGGCGGGGCAGGTGGCGCAGGCGTCCAACACCAAGGAACTGGGCGTGCTGATGTTCACCCAGTACCTGTACCCGGTGGAAATCGCCGCCGTCATCCTGCTGATCGCGATGGTCGCGGCCATTGCCCTGACGCTGCGTGAACGGCGCAAGGACAACAAGGCCATCGACGCCTCGCTGGCGGTGCGCGTGCGCTCGCGCGACCGCGTGCAACTCGTCAAGCTGGCGCCCACGCAAGCGCCCGTTCCCGTGGAGGCGGCGCCGGCCACCGCTGCCGAGGAGGCAAAGAAATGACCCTGTCGCTCGCTCATTACCTGACCCTGGGCGCGATCCTGTTCGCGCTCTCCATGGTCGGCATCTTCCTCAACCGCAAGAACCTGATCGTGCTGCTGATGGCCATCGAGCTGATGCTCTTGGCCGTCAACATGAACTTCGTGGCCTTCTCGCACTACCTGGGCGACATGCACGGACAGGTGTTCGTGTTCTTCATCTTGACCGTGGCGGCCGCCGAATCGGCCATCGGCCTGGCCATCCTGATGCTGCTGTTCCGCGCCCGCTCGAACATCAACGTCGACGAACTCAACGCGTTGAAGGGCTGAGGGACCAGCGATGAGTCAAACCCTTTCCACGGCCGCGCTGCTGACCGTTCCCCTGGCACCGCTGGCCGGCGCCCTGATTGCCGGCCTGCTGGGCACGGCCTTCGGTGGCAACCGCATCGGCCGCACCGCCTCGCACAGCGTCACCATCGGTGGCGTGCTGATCGCCCTCATCGTCTCGGCCTTCGTGCTGCGCGACGTCGTCAACGGCGCCACGTACAACGCCACCATCTACGAATGGATGACGGTGGGCAAGCTGAAGATGGAAATCGGCTTCATGGTCGACAGCCTGACAGCCACCATGATGTGCGTGGTGACCTTCGTGTCGCTGATGGTGCACATCTACACCATCGGCTACATGGCCGAGGACGACGGCTACAACCGCTTTTTCTCCTACATCGCGCTGTTCACCTTCTCGATGCTCATGCTGGTGATGAGCAACAACTTCCTGCAGCTGTTCTTCGGCTGGGAGGCGGTGGGCCTGGTGTCCTACCTGCTGATCGGCTTCTGGTTCCAGCGCGAATCGGCCATCTTCGCCAACCTCAAGGCCTTCATGATCAACCGGGTGGGCGACTTCGGCTTCATCCTGGGCATCGGCCTGGTGGCAGCCTACGCCGGCACGCTCAACTACAGCGAGACCTTCGCCCAGGCGCAGTCGCTGGGCAGCATCGTGTTTCCGGGCACCGACTGGCTGATGGTCACCGTGATGTGCATCTGCCTGTTCGTCGGTGCCATGGGCAAGTCGACGCAGTTTCCGCTGCACGTGTGGCTGCCCGACTCGATGGAAGGCCCGACGCCCATCTCCGCCCTGATCCACGCCGCCACCATGGTGACGGCCGGCATCTTCATGGTGGCGCGCATGTCGCCGCTGTTCGAGCTGTCGGACACGGCGCTGAACTTCGTGCTGGTCATCGGCGCCATCACCGCGCTGTTCATGGGCCTGGTCGGCGTGGTGCAGAACGACATCAAGCGCGTCATCGCCTATTCCACGCTGTCGCAGCTCGGCTACATGACGGCGGCGCTGGGGGCCTCGGCCTATTCGGCGGCGATCTTCCACCTGATGACGCACGCCTTCTTCAAGGCGCTGCTGTTCCTGGGCGCCGGCTCGGTCATCCTGTCCATGCACCACAACCAGGACATCCGCTGGATGGGCGGCCTGCGCAAGTACATGCCCTGGACCTGGATCACCTTCCTGGTGGGCACGCTGGCGCTGATCGGCACGCCGTTCTTCTCGGGCTTCTATTCCAAGGAGTCGATCATCGCGGCCGTGCATGCCAGCACCCTGCCGGGCACGGGCTTCGCGTACTTCGCCCTGGTGGCGGGCGTGTTCGTGACCTCGCTGTATTCCTTTCGCCTGTACTTCCTGGTGTTCCACGGCCCGGAGCGCTACGACCAGAACCCCGATGCGCACCACGACGACCACGGCCACGGGCACGACCACGGCGGCAAGCCCAAGGAGCAGCCGGCGGTGGTCTGGGTGCCGCTGGTGCTGCTGGCCATCCCCTCGGTCGTCATCGGCGCGATGACCCTGATGCCGATGCTGTTCGGCGACTTCTTCGCCAAGGCCATCACGGTCGATGCCACGCGCCACCCGGCGATGGCGGCGCTGGCCGAGGAAATTCACGGCTGGTGGGCCATGGGCGTGCACGGCCTGCTGGCGCTGCCGACCTGGCTGGCGCTGGCCGCGGCGGTGCTCAGCTACTACCTGTACATCGTCAACCCGGCGCTGCCGGCGCGCATCAAGAAGATGTTCGGCCCCATCTACACGCTGCTGGACAACAAGTACTACATGGACTGGCTGTGGATCACGGTCATCGCGGGCGGCCTGCGCAAGCTGGGTGTCGGCCTGTGGAAGGGCGTGGACGCCGGCCTGATCGACGGCGCGGTGGTCAACGGCTCCTGGCGTCTGGTCGGCTGGAGCGCCGGCGCCCTGCGCTGGCTGCAGTCGGGCTATCTCTATCACTACGCCCTGGCGATGATCCTGGGCCTCTTCGTGCTGATGACGTACTTCGTCTGGCTCGCCCAATAAGCAAGAACGGGATAAGAACATGGGATGGTTGAGCCTTGCCATCTGGACGCCGATCGTGATTGGCGCCCTGCTGCTGCTGTTCGGAAAGGACAGCCAGGTGAACCTGGCGCGCTGGATCGCGCTGCTGGGTTCCATCGTGAGCTTCCTGGTCACGCTGCCGCTGTACACCGGCTTCAAGCTGGGCACGGCCGACATGCAGTTCGTCGAGAACGTGCCTTGGATCGAGCGCTTCAACGTCAACTACCACCTGGGCATCGACGGCCTGTCGGTGTGGTTCGTGCTGCTGACGGCCTTCATCACCATCATCGTGGTGATCGCCGGCTGGGAGGTGATCCAGCGCCGGGTCAACCAGTACATGGCCTCGTTCCTGATCCTGTCGGGCATCATGATCGGCGTGTTCTGCGCGCTGGACGGCGTGCTGTTCTATTTCTTCTTCGAGGCCACGCTGATCCCGATGTACCTGATCATCGGCGTCTGGGGCGGGCCCAACCGCATCTACGCGGCGTTCAAGTTCTTCCTGTACACGCTGCTGGGCTCGTTCCTGATGCTGGTGGGCTTCATCTACCTGTACGCCAAGTCGGGTGGCAGCTTCGACATCGCGGTGTGGCAGCAGTTGCCGCTGTCCAGCACGGCGCAGACGCTGCTGTTCTTCGCGCTGTTCGCCGCCTTCGCCGTCAAGGTGCCGATGTGGCCGGTGCACACGTGGCTGCCCGATGCGCACGTGGAGGCGCCCACCGGCGGCTCGATCGTGCTGGCGGCCATCATGCTCAAGCTGGGCGCCTACGGCTTCGTGCGTTTTTCCATGCCCATCCTGCCCGACGCCTCGCGCCAGTGGGCCTGGCTGATGATCGCGCTGTCGCTGATCGCGGTGATCTATGTCGGCCTGGTGGCGCTGGTGCAAAAGGACATGAAAAAGCTCGTGGCCTACTCGTCGGTGGCGCACATGGGCTTCGTCACCATGGGCTTCTTCATCTTCAGCGACCTGGGCATTTCCGGCGGCCTGATCCAGATGATCGCCCACGGCTTCGTCTCGGGCGCCATGTTCCTGTGCATCGGCGTGCTGTACGACCGCCTGCACACGCGCGAGATCGCGGCCTACGGCGGCGTCATCAACGTCATGCCGCGCTTCGGCGCCTTCGCGCTGCTGTTCTTCATGGCCAACTGCGGCCTGCCGGGCACGGCCGGCTTCGTCGGCGAGTGGATGGTGATCCTGGCCAGCGTGCGCGCCAATTTCTGGCTGGGCCTGCTGCTGGCCACGGCGCTGATCTCGGGCGCGGGCTACAGCCTGTGGATGTTCAAGCGCGTGTACTTCGGCGCCGTCACCAACGACAACGTGCGCAAGAAGATGCCCGACATCAACTGGCGCGAGTGCACCGCCCTGGCCGTGCTGGCCATCGCGGTGCTGTGGATGGGTCTTTATCCCAAGCCGATGACCGACGTGATGCAGGCCTCGGTGGCCAAGCTGGTCCAGCAGGTGTCCGTCTCCAAACTGAACTGAGAACCCGAACATGATTGACCGATTCAGTTGGATGGCCATCTATCCGGAGATCGTGCTGCTGGCCATGACCTGCGTGGTCACGCTGGTGGACCTGCTCGACCGCGGGCCGCGCCGCCTGGCGGCCTACTGGCTGTCCAACCTCACCCTGGTGGTGCTGGTGGTGCTGACGGCGATGTACGCCCTCAGCGGCCAGACCGTGTACGGCTTTGGCGGCATGGCCGTGAGCGACGTGATGGCCAACTGGCTCAAGTGCTTCTCGTCGCTGGCGGTGCTGGTGATCTTCATCTACAGCCGCACCTACGTCGGCCAGCGCGGCATGCTGCGCGGGGGCGAGTGGTACGTGCTCAGCCTGACCTCGCTGCTGGGCGTGTACATCATGTGCTCGGCCAACAACTTCGTGCTGATCTACCTGGGGCTCGAATGCATGGCCCTGTCGGCCTACGCCCTGGTGGCGCTGCGCCGCGACCACGTGGTGTCGGTCGAGGCGGCGATGAAGTATTTCGTGCTGAGCGCCATGGCCTCGGGCTTTCTGCTCTACGGCCTGTCCATGCTGTACGGCGCCACCGGCACGCTGGACATCGGCGGCGTGTTCAAGGCCGTGGCCTCGGGGCAGGTGAGACACCAGGTGCTGGTGTTCGGGCTGGTGTTCGTGGTCGCCGGCATGGCCTTCAAGTTCGGCGCCGTGCCCTTCCACATGTGGATTCCCGACGTCTACGAGGGCGCGCCCACCTCGGTCACGCTGATCATCGGCAGCGCGCCCAAGCTCGCGGCCTTCGCCATGGCCATCCGCCTGCTGGTCGAGGGCCTGCTGCCATTGGCGATCGACTGGCAGCCCATGCTGGCGGTGCTGGCGGTGGCCTCGCTCATCATCGGCAACGTGGCGGCCATCGCGCAGACCAACCTCAAGCGCATGCTGGCGTACTCCACCATCTCGCACATGGGCTTCGTGCTGATGGGCCTGCTGGCCGGGGTGGTCAACGGCAACGCGCAGCTGGCGGCCAACGCCTACAGCTCGGCCATGTTCTACGCCGTGGTCTACGTGCTGACCAACCTGGTCAGCTTCGGCATCATCCTGCTGCTGGCGCGCGACGGCTACGAGAGCGAGCAGATCGCCGACTTCGCCGGCCTGAACCAGCGCAGCCCGTTCTACGCCGGCCTGATGGCGATCTGCCTGTTCTCGCTGGCCGGCATTCCGCCGCTGGTGGGCTTCCAGGCCAAGCTGTCGGTGCTGCAGGCGCTGATCAGCACCCAGCAGCCGGCCCTCATCGCGCTGGCGGTGTTCGCCGTCGTCATGGCGCTGGTGGGCGCGTTCTATTACATCCGCGTGGTCAAGGTCATGTATTTCGACCCGGCCGTCAGCGCCGAGCCGATCCAGGCGCCGCTGGACATGCGCGCCACGCTGTCGGTCAACGGCGCGCTGCTGCTGATCCTGGGCCTGGTGCCCGGCGCGCTGATGTCCCTGTGCGCCCAGGCCATCGTGCAGATGCTGGCCACCTGATGGCGCCGGACGTCAGCATCTGGCTGGTCATCGCGCTGGCGCTGGTGGCCGCCAATCTTCCGTTCGCCAACGAGCGCCTGCTGGCCGTGGTGCCGCTGCCGGGCCGCCACAAGGCGCTGGGCTGGCGCGTGCTCGAACTGCTGGTGTGGTATTTCGTCGTCGGCGCGGTCGGCATGGCGCTCGAAAAATCCGCCGGCCAGAACTACCCGCAGGGCTGGGAGTTCTACGCTGTCACCGGCGCCCTGTTCGCCACGCTGGCGTTCCCGGGCTTCGTCTACCGTTATCTGGTGCGCCACAAGAAGTAGGGCGCCGCGCCATGGACCTGACCGAACATCCGGTGCACGAAAGCGAGCTGTTCAAGGGCGGCTTTCTGCACGCCCGGCGCGACCGCGTGCGCCTGCCCGACGGCAGCCTGACCGAGCGCGAATACATCCTGCACCCCGGCGCGGTGATGATCATCCCGCTGCTGGAGCGCGCTGGCGGCACGCTGGAGGTGGTGCTCGAGCGCCAGTACCGCTACCCGGTGCAGCGCACGCTGATCGAGTTTCCCGCCGGCAAGCTCGATGCGGGCGAGTCGGCGCTGGCCTGCGCTCGGCGCGAGCTGCGCGAGGAGACCGGCTACGTCGCCCGCCAGTGGGCGCGCGCCGGCGTGCTGCATCCGGTGGTGTCGTATTCCACCGAGGTGATCGAGATCTGGTTTGCGCGCCACCTGGTGTCGGGCGAGCGCGCGCTCGACGCCGGCGAGTTCCTCGAAGTCTTCAGCGCCACCCCGGCCCAGCTGCAGGCCTGGTGCCGTGGCGGCGAGGTGACCGACGCCAAGACCATGGTCGGCGCGCTGTGGCTGCAAAATGTGCTGGGCGGCGCGTGGCCCCTGACGTGGCAGGACGTGCCCGCCACCTGATCGACCGACCATGAAAGTGCTCAACCTCCAATGCTCGGGCGGCCACGTTTTTGAAGGCTGGTTCGCTTCCGAGGACGATTTTCAGGACCAGCAGGCGCGCCAGCTGGTGGCCTGCCCGCTGTGCAGCGACACGGCGGTCAGCAAGATGCTGAGCGCGCCGCGCCTCAACCTGGGGCGCGGCAGCGAGCCGCCTCCAGCCCGTGATGCAGCACGCCCGGCCGCCGCGGGCGCAGGCGGGCAGGCCAGTCCCGTGGCGGCGCTGCCGCCGCAGGCCATGCAGGCGGCCTGGCTGCAAATGGTGCGCCGCGTGCTGGCGCAGACCGAGGACGTGGGCGAGCGCTTTGCCGACGAGGCGCGCCGCATTCACCACGGCGAGGCGGCCGAGCGCGGCATCCGCGGCCAAGCCACGCCCCAGCAGACCGAGGAGCTGCTGGAGGAGGGCATCGCCGTCATGCCGCTGCCGATTCCGGACAGCCTGAAAAACACCTTGCAATGATGTTGATAGCGCCTCGCGCTTGCCGGGCGCGGGCCAGCGGCTGATTTGGCTTGAAAGTCAGCGCCCCTCGGGCGCGTTGACCAGGGTGCGCAGGGCCTCGATGTCCAGGATGCGCACGTGCCGGTGCTTGACCTCGATCAGGCCGTCCTCGGCAAACTTCGAGAAGGTGCGGCTGACGGTCTCCAGCTTGAGGCCCAGAAAGCTGCCGATCTCCTCGCGCGTCATGCGCAGCACCAGCTCGGAGCGCGAAAAGCCGCGCGCGTGCAGGCGCTGCACCAGGTTCAGCAAAAAGGCCGCCAGGCGCTCCTCGGCGCGCATGCTGCCCAGCAGCAGCATCACGCCGTGCTCGCGCACGATCTCGCGGCTCATGATCTTGTGCACGTGCGTCTGCAGCGCCGGTACCTCGCGCGACAGCTCTTCGATGCGCCCATAGGGCATCTCGCACACCTCGGCGTCTTCCAGCGCCACCGCGTCGCAGCTGTGGCGGTCGCCCACGATGCCGTCCAGCCCGATGATCTCGCCGGCCATTTGAAAGCCCGTCACCTGATCGCGCCCGTCCTCGGTGGTCACGCGGGTCTTGAAAAAGCCCGTGCGGATGGCGTAGAGGGCGTCGAAGCGGTCGCCGTTGGAAAACAGCGATTCCCCGCGCCGGATCTTGCGGCGCGTGGCCACCAGCGAATCGAGCTTGTCCATGTCCTGGTCGGTGACGTCGACCGGCATGCACAGTTCGCGCAGGTTGCAGTTGGAACAGGCGACTTGGATGGCTTTTGGGGTCATCGGAGTGTTCGGCGCCTTGACGCGTGCGAAGTAATGCCTTGATTCTAGTTGGCTTGTCGGGTGTTGCCCGAATCATTTGCCCCCATCTTCTTGATGATCGTCAAGGACAATTGCAAGGTTCGGCCCGACAGTATGTCCTGCCATTTGATTTTCGCCTGTCATGCCTGTCATTACCCCCGAACTGCTGAACCGTTTCGACGTTCCCGGGCCGCGCTACACCTCCTATCCCACGGCCGACCGCTTCGTCGAGGCCTTTGGCGAAGCCGACTACCTGAACGCGCTCGAGCAGCGCCGCATCAGCTCGGGCCAGGCGGCCAAGCCGCTGTCGCTGTACGTGCACCTGCCGTTTTGCGAGTCGCTGTGCTACTACTGCGCCTGCAACAAGATCATCACCAAGCACCACGACCGCACCGGCCCCTATCTGCGCTACCTCAGCCGCGAGGTCGACCTGCACGTGCAGCGCCTGGGCGCGCAGCAGGCCGTCAGCCAGCTGCACCTGGGCGGTGGCACGCCGACCTTCCTCAGCGACGAGGAGCTGGGCGAGCTGATGGGCATGCTGCGGCGCAACTTCGCCTTCGCCGAGGGCGGCGAATACTCCATCGAGATCGATCCGCGCACCATCGACCCGACGCGCCTGGCCACGCTCAAGACCCTGGGCTTCAACCGCCTGAGCTTCGGCGTGCAGGACTTCGACCCGCTGGTGCAAAAGGCCGTGCACCGCGTGCAGCCGGCCGAGCAGGTATTCGCCCTGGTGGCCGCCGCGCGCGAGGTCGGCTTCGACTCCATCAACGTCGACCTGATCTACGGCCTGCCCAAGCAGACGCCCGAGTCCTTCGATCGCACCCTGGCCCAGGTGGCCGACCTGCGGCCCGACCGCATCGCCCTGTACGGCTACGCGCACCTGCCCGAGCGCTTCAAGTCGCAGCGGCGCATCAACACCGCCGAGCTGCCGCAGGCCAGCGCCAAGGTGGCGATGCTGGCGCGCTCGCTGGCGGCCTTCGAGCAGGCGGGCTACGTCTACATCGGCATGGACCACTTCGCGCTGCCCGACGACGCGCTGGCCGTGGCCAAGCGCCAGGGCCGACTGCACCGCAACTTCCAGGGCTACAGCACCCAGCCCGACGCCGACCTGATCGGCCTGGGCGTGTCGGCGATCGGCAAGGTGGGCGCCACCTACAGCCAGAACGCCAAGGACCTGATCGAGTACCAGGACCGGCTCGACCACGGCCAGCTGCCGGTGGTGCGCGGCCTGGCCGTCACGCGCGACGACCTGCTGCGCCGCGCCGTCATCATGGGCCTGATGTGCCAGGGCCGCGTGCAGTTCGAGTCGATCGAGCTGTCGCAGCTGGTCGACTTCAAGCGCTACTTCGCCGCCGAGCTCAAGCGCCTGGCGGCGATGCAGGACGACGGGCTGGTGCGCGTCACCGACAGCGCCATCGAGGTCACGCCCATGGGCTGGTTCTTCGTGCGCGGCGTGGCCATGGTGTTCGACAAGTACCTGCAGGCCGCCCAGACCCGCGCGCGCTTCTCTAGAATTCTCTGATGACCTTGTCGTTGGCCGTTACCGCCGTCCTCATGGGGCTGGCGGGCGGCCCGCATTGCATCGCCATGTGCGGCGCGGCCTGCGCCGGCATCGGACAGGCGGCGGCGCCGCGCGGCCAGCTGGGCATCGGCCTGTTCCAGCTTGGGCGCCTCGCGGGCTACGCGCTGCTGGGCGCGCTGGCCGCCGCGTCCATGCAAGGCCTGGGCTGGCTCACCGTGCAGTCGGCCGCGCTGCGCCCGGTGTGGAGCATGGTGCACGTGGCGGCGCTGCTGCTGGGTGCCATGCTGCTGATCTGGGCGCGCCAGCCGCTGTGGCTGGAGCTGGGCGCGCGCCGCGTGTGGGCGCGCGTGCGCGGCGCCACGCAGCGCTGGGGCCTGGCCGCGCCGCTGGGCGTGGGCGTGGCCTGGGCGCTGCTGCCGTGCGGGCTGCTGTATTCGGCCGTGATGGTGGCGGCGCTGGCCGGCAGCGTGGCTGGCGGTGCAGCGGTGATGGCGCTGTTCGCGCTGGGCTCGGGCGTTACCCTGTGGCTGGGCCCCTGGTTGCTGCTGCGCCTGGGCCGCGGCGGGCGCGGCGCCTGGGGCATGCGCATTGCCGGGCTGGCGCTGGTGCTGACCTCGGCCTGGGCCCTGTGGATGGGCCTGGCGCACGATCAGGCGCCCTGGTGCGTGGTGCCGGCGGCGTAGCGCGGTATGAAAACGATAGCTGCTCGCGCTTGATTGGCGGGCGCTGCAACCATTTTTTGCTTGAAACCGGCCATCAGCCGCCCAGCGCGGCGATGCCCTTGCCCAGCATGTACAGCGCCAGCGCGATCAGCACCACGGCAAACGCGCGCTTGAGCTTGCTGACCGGCAGCGCGTGCGCGGCGCGCGCGCCCAGCGGCGCCATCAGCACGCTGCAACTGGCGATGACGATCAGTGCCGGCAGCCACAGGTAGCCGAAGGAGTGCGGCGGCAGGTCGTGCAGGCCGTGGCCGGCCACGATGTAGCCCGTCACGTTGGCCAGCGCGATCGGAAAGCCCAGCGCCGCGCTGGTGGCCACCGCGTTGTGGATGGCCACGTTGCACCAGGTCATGAAGGGCACCGACACGAAGCCGCCGCCGGCGCCCACCAGCCCCGACAGAAAGCCGATCAGCCCGCCCGCGCCCAGCAGGCCGGCGGTGCCGGGCAGCTGGCGCGAGGCGGCGGGCTTCTTATTGAGGAACATCTGCACCGCCGAGAAGGCGACGAAGCTGGCGAACACGAAGTACAGCGCCGCGCCCTTGAGCAGGCTGAACACGCCCAGGCTGGCCACCATGGCGCCGCCCACGATGCCGGGCGCCAGTGCGCGCACGATGTCCCAGCGCACGGCGCCCTTCTGGTGGTGCGCGCGCACGCTGCTCATCGAGGTGAAGATGATGGTGGCCATCGAGGTGGCGATCGCCATCTTCACCGCCAGCCCCGGCGCCACGCCGCGCGCGCCCAGCATGGCCGAGATGAAGGGCACCATGATCATGCCGCCGCCGATGCCCAAGAGGCCCGCCAGAAAACCGGTCGCGAGGCCGAGCGCGGCAAGTTCGAGGATCAACAGGGGCTCGATGGGCATGGTCGGGGTCGGGGCGGCCTTGAAGGCCGGGGCAAAACAAAAGGCCGATCGCGCGATCGGCCCTGAGCAAGAGGTGTCTGCGAATGCCGCCGGACCGTCATCCTGAACGCGGGGGTTCAGGTGGGCGAGGTCAGACTGGTCTTGGGTTCATCTGACGCGAGACGATCACGCCGACCAGACGATGTTCCAAGCCCGGGCTCATACGAGCATTGGTTCAAGGAAGTATAAAGTCCGGCGCGCACCGCAGACCAGCTCATTTTAAAGCAACTGACCGTCTTCGCCCAGCGCGCGATCGAGGCGCTGCAGCAGCGCCGCGAGCGTGGCGTCGTCCGCGGCGGCATCGTCGTTGGCCGCCGGCGCGGGGGCGGCAGCGGGCGCTTCGGCGGCGACCGGCTCGCCCAGCTCGAAAGCCAGGTTCAGCGCCGCCAGCACGGCGATGCGGTCGCGCGCGCGGATCTTGCCGGCGTCGCGGATGCTGCACATCGCCGCGTCCACGCGCTGCGCGGCCTCGGTCAGGCGCGCCTCGCCGCCGTCGGGGCAGCGCAGCACGTAGCCCTGGCCCATGATGCGCACTTCGAGCTGGTTCATGGCCGGCGCTCCGGCTCGGGCAGCGCGGTGAGGGCGCCGGGCGAGGTGGGCAGCTTGTCGATCAGCGCGTCCACCCGCGCGCGCGCCGCCTGCAGGCGGGATTTCAGGCTGTCGCGCTCCTGCGTGAGCGCCTCGATCTGCTGCGTCAGCAGCGCGTTGGTGCGATGCAGTTCGGCGTGCCGCACGAGCAGCCGCTCGACGCGCTCGGCGATTTGTTCGGTCAGGGGAGCTTGAGTCATGGTGCGGTTTGCCACGCAGCGGAGTTGGCATTGTACGAGCCGGGTTTGGCGGCAAGACGGGTGGCAGCGAGGATTGCCGCGCGCCATCCTGTCATCGTGACGACAGGTCGTTTGCACTGCCGGGGGAAAAATTCCGGCTTCAACCGGAGTGAATGATGTCCATGGAACGCCTTCTGGAGGAGATGCTGGCCGCCGATCTCGTCCAGCGTGAATGCTGCGAGCTTGCAGCCTGGCTGCCGTTTTGGCTGGACAAACAGACGGCCCACGAACAGAACGGCCCCTTCGTGGCGGCGGTCACGGCGGCAAGCCGCGCGGACCGTCTGGCCTGGGCCTTCTTTTGCGGCTACCAGGGCGCGATCCAGGCCGCCTTTCCAAGCCAGGCGCGCATGGGGCGAGCCAGTGCGTTCTGCGTCAACGAGTCCGGCCGCAAGCTCACCGAACTGGCCACGGCGCTCCATTCGCGCGCAGGCGGTCTGCGCTTGCAAGGTGCCAAGTCGTGGACCCTTGCCGGGGTGAACGATCTGCAGCTGTTCGTGTTGGCCCGCACGGCAACAGGTCCTGCCAAAGGTCCTGGCAGCCTGGTTTGCGTTCGCTTGCCGCTGCGCACCGCCGGTGTCACGCTGTCGGCTGGACGTGCTCAGGGGCCGGTGCCCGAGCTGCCGCATGCCGAGGTTCGGTTCGATGAAGTGGCTATCGAGCCGGCACAGCTTGTAGCGGGCGACGGGTACGCGGACCATGCCAAGCCGTTTCGGTTGCGGGAAGACATCTTCGTGACGGCTTGCACCTTGGCGTATCTGTTCGGTGAAGGTCGAGCCGCAGCCTGGCCGGCCCGCTGGGCACAGAAATGCCTGGCCGCGCTGTGCGGTCTTCACGCCTGCGCCGCCCTCGATCCCCGGCGTTCGGACACCCATGTCCTGGCGACCGGCGTACTGGCCGGCGCTGGCGAGCTCATCGACGAGACCGAGTTCCTGTGGGCCTGCAGTGACACGGAAAGACGCAGTCGCTGGCGGCGCGATGAGCCGCTCTTGTCGCTCGGCAAGGAGGCCCGGCGCCAGCGCGCGCGCAAGGCGTGGCAAGCCGAGGGGTGGCCTGTGCCGGAGTCCGACGCCATGGGCGGTCACATCAGCGGAGCGATGGATTTTTTGTAGACCTGCCGTCGATCAGATCGGGGACTGTCCCTCGACGCTCATGTCCACTACGATCCGGCGGTGATCCACATCGCATGAGCATCGACATGAGCGCCCCGCCGAGCGACGACATCACCCGCTTTCTGGAAAGTTGGACCTGGTACCGCCAGCTGCCGGCCAATCTGCGTGCGCTGACGCTCAGCACGGCCAGCGAGCAGCGGGCAGAACCCGGCGACTACGTCGCCCGCGAAGGAACACCCTGCACCCACTGGTATGGCTTGTTGCAAGGTTATCTGCAGATGTACGTGGTCGGCTCCGACGGCTCGGAAACCACCCTCTATTGCCTGCGCACCGGGGAATGGGGTGGCGACGGCTCGCTGCTGAAAAAAGAGCTTTGGCGCTATGACCTGCGTGCCCTCACCACGGCCCAAATCTGCCGAATCCCCGCGCCGACCTTCGAGGCCCTGCGCAACGCATCGATCCCGTTCAATCACTTCCTGTCGGAGATCATGAACGCCCGCATGGGGGCCTTCGTATCCATGCTGGTGGCCTCGCGTCTGCTCAAGCCTGAACTGCGGGTCGCCCGCGGACTGCTGATGGTGGCCAACGAGCGGGATGATGGCTTGCAGGCTCTGGCGGTGTCTCAGCACGAATTGGCTCTGATCTGCGGCCTGTCGCGCCAGCGGGTGAACGTGGCGCTAGGGGAGTTCAAGCGCCTGGGTTTGGTCGGCATCGAACCCAACAAGGGCATGTTGTTTGTCGACGTCCAACGGTTGCGGGTCTATGTGACGACGGAGGGTCAGGCGGGATTCGAATCCGGCTGAGGCGCTTGGCCCAGTGTGCTGTCGAGCAGCGGCAGCCGGTCACCACCCCAGAACAGCTCGCCCTGCCACACGAAGGTCGGTGCGCCGAAAACGCCGATCTGCTCGGCGCGCGCGAGGACCGAGGCCAACTCGCTCTGGGCCTGCGAATTGCGCCATGCCTGCCACTCGCGGGTGTCCAATCCCGCAGCGGCCAGCACTTTGCCGAGCGCGTCGTCCGAGGCCAGATCGAACTCGCGGCGCCAGAACGCCGCCAGCAGCGGGTCGCAAAACTCCCACAGCCGGTCATGGCTCTTGGCAAACAGCATGGCCTGGCTGGCCAGCGTAGCGTCCCACAGTTTGGTGGTGGCCCGGATGGTCAGACCTTGCGCCTTGGCCAGGCGCCGGCAATCCATATAGAGGTATTTCAGCTTCGCCACGTCCCTGGGGCTGCGCTGCTCCACCTCGCCGCCGTAGGCCGACTGGAAGTCGGTGATGAAGGGCCACCAGTCCAGCGTCACGCCGCGACGCTGGGCCAGTTCGCGGGCCGGCTGGATGGCCAGGTAGGAGTACGGGCTGCGCAGGTCGATGAAGACATCCACCGTCTTCGTGCGGGGTTGCGAACGCACGGGTCAGCCCCTTTGGAACAGATTGCGTTTCGCCTCGCCGGATTGGCTCACGTCCACCCACTGATTGCGCAACAGGTCGAGTGCGCGGTCCAGGGCCGGCCGAGCCCTGATTCGGCTGTACCAAGCCTGCACGTGCGGAAAGTCGTCGAGCGTCACGCCGGTCAGCCTGTGGATGCGGACCCACGGAAAGCAGGCCATGTCGGCGATGGAATAGGTGCTGCCCAGATATTCTTGGTGCGTCAGGCGCTCGTCCATGACCTGAAGCAGACGGCGCGTTTCCTTCTGGTAGCGGGCAATGCCATAGGGCACCTGCTCCGATGCGTACCGAAAGAAGTGCTGGGCCTGGCCCATCATGGGGCCCAAGCCGCCCACCTGCCAGAAGAGCCATTGCAGCACCTCGCTGCGCTGGCGCATCTCCTCGGGCAGAAAGCGCCTTTCCTTCTCGGCCAAATAAACCATGATTGCCCCGGTTTCAAAAACCGTGTGCGGCGGGCCGCCATCCCGTGGCGCCCGGTCCACGATGGCCGGGATTTTCCCGTTGGGGTTGATGGCGCGGTAGGCCGGCTCGTGCTGGGTGCCCGCCGTGATGTTGATGGGAATGATGCGGTAGGGGATGCCCAATTCCTCAACCAGGATGTGCACCTTGTGTCCATTCGGTGCCGACCAGCTGTAGAGATCGATCACGGCAGCGCCTTTCAGCGTTTGTTCATGATTTCCTGCCGGCGGCGATCCTGCGCGCGGCGGTTGCCCGCATCGCTCATGCCGGCGGGCAAATGCGCATCGAGCGCCACGGTGCGCTCCTCGATCTGGCGCAGCACACCGTCTTGCAGTGCCTTCTTGGACATCGCGTAGGCGGTGTTGCAGTCGAGCGTGATGCAGGTGGCGTACTCGATGGCCTTGCCGATCAACTGGTCCTCGGTCACGACCTCGTGGAAGAACCCCAGTTTCTCGGCTTCGTCGAAGTCGTACAGCTTGCCGCGCAGGGTAGTCAGCGCGCCCACCTGGTCGCCCAGTGCGTACTTGATGATCTCCACATACGCAGCCGGCATGGGGATGCCGATCGGCACCTCGTTCAGGCCGAACTTGGCCGATTTGCGCGCAGCCACCCGGAAGTCGCAGTCCAGCGCGGTGATCAGGCCGCCGGCAATGGCGTGGCCATTCACCGCGGCCACCGTCGGTCGGGGGTAGGTGAAGAGGCGCAGATTGGTTTCGCGGTAGACCCGGTACCAGTCACGGATCTTGTCCGGATTGCCGCTGCCGAAGATGCCGAAGCTGTATTGAAAGTCGATGCCGGCGGAAAAGGCGTTGCCCTGGCCGGTCAACACCACCGGCAATTCGCCGAACTCCCGCTCCAGGCGGTCGAAGGCGCCATGCAGATCGGCGAAGAAGCGGTCGTTTTGCACGTTCACCGGGTTGGTGTTCATGCGCACCACCGCGCAGTCCTGTACGACGTTGATGTCCCATGCCATGTGGAGTCTCCTGAAGGCTTGATCGCCACGATTGGTTCGATCCCAGTCTAGGGCGCACCGGTCGATCATGTTGTCGTTGCGAAGACAAGAAAAGCGGGTGGACACCACCCAAAATCGCACTCAACACCTCTTTTGCAAGAAGGACGCCACCATGGAAATGGCCCGTTGGTATTTCGACCTGATCTCGCCGTTCGCCTACCTGCATTACCACCGCCTTCTGCCCCTGCGTGATCGGCTGGAGATTCAGCCGGTGCCGGTGCTGTTTGCCGGTCTGCTCAAACATTGGGGAAACAAGGGCCCGGCCGAGGTGCCGCCCAAGCGGCTGCACACCTACCAGTACTGCGTCTGGGCGGCGGCCCAGCAAAATCTGCCATTTCACATGCCTGCGCGCCATCCGTTCAATTCACTGGCGGCGCAGCGCTTGTTGGTGGCGCTTGGCGCGCCCGATCAGGCAGTCAAGTCCGCTTTTGATTTTGTCTATGGCGACGGCCGAGACCCCGAACTGGATATCGCTGCGCTGTGCCAGCGCCTGGGCCATGCGGACGGCGACCAGCTGATCGCCCAGCCTGCCGTCAAGCAGCAGTTGATCGCCAACACCGAGGATGCCATCGCGTCGGGCGTGTTCGGTGTTTCTACCCTGGTGGTGCGGGGCCGCATTTTCTGGGGCAGCGATACGGTGCCGTGGGCCTCGCAGTTTCTGGATGAGCCCGAATTGTTCGACCAACCGGGCTACCGCGAGGCGCTTGCGTCCGAATTCGGCGTGGCCCGAACCTGATCGTCCACCGACGCACCTCCAGGCGCCGCGTTCGGCCGCGTTCGGCGCCGCAGCGCCGATACAATCGACCGCTGTTGGTGCTCGCGCGCCGTGGTTCGCACGGCCGCAGTTCAACGGGAAGCAGGAGGGCCCCTCGCCACGAGCGTTGCCCAACCTGCGCTGCCCCCGCAACGGTAAGCGGATGCGGCGCCCGCGGTTCGTCCGGGGGTGCCGACCGGTTCCTCATCAAGCCACTGGCTGCGCTGAAACACGCAACCGGGAAGGCGAGGCGCCGACACCTCATCCGTCAGCCCGGATACCGGCCAACAAGGCGGCTTGGCGCTGCCCGTCGCGCAAGCGATGGCCGGCGCCCGGCCATGTGGGTCCCATTGCTGGCGGGGAAGCCGGCCGGGACGCTTGTCTTGTGTTTCTCATCATGAATCCTGGGTTTTCGTTTTGCCGGCCGGCCGCGCTGCCGCTGGCCCTGTCGTGCGCGCTCGCGGGCGCTGCCTCCGTGGGCGCGCAAGCGCTGCCCGAGGCCACCACCGTGGCGCAACTGAACGCCGTCAACCTGCCCGACACCGTGGTTACCGCCGCGCGGGTGGCACAGCCGCTGACCGACGTGCTGGCCGACGTGACGCTGATCGACCGCCCGCACATCGAGGACAGCGGCGCCGTCACCATCAGCGACCTGCTGGCGCGCCAGCCGGGGCTGGAACTGTCGCGCAGCGGTGGCCCGGGCACGGCCACCAGTCTGTTCTTGCGCGGCGCCGACTCGCGCTTCACCGCCGTCTACATCGACGGCGTGCGCGTCGATTCGCAGGCCACCGGCGGCGCGCCCTGGGAGGCCATCAGCCTGGCGCAGGTCGAGCGCATCGAGATCGTGCGCGGCCCGGCGGCGGCCGTGTACGGCTCGGACGCCGTGGCCGGCGTGGTGCAGATCTTCACCCGCAAGGGCGAGGGCCCGTTCACGCCCTACGTGGGCATCGGCGCGGGCAGCCGCCGCACCGGCAAGCTGGAAGCGGGCTTTTCGGGCGCGGGCGGCGCGCTGGACTATTCGCTGGGCGCGGCGCGCGAGGTCAGCCGCGGCTTCGACAGCAAGCCCGGCGCCAACCCCGACCGCGACGGCTACCGCCAAAGCTCGGCCAGCGGCCGGCTGGGGCTGCAGATCAACCCCGCGCACCGCATCGACCTGACCGGCACCCACACCGACATGGACGCGCAGTATGACGGCTTCATGCCCGGCCAGGACGACCACGGCCTGAACCGCCTGGACACGCTGGGCGCCAGCTGGTCGGCGCAGTGGAGCAAGGCCTGGAGCACGCGCCTGTCCGTCAGCCAGTCGCAGCAGCGCTACGAGATGCGCCCCGACACCTACCGCACCGAGACGACGCTGCGCAACCTGCTGCTGCACAGCGAATGGCACCAGGGCGACCACCGCTTCACCGCCGCGCTGGAGCGGCGTGGCGACGCGCTGGTCAACGACCCGATCGACCGCGGCCGCCACCAGAACGGCGTGGCCCTGGGCTACGGCTACACCGGCGGGCCGCACACGCTGCAGCTCAACCTGCGCCACGACCGCGACAGCGAGTTCGGCGGCCAGACCACCGGCGGCGTGGCCTATGGCTACGCCTTCGCGCCCGGCTGGCGCGTGACCGGGGCGGTCGGCACCGCGTTTCGCGTGCCCACGCTGTACCAGCGCTTTTCCGAATACGGCCAGCCGGCCCTGCAGCCCGAAAAGGGCCGCAACGTCGAACTGGGCCTGCACTGGGCGCAGGGCGCCAGCCGGTTTGGCGTGACGGCCTATCGCAACCGCGTCACCAACCTGATCAACTTCGGCGCCCCCGGCCCCTGCGCCGGGATGTTCGGCTGTTACGAGAACGCCGGGCGCGCCGTGCTGCAGGGCGTGACCTTGACCGGCGCGCACCGCGTGGGCGCCGTCAACCTGAGCGGCTCGTTGGGTGTGCAGCAGCCCAAGGACCGGCAGACGGGACAGCTGCTGGCACGGCGCGCGCAGCGCCTGCTCAAGCTGGCGGCCGACACGCGCGTGGCCGCCGGGTCGCTCGACTGGACGCTGGGCGCCGAGTGGCAGGCCGTCAGCCACCGCTGGGACGACGCGGCCAACACCCAGCGCCTGGGCGGCTACGGCCTGGTCAACCTGTACGCCAGCACGCGCATCGCCCGCCAGTGGGACCTGCTGGCGCGCATCGACAACCTGGGCGACAAGAGCTACCAGCTGGCCCGCGGCTACGCCACGCCGCCGCGCACCTTCTTCGTCGGCCTGCGCTGGACGGGGCGCTGATGAACGCGCGCTGCCCCGCGCTGCTGGTGTCGGCCCCGGCCTCGGGCCAGGGCAAGACCACGGTGGTGGCAGCGCTGGCGCGCCTGCTCACGCGGCGCGGCGCGCGGGTGCGGGTGTTCAAGTGCGGGCCGGACTTTCTCGACCCCTTCTGGCATGAGCAGGCCAGCGGCCAGCCGGTGCACAACCTCGACCTGTGGCTGACCGGCGAGGCCGACGCCCGCGCGCGCCTGCATGCGGCCGCCGGCGCGGCCGACGTGATCCTGGTCGAAGGCGTGATGGGTCTGCACGACGGCACGCCCAGCAGCGCCGACCTGGCGCGCGTGCTGGGCCTGCCGGTGCTGGCCGTGGTGCAGGCCGGCGCCATGGCGCAGACGCTGGGCGCCATCGCCCACGGCCTGCGCCACTATCGCAGCGCGCGCGACGGCGCCTTGCCCTGGGCGGGCGTGCTGGCCAACGGCGTGGCCGGCGCAGGTCATGCCGCGCTGCTGCGCGCGTCGCTGGACGATCCGGCGCATTGGCTCGGCGCCTTGCCGCGCAGCGAGGCCATGCAGCTGCCCGAGCGGCACCTGGGCCTGGTCGCCGCGCACGAGCTGGGCGAGGCCGCGGCGCTGGCGCGGCTCGACGCAGCTGCCGACTTGCTGGCGGCCACGCCGCTCGGCGGCATGGATTTGGCCGACTGGCGCGCGCGCTGGAGCGTCGCCTTCGAGGCACCGCTCGCCGTGGCACCGCCGGCGCCGCTGCTGGCCGGCCGCACGGTGGCGGTGGCGCGCGATGCGGCGTTTGCCTTTGTCTACGCGGCCAACCTCGAGTGCCTGCGGGCGCTGGGCGCGCGCGTGGTGTTTTTCTCGCCGCTGGCCGGTGACGCGCTGCCCGCCTGCGATGCCGTATGGCTGCCCGGCGGTTATCCCGAGCTGCATGCCCCGGTGCTGGCCGCGCGCACCGAGCTGCGCGCGCAGCTGCACGCCCACGCGCAGGCCGGGCGGCCGGTCTGGGCCGAGTGCGGCGGCATGATGGGCCTGTTCGACGAGCTGATCACGCGCGACGGCGCCGCGCACCCGATGTGGGGCCTGCTGCCCGGCCGCGTGCGCATGCAAGACCGGCTGATGGGCCTGGGCCTGCAGTCCTGGGCGCCGACCGAAGCGGCGCCGGCGCTGCGCGGCCACAGCTTTCATTTTTCGGCCTGCCAGACCGCGCTGGCGCCGCTGGCCTGCACCACGGCCGCGCCCGGCAGCGCGCGCACGCAAGGCGAGGCGGTGTACGCAAAGGGTGCGGTGCGCGCCAGCTACTTTCATGCCTGGTTCGCCTCCAGCCCGTCGGCCACGGCCGCGCTGTTCTCAAACGATTTTGGCCTCCAGCCCGCGCCCAACCAGCGCGAACAGCTATGAACGATATAGCGTCCCTGCTCCCCGCGGCATACAAGGGCCCCGAGCGCATCGTCTGCCTGACCGAGGAAACCACCGAGTGGCTGTACCTGCTAGGCGAGGAGCGGCGCATCGTCGGCATCAGCGGCTTCACGGTGCGCCCGCGCCGCGCGCGGCAGGAAAAGCCCAAGGTCAGCGCCTTCACCAGCGCGCGCATCGGGCAGATCGTGGCGCTCAAGCCCGACCTGGTGCTGGGCTTTTCGGACATCCAGGCCGACATCGCGGCCGAGCTGATTCGCGCCGGCGTGCCGACCATGGTGTTCAACCAGCGCAGCGTGGCCGAAATCTTCGAGGTGCTGGGTCAGGTGGCGGCGCTGGTCGGTGCGCAGGATCGGGCGCGCGCTCTGCTGCTGAAATATCGGGAACGCCTGGCGCAGATGCAGCAAGCGGTACAGGCCCGATTGGCACAAGGCGGGCGCCGGCCACGCGTGTACTTCGAGGAATGGGACGAGCCGCAGATCAGCGGCATCCGCTGGGTGTCCGAGCTGGTCGAGATTGCCGGCGGCGAGGACTGCTTTGCCGAGCTGGGGGCCCAGCCGATGGCCAAGGGCCGCATCATTGCCGACCCGCTCGAGGTGGTGCGGCGCGCGCCCGATCTCATCATCGGCTCCTGGTGCGGCAAGAAATTTCGGCCCGAGCAGGTGGCCGCGCGCGCCGGCTGGCAGGACGTGCCCGCCGTGCGCGGTGGCCAGCTGTTCGAGATCAAGTCGCCCGAAATCCTGCAGCCCGGCCCGGCCGCGCTGACCGATGGCGCCGAGGCCCTGCATCGCATCGTGATGGATTGGATGGACCGCCATGCGTGAGCGCCGTTTCATGGCCTGGATGCGCGCTTTCACCCTCTCCCTCCGGGAGAGGGCAGGGGTGAGGGCGGCGGCGGCTCCCTTGCCACGGGCCATGCCCTCACCCCAACCCTCTCCCGCCCGCGGGAGAGGGAGCAAGGCCGCCTGGACTCGGGCCGCCCTGGGCGCGTTGCTGGCGGCGACGTTCGGCCTGGCCCAGGCCTACGCCATCCATGACGACGCCGGCCAAGTCACCCGCTTCGACACGCCGCCCGCGCGCATCGTCAGCCTGCTGCCCTCGCTGACCGAGACGGTGTGCGCACTGGGCGCCTGCGAGCGGCTGGTGGGCGTGGACCGCTACGCCAACTGGCCGCCGCCCGTGCAGCGGCTGCCCAAAGTCGGTGGCGGGCTGGACCCCAGCGTCGAGGCCGTGGTGGCGCTGCGCCCCGACGTGGTGTTGATGGACAGTTCCGCGCGCGCGGCCGCCGCGCGCCTGCGCGCGCTGGGCCTGAAGGTAGTGGCGCTGCAGCCGCGCACCTTGGCCGACCTGCGCCGCGTGACCGAGCGCCTGGGCGAACTGCTGCGCCAGCCGCAGGCGGCCGACGCGCTGCTGCGCCGCATCGACGCCGGCGTGCAGGCCGCCGCGCAGTCGGTGCCCGGCGCCGCGCGCGGCCAGCGCGTGTACTTCGAGGTCGACGCCGCGCCGCACGCGGCCGGCCGCGGCACCTTCATCGACGAGCTGCTGACGGCGCTGGGCCTGGTCAACATCGTCGATGCCGACATGGGGCCGTACCCCAAGATCAACCCCGAGTGGGTGGTGCGTGCCGACCCCGACCTGATCATGATCAGCCGGCAGGGCGCATTCGATCTGGCGCGCCGCCCCGGCTGGGCGCAGATGCGCGCGCTGCGCCAGGGCCATGTGTGCGCCTTCGACGCTGCCCAGCGCGACATCCTGGTGCGCCCCGGCCCGCGCATGGCCGAGGCCGCGCAGTTGATGGCCGACTGCGCGGCGCATCGCCCGCCCGCGGAAAAATGAGGCGCCCATGAAAATGCCGGACGCAAAGGACGCAAAAAAAGCGCAAAGGACGCAAAAGGTGAAATCGAAGATTTGTTCTTGGGTCTCTTTTGCGTCCTCTGCGAATCCTTTGCGTCCTCTGCGTTCGGCTGTTTTTTCTTGAACCCATTCAGAGCTTGATGCCCCCCGCTTGCGCTGTCCATGCCACAACGCCCGCCACGGTCCACGGCGGCACCCGCGTGTGGGCGCTGGCGGCAGGCCTGCTGGCGCTGTCGCTGCTGGGCCTGGCCTGGGGCGCCAGTGTGGGCAGCACGGGAGTGGACAGCCTGCTGCGCGCGCGCCACGACCCGGTGGCCTGGCAGATTGTGTGGGACATTCGCCTGCCGCGCACGCTGGGCGCCTGGCTGGCCGGCGCGCTGCTGGGGCTGGCCGGCGCGGTGGCGCAGGGCCTGTTTCGCAACCCGCTGGCCGACCCGTTCCTGCTGGGCAGCGCCTCGGGCGCGGCGCTGGCGGTGGCCCTGGTCTACGCCGCGCTGGGTGCCGGCAGCCTGGTGGGCGGTGCCGGCGGCGTGGCGCTGCTGCAGGCCGCATCGCCGGGGCTGGCGCGGCTGGGCCTGACCGGCGCGGCCTTTGTCGGCGCCCTGGGCGGCGTGCTGCTGGCGCTGGTGCTGGCGCGCGGCGTGCAGCAAACCCTGCGCCTGCTGCTGGCCGGCGTGGTGGTCGGCTTCGTGCTGGGCGCCCTGCGCGACCTGGTGCAACTGGCCCAGCCCGACGTGCTGCAGGCCATGCAGGGCTTTACCCTGGGCATCACCGGCATGGTGGGCTGGGGCGCCTGCGCGCTGATGGCCGCCGTGCTGGCGCCGCTGCTGCTGTTGGCCTGGGCGCTGGCACGCGTGCTCGACGCGCTGAGCCTGGGCGAGGCCACGGCCAAAAGCCTGGGCCTGCCGCTGGGCCCGCTGCGCGCGCTCTTGATCGCCGTGCTGGCGCTGGCCACCGGCGCGGCCGTGGCGCAGACCGGGCTGATCGGCTTTGTCGGCCTGGTGGCGCCGCACCTGGCGCGGGCCCGCGCGCGCAGCACGCACGGGCCGCTGGTGCTGCTGTCGGCGCTGGTGGGCGGGCTGCTGCTGATGCTTGCCGACATCGCGGCGCGGCTCGTCATCGCGCCGCAGGAGTTGCCGGTGGGCGTGCTGACGGCCGTGCTGGGCGGTCTGTACCTGCTGTGGCTGATGCACCGGCGCGCCGGCCTGGGCGGGGGTGCGTGAGATGTCCGACGCTATGCAAAATATAGCGGTCAGCGCACACGGCGTGAGCGCGAGCATCGGAAAAAGCCCAATCCTGCACGGCATCGACCTGCAGTTGCCGGCCGGCCGCTGGTGCGCCATCGTCGGCCCCAACGGCGCCGGCAAGTCGACCCTGCTGCGCGTGCTGGCCGGCCTGTTGCCCTGCCACGGCCAGGTGCGGCTGCAGGGCCGCGCCCTGGGCGACTGGCCGGCGCGCGAGCGGGCGCGCCAGCTGGCCTGGCTGGGCCAGGCCGAGACCGGCGGCGAAGACCTGCTGGCCTGGGACGTCGCCATGCTGGGCCGCCTGCCGCACCGCGCCTGGCTGGCCGCGCCCGACGAGCGCGACCAGGCCGCCGTCACCCAGGCCCTGCAGGCCACCCAGGCGTGGGAGCTGCGCGCGCGCCGGCTGGGCGCGCTGTCGGGCGGCGAGCGCCAGCGCGTGCTGCTGGCGCGCCTGCTGGCCACCCAGGCGCCGGTGCTGCTGATGGACGAGCCGCTGGCCCACCTCGACCCGCCGCACCAGGCCGACTGGCTGGCCACCGTGCGTGCCCAGGTCGCCGCCGGCGGCACCGTGGTGAGCGTGCTGCACGAGCTGAACATGGCGCTGCGCGCCGACGAGCTGCTCATCATCCAGGCCGGCCGGCTGCTGCACCACGGCCCTTGCGACGCCGCCGAAACGCACCGCGCGCTGGTGGCCGCCTTCGACGGCCGCATCGGCGTGCACCCGGTGCAGGGGCAGTGGATTGCCTTGCCGCGTGAGCTGGAGCGGGCGGCTTGAACCCACGCCCAGCTGGCGGATTGAGCGGGGTAGGATGGCGAGCTCATGTCTGAGCTGATTTCCCACACCTACCCGACCCCGCTGGGCGACATGGTCGCGCTGTTTTCGCCCCGCGGCCTGTGCCTGCTCGAATTCGGCGTCGACACCAAGGGCCTGTCGCTCGAATGGCGGGACGTGGAGCGCCACGCGGGCGCGGCGGCCACGCCGGGCGAGGACGAGCGCACGCGCGCGCTGGGCGAGCAGATCGCGGCCTATTTCAAGGGCCGGCTGACGCACTTCGACGTGCCGCTCGACCTGGTGGGCACGCCGTTTCAGCAGCAGGTGTGGCAGGCGCTGCTGAAGATCCCTTACGGCCAGACGCGCAGCTACGGCGAGCAGGCGCGCAGCATCGGCCGGCCCACCGCCACGCGCGCCGTGGCGGCGGCCAACGGACAGAACAAGGTGTCCATCGTCGTGCCCTGCCACCGCGTGATCGGCAGCGACGGCAGCCTGACCGGCTATGGCGGCGGCCTGCCGCGCAAGACCTGGCTGCTGGCGCTGGAGCGCGGCGAGCGCGACTTGGCCGGCTTCGACGCCTGAAGCGCCGGGGCCTCAGGTGGCGTCGGGCGCGGCTTGCGGTGCGGCCATCGTCAGGGGGTCTTCAGCCTGGGCCTTGCGGCTGCGGTCGCTGGCCAGGAACAGGTACATCGCCGGCACCACGAACAGCGTGAACAGCGTGCCGATGGCCATGCCGGTGAAGATCACGATGCCCATGGCTTGCCGGCCGGCGGCGCCGGCGCCCGAGGCGATCACCAGCGGCACCACGCCGAACACCATGGCGGCGGTGGTCATCAGGATGGGGCGCAGGCGGATGCCGGCGGCCTCGACGATGGCGTCGAACTTGGAGCGGCCCTCGCGCTGCAGGTTGTTGGCCACCTCCACGATCAGGATGCCGTGCTTGCTGATCAGGCCCATCAGCGTGACCAGGCCGACCTCGGTGTAGATGTTCATCGACGAAAAACCGAGAAACACGAAGATCATCGCGCCGAACAGGGCCATCGGCACCGACACCAAAATCACCACCGGATCGCGAAAACTCTCGAACAGCGCCGCCAGCGCCAGAAACACCACGATCAGGGCGAAGGCGAAGGTCAGGGCAAAGCCGCCCGACTCCTGCACGAACTGGCGCGAGGGCCCGGCATAGTCCATCTGATAGCCACCGGGCGCCAGCTGGGCCACCTGCTCGCGCAGGTAGGTCAGCGTGTCGCCCTGCGAGCCGCTGGGCACGCCCGAGATGGTGACCGAATTGAGCTGCTGGAAGTGGTTGATGGTGGACGGCTCGACCGAGGTCTTCAGGCTGGCCACAGTGCTGGCGGGCACCAGGCCGGCGGGGGTCCTGATGTGGAAGTTCAGCACGTTGGCGGGGTTCAGGCGGTCCGTCTGCAGCACCTGCGGGATCACCTTGTACGAGCGCCCGGCGATGGCGAAATAATTGACATAGCCCCCGCCCAAGGCCGCCGTCAGCGCGTTGCCCACGTCCTGCTGCGTCATGCCCAGGGCGGCGGCCTTGTCGCGGTCGATCTCCAGCGTGGCCTGCGGCAGGTCGTACTTCAGGTCGGCATCGATGTAGTAGAACTTGCCGTCGGCGCGCGCTTTGTCCATCAGCTGCTGCGCCAGGGTGTTCAGGTTCTGGAACGGCTCGGTGGTCTTGATGACGAACTGCACCGGCAGGCCCGAGGAGCCGGGCAGCGGCGGAAACTGAAACGCCGCCACGCGCGCGCCGGCAATCTGGCCCCAGCGCTGCTGCAGCTCCATCTGCACCTCGTGGGCACTGCGCGTGCGCTGGTTCCAGGGCTTGAGCAGCACGCCGCCGATGCCGCTGTTGGGCGCGGGCGCGCCGGTCAGCTGGAACATCTGCTCGTATTCGGGCAGCGCCTTGGCCTGCTGGAACACCTGGTCGGCGTAGGTCTGCATCTGGTCGATGGTGGCGGTGGCGGGGCCCTGCACCATGCCCAGCACGATGCCCTGGTCCTCCTCGGGCGCCAGCTCGTACTTGGACATCTTGAACATGATGCCCAGGCAGCCGATCAGGATCACGCCCATCACGATCAGCACCGGCCAGGTCTTCAGCAGGCTGCTCAGGAGGCGCGTGTAGCCGCCGTGCACGCGCTCGAACAGGTGCTCGATCAGCGTGGCGAACTTGCCACTGTCCTGCTCGGGCTTGAAGATGCGCGAGCAGATCATCGGCGACAGCGTCAATGCAACCAGACCGGACACCGTGACCGCCCCCGCGAGCGTGAACGCAAATTCGGTGAACAGCGCGCCCGTCAGGCCGCCCTGAAAGCCGATCGGCACGTACACCGCCACCAGCACCACCGTCATCGCCAGGATGGGGCTGCCGAGTTCGCGCGCGGCGATCAAGGCCGCCTGGAACGGGCTTTTGCCCTCGCGCATGTGGCGGTCCACGTTCTCGACCACGATGATGGCGTCGTCCACCACCAGGCCGATGGCCAGCACCAGCGCCAGCAGCGTCAAGAGGTTGATCGAGTAGCCCAGCAGCAGCATCACGAAGAAAGTACCGACGAGCGACAGCGGCATCGCGATCACCGGCACCACCACGGCGCGCAGCGTGCCCAGGAAGAGGTAGATCACGACGGTGACGATGAGCAGCGCCTCCAGCAGGGTCTTGACCACCTCGGTGATCGAGCTGTTGATGAAGTCGGTGGAGTCGTAGACGATCTTGCCTGTCAGCCCCGCCGGCAGCTGCGCCTGCAGCTCCGGAAAGGCCTTGCGCACGCTGTCGGCCACGGTGAGGATGTTGGCCTCGGGCGCCACCTTGATGCCGATGAACACCGAGCGCACGCCGTTGAATGCGACGTTGAAGTTGTAGTTCTCCGAGCCCAGCGTCACGGTGGCCACGTCCTGCAGCCGCACGATGGCGCCGCCCGCGCTCTTGACGGCCAGCTGCCTGAACTCGTCGACGCTGTGCAGCGAAGTGCTGGCGTTCATCGGCACCGTCACCATGTCGTTCTTGCTCTGGCCCACCGCCGCCAGGTAGTTGTTGGCGGCCAGCGCGCCGGCCACGTCGGCCGCGGTCACGCCCACGGCGGCCATCTTCGAGGCATCGAGCCAGGCGCGCAGCGCGAAGGTGCGCGCACCCAGGATTTCGGCGGTCTGCACGCCCTCGATGGAATTGAGCTTGGGCTGCACCACGCGCACCAGGTAGTCGGTGATGCTGTTGTTGGGCATCTTGTTGCTGTAGAAGCCGATGTACATCGCGTCGGTGGTCTGCCCGGTCTGTACCGCCAGCACCGGCTGCTGCGCCTGCGCGGGCAACTGGTTGCGCACCGAGGCGACCTGGGTGTTGATCTCGGTCAGCGCGCGGTTGGCGTCGTAGTTCAGGCGCAGCGTGGCGGTGATGACGGACACGCCCAGGCTGCTGGACGACGACAGGTAGTCGATGCCCTGCGCCTGCGAGATGGCGGCCTCCAGCGGCTGCGTGATGAAGCCGGCCACGGTGGCGGCGTCGGCGCCGAAGTAGGCGGTGGTCACGGTGACCACGGCGTTCTGCGTCTTGGGGTACTGGTTGATCGGCAGGCTGCCGGCGGCGCGCAGCCCCAGCACCACCAGCAGCAGGCTGATCACCATCGCCAGCACGGGCCGGCGGATGAAGGTGTCGGTGAATTTCATGGCCCGTCTCTTACTTTTCTTGTGGCGTCGGGCTGGGGTTGTTGGCCGGCTGCACGCGGTTGTCGACGACCACCGTCGTGCCGTTCTTCAGCTTGAGCTGCCCGCTGGTCACCACCTGCTGGCCCGGCTCGACGCCTTGGGTGACGGCCACCTGGTCGCCGCGCGTGGCGCCGGTCTGCACGAACACCTGGCGTGCCACCAGCTGCTCGCCCTCGGCGCCGGCACCCGAGGCCGGGGCAGCGGGCGCCGGCGCCGCCGGGGCCCCCGATGCCGCGCCCTGGGCCGGCGCGGCGCTGGCCTTCTCGACCACGAACACGGTCGAGCCATAGGGGTTGTAGGTGATGGCCGTTTGCGGCAGCGTCAGTTGCTCCTGCGGCCCGCCCACGTCCACGCTCACCTGGGCGAACATGCCCGGCAGCAGTTGCTTCGCGGGGTTGGCCACGGTGGCCTGCACCTGCACGTTGCGCGTGGCCGCATCTACCTTGGGGTTGATGGCGTTGATGGTGCCGGCAAAGCTTTGGCCGGCAAAGGCATCCACCGTCAGGCTCACCTTTTGTCCCGGCGCCAGGCCGGCCAGCTGCTGCTGCGGCAGCGAGAAGTCGACGCGGATCGGGTCCAGCGTCTGCAGCGTGACCAGCACGGCGCCGGCATTGAGGTACTGCCCCGGCTGCAGCGCGCTGATACCCAGGCGCCCGGCAAAGGGCGCGCGGATGGACTTCTTGGCCAGACTGGCCGCCTGCTGCGCCACTTGGGCGCGCGCGGCCTTCAGGTTGTTGGTGTCGGCGTCCACCTGGGCCTGGCTCACGGCGCGCACCGCCAGCTGGGCCTGGTCGCGCTTGAGCGCGGTGGCGGCCTGGTCGGCCGCGGCCTGCAGGGCCTGCAGCTGCGCCGCGTCGGTGTCGGCGTTCAGCTGCACCAGCAGCGCGCCGGCGGCCACGTCCTGGCCGGACTTGAAATGCACGCCGTGCACCAGGCCCGCCACTTCGCTGGCCAGATCGACCCCGCGCACGGGCGTCAGCGTGCCCACGGCCGTCAGCTGGGGCTGCCAGGGCAGCTTCTGCGCCACGATGGTGGACACGGTTTCGGGGTGCGGCTTGGGGATGGAGGCGATCAGCTTCCTGATCTGCAGGTACTTGCCGCCCGCCAGCACGGCGATCAGTACGATCACCGCGCCGATCATGATCAGCATGCGCTTGGTCATCTTTTCAGTCTCCTGCGGCGCTTGGGCCGCACCTCGTCATTGCACGGTTTGGGTGGCCGGGGCGGCCGCATCGGCCAGCGCAGCTCGGTTCCACCAGCCGCCGCCCAGGGCCTGAAAGAGAGCGGCCGTGTCGGCGTAGCGCGCGGCCTGCGCTTGGGCCAGCGCGGTGTGCGTCTGCAGCCAGGCCTGCTGGGCGTTCAGCAACTGCACGTAGCTCACGGCGCCGCTCTGGTACTGCGCCGTGCTCATGTCGAGCGACTGGCGCGCGGCCTGCTCGGCGTCGGCCTGGGCGGCCAGCGTGTCGGCGTCGAACTGCAGCGCGCGCAACGCGTCGGCCACGTTCTGGAACGCCAGCAACAGCGTGCCCTGGTACTGCGCCGCGACGGCGTCGAAGCCGGCGATGGCGGCGCGCCGCTGGGCCTGGAGCGCGTCGCCATGAAACAGCGGCTGCACCAGCCCGCCGGCCAGGCTCCAGAAGGTCCAGGGCCCCTTGAACAAGTCGCTCAGCTCCAGCGCCGTGCTGCCCAGCGTGGCGCTCAGTTGAATCTGCGGATACAGGTTGGCCGTGGCCACGCCCACCTGCGCGCTGGCCTGATGCAGCAGCGCTTCGACGGCGCGCACGTCGGGGCGCTGGCGCGCCAGCTCGGACGGCAGGGACAGCGGCAGCGTCTGCGGCAGGCTCAACTGCTCCAGCGTGAACTCGGGCAGATCGGGCTCGCTGGGCAGGCGCCCGGCGTAGACCGCCAGCTGATGGCGGGTGAGCGCCAGCGCCTTGTCCAGCCCCGGCAGCGCGGCCTGCGTCTGGGCGACCTGCGCGCGCTGCGCCAGCACCACGGACTGCGGCGTGGCGCCCAGATCGAACTGTTTTTGCAGGATGCCGAGTTGCTCCTGCTGCGCCCGCAGCACCTCGCGCACCGCCTTCAGCTGGGCGCGCAAGCCGGCCTCGCGGATGGCGGTGGTGACCAGGTTGCCGGTCAGCATCAGTTGCGTCGCCTCGACCTGGTAGCGCTGGGCGTCCACTTGGGCCTGGGCGCCCTCCAGTTGGCGGCGGACGCCGCCGAACAGATCGAGGTTGTAGCTGACGTTGACCTGGGCGTTGAACAGCGTCAGCACTTGGCCGCCGGCCTTTTGCGTCTGCACGGCCGAGGCGCGCTCGCGCTGTGCGCCTAGCTGTGCGTCCACGCTGGGCAGCGCCAGCTTGCCTTGCTGGGCGGCCAGTCCTTCCTGCGCCTGGCGCAAGGTGGCCTGGGCGGCGGCCAGGCTGGGGCTGCGCGCCAGTGCATCGCGAATCAGCGCGTCGAGCGCGGGGGAATGAAACACCGCCCACCACTGCGCCGGGATGTCGGCGCCCACGGCCCATTGCTGCGCGACGCCCGCGGCGCCAGGCGCCTGGGCGGTTTGCGCGGGCAGGGGGCTGGCCGTGTAGTCGGGGCCGCGCGCAGCGGCCGGCACCTCGGGCGGATGAAAGTCGGGCCCGACCGCGGCGCAGCCAGCCAGGCCCAGGCTGAACAGCAGGCCCAAGCAGGCCAAGGGGTGTGCCGCAGGGCGGCGCGCTTGCAAGGGGGTGGTGCAAGAGGTGTTCATGATCGCCGGCTCCAGCCGGGCCGTTCGTGGCGGTCCGGCGACGAGGCGCGAGTCAAAAGAACTGCAAATTATGGGGGTATTGGGTGGCGCACTCCATGACCTGCCAGGTAACAGTGTGCGGTCCATCACGCCGACGCCTGGGCTTGCGCCGCCTCCTAGAATCGGCACGCCCGGCGTCTTTCGGGCCCAGCCGATCCCGCCCATGCGCCGCCTGTCCCCCGCCGAACCCCTGGTCATGCTGGCCACCATTGCCCTGTGGCTGGTGCTGGCCATGCTCACCGGCGCGCTGGTGGGTTCGGCGTGCAGCGTGTTTCTGCACCTGCTGTTCGCCAGCGAGGGGCGCCTGTACGGCGCGCCCTGGGCGCTGCTGGCCGCGCTGCTGCCGGCGGCCGGGCTGGCCAACGGCCTGCTGCTGCACTACGGCTATCGGCTGAACACCAGCGGCCTGAAGGACGAGCCGATCGAGGCCGTCAACGAGCAGCAGGGCCGCATGCCGCTGACCACGCTGTGGATCAAGCCCGTCGCCGCGCTGATCACCCTGGGCTGCGGCGGCTCGGCCGGCAAGGAGGGGCCGTGCTCGCACATCGGCGCCGGCGTGGCCGCCGGGGTGGGGCAGGCGCTGCGGCTGAACGCCGAGCTGCGCAAGCGCCTGGTGGCCTGCGGCGTGAGCGCCGGTTTCGCCAGCGTGTTCGGCACGCCGATTGCCGGCGCGATCTACGGCGTGGAGATGCTGGCCATCGGCCGCATCCGGCACGACTTTCTGTTTCCGGGCATCGTGGCCGGCGTCACGGCCTTTGTCGTCAGCCGCTTCTGGGGCGTGCCGTATCCCGAATATCACATCGCCTTCGACGCCGGCTTCACCGAGCTGCTGTTTCTCAAGACCGTGCTGATCGGCGTGCTGTGCGGCGTGGCCGCCTCGTGGTTCGTCGAGGCGCTGCACCTGGCGCGCCAGGGCTTCGGCTGGCTGGGGCGGCGCTGGGCGCTGTGGCCGCCGCTGCTGCCGCTGCTGGGCGGGGTGCTGCTGGCGCTGCTGCTGGCCGTGCTGCCGCGCGAGTACATGGGCCTGTCGCTGCCGGTGATGGAGCGCGCGCTGCAGGGCGAGGCCATGCCCTGGCTGGGCTTCGCGTTCAAGATCGTGCTGGTGGCGGTCACCCTGGGCTCGGGCTTTTACGGCGGCATCGTCACGCCGCAGTTCGTCATCGGCGCGGTGCTGGGCGGGGCGCTGGCGCCACTGCTGGGCATGCACGCGGCGCAGGGCGCGGCGGTGGGGCTGGTGGCGGTGGTCGCCTCGGCCTCCAACACGCCGGTGGCGGCGGTGCTGATGGGGGTGGAGCTGTTCGGCGGCGGCTCCACGCTGTACGTGGCGGGCGCCTGCGTGTCGGCCTATCTGATGGTCGGCCACCGCAGCGTGTACCCGGCGCAGCAGCTGGCCTACCCCAAGGCCGCCTGGTTCACCGCGCCGGCCGACCAGCCGGTGGGGCACGAGAAGGTGCAGCTGTCCTACGGCTTGCTGCGCTGGTGGCGCGAGGTGGTGCTGCCCACGTGGCGGCGCGTGCGCGAGCGCCTGCGCCGCCGTTGAGCAGCCGGTTCATACCAAATTGCAAGCAGCGCGTTGAGACCGCGGGGGGCGGTGGCGCGCCAAGGGGCATGGGTGGGCAGCTCCGCTCCTGTCCCCCGCTGTCCGTCTGCGACGGCCATCTCCTCCTTGACCTCGCTGCGCTGCCCACCCAAGCCCCTTGGCGGGATGCGGCGCTCACACACCAAGCGGCCTGCTCGGCCCGCGATGCCTCGGATCCCGTCGTCGGGGTGCCCGGCGCAGTGAAGTGAAGGCGGAGCCGGCCGCAGGCCGGTGGGGGACATGAACGGAGCCGGGCGCCCCGACGGCGGGATCCCACCCCACAGCTGGCAAGTATTGCCTTTCCGAATGCGACGCCGTATCAGGCGGCCAAACCGAAAAACGCGCGCGCGTTGCCGTCCAGGATGCGCCGCTGCCCCTCGGCGCCCAGAAAGTCGCACGCGCGCACCAGCGAGCCCGGCTGCTGCTCGCCCAGCGGAAAGGGCGCGTCGGTGCCCAGCATCACGCGGTCGGAGCCCATCACGTCCGTCAGCAGCTTGAGCGCGCCGGGGTCGAACACGGCGCTGTCGGTGTACAGGCGCCGCGCGTAGCTGGAAGGCAGCTCGGGGCAGTCCTGGCGCACGATGTCGCGGTGCTTCCAGGCGTTGTCGACCCGGCCCAGGGTGTAGGCAAAGCTGCCGCCGCCGTGGGCAAAGCAGATCTTCAGCGACTTGGGAATGCGCTCCAGCGCGCCCGACAAAATCAGCGACAGCATGCCCAGCTGCGTCTCGGCCGGCATGGCCACCAGCCAGGGCATCATCCATTTCTTCATGCGGCCGTCGGTCATCATGTCCCAGGGGTGGACGAAGACCGGGATGGCCTTGTCGGCGCAGAAGATCAGGAAGTCCACCATGTCCGGGTGGTCCAGATCCTTCTGGCCCATGTGGTTGCCGATCTGCACGCCCACGGCGCCGGCCTTCATCGCGCGCGCGGCCTCGGCGGTGGCCAGTGGTACGTCCTGCAGCGCCACCTGCGACAGCCAGCGCAGCCGCGTGGGGTGGGGCGCGCAGTAGGCCGCCGCCTTCTCGTTCATGCGCGTGGCCCAATCGGCGGCGCGCGGCGCCTCCCAGGCGTAGCCGAACATCACCGGCGTGGCGCAGACGATCTGCAGCGCGATGCCCGCCGCGTCCAGCCCGCGCACGCGCGCGTCCGAATCCCACAGCTCGTCGTGCACCGGGCGAAACGGTTTGTCGCCCAGCATGATCTGGCCGGTCTTGCCGTCGGCATCGACCGCGAGCCAGGGCGCGCGCTCGGCGTCGACCGCGCGCGCCTCGGCCTGGCTGATGCGCGGGAAGAAGTGCGAATGAATGTCGATCATGCGTGGGCCTGCCGAATCGCGTGCCAGGCGGCGTAGTCCTTGCCCGGGTGCACGGTGCCGCAATGCTTGCAGGTGCGCTCGGCGTCGCTCAGGGCATAAAAGGTCTTGAAGGTGCGCGGCAGGTCGGCCACCAGGTCGGTCAGCTCCATGCTGGCGCCCCACACCAGGCTGGCGCACTGGGGGCAGTACCAGTTGAGTGAGTCGATGGCGGCTTTGGGGCGCTTCATTTCGACCAGAAAGCACAGGCCGTCGGGGTCGGGGCGCTGCGGCGAATGCTGCAGGTGCGGCTCCATCAGCCACACGTCGCCTTCCTTCAGGTCGATGCGCTCGAACTTGCCACGGTCCCAGATGTTGAGGTAGGCCGTGCCCTTGATCTGGTGGAAAATTTCCTCGGTCGGGTTGTCGTGAAAGTCGGTGCGCGTGTTGCCTCCGCCCACCATGTTGATGATGTAGTTGCCGTCCGGAAACAGCGCCGCGTTGTTGACCGGCGGCCGCAGGCTGGCGCGGTTGGCGTCCACCCAGCCCATCAGGTTCTTGGGCAGTCCGTATTTGGGGTTCATGCTGTGTCTCCTGGGTTGTGAAGCGGCCGCGTCAAGCCTGCACCGGCTTGTAGGCCACGGCCTTGATCTCGATCAGCAGGTGCGGGTGCGGCAGCTGGTGCACCGCCACCGTGGTGCGGGTGGGGCCGTCGTAGTCGAAGAACTCGCCCCACACCTCGTTGTAGCCGCCGAAGTCGTTCATGTTGACCAGAAACGCCTGCGCCTCCACCAGGTCGCCCAGCTCGGCGCCGGCGCTGCGCAAGATGTCGCGGATGTTCTCGATCACCGCGCGCGTCTGCACGCGGATGTCCAGCGTGGTCACGCCCAGCGCGTCGGCCTGGGCGCCGGCAAAGCTGTTGTCGGGCCGGCGCGAGCTGGTGCCCGACACATACAAGAAATCCCCCGCGCGCTTGACGTGCGGAAACTTGCCGCGCGGCGTGGCCTTGCCTTGAACCACCGTGGCGGTGCTGGATGGGTTGCTCATGCGTGATGTCCTCAGACTTTGATGCAGATGTTGCTGGTTTCACTATAGAAGTCCAGCGACCAGCGCCCGCCTTCGCGGCCGATGCCCGACAGCTTGACGCCGCCAAAGGGCGTGCGCAAGTCGCGCGAGAACCAGGTGTTGACCCACACGATGCCCACGTGCAGGCGCGGGCCGACGCGGTGCGCGCGCGACAGGTTCGTCGTCCACACGCTGGCGGCCAGGCCGTAGTCGCTGGCGTTGGCGCGCCGGATCGCCTCGTCCTCGCTGTCGAAGGGCGCGATGTGGCACACCGGGCCGAACACCTCCTCGTTCAGGCAGCGCGCGCCGTCGGCCAGGCCCGTCCAGATTGTGGGCTGCACGAAGGCGCCGCCGTCGCGCTCGTCGCCAAAGTGCGGCACGCCGCCGCCGGTGACCACGGTGGCGCCTTCCTCGACGGCCAGCTTGTAGTACGACAGCACCTTCTCGCGGTGCTCGCGCGAGATCAGCGAGCCCAGGTCCACGTCCGGCTCGTCGGGCCAGCCGATCTTGAGCGCCTCGGTCCGCGCCTTCAGCGCCGCCACGAAGCGCTCGAAGATCGGCCGCTCCACATACACGCGCTCCGAGCACAGGCACACCTGGCCGGTGTTGGTGAAGCTGGAGCGGACGATGCCCTCCACCGCGGCGTCGAAGTCGCAGTCGGCAAACACGATGGCCGCGTTCTTGCCGCCCAGCTCGAAGGACACCTCCTTCACCCCGTCGGCCACCGCCCGCATGATGGCGGCGCCGGTGCGCGACTCGCCGGTGAAGGTCACGGCGTCGATGCCGGGGTGCGTGGTCAGCGCCTCGCCGGCCGAGCCGGGGCCAAAGCCGTGCACCACGTTGAACACGCCCGGCGGCACGCCCGCCTCGTCGAAGGCCTCGGCGATCAGGGTGGCCGACGACGGGGTTTCCTCCGACGGCTTGCACACCAGGGCGTTGCCGCAGATCAGCGCCGGCGCGGCCTTCCAGGTCAGCGACAGGATGGGCAGGTTCCACGGCGAGATGCTGGCCACCACGCCCAGCGGCTTGCGCGTGGTGTAGTTGATCAGCTGGCTGCCGTCGGCCAGGTGGGTTTCAAAGAAGTCGCCGTGCGCCGTCTTGCCCAAATCGGCAAAGCTGCGCAGGTTGGCGATGCCGCGGTACACGTCCAGCTGGCGCGCCTGCGCCAGCGGGCGGCCGGTGTCGGCGATCTCGGCGGCCAGGAAGTCGTCGAAGCGCCGCTCGATCACGTCGGCCACGCGGTGCAGCGCGGCAGCGCGCTCTGCCACCGTCGAGCGGCCCCAGGGGCCTTCGTCCAGCGCCCGGCGCGCGGCGGCCACGGCGCGGTCCACCAGCGCGGCGTCGGCCTCGTGCACCCGCGCCAGCACGCGCCCGGTGAGCGGGCTGACGTTGTCGAAGGTCCGGCCGCTGGCGACGAAGGCGCCGTCCACGTAGTTGCGGGTCTCGGCCAGCGAAGGGGGCAGGGCGAAGCGTTCGGTCATGTCAGGCCCAGTCTAGGCCGCGCACGCTTGCCTTACAAGCGAAGAATTTGCCCTTTGTTATAACCAAGAGGAATAGTTCAGCGCCCGCGCCCCAGGCGCTCGCCGGCCGCCCGCAGCGCCGCCAGAAAGCGCTCGGTGGCGGCGCTGGGCGCGCGGTCGGCGCGCACCGTGTAGCCCACGGCGCCGAACGCGCCCAGCCCGCGCACTGGCAGCACCGCCAGCTGGCCGCCCTGGGCAAAGCGCTCGGCCGCGGCCTGCGGCATCAGCGCCACCCGCGTGCTGCCGGCCAGCAGCGCCAGGTTGGTCAGGATCGACACCGACTCGGTGCGCCGCGCCGGCAGCCCCGCCGCGCCGAAGAAGGCGCGCACCGAGGGCCAGGCCATCGAGTCGGGCGTGGGCACGATCCAGTCCAGCGCCATCAACTCGGCCAGCGCCAGCTTGCGCCGCCGCGCCAGCGGGTGCTGCGCGCCCACCACCACGCGCAGCGCCTCGTCGTACAGCGGCCGGCTGGCCAGGCGGGCGGCCTCGGCGCCGGCCACCGCCGCCGCGCCGGGCAGGGCGCCCACCACCACGTCCAGCTCGCCGCGCGCCAGCAGCGGAAACAGCAGCGTGTTGGGCCCCACGCGCACCGTCACCACCACGTCGGGCGCGGCGCGGCGCAGCCGCTCGATGGCCTCGGGCAGCAGCGCGGCCGAGGCGCTGATCAAGGTGCCCACCACCACTTGCCCGCGCGTGCCCGCCTGGGTGGCGTTCAGCGTCTCGGCCAACAGGCGCAGCTCGGCCAGCATGCTGGCGGCGTGCGGCTCGAAGCGGCGGCCCAGCTCGGTCGGCGTCACGCCACGCTTGCCGCGCACGAACAGCGCGCCGCCCACCTGCGACTCCAGCTCGCGCAGCGCCTTGCTGATGGCCGGCTGCGTCATCGCCAGCTCGCCCGCCGCCGCCAGCAGCGAGCCCGAGGCCCGCACCTGCTCGAAGATCATCAGCTGCTGCAGCCGCAGCCGCCGCGCCAGCGAGGCGCGCGAATGCGCCGGCCGCGCGGGCGGGGCGGCGGCATCGGGGGCGTCGGGTTCGGCCATGGCGGCATTGTGTGGCAAGCCGCCCCGGTATAAACGCGGGGCCGCCCACCGCCAACCGCCCCCTTCGACATGCCCCTGTCCTGGAACGAAATCAAGTCCCGCGCCCTGGCCTTCAGCCGCCAGTGGGAAGACGCGGCCGACGAAAAGCAGCAGTCCATCCCGTTCTGGATCGACTTCTTCGACGTCTTCGGCATCGGCAACCGGCGCGTCGCCAGCTTCGAGCACGCGGTCAAGAAGCACGGCGGCGGCCAGGGCTATGTCGACCTGTTCTGGCCCGGCCAGCTGCTGGTCGAGCAGAAGTCGCGCGGCAAGCCGCTGCAGCCGGCCTATGACCAGGCCATGGGCTACTTCCCCGGCCTGCCCGAGCGCGATTTGCCGCACACCCTGGTGGTGTGCGACTTCGCCACCTTCCGCGTCATCGACCTCGATGCGCGGCGCGAGATCACGTTTGCGCTGAAGGACTTGCACAAGCACGTGCGCTGGTTCGGCTTCATCGCCGGCTACCAGGCGCAGACCATCACGCCGCAAGACCCGGTCAACATCAAGGCGGCCGAGCGCATGGGCCGCCTGCACGACGCGCTCAAGAAATCGGGCTACAGCGGCCACCCGCTCGAAGTGCTGCTGGTGCGCCTGCTGTTCTGCCTGTTCGCCGACGACACCGCCATCTTTCCGGCGCAGGGCTTTCGCGCCTTCATCGAAGAGCGCACCGCGCCCGACGGCAGCGACACCGGCCCGCGGCTGGAACAGCTGTTCCAGGTGCTCAACCAGCCCGAGGGCGTGCGCAGCAAGAACCTCGACGAGCAGCTGCGCGCCTTCCCCTACGTCAACGGCAAGCTGTTCGACGAGAACCTGCGCATTGCCGACTTCGACGCCCTCACGCGCGAGGCCCTGCTCGACGCCTGCGCGCTCGACTGGTCGGCCATCAGCCCCGCCATCTTCGGCAGCCTGTTCCAGAGCATCATGGACGAGCAGGCCCGCCGCAACCTGGGCGCGCACTACACGTCAGAAGAGAACATCCTCAAGCTCATCGGCCCGCTGTTCCTCGATGAACTGCGCGCCGAGTTCGACAAGGTCAAGGGCCAGCGCAACCGCCTGTTCGACTTTCACAAGAAGCTGCGCGCGCTCAGCTTTTTCGACCCCGCCTGCGGCTGCGGCAACTTCCTTGTCATCAGCTACCGCGAACTGCGCGCGCTCGAGCTCGACGTGCTGCGCGCCGCCGCGCTGCTGCAAGGCCACGCCGGCCAGCGCAGCGTCGACGTGCATCAGCTCATCGGCATCAACGTCGATCAGTTTTACGGCATCGAGATCGAGGAGTTTCCGGCCCAGATCGCCCAGGTCGCGCTGTGGCTGGTGGACCACCAGATGAACCTGCGCGTCAGCGAGGAATTCGGCCAGTACTTCGCCCGCATCCCGCTCGTCACCCGCCCGCGCATCGTGCACGGCAACGCGCTCACGCTGGACTGGGGCGAGGTGCTGCCGGCAGCGCAGTGCAGCCATGTGCTGGGCAATCCGCCCTTCGTCGGCGCCAAGTTCATGAACGACGCGCAGCGCGAAGACACCCGCGCCGTGTTCGACGGCATCCCCAACGCCGGCCTGCTCGACTTCGTCGCCGCCTGGTACGTCAAGGCCGC
The DNA here is from genome assembly GCA_017307865.1 of Burkholderiales bacterium. Taxonomy (GTDB): domain Bacteria; phylum Pseudomonadota; class Gammaproteobacteria; order Burkholderiales; family Burkholderiaceae_C; genus Ottowia; species Ottowia pentelensis. The sequence continues at coordinate 97 of JAFKGE010000025.1, read as the reverse complement.
GCGCTACATGAAGGACGCGGTTTCGCTCCCTCTCCCGCTTGCGGGAGAGGGCAGGGGTGAGGGCGGCATTTCTCCCTCCCCCGCTGGGGGAGGGCCG
>JAFKGE010000010.1 GCA_017307865.1 Burkholderiales bacterium | reverse complement strand
GTCCCTGATGGGATTCGCTGGTGGATGTCCTGTCGGTTCAGCGCACTCGAAGTGCCACGTTCTTATCGGATTGCATCCGCCACGGTCTGACCTGTCTTGCCATCACTTCATGATTGCTTGAGCAATCGGTGGTTTTGCTCCCTGTCGTTGTTGTTCCTGCCCGTAGCGGCGCTGTGGCTGCTCAGGCCGCTTGCGGCGTGTAGCCCGGCTCGTAACTTCTGTCATGCGCGAGCAAGGCCCACACGATGCGCGCATTCTTGTTGGCCAGCGCCACCGCTGCCACGTTCTTGTTGCGCCGCAGCAGCACACCATTGACCCAGCGGCATTGCGCACTGTCGCTCTCCTTGTTGTGCGCGTGATAGATCACAGCGCGCCCACCGTGGATCAGCAAGGTTCGCACATAGGTGTCACCCCGCTTGCTGATGCCCAGCAGGTTCTGCTTGCCCCCGCTGGAGTGCTGGCGTGGCACCAGGCCCAGCCAGGCAGCCACTTGCCGACCGTCCTTGAAGTGCCTGGCATCGCCCAGCGAGGCGAGCAGTGCGCAAGCCGTAATGGGGCCGATGCCAGGGATCTGTTCGAGCTTGCGGCTCAAGTCGCTTTGGCGATGCCAGGCGACGATTTGCGCCTCCAGTTCCTGGACCTGATGGTCTAGCTCTTTCAAGTGCTCCAGCAGCCTGTCCATGAGCTGGCGGAACATGCCGGGCAGTTCGTTGGATGCATCCTCGAGGAGTTGCGGCACGCGTTGGCGGATGTGGCCTATGCCCTGCGGGATGACCAGTCCGAACTCGGCCAGCAAACCCCGGATCTGGTTGGCCTGCGCGGTGCGGGCCTTGACGAATCCCTGGCGCACCCGGTGCAGGGCCAGCACGCTTTGTTGCTCCACATTCTTGACGGGCACGAAGCGCATGCTCGGGCGGGTGACGGCTTCGCAGATGGCGGCGGCATCGGCTGCGTCGTTCTTGTTGGTCTTGACGTAGGGCTTGACGAACTGCGGGGCAATCAGGCGCACGTTGTGCCCCATCCCCTGGAGTTTGCGTGCCCAATGATGGGCACTGCCGCAGGCTTCCATGCCAATCAGACAGGCGGGCAAGTTGGCAAAGAACACTGCCATCTGGTTGCGCTTGAGTGGCTTGTTGAACACGGCCCGCCCGTGCTCATCCACGCCGTTAACCTGAAACACATTCTTGGCCAAATCGATGCCAATGGTTGTAACCTTCATGGTGGACGCTCCTGCTCGTTGAAGTGGAAGAACTGACGTCTCCACTTTGGCACTTTCGATGCCGTTTAGGGTAGGGGCGTCCATCCCATTGGTTCAATATCT
>JAFKGE010000061.1 GCA_017307865.1 Burkholderiales bacterium | reverse complement strand
CACGGCGGGCACGACCTGGTGTGTCAATTGCGCAGGACCTGGAAAGTGAGATAGAGGGGGAGAGAGCCCGTTCGGTGGTCGAGCCACGCTGGGTCAGACCTGGCGCCGGTCGATGATTGCGGGTCGGGCACCACGGGAAGCAGGTAGGCTATCCAGACCGTATGGGCCGCCGCAATGGATGGAACGTCCAGCCCTTGCGGAGACGGCGCGGGCTTGCCATCACCGCCGCAATGGGCGCGGCACAACTGCGGAGACTCGTCGTCCATCGTCCCGGGCATGGCATGGCAGTCCGGCATCGCGGACATGCCGGTGGCTTCGTCCATGGCCATACCCGCCATCTGCATCGATGCCGCGTGCGTATCCGCATCCAGCCTGGGGCAGGCATACATCGCCAGCGCCATCTGCGAGAACAGCAAGGTCACGATGAGGCCGCCGACGATTCGGCGGCCCCATTGTGTGACGATGCGTCGGATGGAAACCATGGTGGGATGTTCGCTGTGCTGGATGTGTGACAACTTGCCGCGGATCAGAGAGCCGTCCCAGGAAAGAAGTGCCACCATGGCTCATCTACCCGCGTGACAGCCCAGTCACCGCGCATGCGAGGTCACCGAGACCCTGGATTCATTTCACCGGAATCCAACTTGTCGGCGCGTTTCGATCTCGGCCACTCCGAGAACGCAAGCACGTACAGTGCGATCAGGTTGACCATGGGGACGATCATCAGCAGGCCCAGCCAGCCGGAAAAGCCCGCCTTGGCAAAGATCTTCCAAAACGGCAGCACGATCACCACCGCACCCAGCAGCATCATCAGCCAGTGGGCGCCAAACCACCACACCATGTCGTTCATATACATTCCGTTCATCATGATCGATATCCTTTCTTTGATTGTCTCGATGCGGGTTAGCCTCGTGCGCGCCGCAGCCGCAGCGCGTTGAAGATGACAGAGGCCGAGCTCAGGCTCATGGCCAGCGCTGCAATCAATGGAGACAGCAACCAGCCCGTGATGGGATAAAGCACGCCGGCGGCGATGGGCACGCCGATACCGTTGTAGATGAAGGCGAACAACAGGTTCTGGCGCATGTTGCGCACCGTGTCGATGGATATCTCGCGCGCCGCCGCGATGCCGCGCAGGTCGCCTTTAACCAAGGTGACCTGGCCGCTATTCATCGCCACGTCGGTGCCCGTTCCCATGGCCACGCCCACGTCGGCCCGTGCCAGCGCCGGCGCATCGTTGATGCCGTCGCCGGCCATCGCGACCACATGGCCCTCGCGCTGCAATTTCTCGACCAGGGCCAGCTTGTCGGCGGGCTTGACCTCGCCGTGCACCTCGTCGATGCCCAGCCGGGTGGCCACGGCCCTGGC
>JAFKGE010000008.1 GCA_017307865.1 Burkholderiales bacterium | reverse complement strand
GGCATGCTGCCCGGCTACGTGGCCGGGCACTACACGCTGGACGACATCCGCGTGCCGCTGGACGGCCTGGTGCAGGCCAGCGGCGCCCAGTTCGTGCCCGCCCACGTGCTGGCGCTCGACCCCGCCGCGCGCCGCGTCCAGCTGTCCACCGGCGACGCCCTGCCCTACGACGTGCTGTCGATCGACGTCGAGCCCGCGGCCGAGCGCGACACCGTCGAAGCGGCCATGCCCGGCGCGCGCGGCAACGCCATGTTCATGCGGCCCATGCACGCCTTCGTGCAGCTGTGGCCGCAGCTGCAGCAGTTGGCGCAGCAGCGCCCGCTGCAGGTGGCGGTGATCGCCGAGCGCCTGCCCGGCATCGAGCTGGCCATGGCCGCCGCGCACGCGCTGGCCGCGCCGCACGGCAGCCGCGTCACCCTGGTGGCGGGCGCCGAGCCCCTGCTGGCCGAGCTGCCGGCCAGCCTGCAGCGGCGCGTGCTGGCGCGGCTGAAGGCGCTCGACATCACCGTGCTGCAAGACCGCTGCACCGGCATCGAACAGGGAAGCATCACGCTGGCCAGCGGCGCCACCCTGCTGTGCGACGCGCCGCTGCTGGCGCACGGCCTGGACACGCCCGGCTGGCTGGCGGAGTCGGGCCTGCAAACGGCCGAAGACGGCGCGCTGCAGCTCAACGAGCGCCTGCAAAGCGACAGCCACCGCCAGGTGTTCGTGGTGCCGCCCGGCGCGCCGGCCGAGGTCGGCCCGGCGCTGGAGGCCAACCTGCGCACCGCGCTGGAAGGCGGCGCCTTCCGCAAGGCGCCGCTGGGCGCGGCGCGCCTGCACGTGGTGGGCGGCGGCCACGAGCACGCCATCGCGGTGTGGGGCCCGCTGGGCCTGGAAGGGCGCGAGGTCTGGCACTGGAAGGACCGGCGCGACCGCAAGCAGCTGGCCGCGCTGTTCGCTCGGTAGCAGCTTTGGAGCCAAGTCTCCAGGAAGGCGCTGCCTAACCTACCTAGCGGCATGCGATCGGCGACGCTGTTCGCGCGATGGGTGCCGACACCGACCCTCTGACCAACTTGGAGTACGAAGCCGTCATCTCAGCCATGCGCCACGTGTTCGCGAACGGCAAGTGCAGCATGAGCAACTACACCTCCGATGACCCTCGCGATTTACTCGCGCACCAAGACCTTCCGGTTGAAAATTTGCAAGAGCGCACGAAGCGCTGCCAAAAATTGCTTTAGCACGCGCAGGGGAATCGTGGGGAGATCAGTAGTCCAGCTTTACGTTACCCTCTTTGACGACCTTGGCCCAGCGTTCCGCCTGGGCCTTCATGAAATCGGCCATCTGTGCGGGTGTGCCGCCAACCGGCACTGCGCCTATGGCTACCAGGCGCTCGGACACGGCTGAATCCTTAAGCACGGCGTTCAACTCGCTGTTAAGCCACTGGACCACCGGTGCGGGCGTCCCAGCCGGTGCCAGGATGCCGTACCAGACCGGCACATCGAAGTCTTTTAGGCCCTCCTCAGCGAAAGTGGGAACGTTCGGCAGTTCTTGCAGACGCACACTACCCGTCACTGCCAACGCCCGAACCCTGCCACCCTTGATGTGGGGAAGCGCGGACGAAGCCGTGTCGAAGATCATGTCGATCTGCCCGCCAATGAGGTCCGTCACGGCCGGTGCGCTGCCCTTGTAGGGTACGTGCGTCATGCTCGTCTTTGTGAGCAGCTTGAACAACTCACCGCCCAGGTGCACTGAGGTCCCTGCACCGCCAGACCCAAAATTTAGCTTACCAGGACTCGCCTTGGCCGCCGCGACCACGTCGCTGACGGTCTTGAAAGGCGAACTGGCCCGGACAACGAGGACGGTCGGCGCCGTGGCGATATGAGCGACGGGTACGAAGTCCTTTTCCGGGTTGTACTTGAGATTGGAGTAGAGGTAGGGATTGATCGACAGCGTGATCTGGCCCAGCAGCAAGGTGTATCCGTCGGGGGTCGCGCGCGCCGCCAGTTCGTTACCGATGTTGGTGCCGGCGCCGCCACGGTTGTCGATGATGAAGGTCTTGCCGCTGTGCTCGCCCAGCTTGGCGACCACGAGACGTGCGATGTTGTCGCTGCCACCGCCCGCTGCGAACGGGACGATCACGGTGACGGGCTTGGTCGGGTAGTTCTGGGCCAAGGTGGGGGCGGCGGCACTGACCAGGGCGGAGGTGATAAGGGCGGCGCGGGCGAACAATCGGCGGTTCATGGGGCGTCTCTCAATGCAAGTGATTGAAAAAAATGGGGTGGCTCGTTAAAGTGTGTTTATTGCACCATAAACGCAATAAAGCCGTCAACTCGTAAATGTAGTGGTTTTCCCTACACGCACGAAAACACAATTTTTGACAGTTGACGACTGCAAGCGCGTACACCCTCAGTACATCAGTCAGAATCGAAGCACCATGGCAACCGACCTCACCCTCAACCAGCAGAAGGCCCTGCGCGAAATCGTGGGCTACATCCGGCGCGAGCGCCTGGCGGTCGGAACGCGGCTGCCGGAATGGACGCTGGCCAAACTCACGGGCACCTCCAGATCGCCCATCCGGGTTGCTCTGGACCATCTGGTGACCACAGGCGTTGTGCGGTACGACAAGAACCGCGGCTATTCCGTACTCGCCGATGCCGCGCAACTGGCGAGCGATGTGGTCGATGAGGTGAATGCGGCGGACGATCCGCTGTATTTGCAGGTCGCGGACGCCCACTTGCAGCGCCGGCTGGCCGAGTCGGTCACGGAGGCCGACCTGACCCGCATGCTGGGCGCCTCGCGCGCCGATGTGCGCCGGGTTCTGGTGCGCGCCCAAGCCGAGGGCTGGGCCGAACGCGAAGCGGGCTACGGCTGGCGGCTGCTGCCGATGATCGACTCGTTGGAGGCCTATGACGACATGTACGCGTTGCGCCTGGCCATCGAGCCGGCCGGCCTGCTGAGCCCCAAGTTCAAGCCCAACATGCAGGAACTGGCCGAGCTGCGCAGCCAGCAGCAGGCCATTCTGGACGGCGTGCACCAGAGCGCGACCGAGCGCTTCGAGTCGAACGCCAGATTTCACGAAGCCATTGCGGCCTGGTCGGGCAACCGCCTCGCGCTGCAAGCCCTTCGGCGCCTGGACCAGCTCCGCCGCCTGGCCGAATATCGCCAGGCCCGGGAAGATCTGCCCCGGGCGGCGCTCGCCCGCGAGCATCTGGAAATCCTGGACGCCATCGAGCAGGGCGACAGCATCGCCGCCGCCAGCCTCATGAAGCGGCACTTGAGCGGCGCCCGGATGAAGAAGACCAACGACGCCGTTTTCAAAGCGGATCAGCAGCGGGCCGCGCCCCCGCCCGCGCCTGATCGCCTCGCACGGGCGCTCTGAGTTCCAAGCCCACGCCCCGCGGCGTGGTTCGTACGGCCAAGCTTTCCAAGTTCCGTTTGAGCGTGCATTCGCGCGCGACGGCCTCGGCCATACAGTTCAGTCTAATATTTCTCTTTTGCGTTGACAAACGCAGTTTAAACGTCTACAGTACATTTGCGTTTTAGAAGACATAAAGACAATCATGGCCGACATAGTGCAGTCGATTCCACAGTCCACGGACACGCACGCCCACGTGTTCCACCGTGGCCTGCGGTACGTCGAGAGCCGCCGTTTCACCCCGGTCTACGATGCCCCGCTGAAGCAGTATCTGGAAGAACTGGACCAGCACGGCATCGCGCGCGGCGTGCTGGTCGCGTTGAGCGTGCTCGGCACGGACAACAGCTACCTCATCGAGTCGCTGGGCAAGGCGCAAGGGCGCCTGCGCGGCGTCGTGGCCATCGACCCGGCCGCCGACCTGGCCAAGCTGAACGGCTATGCCGCCGCCGGCGTGGTCGGCGTGCGCGTGAACATGACCGGCGGCTTGTCGGTGCCGGACTTCGCCGCCGGCGCCTGGGCTGAAGCGGTTGCGGAGTGCGTCCGCCACGACTGGCACATCGAGATCAACGACCGCTGCGCGCGGCTGTCGGCATCGGTGGAGCCGCTGCTGGCCGCAGGCGCCCGCGTGGTCATCGACCACTTCGGCATGCCGGACCCCGTGCTCGGCACGCAAGACCCCGGCTTTGCCCGGCTGCTGGGCTTCGCGGCCAGCCGCCGCGTGTGGGTCAAGCTGTCTGGCGACTACCGGTTCGGCCCCGCGATTGCGCAGCAGGCCGCGCCCGCTTTGCTGGACGCGTTCCAGCCCGACCGGCTGCTGTGGGCCAGCGATTGGCCGTTCACGCAGCACGAGAGCAGCGAGCACTACGCCACCCAACTCGCCCGGCTGGAAAGCTGGGTTCCTGATGTCACAGCCCGGCAAACCGTGCTGTGCCGCACCCCGGCCGAACTCTTCAAGTTCGACGCCTGATTCCGCCCCACATACCCACATAAGAGAGCGCCCACGATGACCCACCCCTTCCAACCGTCGCAGTACGTCCGCGGCTTCACCACCGAAGACGGCCGCACGCACCGCTACTACTCCCTGTCCGCGCTGGAAGCCGATGGCTTCGCGGGTGTCTCGCGCCTGCCTGTCGCCATCCGCATCCTGCTGGAATCGGTGCTGCGCAACTGCGACGGCACCAAGGTGCTCGATGCGCATGTCCGCCAGCTCGCCACCTGGCAGGCCAATGCGGCGCGCGAGGCCGAAGTGCCGTTCATCGTGGGCCGGGTGCTGCTGCAGGACTTCACCGGCATTCCCCTGCTGACAGATCTGGCCGCCATGCGCAGCCAGGCGCAGCGCCGCGGCGCCGACCCCAAGGCCATCGAACCGCTGGTGCCCGTGCACATGGTCGTGGATCACTCGGTGCAGACGGAATTCTCGAACGTGCCCAACGCGCTGCGCAAGAACATGGAAGTGGAATTCGAGCGCAACCGCGAGCGCTATGAGTTCATGAAGTGGGGCATGCATGCTTTCAAGACCTTCAAGGTGCTGCCGCCCGGCACAGGCATCTGCCACCAGATCAACCTGGAGTACCTTGCCCAAGGCGTGATCGAAGCCGATGGCGTGGCCTACCCGGACACGCTGGTCGGCACCGACTCGCACACCACGATGATTAACGGCATCGGTGTGCTGGGCTGGGGTGTCGGCGGCATCGAAGCTGAGGCTGGCATGCTGGGCCAGCCGATCTACATGCTCACGCCCGATGTGGTCGGCGTGGAGTTGCGCGGCGCGCTGCGCCCCGGCGTCACGGCCACCGACGCCGTCCTGCAGGTGACGCAGACCCTGCGCGCGGCCAAGGTCGTCGGCAAGCTGGTCGAGTTCTTCGGCGAAGGCGCTGCCTCGCTCAGCGCGACCGACCGCGCCACCATCGCCAACATGGCCCCCGAGTACGGTGCCACCAGCGGGTTCTTTGCTATCGACGAGAACACCTTGCAGTATTTCTCGCAGACGGGTCGCACGGCCGAGCAGGTCGACCTGATCCGCCGCTACTTCACCGAGCAAGGCCTGTTCGGCGCACCAAAGGCCGGAGACATCGACTACTCGTCCACCGTCGTCGTCGACCTGGACAGCATCCGCCCATGCCTGTCCGGTCCCAAGCGCCCCCAGGATCGAGTGGATTTGGCCGACTTGGGCCTGCGCTTCGACGAAACCATGGTGCAGGACGCCAAGAGCGGCGGGTACGGCAAGCAGGCCGCGGATCTCGCGGCCCGCTACCCGGTAACGGCGGCGCCGGCCGGCGCCCCTGGCCCGGTCAGCAGCTTCGACATCGGCCATGGCGACGTGCTGGTCGCGGCCATAACTTCGTGCACCAACACGTCCAACCCTGAACTGCTCATCACGGCCGGCCTGCTGGCCAAGAAGGCAGTCGCCCGTGGCCTGCAGGCCAAGCCCTGGGTCAAGACGCTGTTCACGCCGGGCTCGCGCGCCGTCACGTCCTACCTGCAGGACGCCGGCCTGATTGGCGACATGGACAAGCTGGGCTTCGGCATCGCGGCCTACGGCTGCGGCGCCTGCGTGGGCAACATCGGCCCGCTCGACCCCGCGCTGGAGCAGTCCATCGTGTCCAACGACCTGGTGTGCTCGGCCGTGCTGTCGGGCAACCGCAACTTCGAGGCGCGCATCCACGGCAACCTGCGTGCGAACTTCCTGGCCAGCCCGCCGCTGGTCGTGGCCTTCGCGCTGGCCGGCACCACGCGCACTGACCTCACGAAAGAGCCCGTGGGCATCGACCCGCAGGGCAACCCGGTCATGCTGTCCGACATCTGGCCCACGCCCGAGGAAGTCCGCGCGCTGACGCACTTCGCGGCCAATGCGGAGCACTACACATCGGTGTACGGCAACCTGGACAACAGCAGCGACCTGTGGAACGCCATCGCGTCGAGCACCGGCGACGTGTACGACTGGCCCGAGTCGACCTATGTGGCCGAGCCCGACTTCTTCGGCAGCATGGGCAACGGCAACATCGTCGGCGCGCGCGCCCTGGCGATCCTGGGCAACTCGATCACGACCGACCACATCAGCCCGGCCGGCTCCATTGCCAAGGGCCTGCCGGCCGGCGAGTACCTGACCGCGCGCGGCGTGGCCAGGAACGACTTCAACACCTACGGCGCGCGCCGGGGCCACTTCGAGGTGATGACCCGTGGCACCTTCGCCAACGTGCGGCTCAAGAACTTCATGCTGGCCCCCAAGGCCGATGGCTCGGCCGACGAAGGCCCGTTCACGGTGCACCGCCCCACGGGCGAGCGGACCACGATCTTCGACGCCTCGGAGCGCTACCAGGCCGCGCAAGTTCCGTCCGTGATCTTCGCGGGCGAAGAGTACGGCAGCGGTTCCAGCCGCGATTGGGCTGCCAAGGGCACGCGCCTGCTCGGCGTGCGTGCCGTGGTTGCGCGCAGCTTCGAGCGCATCCACCGCAGCAACCTGTCCGGCTTGGGCGTGCTGCCCCTGCAATTCATCGGAGAGGACTCCGTGCAGTCGCTGGGCCTGGACGGCTCCGAGTCGTTCGATCTGCTGGGCATCGAGGCGGGTGTGAAGCCCTTGCAGACCGTCCAGCTTGTCATCCACCGCGCCGATGGCACGACCACCACGGCAAACCTGCTGGCCCGCATCGACACGCAGATCGAGGCCGAGTATTTCCGCCAGGGCGGCGTGCTGCCCTATGTGCTGGACAGCCAACTGGCTAGCCAGGGCGCCGCCACCCAACAACCCGCAACTGCCCAGGCCTGAACTTCGAGATTCACCATGACCCAACTTCGTATTCCCGCCGTCTACATGCGTGGCGGCACCAGCAAGGGCGTGTTCTTCATCGCCTCGGACCTGCCGAGCGACCCCCAGCAGCGCGATGCCGTGCTGCTGCGCGTCATCGGCAGCCCGGACCGCTACGGTAAGCAGATCGACGGCATGGGTGGTGCGTCGTCCAGCACGAGCAAGGTGGTGCTGCTGTCCAAGTCCTCGCGACCGGACTGCGACGTGGACTACCGTTTCGGCCAGGTGGCCATCGACCAGCCCGTGGTGGACTGGTCGGGCAACTGCGGCAACCTGAGCGCGGCCGTGGGGCCGTTCGCCATCTCGTCGGGCCTGGTGCACGCCCCGGCGGACGGCACGTCTACCGTGCGCATCTGGCAGGCCAACATCCAGAAAGTGATCGTCTCGCACGTGCCGATGCGCGGCGGTGAAGTGGTCGAACTCGGCGACTTCGAACTGGACGGCGTGACCTTCCCGGCCGCCGAGGTGAAGCTCGAATTTCTGGATCCTGCGGCCGATGACGATGGCGGCGAGGGCGGCTCCATGTTCCCAAGCGGTCGCAAGATCGACACGCTTCAAGTGCCTGGCGTGGGCGAGGTCGAGGCCACGCTCATCAACGCCGGCAACTCGACCGTGTTCATCGCCGCTTCGGCGCTGGGCCTCAAGGGCACAGAGCTGCAAGGCGACGTGAACGGCAGCAAGGAAATGTTGACTCGCGCCGAAGCGATCCGCGCGGCGGGTGCCATAGCCATGGGCCTGGTGGCCACGCCCGAGGAAGCGGCCAAACGTCCGCACACGCCCAAGCTGGCCTTCATCGCTGCACCGGCCGCCTACGTGGCGTCGGATGGCAAGAAGGTCGAAGCGTCGTCGGTCGAGCTGCTGGCCCGCATCTTCTCGATGGGCGTGCTGCACCACGCCATGACGGGTACGGGTGCCGTGGCGATCGCCGCCGCCGCTGCGATTCCCGGCACCCTGGTGCACCAGATCGCCCCCATCGGCGCGGATGGCCAGGTGCGTTTCGGCCATCCGTCCGGCTCCCTCGCGGTCGGCGCCGAAGCGGCCGAGATCGACGGCGAATGGGCGGTGCAAAAGGTCATCATGAGCCGGTCGGCCCGGCGCCTGATGGAAGGCGCGGTGCTGGTGCCGGCCAACCTGCTGCGTTGATTGGTGGCGCCGGACGTGACCTACTCGACACACGCCGTTGAAGCCCTGGCTCCACGGGGCAAGCTCCGCGCGACGGTGAACCTCGGCAACCCGGTGCTTGCGCACCAACTGCCGGGCCAGCCCCCGGGCGGGGTGTCGGTCGATCTTGCCAGGACGCTCGCCAACCGCCTTGGCGTGCCGCTGGAATTGGTGGTGTTCGACGGGGCAGGCAAGGCGGTCCAATGCCTGGAGTCGGACGAGGCCGACATTGGTTTCTTCGCCATCGACCCACTGCGGGCCAACTCCATTGCATTCACCGCGCCCTACATCCTGATTGAAGGCTGCTACCTAGTGCGCGACGCATCTCCGCTGCATGGCAACGACCAGGTGGACCGGGCAGGCACGCGCGTGGCGGTGGGCAAGGGCAGCGCCTATCACTTGTTCCTGAGCCGCGAGCTCCTCCATGCCGACATCGTGCGCATTCCGACTTCGCCTGCCGTCGTCGCCGCCTTCATTGAGGGCGGCCACGATGTTGCGGCGGGGGTCCGGCAACAGCTGGAGGCCGACGCACAGCGCCACGGAGGACTGCGCCTGCTGCCGGGCCGGTTCATGGTCATCGAGCAGGCCATGGCCGTTCCCAAGAGCCGCGGCGCGCTGGCCGCGTCCTTGCTCAAGAGTTTCGTTGAGGACATGAAATCGTCGGGCCTCGTTCTGGAGGCGCTTCGGCGCCACGGCGTCGAAGGGGCAAGCGTGGCGCCGCCAGCGGCCTGAAGGGGGTTTCGCGCGCGCGAAAGCGTGCGCTGAACAACCACCGGCGATGACACGGAAGGCCGGGCCGAGAAGATCAGGACAGCCTCTCCACCATCGCAGCAAGGGCCTTGGGCTGGGACTGCGCGAGGCTCTTGCACGAAATGCTTGGGGGAGCATGGCGAAGCTGCTGAGTCGGCTCGCCACCCGTGGCTGCGCATTCCACTGATGGCGGACAGTGATTCCATTCCCATCGCGGACAGCGTTCCATGCGATGGCGGACACGCTGCGCGAGTGTCCTGAGTGACGAGCAAATCGTAGCCGAAGTGTCCGCCATCAGCATGGAACGGGTGGCTGCTCG
>JAFKGE010000006.1 GCA_017307865.1 Burkholderiales bacterium | reverse complement strand
AGCTTGGCGATCACGTCCTCGCCCTGGCCGGTGGCATGGCTCATCGCCCAGAACAGCCCGGCGAGCGTCATGTCGATGACGATCAGCGTGGCGGTCAGAAACGCCACTTCGCCGTGCAACAGGCCAAAGCCCGAGTCGATGTAGCGCGAGAAGGTATCTAGGAAGCGGTCGATGACCGTCACGTCGTTCATGGCGAGTCCTCCTGCCCAGGCAGAGCGATTGCCGCACTGCCATCGGCGGGTTCATCGAAGCTGGGCGGGATCGGCGGCAGGTCGGCCAGCGTCTGGTACTCGTCCGGCCCGGCCTGGCCCGAGAGAAAGCGCCGCAGGTCGGCCCGTGCAACCTGCGCGCAAAACGCGCCGTCGTGCGCGCCCGCGCGGCACTGCGCGCGTAGCGCGTGCAGCCGGGCCGGGTCGGCGGCGAGCGCATTCACCGACACCTGCTGCGGTCGGTCACAGCCGGCCAGCACAAGCGCATGAATGGCGAAAGCGAACACGACGGGCGTGCGTTGCATGGCAGCCTCCGTCAGCGGTTGTAGAAATTGACGGGCTGCGGCGTGTACGGCGTGCCTTCGCCGAGGAAGCGGCGCGTCACCTCGCGCCCGCGCTCCGTGGCCGCCGCCTGCCGCGCCAGTTCCAGCGATGCCGCGCGGTCTTGCGTGATCTGGAGCCGCTGCGTCTGGATCGACTGCTTGGCCTGCAAGGCCAGCAACTGGTTCATGGCCTGCATCGCTTGCAGCGCACCCTCGGCCGACTGGCTCTTGCCCACGAGGTCGGCCAGCACGCTTTCGTCGTCGCTCAGGTTCTGCGACGCTTGCGCCTGCATCTGCATGGTGGTTTGCAGGCCGCCCAGCGTGTTCTTCCAACGCTCCTGCGCATCGAGGTACATCTGATTGCCGCTCACCGTGGCGGTGTACTTCTCGGGGTACAGGCGCGCGAACTCCCGGTCGATGCTCGTCACGTCGTAGGCCAAGCCCTTGGCCTGCGCGATCAATCGCTGGGTGGTCGCCAGGTTCGCGCGCAACTGGCCCACGACGCTGGACGGCAGGCTGGCCAGGTTGCGCGCCTGGTTGATGAGCATCTGCGCTTCGTTCTGGAGCTGGCGGATCTGGTTGTTAATCTGTTCCAGCGTGCGAATGGCCGTGAGCGTGTTCTGCACCAGATTGGTCGGGTCGAGCACGATGTCGCCGACGCCGAATAAGGCATGGGCGGGTTGCGCGATGCCGAAGGCGAGCACACAAGCAGCGGTCAGCGCGGCGAGTTTGGGGGTATGCAATTTCATGGTTGGTTCTCCTGGGGGTGGTCTGCGGTACGGAGGGAACCCGGCGCGAGGCCGGGGAACGAGGGCAGCAGGTCGGCCGCCCAATCGAGGCCGCGATGGCGCAGCCAGGCGCCCGCGAAGCCGGGCACGCCGGCGTCGGCCAGCACCGCGTCCATGTCGCGCTGGTCTTGCGG
>JAFKGE010000005.1 GCA_017307865.1 Burkholderiales bacterium | reverse complement strand
ATTGGGCGTATTCAACCGGTCGTCGCAACACCGGGTTGTCGAACGGATTTTAGGTACTGGTTCAAAGTCTCGGCCGGTGTCTTCCAGCCCAGCGTTTTACGCGGCCTGTTGTTCAAGGTCCGAGCCACGGCTTGAATCTCCTGCTCGCTCCAGCGAGACAGATCTGTTCCTTTTGGGAAGTACTGGCGCAGCAGACCGTTCGTGTTCTCGTTCGTGCCGCGCTGCCATGGGCTGCGAGGATCGGCGAAGAAGACACGCACTCCGGACTCGATACTGAACCGCGCATGGTCGGAGAGTTCCTTGCCACGATCCCATGTCAATGATTGCCATAGCTCGGCGGGCAGCGTGGCCACGGTTCTTTTGAGTGCATTGGCCATCGTGACGGCTCCGTAGCCCGAGAGTGCAGGACCGTTCTTCGTCCGGGGCGTCAGTCGATAGCCTGCTTCGCGAGGCAAGTGCACGAGCATAGTGAAGCGGCTTGATCGCTCCACCAGCGTCCCGATGGCGGACCTGTCCAGGCCGATGATCAAGTCTCCCTCCCAGTGACCCGGCACGGCACGATCTTCTGCCTCTGCAGGTCGGCTGGAGATCATCACCTCCTCGCTGACATGAGCCCACGCTGTAGCCTGAGCCCTGGCCCGTGGCACGCGCAACGCACGCCCCATACGCAGATAGCTCACCAGCTCGCGCTTGAGAGCACCTCGCCCCTGAATGTAGAGGGCTTGGTAGATGGCTTCGTGGGAAATGCGCATGGACTGATCATCCGGGAAGTCGACCTGCAGCCGGTTGGCAATCTGCTCGGGCGACCAGCCATTGACCCACTTGCGATCACCACGATGAGGCTTGTTGCGGCCGATGAACGTCGCTTGCCGAGGCCCGGTGACCTCGCGTCCTTGAGCATCGTGGATCTTGCCCTCCAGGCGGTCTTGAACATATTGACGCAGACGGGGGTTCATCAACAGTTTGGCGGGCTTGGGCCTTCTGGCCACCAGCTCGGACTTCCACTGCGCAACCGACGCTCGATACTCGAGCTTGCCCCTGCGAGTCGCAGCATTGCGGGTCAGCTCCCGTGAGACCGTCGAGGGACTTCGCCCGATACGGCGAGCGATCTCCCTCACCCCAACCTCTTGGGCCCGCAGAAGAGCAATCTCTTCTCGCTCGGAGAATGACAGATACCTTCCCGATGTGGGATGCGACATGAACAGTGGCATACCGCCACGATGACGGAACCAACGCGTGCCCACCGGCGTTGACACGCCAACGGCTTCGGCAGCCTTCTCACTCGTGATTCCGGTGGCAATCTGTTCCCAGAATTGCCGCTCCACCTCTCGCCGAAGCGAAGGAGCACCGGGTGAGCGCATTGCGCCTCGCCCCGTTAACTTCTGCATCCACCCCGCGGGTCGTCCCATAAACACCTCCATGAATGAAGTGTTGCGACGACCGGTTGAATACGCCTTG
>JAFKGE010000004.1 GCA_017307865.1 Burkholderiales bacterium | reverse complement strand
AGTCGGCCCTGAACAACTCAATTCGTGACGATGGCGAGCCGCAGTGCGTTCGGCGAGTTGCCGATGTCATTGCGGACGAGCCAGAGAATCAGGCGGACAAAAAGTACCCGCAGGTACGCCAGGATCATCCGCAGGTTGTGGCCGGCCCCGCACAGCACCGCGTGCAGGGCATCGCCGATTTCGCCCTTGAGCCAATTGCGTGCCAGTAGCCCGTCGGTCTTCATATGCCCGATCATCGGCTCGACGACCTGGCGCCGCTTGAGCAATCGTTTCAACTTCGCTGGCAGCTTGCGCGTGTGACTGAGGATCAGCCGCGCCCCGCACGCCGGCGTTGCACCCTTGTAGCCGCGGTCAGCCAGCACGATCGACGGCGTCGTGTCGGTGAGGATTCTCACCTGCTCGAGCGCGCTGTCCACCGTGTGCCCGTCGTACGGATTGCCCGGCATCGAGCGCATCCCGACCACGATGCCCTCGCGCGCGGTCACCGCCACCGACACCTTCACGCCGAACTCGTACGGGGTGCGCGCCTTGCCCTTGGCGATACATTCGACCTCGGGCGCATGCAGCGCGTAGAGCTTGTTCTTCGAATCGCGCTGCTGCGCGTGCAGCCGTCGAGCCACGGCCAGTCGATCGCTCAGGGTTGGCGGCATGTCCTCGGGCGCCTTGCGCTGGACGTCGCGAATGACGCGTCCCAGCCAGGTGCGCAGCCGGCGGATCTCGCCACGCATGCGTCGGTACTGTCGCGCGTGCGCGTAACGCCCCGCTCGATGCTCAGCCGCCTTGCCGACACGGACGTAGCTCTGTCGAAGCCCAATGCCGCACTCCTGCGCCGCTTCGACCAGTTGTTCCCGGGCGCGATTGAGCAGCCGGCTGTCAGTCGGATGGGCGATCGCCTTGGGCTGCACCGTCGTGTCCAGCACGATCGTCGACACACTCTCGCGCTTCACCACGCCGCTGCGCTTGGCCGCCTCGATCGTCTGCGTGAGCAGCCATTCGACGCCCGCTTCGCCGATACGCTGGCGCCAGCGCACCAGGCTCGAGGCGTCGCACGGCAGCTCGTGCTGGAAGTACCGCTCGCCGCAAAAGTGCTGCCAATACGGGTTCTCGACCCAGCGGGCCACGACCTCCTCGTCGCTCAGCGCAAACGTGTGCTTCAGGTACAGCAGCCCGCTGACCAGCCGTGCCGGCAATGCCGGGCGCCCGGTCGTCGAAGCGAACTGGGTGCCGAACTCGCGCTCGAACACCGACCAGTCGACCAGCTCGGCCAGCCGCACCAATTCGTGTCGTCGGTTGACCATGTTGATCAGTTCGAGCCGGAACAGATCGTGCTCGGTGACCGCCGGCGGCGACTTCGGACCCATGGGTGGCGCTCGCGAATTTGCAAGGAAACGAGCCGATTACACCGAAAACCTGCAATACGCGCTAGTGGCGATCGTCTCGAAAGCCAGCATCGGTGCGGGGTGGCGGGTTGTTCAGGTCCGAC
>JAFKGE010000024.1 GCA_017307865.1 Burkholderiales bacterium | reverse complement strand
TTCCACAACCGCGTCTTCGACAGCCTGGAGGCGCTCGAAGATCACCTTGAGCTCGCCCTGCGAGACTTCGAGAGCAACTGCGAACGGATCCGATCCATCGTCGCCTGGCCGTGGATTATTGATGCGCTATTGAATTAGAAATGGAATAAGAAGGTGCGAACGAACCTCTCATGCCCGCATTCTGAGGCGCCGCACGTGACCTGCCCTCCAGCGCCGCCAGCTGCGCCCCCGTTACACCCGGTGGCCGCGCGCCGCGCCGACGCCAGCACGCCGCTGCCCAGCGAGGCCCTGCTGCAAGGCCGGCGCACGATCGAGATCAGCCACAACGGCGCGGTGTACCGCCTGCAGGCCACGCGCCAAGGCAAGCTGATTCTGACCAAGTGAAATGAAGCGGGGGCGATGCCGCACGACTTGCGCCGCGCTTGTCCCCGAAAATTCGAATCAAATCGGCCCGCAGCGCCCGCCAATCAAGCGCAAACAGCTGCTATATAAATAGCATTCGGTCACCAGGGGATCAGTAGGTCTCCAGGTGCAGCCGCCCTTCCTTCTTCAGGCGCTCGCTCAGCTCGGCCCAGTCCAGGCCGGCGTCCTGCGCCACCTCGCGCAGCGCCTGCATCACGCCGTTTTCCATCGCCTTGAGGCCGCAGACGTAGAAGTAGCAGTTGGCGTCTTGCAGCAGCGGCGCCAGGTCGGCGGCGCGCTCGCGCAGGCGATCCTGCACATAGGTCTTGGGCTGGCCGGAGGTGCGGCTGAAGGCGAAGTTCAGGTCGATGAAGTCGCGCGGCAGGCTCAGCAAGGGGCCGAAATAGGGCAGCTCTTCCTTGGAGCGCGCGCCGAAGAACAGCAGCAGGCGCCCGCCGTCGAACTTGCCGCTCTTGCGCAGGCGCCGGCGCCACTCGGTCATAGCGCGCATGGGCGCGCTGCCGGTGCCGGTGCAGATCATCACGATGTGGCTCTTCGGGTGATTGGGCATCAGGAAGGTGGAGCCGAAGGGGCCGATGACCTCGACCTTGTCGCCCACCTTCAGGTCGCACATGAAGTTGCTGGCCACGCCGCGCACCGGGTTGCCTTCGTAGTCCTCCAGCACGCGCTTGATGGTGAGCGAGACGTTGTTGTAGCCCGGCCGCTCGCCGTTGCGCGCGCTGGCCACCGAATATTGCCGCGCGAAGTGCGGCTGGCCACGCGCGTCCAGCCCCGGCGCGATGACGCCGATGGACTGACCCTCCAACACCGGGAAGGGCATGGCGCCGAAGTCCAGGATGATGTGGTGGGTGTCGTACTGCTTGCCGACCTCAGTGACGCGCACGTTGCCCACGCAGGTGGCGGTCACCGTCTTGTGCGCCGCGCGCGCGCCATACAGGTTGACGTAGGCGTGCGCGGCCGACCAGGGTGGCGTGCGGGCGGTGTAGCCGCCGGCGGGGCTGGCGGGGGCGGAGTCGCCCGACGCCGGCTCGACGGCCAGCGCGGCCTCGGCCTGGGCCAGCGTCTGCGGCGCCTCATCGGCCGCCGCGGCCTCGTCCGGCAGCTCGGCGCCGAACTCGGCCAGCTGCGCCGGCGTCAGCTCCTCGGGCAGCTCGAACCAGCCGAACTGCTCGTCCAGCGCATAGGCGCGCGCGGTGGGCACCATGCGCCAGTTGTCGATGGCGCCGGTGGGGCAGACCGGGATGCAGGCCAGGCACTTCTCGCAGATGGACGGATCGACGACGTAGTTGTTGGCGTCGTGCGAGATCGCCTGAATAGGGCACGCCGCCTCGCAGGCGCCGCAGCGGATGCAGATGGCCGGGTCGATCAGGTGCTGCTTGAGCAGCGTGGTGTTGGTTCGGGTGTCCATGGTTCTTCAACCCCTGCGGTTCAGGCGCGGGACGCGGGCCACAGCGCACCCGCGCCCTGCGCGTCCTCAATTAAAACGCACGTACTCGAAGTCCACCGGCTGGCGGTTGATGCCCATCACCGGCGGGGCGATCCAGCCGGCGAACTTGCCGGGCTCGACCACGCGGCCCATCAGGCTGGTGACGTAGGCACGGTCTTCGGCGGTGGGCAGCCAGTCCTTCACCTTGGCGTTCCACTCGGCCTCGCTCACCACCTGGCCCTCGGGGCTGACGCGCACGCCGGCCAGCGCGCCGATGCGGCGGTTGAAGGCCTTGTGCGGCACCGTCAGGCGGAACGGGATGCCGGCCTTCTCGATCACGCGGTTCCAGCGCGTCACGCCGCCCACCGAGTCCTTGATGTAGTCGTCGCGCAGCACCTCGTTCAGGGCGTTGAGCATGGGCACGTCTTTGTCGACCAGCTTGCCGTCCACCACGTTCAGCACCTTGTAGTGCTGGCCCTTCAGGATGTGGTCGTCGGCGCGCTTGCCTTCCTCGAAGCGGCCCTTCAGGCCCGTGCTGTAGAAAGTGGCGGCGTTGCTCGACTCGTCGGCGCCGAACAGGTCGATCGTGACGCTGAAGTGGAAGTTCAGGTAGCGCTGCAGCGTGGGCAGGTCGATCACGCCGGCGTTGCGCAGCTTCTGCACATCGTCGGTCTTGAGCTGGTTCATCATGTCCACCGTGCGCTGGATGACGCGGCTGACGCCCGACTCGCCGACGAACATGTGGTGCGCTTCTTCGGTCAGCATGAACTTGGTGGTGCGGGCCAGCGGATCGAAGCTGCTTTCGGCCAGCGCGCACAGCTGGAACTTGCCGTCGCGGTCGGTGAAGTAGGTGAACATGAAGAAGGACAGCCAGTCGGGCGTCTTCTCGTTGAAGGCCTGCAGGATGCGCGGGTTGTCCTCCTGGCCGCTGCGGCGCTCCAGCAGCGCCTCGCCCTCTTCGCGGCCGTCGCGGCCAAAATATTTGTGCAGCAGGTAGACCATGGCCCACAGGTGGCGGCCTTCCTCGACGTTGACCTGGAACAGGTTGCGCAGGTCGTACATGCTGGGCGCCGTCAGGCCCAGGTGGCGCTGCTGCTCGACGCTGGCCGGCTCGGTGTCGCCCTGGGTGACGATGATGCGGCGCAGGTTGGCGCGGTGCTCGCCGGGCACGTCCTGCCAGGCGGCCTCGCCCAGGTGGTCGCCGAAGTGGATCTTGCGGTCCTGCTCGGCCGGGTTGAGGAAGATGCCCCAGCGGTACTCGGGCATCTTGACGTAGTCGAAGTGCGCCCAGCCCTGCGGATCGACGCTGGTGGCGGTGCGCAGGTAGACGTCGAAGCCGTGCGAGCCGTCGGGGCCCATGTCCTGCCACCACTTCAGGTAGTCGGGCTGCCAGCTCTCCAGCGCGCGCTGCAGCGTGCGGTCTTCGGACAGGTTGACGTTGTTGGGAATCTTCTGGCTGTAGTCGATGCTGCTCATGAGGGTCTCCTGAAGGAATCGAAAGATGGACCGAAAACTATCAAATCAATAGCTGTTCGCGCTTGATTGGCGGGCGCTGCAACCACTTTTTGCTTGAAACCAGGGTGACGCGCGCCGTCAGACGCGGTTCCAGTCGAACTGGGCCTTGTCGCCCTTGCCGTAGACCTTGAGCGCACCGTGCTCGCCGACGGCGTTGGGGCGCTGGAAGATCCAGTTTTGCCAGGCGGTCAGGCGGCCGAAGATGCGGGTCAGCATGTTCTCTTTCTGGGCGAAGCGCAAGTTGGCCTCCAGGCCCGTGAGGGCATCGGGGCTCATGGCGGCGCGCTCTTCCAGCGCGATGCGCACCTCGTCGTCCCAGTCGATGTCGTCGGGCGCGGCGGTGATCAGGCCCAGCTGGTCGGCCGCTTCGCCATCCAGGGGCTGGCCGATGGCGGCGCGGGCGGCGGCCAGCGGCGCTTCTTCTTCATAGAAGCGGCGCGCCAGGCGCGACTGGCCGTTGACCATGGGATAGGCGCCGAAGTTCAGCTCGTTCAACTGCAGCCGCGGCGCCTTGGCGGGCTCGTCGGGCAAGGCCAGCATGTAGGCGCGGTCGGCGCAGAAGGCCAGCTCGGCCAGGGTGCCGGCAAAGCACGAGCCCGGCTCGATCAGCGCGAACAGGCTGCGCGAGGACACATCGAGCCGCGCCAGCGTGCGGCGCAGCATGCCCAGCGTCTCGCGCACGAACCAGTGCTTTTGGTTGGCCTGCATCAGCGCGTCGCTGGCCAGCACGGCGGCGGCGTCGCCCTCGGTCTTGAGCTGCCAGGTGCCGATGTCCAGCTCGTTGGTGCGCAGGTGCAGGATGGCGTCGTCCAGCTCGCGCGCCATGGCCAGCGGCCACCAGGCGGCGCCGGTGGCCTCGATGCCGGCCACGTCGCCCGGCTGCGCGCCCGTCGGCGCCTTGACCGTCAGCGTGGCCACGCGCCGCGCGCGGTCGATGGCGACGTTGACGTGCTGGTAGGCGATGCCGTCGGCCGTCTCGGTGCGCTGCACTTTCGGCAGCGGCACGCCCTTGCCGGACGCGGGCCGGTCGCTTTTTTCACCCAGCTTGGCGGCGCGCTCGGCAACGAAGCCCGCGAACTGCGCCGGCTTGGCGATGGCGTCCACCAGGCGCCAGTCGACCGCCTTCTGGCCGCGCACGCCTTCGCTGGTGGTGCAGAAGATGTCGGCCAGGTCGTGGCGCACGTGGCGCTTGTCGGTCACGCGCGTCAGGCCGCCGGTGCCGGGCAGCACGCCCAGCAGCGGCACCTCGGGCAGGCTGACGCTGCTGCTGCGGTCGTCGACCAGCACGATGTCGTCGCAGGCCAGGGCCAGCTCGTAGCCGCCGCCGGCGCAGGCGCCGTTGAGCGCGGCGATGAACTTCAGGCCGCTGTGCCGGCTGCTGTCCTCGATGCCGTTGCGCGTCTCGTTGGTGAACTTGCAGAAGTTGACCTTCCAGGCGTGGCTGGACAGGCCCAGCATGAAGATGTTGGCGCCCGAGCAGAACACGCGGTCCTTGCCGCTGGTGACGACCACGCTGCGCACCTCGGGGTGCTCGAAGCGGACGCGCTGCAGCGCGTCGTGCAGCTCGATGTCGACCCCCAGGTCGTAGCTGTTGAGCTTGAGCTTGTAGCCGGGGCGGATGCCCGCGTCCTCGTCGATGTCGATCGCCAGCGTGGCGACGGCGCCGTCGAAGGACAGCTTGACGTGGTGGTAGTGGCTGGGGTCGGTGCGGTAGTCGACCTTGGGGTTGGGCAGGGGGGCGTTCACGGCGAGGGCTCCTGGATGAAGTGGGACTGCGGCCTTGGAAAACCCGGGCCTGGCTGATGGGCCCCTACCCGAGCAATGCATGCATCATATTGCATGTTTTGGTTCGAGTCAATGCAATTTAATGCATCTTTTCAAACCGGCTGGCCAATGGCCTCGCGCGTCAGGCGGCGCAGGCGGGCAAAGGCCTCGTCCTCGCTGCCCTGACTGGTGTCCAGGCGCAGGTCGGCCTTGGCGTAGAAGGCCGAGCGCCCGGCCAGGATGCGCTTGAGGTCTTCCATCGCCTCGGTGCTGGCGGCCATCGGGCGCAGGTCGCCCTGCGCCGCCACGCGCGCCATGTGGTCGGTCGGCGAGGCCTGCAGCCAGATCGTCAGGCAATGCTCCAGCAGCAGGTTGAAGTTGGCCGCGTCGGACACCAGGCCGCCCGGGGTGGCGATGACCACCTCGGGGTAGATCTGCAGGGCTTCTTCCAGCGCGCGGCGCTCGTAGCGGCGGTAGGCGTGGGTGCCGTACAGGTTGTGGATCTCGTGGATGCCGCAGCCAGCGAACTGCTCGATCTCGCGGCTCAGCTCGATGAAGGCGTAGCCCAGGTCCTCGGCCAGGCGCCGCCCCAGCGTGGACTTGCCCGCCCCGCGCAGGCCGATCAGCGCGATGCGCGTGCCGCGCGCGCGCCGCGACGCGCCCGGGTCCTGGAACAGGTGGCCCAGTGCCTCGCGGGCCTGGCGCAGCTCGGCCTCGCCGCGGCCGGCCAGCAGCTCGCGAATCAGCAGCCACTCGGGCGAGGAGGTGGTGACGTCGCCCAGCAGCTCGCTCAGCTCGCACTGCAGGGCCCGCGCCACCTGCAGCAGCACCAGGATGGAGGCATTGCCCATGCCGTATTCGAGGTTGGCCAGGTGGCGCTCGGACACATCGGCCGCCAGCGCCACCGCCTTGCGTGTCATGCCGCGGCGCGCGCGCTGCTCGCGCACGCGCTCGCCCAGCGCCAGCAGGAAGGGGTGGCGGGTCTCGGGCTCGGGCGCGGTGGCAACCGCGAGTTCGGTCGTCGTCGTGGTGTTCATGCGAGATTCCCGGGGCAGGTTGGCGGCAGGTCGAATCTTGACATGCATTTTATTGCATGTAAGATAATCAGCACAATAATTCATTGTGCATCGCGGGCCAGCCGTCGTCGGCCCCGCCCGGAGACCCTTTCATGACCACCCCCACCGTCGCCGCGCCACCCGAGCGCTTCAATTTTGCCGCCCACCTGCTGGCCGCCAACGCCCAGCGCCCCGACAAGGCCGCCTTCGTCGACGACAGCGGCAGCCTGAGCTACGGCCAGCTCGACGAGCGCGTGCGCGGCTTGGCCGCCGGCCTGCTGGGCCTGCTGCTGCGCCGCGAGGAGCGCGTGCTGCTGCTGATGCACGACGGGCTGGACTGGCCGGTGGCCTTCTTGGGCAGCCTGTACGCCGGGCTGGTGCCGGTGGCCGTCAACACCCTGCTCACGGCCGACGACTACGCCTACATGCTGGAGCATTCGCGCGCCCAGGCGGTGCTGGTGTCGGGCGCGCTGCTGCCCACGCTCACGGCCGCCATGGTCAAGAGCGACCACGAGGTACAGCGCGTGATCGTCTCGCACCCGCTGGCGCCGCTGCAGCCGGGGCAGATCGATTTCTCGGCCTTCGTCGCCGCGCACGCGCCGCTGGCCAAGCCCGCGGCCACGCAGGCCGACGACCCGGGCTTCTGGCTGTATTCCAGCGGCTCCACCGGCCGGCCCAAGGGCACGGTGCATTCGCACGCCAACCCCTACTGGACCTGCGAGTTGTACGGCAAGGGCGTGCTGCGGCTGCGCGAGGACGACGTCGGCTTTTCGGCCGCCAAGCTGTTCTTCGCCTACGGCCTGGGCAACGGCCTCAGCTTTCCGATGAGCGTGGGCGCCACCACCCTGCTGATGGCCGAGCGCGCCACGCCCGCGGCCACCTTCAAGCGCCTGACCGGCGGCGTGGGCGGCCTCAAGCCGACGGTGTTCTACGGCGCCCCGACGGGCTTTGCCGGCATGCTGGCCGACCCCGCCCTGCCGCCGCGCGATCGGGTGGCGCTGCGCCTGGTGTCGTCCGCCGGCGAGGCGCTGCCAGCCGAGCTGGGCGAGCGCTTCAAGGCGCATTTCGGCGTCGACATCGTCGACGGCATCGGCTCCACCGAGATGCTGCACATCTTCCTGTCCAACCGACCCGATCGGGTGCGCTACGGCAGCACCGGCTGGCCGGTGCCGGGCTACACGGTCGAGCTGCGCGACGACCACGGCCAGCCGGTGCCCGACGGCGAGCCGGGCGACCTGTACATCCAGGGCCCCAGCGCCGCCATGATGTACTGGGGCAACCGCGCCAAGACGCGCGAGACCTTCCAGGGCGGCTGGACCAAGAGCGGCGACAAGTACGTGCGCAACGAGGACGGCAGCTACACCTACGGCGGGCGCAGCGACGACATGCTGAAGGTGAGCGGCGTGTACGTCAGCCCGTTCGAGGTCGAGGCCACGCTGGTGCAGCACCCGGCGGTGCTGGAGGCCGCCGTGATCGGCGTGGCCGACGCCGAGGGCCTGATCAAGACCAAGGCCTTCGTCACGCTCAAGCCCGGCGCGACGGCGACCGAGGAGGAACTGAAGGCCTTCGTCAAGACGCGGCTGGCGCCCTACAAGTACCCGCGCCAGATCGAGTTCGTCAGCGAATTGCCCAAGACCGCCACCGGCAAGATCCAGCGCTTTCGGCTGCGCGAGCGCGAGCAGGCCGCGCACTGAGCGCTACGCGCTACAAAATCAAGAGCGCTTGCGCACCGTCTGCCACGGGTCTTCCTGGTTGGCGGGCGCCAGGCCCGCCAGATCGGTCAGGCTCATCACGCCCGAGGGCACGCCGGCCGCACGCGGCGGCTGCGAGCCCTCGAAGCCCGAAGGCGTGAAGCCCGACGGGGCAAAGCCCGAGGCGTCGCCGCCGCGCGAAAAACCGGAGCTGGCATAGCCGCTGGCGCCAAAGCCCGACGACGGCGTGGGCCGCGCCGCGGCCAGCACGCGCTCGCGCAGCACCTCGGGCAGCGGCCAGCTCGACAGCGCCCCCTTGAAGCGGATGAGGCGGATGCCGGCCGTGCGCAGCGCGTGATTTTTTTCGGCCAGGCGGCGCTGGGCCAGCGGGTCGTCGCGCGTGCGCAGCAGGTCGACCTCGAAGGCGTATTGCGGCCGGCCCTCTTCGTCGCACAACAAAAAATCCACCTGCGCGTGGTCCAGCCAGCGGCGCGCCGACTGGCGATCACGGCCGCTGCGCACCGTCAGGAAGCGCCCCAGCGGCGGGCGAAACAGCACCGCCCCCTCGGGAAAGGCATCGTGCAGATAGCGCAGCAGCGCCACCTGCTCCTCGTCGATGGGCGCCATGGCGGCAAAGCGCGCCGACGAGCTGACGCTCTGCTCGGCGGCGGGCCGGCTCTTGCGCGGCCACCACAGCCAGGCCAGCGCCAGCAGCAGGACCACCAGCGCGGCCGCCACGACGGCGCCGTTCACCATCACCGGGCCGGTCCAGTCCGCAAGCGATCGGAGGTCGAGCGAGTTCATGGCGCGAGGCAGTTGTCCAAGGCATCTACCCTACGACAAAACACCTGCGCAAACAATTACACTTTGGCACTAATCCTGACGGCCGACGGCGGCCCATCGCCCGCGTTTTCCCGGTGCCGTGGCCGCCCGTCACACGAAATGCATGGCCGAGAACGATCAGGTGTCGCGCGAAAGCGTGATCGTGGGCAGCTTGCCCGTCGCGTTGCGCGTGCGCCGCGCCAGTTCGATGGCCATCTGGCGCGCCATCTGCCGGTAGGTGGCGGCGACCTCGCCATCGGGCTCGGCCACCACGGTGGGCGTGCCCGAATCGGCCTGCTCGCGGATGGACAGCGCCAGCGGCAGCGCGCCCAGGTAGTCCAGCCCCTTCTCGGCCGCGTAGCGCTTGCCGCCATCGGCGCCGAAGATGTGCTCGGCGTGACCGCAGTGGGAGCACACGTGCACGGCCATGTTCTCGACCAGGCCCAGGATGGGCACGCCCACCTTCTCGAACATGGTCACCGCCTTGCGCGCATCGGCCAGCGCGATGTCCTGCGGCGTGGTGACGATGACCGCGCCCGACAGCGGCACGCGCTGGCTCAGGCTGAGCTGGATGTCGCCCGTGCCCGGCGGCATGTCGACCATCAGGTAGTCCAGGTCGTGCCAGTGGGTCTGGCGCAGCAACTGGTCCAGCGCCTGCGTGGCCATCGGCCCGCGCCAGACCATCGCCTGGTCTTGGTCGACCAGAAAGCCGATCGAGATCACCTGCAGGCCGTGGCCGTTCATGGGCTCCATGCTCTTGCCGTCGCGGCTTTCGGGCCGGCCGTGAATGCCCAGCATGATGGGTTGGCTGGGGCCGTAGATGTCGGCGTCCAGCACGCCGACGCGCGCGCCCTCGGCGGCCAGCGCCAGCGCCAGGTTGGCGGTGGTGGTGCTCTTGCCCACGCCGCCCTTGCCCGAGGCCACGGCCACGATGTTCTTGACCTGCGGCAGCAGCGGCAGCCCGCGCTGCGCGGCGTGCGCGTCCACCCGGGTGGCGATGTGCACCGACACGTTGCCCGCGCCCGGCAGCGCGCGCACGGCGGCCACCAGCGCCTGGCGCAGCGCCGCGTGCTGGCTTTGCGCCGGATAGGCCAGCTCGATGTCGAACGACACATCGGCGCCGTCGACCTGCAGGTTCTTCATCTGCGCCAGCTCCAGCAGGCCCTGCCCAGTGGCCGGATCGATCACGGCCTGCACCGCCTGCTGCACGTCTTGTTGCTGAATGCTCATGGATTGACCTTTTTTGAAAGCCGTAGTCTATTTGCCGGCGCGCCCCGATCGTTCGGGCCCGCGCCCTTGACCCCATGCCCACCATGAATATGCCCCAGCCCGCCGCCCGGCCCGGCACCGCCCTGCTGCTGACCGGCGGCGGCGCGCGCGCGGCCTACCAGGTGGGGGTGCTGCAAGCCATCGCGGCGCTGCGCCGGCGCAGCCACCCCGGCCAGCACGGCCTGCCCTTCGACATCGTGGTCGGCACCTCGGCGGGCGCCATCAACGCCATGGCCCTGGCCTGCGCGGCCGACCGCTTTCACCACGGCGTGGCGCAGTTGGCGCGGGTGTGGGGCCACATGGGCTCGCACCAGGTCTACCGGGTCGACGCGCGCGACGCCTTGCGCGGCGGCATGCACTGGCTGGGCCTGTTCATGGCGGGCTGGTGGTCGGGCCGCCAGGGGCGCACGCTGCAGCCGCGCTCGCTGCTGGACAACGCGCCGCTGCGCGAGCTGCTGCATGAGCAGCTGCCGCTGCAGCGCCTGCCCGGCCTGCTGGCGGGCGGCCATCTGCGCGCCGTGGCGCTCACCAGCTCGTGCTACAGCAGCGACGAGCACATCACCTTCTACGACGCCGCCGAAACCCAGCAGGACTGGAGCCGCGTGCGCCGGCGCGCGCTGCGCACCGCCATCACGGTGGACCACGTGATGGCCTCGGCCGCCATCCCCTTCCTGTTTCCGGCCTCGCGGGTGGAGGTCGAGGGGCACGCCGGCTACTACGGCGACGGCTCGATGCGCCAGCTGATGCCCATCGCGCCGGCGATCCATCTGGGCGCGCAGCGCGTGCTGGCCATCGGCGTGGGCGGCGCGCGCGAGGCCGAGGGCAACGGCGCGGCAAGCGACCCGGGCTACCCCTCGCTGGCCCAGGTGGCCAGCCACGCGCTGTCCAGCGTGTTTCTGGACACCCTGGCCGGCGACGCCGAACACCTGACGCGGCTCAACCACGTGCTGTCGCTGGTCGAGCCCGAGCGCCGCGCGCAGACCGGGCTGCAGCCGATCGATCTGCTGGTCATCACACCCTCGCGCCGGCTGGACGATCTGGCCACGCAGCACCTGGACGAGCTGCCGCGCTCGGCCCGCGCGCTGCTGGCCATGCTGGGCATGCACCGCGGCGCGGGCGGCGCGCACGGCGCGGGCCTGGCCACCTACCTGCTGTTCGAGTCCGCCTTCACGCAGGAGCTGATGCGCCTGGGCCGCGCCGACGCCATGGCGCAGAGCCAGGCGATCTGCCGCTTCTTCGACTGGCCCGAGCGGCGCCGCTGAGCCCCGCACCGCGCAACACCGGGCGCGGCGGCCCGCACCCTAAAATGCCCGGTTTTGCCGCGCACTCCTTGCCCGCCGCCATGTCCGCTCCCCGCCAGCTCTTCGTCACCACCGCCCTGCCGTACGCCAACGGCAAGTTCCACATCGGCCACATCATGGAATACATCCAGGCCGACATCTGGGTGCGGCACCAGAGAATGCAGGGCAATGCGGTCAACTTCGTGGGCGCCGACGACGCGCACGGCGCGCCGATCATGATCGCGGCCGAGAAGGCGGGCCTGACGCCCGAGCAGTTCGTGGCCGGCATCGCCGCCGGGCGCAAGCAGTACCTGGACGGCTTTCTGATCGGCTTCGACAACTGGCACAGCACGCACAGCCCCGAGAACACCGAGATCTCGCAGGCCATCTACCGCGACCTGAAGGCCGCCGGCCTGATCGAGACGCGCACCATCGAGCAGTTCTACGACCCGCAAAAGGGCATGTTCCTGCCCGACCGCTTCATCAAGGGCGAGTGCCCCAACTGCCACGCCAAGGACCAGTACGGCGACAACTGCGAGGTGTGCGGCGCGGTGTACGCGCCCACCGAGCTGATCGAGCCCTACTCGGCCCTGACCGGCGCGCGGCCCGAGCTGAAGACCAGCGAGCACTTCTTCTTCAAGCTGTCGGACGCGCGCTGCATCGCCTTTTTGCAGCAGTGGACGCAGCGCCTGCAGCCCGAGGTGGCCAACAAGGTGCGCGAATGGATCGAGCCGGGCGAGGACGGCGCCTTCAAGATGGGCGACTGGGACATCTCGCGCGACGCGCCCTACTTCGGCATCGAGATCCCCGACGCGCCGGGCAAGTATTTCTACGTCTGGCTGGACGCCCCCATCGGCTACCTGGCCAGCCTGAAAAACCTGCTGGGCAAGCGCGGCCAGGACTACGACGCCTACCTGGCGCAGCCGGGCCTGGAGCAGTACCACTTCATCGGCAAGGACATCATCACCTTCCACACCCTGTTCTGGCCGGCCATGCTCAAGTTCAGCGGCCGCAAGGTGCCCGACAACGTGTTCGTGCACGGCTTTCTCACCGTCAACAACGGCGAGAAGATGAGCAAGAGCCGCGGCACCGGGCTGGATCCGCTCAAGTACCTGGAGCTGGGCATGAACCCCGAGTGGCTGCGCTACTACCTGGCGGCCAAGCTGTCGGGGCGCAACGAGGACATCGACTTCAACGCCGACGACTTCATGGCGCGCGTCAACGCCGACCTCATCGGCAAGTACGTCAACATCGCCAGCCGCGCCGCCGGCTTCATCGGCAAGCGCTTCGGTGGCCGGCTGGGCACGGTGTCCGGCGACGGCCAGGCGCTGCTGCAGGCGCTGCAGGGCGCGCGGGACGACATCGCCAGCCTGTACGAGCAACGCGACTACGGCAAGGCCGTGCGCGAGGTGATGGCCCTGTGCGACCGCGTGAACGCCTACGTCGACGCCAACAAGCCCTGGGAGCTGGCCAAGAAGCCCGAGCAGGCCGAGCGCCTGCACGACGTGTGCAGCACCTGCATCGAGGCCTTCCGCGTGCTCACGATCTACCTGGCGCCCATCCTGCCGCGCCTGGCCGCCGAGGTGGCGCAGTTCTTGATGGAGCCGCCCGCGCGCCTGGCCGACGCGGCCAAGCCGCTGGGCGCCGGCTGGCAGATCGGCGAGTACAAGCACCTGATGCAGCGCGTGGACATCAAGCAGCTCGATGCCTTGTTCGAGCCTCCAGCGCCCGTGCAGCAAGCGCCAACAGCTACGAATTCAGAAGCAACGGTGCCCGGTGGCGAAGCACTGGCGCCCACCATCACCATCGACGACTTCGCCAAAATCGACCTGCGCATCGCCCGCATCGTCGACTGCCAGGCGGTCGAAGGCTCGACCAAGCTCTTGCGCCTGACGCTGGACGCCGGCGAAGGCCGCATGCGCAACGTGTTCAGCGGCATCGCCAGCGCCTACAAACCCGAAGACCTGAAAGGCAAGCTCACGGTGTTGGTGGCCAACCTGGCGCCGCGCAAGATGAAGTTCGGCGTCAGCGAAGGCATGGTGCTGGCCGCCAGCCACGGTGATGAAAAGGCGCAGCCGGGCATTTACGTGCTGGAGCCGACTGCTGGGGCGCAGCCGGGGATGCGGGTGCGCTGACGCGCGGCCCGTTCGTCCTCGCCCCGGTTTTGCTCCCTCGCCCCTTTGGGGCGAGGGAGCAAAAACGCCTACCTCGGAACGGATCGGCGGCTACCCGGCGCCTGCTGGGGCAGACTTTGATCGGCCTGCGGTATCAAAGGCGCCGGCAAGCTCGCCACCTCTTGGCGTGCGCGCTGCAGCAGCGGCGCGGCATCGGGCAGCGCGGGCCAGCCGAGACTGGACTCGCGAAAGCGGAACGCCGACGTGAGGTCGCCAAAGGTGCGGCGGCGCCAGTCCGTGATGTTGGGTTCGCGCACGCCGGTGACGCGCTCCAGAAACTGCAGCACCGAGGTGTGGTCGAAGGGCTGGCTGCACACCCAGCCGCCCGCCGTCCAGGGCGAGATCAGGATGCAGGGCACGCGAAAGCCGCCGCCAATCGGCAGGCCGCCGACGAACTCGCCCGGCGTGCCGGCCGGCGGCACGGGCGGCGGCACGTGGTCGAACAGGCCGTCGTTCTCGTCGTAGTTCAGGATGAGGGCAGTCCTGGCCCAGACCCGCGGGTTGGCCGCCAGCGCATCGAGCTTGCGGGCGATGAAGTCGGCGCCGGCGGCCGGCATGGCGTCGGGGTGCTCGGAGGCGGCAAACGGCGGCAACAGCCAGGACACGGCGGGCAGCCGGTCGTGGCGCACGTCCCACTCGAATTCGTCCTCGCTGGGTGCGGGCAGGCCCCGGGCGCGCAGCGGCGCGCCGGCGGGCGCATCGCGAAAGCGCGCGAACAGCTTGAGCATGTTGAAGGGCCGGCCCTTGGGCGAGTGCTCGTACACGCGCCAGGGCACGCCGGCCTGCTGCAGCCGCTCGGCATACGTCATCCAGCGCAGGCCATCGGCGGGCGCCTGGTTGCGGATCATCGGGCCGCCGTCCATGCCCTCGGCGTCGATCGTGCCGGTCATGGCATAGAGCCGGTTGGGCCAGGTGGGGCCCATGACCGAGGCGTGATAGGCGTCGCACAGGGTGAAGGCCTCGGCCAGCGCGTGGTGAAACGGGATGTCGGCGCGCTCGAAGTAGCCCATGGTGTAGGGCCCGCGCGCGCCGTCGGCCTGGCGGTGGGCGCTCACCCACTGGTCCATGCGCCCACCGTTCCAGGCCTGGTGCTGCACCGCCCAGGCATGGCTGGTCGAAGGCAGTTTTTGCGCGCTGCTGGTCGCGGTGTCCAGGTGAAAGGGCAGCAGGTAGCCCAGCGGATTGACCGCGTCGGGCTGATGAAACACGCTGCGCCCTTCGGCCAGCCGCAGCGCGTTCGGATCGCCGAAGCCGCGCACGCCGGCCAAGGTGCCGAAGTAATGGTCGAAGGAGCGGTTTTCCTGCATCAGCAGCACCACGTGCCGGATGTCGGCCAGCGTGCCCGCACGCGTCGGCGCCTGCGCCAGCGCCCGCTGCAGGTGGGGCGGCAGCAGCGCCATGGTGCTGGCGCGCAGGGCGCCGCGCAGCAGACGGCGGCGGGTGAACCAGGCGGATGAAGGCATGGGGCGGCGCGCGACACTGGCCGCGCCACCGAAGAATACCGAATCGGTCCGTCGCGCTCCGCCACCCGCACCGAACGCACGCCAATCCCTGGGCATACACTGCGGGCGAACACCGCCTTCCGCGTCCATGCTCATCGCACCGCCACTGACACGCCGCCGCCGCTTCATCACGCGGCTGCGGCACTGTGGGCCTCCGGCGCAGCGGCACCTTCCGTGTGTCCGTCGTTCTCGTCCCATCGTCCGGAGCAGTGGCCGTGTTCTTCAGCTTTCACCCTCGAATCATCGACGCCCTTGCGGGCTATAACCGTGCGCGCCTGATGGCCGACATCGGGGCCGGCCTGACGGTGGCCGTGGTGGCGCTGCCGCTGGCCATGGCCTTCGCCATCGCCTCGGGCCTGCCGCCGCAGGCGGGCATCTTCACGGCCATCATCGCGGGCTTTCTGATCTCGGCGCTGGGCGGCTGCCGGGTGCAGATCGGTGGGCCGGCGGGGGCCTTCATCGTCATCGTCTACGGCATCGTGCAGCGCTACGGCGTGGCCAACCTGATCATCGCCACCCTGCTGTCGGGCGTGCTGCTGTTTCTGATGGGCCTGTTCAGGCTGGGCACGCTGGTGCGCTTCATCCCAATCGCGGTGATCATCGGCTTCACCAACGGCATCGCGGTGCTGATCGGGCTGTCGCAGGTGAAGGACTTCCTGGGCCTCGCCATTCCCAAGATGCCGGGCGACTTCTTCGGCATCCTGGGCGCGCTGTGGGGGCATGTGCACACCCTCAACCCGTGGGCACTGGGGGTGGCGGCGCTGTCGCTGGTGATCATCGTCGCCTGGCAGCACGCCATGCCGGCGCTGGCGCCGCGCGTGCCCTTCAGCGGCAAGCTGAGCCGGGTGCCGGGCTCGATCGTGGCGCTGGTCGTGGCCACGGCGGCGGTGGGGCTGCTCAAGCTGCCGGTGGAGACCATCGGCTCGCGCTTCGGCGGCATCCCGGCGGCGCTGCCGGCGTTCGCGCTGCCCGAGTTCAGCTGGGAGACGGCGCGCTTTCTGCTGCTGCCGGCCATCACGCTGGCGCTGCTGGGCGCCATCGAATCGCTGCTGTGCGCGCGCGTGACCGACGGCATGATCGGCGAGCGGCACGACCCCAACCAGGAGTTGATGGCGCAGGGTATCGCCAACGTGGCGGCGCCACTGTTCGGCGGCATGCCGGCCACCGGCACCATCGCGCGCACCGTCACCAACGTCAAGAGCGGCGCCACCAGCCCCATTGCCGGCATCGTGCATGCGCTGGTGCTGCTGGCGGTCATTCTGGTGGCGGCGCCGCTGGCGGCCTCGATCCCGCTGGCCACGCTGGCGGCCATCCTGATGTTCGTGGCCTGGAACATGGGCGAATGGCGCGCCTTCGCGCACCTGCGCGCGCTCACGCTGCCCTATCGCATCACGCTGCTGTCGGTGTTCTTGCTGACGGTGATCTTCGATCTGACGGTGGCGGTGCAACTGGGCATCCTGGCCGCCTGCGTGACCTTCATCGTGCGCATCGCCCGGCTGTCGCGCGCCGACGTGCTGGCGCCGCCCGAGCTGGCGGCGGAAGCCGGGCAGGTGCAGGTGCGGCGCCTGTCGGGCGCGCTGTTCTTCGGCTCGGCCCCGCTGGTGGAAGACCTGCAGGATGAGTTGCCCGCGCGGGTGCTGGTGCTGGACTTCGAGCGCGTGATGTACCTGGACTCGACCGGCGCCGACGCCCTGCTGAGCCTGGCGCGCAGCTGCCAGGCCCGGGGCGTGCGGCTGATCGCCAGCGGCCTGGCCGCCCAGCCGCTGGATATGGCACGCCGCTGCGGCCTGCTGCCCCTGATCCAGGCCGACCTGCAGCCCGACCTGGCGCACGCGGTGGCGGCGGCCGACGCCATCGCGGCATCGCCGCGCGGTGCCACGACGCCCGCCCGCGCCGAGCCGCATCCATGAAAGCACGGTGGCGCCGGCCAGCGAGCTTGCTAGACTGGCCCCGCCACCGCCCACGCCCCGGCGTGCGCCGACGTGGCCACGGCGCGCCACCCCCGGGCGTGCGCGCCGACATCAACGCACACACAAGGAGCCAGCATGTCCCCCATGGATCGACGTCGCGTTCTTCAACTGGCGGGCGCCGCCGGCCTGGCCGGCGCCCTGCCCGCCGCGCAGGCGCAGGGCGGCGCCGACCTGGCCAAGGCCAAGGCCGAAGGCACGGCCGTGTTCTACGCCAACATCACGGCGGTCAAGCCGATCATGGAGGCGTTCGACCAGGACACCGGCATCAAGGGCGAGTACACGCGCATCTCCAGCTCCAAGTTCGTCTCCACCGTGGCCACCGAGGCGCGCGCCGGCAAGCTGCTGGCCGACGTGGTGCAGGCGCCGCAGCCAGTGTTGGAACTGCTCAAGGCCAACGGCATGCTGGCGCCCTACCGCTCGCCGGCCGCGGCCGACTACCCCGACTGGACGCGGCCCGACGACACCATCCAGCTGTTCGGCGTCGAATACGTCTCCTATCTCTACAACACCCAGCACGTGCAGGCGGCCGACGCGCCCAAGCGCTACGAAGACCTGGCCGACCCCAAGTGGGCCAACCGCATCGTCATGGCCAACCCGGCCAGTCACGCCTCCACCATCTCCTGGCTGATCGGCCTGAAGGAAAAGGTGTTCGCGTCCGAGGGCGCGTGGATGGACTTCGTCAAGGGCCTGGCGGCCAACCGGCCGATGTTCGTGGCCAGCTTCGGGCCGACGCCGGCGCCGGTGGAAAGCGGCGAGAAGGCGATCGCCATCTCGATGCCCAAGTACATCGTCACCAAGGCGCCCGCGCCGCTGGCCTGGGGGCCGCGCGGCGGCCAGCCGCTGCTGGGCACGCCGCGCGCCATGGCGCTCACGGCCAAGGCGCCGCACCCGGCGGCCGGGCGCGCCTTCATGGACTACTGGCTGTCCAAGAAGGCCGCCGGCATGCTGGCCAAGGACGTGGGCGAGTACGTGGCGGCGCCGGGCGTGTACCCGCCGATCGAAGGCATCGCCCAGGTCAAGGTGCTGGCGATCCGCGACCTGCCCGACGCCGAGATCCAGAAGTGGGGCGCGCAGTTCAAGCAGATCTTCAAGGGTTGACGCAGCCGACCGACTCAGCACCATGGAAATCCGCGTCGAAGGCCTGAGCAAGCACTACGTCTCCGAGGGGCGCAGCGTCAAGGCACTGGACCAGGTCGATCTGGTGATTCCGGCCAACCAGATCTTCACCCTGCTGGGCCCCAGCGGCTGCGGCAAGACCACCCTGCTGCGCTGCATCGTCGGGCTGGAGACGCCCGACGAGGGCGAAATCCGCATCGGCGATCAGGTGGTGTGGTCGCGCCGCCAGGGCATCGCCGTGCCGACCGAAAAGCGCGGCTTGGGCATGGTGTTCCAGACCTACGCCATCTGGCCGCACATGAGCGTGTTCGACAACGTGGCCTACCCCTTGCAGGTGCGGGGCATGGGGCGCGACGCGGTCCTGGCCAGGGTGGGCGAGGCGCTGCGCTTCGTACAGCTGGAGGGGCTGGAGCGGCGCTCGGCCACGCGCCTGTCGGGCGGACAGCAGCAGCGCGTGGCGCTGGCGCGTGCGCTGGTGGCCGAGCCCAAGGTGATCCTGTTCGACGAGCCGCTGTCCAACCTGGACGCCAAGCTGCGCGAGGAAACGCGCAAGGAGCTGCGGCGCTTTCTGGGACAGCTCGACATCACCGCCATCTACGTCACGCACGACCGCGTCGAGGCGCTGGCGCTGTCGGACTCGATCGCCGTCATGCGCGCCGGGCGCATCGTGGAGATCGGCTCGCCGCGCAAGATCTACTTTCAGGCCGACCACCGCTTCGTCGCCGACTTCATCGGCCGCGCCAACCTGATCGACGCCACCGTGCGCGGCGACACCGACGGCCTCACGCAGGTCGACTGCGCGCTGGGCCCGATCGACTGCGCACCGGCCGCCCACGCCGCCGGCAGTGCCGTGACCCTGTGCCTGCGCCCCGAGTTCCTGCAGGTGCAGCCCGGCAGCCTGCCCGACGGCCGCAACGTGCTGCACGGTCGCATCGAGTCGCTGGAGTTCGTGGGCGAGGTGCTGGACACCGAGGTGCGCGTCGGCACCACCGTGCTGCTGGCGCGCTCCGAGCCCGACAGCCGCCTGGCGGTGGGCGACACCGTGAGCCTGGCGGTGCGGCCCGAGCACTGCCTGCTGGTCAGCGCCTAGCCGCGATGAACACGCAACGCCGCGGGCTGACGCTGGCCCTGATCCTCATCGTCGGCGTGCTCACCGTCGCGCCGGTGGCCATGCTGGCGCTGGGCAGCGTCACCCAGGGACTGGACGCCTTCGGCCACTTCACGCTCGGCAAGTACGCCGTCGCCTACACCGACCCGGCGCTGTGGGGCGTGCTGTGGGACACGGTGGTCTTCGTCGTCGGCTCGACCGCGCTGGCCACGCTGCTGGCGCTGCTTCTGGCCTATCTGAACACGCGCACCGACATTCCGTTCAAGTTTTTGTTCGGCGTGCTGGCCATCGTGCCGATGATGATTCCGCACGTGCTGTTCTCGGTCAGCTGGGCGCTGCTGGCCAACCCGTCCAACGGCCTCATCAACCTGGCGCTGATGGACGCGCTGGGGCTGAAGTCGGCGCCGTTCAACATCTACTCGCTGCCCGGGATGATCCTGGTCGAGGGGCTCTTGAACATGCCCATCGCCTACCTGATCATCGCGCCGGCCATGGCCTCGTTCGACGTCTCGCTGGAGGAGTCCTCGCGCGTGTTCGGCGCCGGCAGTTGGCGCACCCTCGTGCGCATCACGCTGCCGGTGCTGCGCCCGGCCATCCTGGCCGCCTTCGTGCTGGGCATCGTGCGCAGCCTGGCCTCGTACGCGGTGCCGCGCGTGCTGGGCACGCCGGGCCAGGTGGACGTGCTGGCCACCTACCTGTACGAGATGATCTCGGTCGGCTTTGCGCCCGACTACGGACGGGCGGCGGCGCTGGGCATGAGCGCGCTGCTGGTGGCCATCGGGCTGATCTGGGTGTACCGGCGCCTGACGGGCGAAGGCAGCCGCTTCGTCACCATCTCCAGCCGCGGCTGGCGGCCGAGCGTGGTGCCGCTGGGGCGCTGGCGCTGGCCGCTGTTCGCGGCGGTGGCGCTGCTGTCCTTCGTCGTCATCGTGCTGCCGGTGGCGGTGCTGCTGTACACCTCCTTCGTGCCCTACGTCATGGTGCCCGGCCGCGCCGCCTTCGCGCAGATGAGCTGGCAGCACTGGGCCGAGGTGCTGAGCGACGCCACCGCCCTGCTGGCCCTGCGCAACAGCCTGTTCCTGGCCGTGGTGGGCGCCAGCATCGGGGTGCTGCTGTCGATCTTCATCGCCTACGTCATCGTCAAGCTGCGCACCCCGGGCGCGGCGCTGCTGGAGACGCTGACCTACCTGTCGTTCTCGTTTCCGGGCATCGTCATCGGCATCGGCTTCATGTGGTTCTTCGTGCAGACGCCGCTGTACGCCACCGTCACCGCGCTGCTGATCGGCTACATCGCCACCTACCTACCCTACGGCGTGCGGCCGCTGGCCAGCGCCTTCGTTCAGGTGCACAGCCACCTGGAGGAATCCTCGCTGGTGTGCGGCGCCAGCCAGCTGACCACGCTGCGCCGCATCATCGCGCCGCTCTTGGTGCCGGGCATCGTGTCGGCGTGGATCCTGATGGCCACCATGTTCCTGCGCGAGCTGACCCTGTCGGTGGTGCTCTCGCGCCCCGGCAGCGAGGTGCTGGCGGTCAAGGTGCTGGCCTTTGCCGACGACGGCCTGTGGGGCCAGCTGTCGGCGCTGGGCATCGTGATGATCGCGATCTCGACCCTGCTGGTGGTCGCCGCTCACGCGGTGGGCGCGCGCTGGAGCGCCAGCCGGGTGCACGCCTAGCGTTGGCGCGCCGGCGCACAGCCCAGGCGCTGCGCCAGCTTGTGCAGGTTGCTCGGGTCCAAGCCCAGCTCGCGCGCGGCGCCGGCCCAGCGCCCCCGGTGCGCGGCCAGGGCCTGCTCGATGGCGGCGCGCTGGCAGGCTTCGACGCGCTCGCGCAGGGTGCCCGCGCCCTCGGCCGCCGCGTCGGCCGCCAAGTGGCCGGCCGACGGGGCGGGAGCGGCCGCCGGCGCGGCGTCCAGATCCAGCAGCTCGGCGCCGAGGGTGACGATCTCGGTGCGCGTGGCGCCGCGGCTCACGGCCTTGAGCGCGGCGCGGCCGATCACCTGCTCCAGCTCGCGCACGTTGCCCGGCCAGGCATAGCGGCGCAGCGCCTGCTTGGCCTCGGGTGACAGGCGCAGGCTGCGCAGGCCCAGGCGCGCGCGGTTGACTTCGAGCAGGCGTCCGGCCAGCAGCAGCACGTCGCGGCCGCGCTCGCGCAGCGGCGGAATGGTGATGGGGTAGACCGACAGGCGGTGGTACAGGTCGGCGCGAAACGCCCCGCCCTGTACCTGCTCGCGCAGGCTGCGGTTGGTGGTGGCGATCACTCGTACGTCGACCGCGCGCGCCTTTGCCGCGCCCTGGCGCCGCACGGTGCCGCCTTGCAGCGTGCGCAGCAGCTGGGCCTGCACGGCCAGCGGCAGCGCGCCCACTTCCTCCAGCAGCAGGGTGCCGCCGTCGGCGGCCTCGAAGCGACCGGCGCGGTCTTCCACCGCGCCGGCAAAGGCGCCGCGCACGTGGCCGAACAGTTCGCTCTCGGCCAGCGCCTCGGGCAGCGCGGCGCAGTTGATGTGCACCAACGGCTGCGCACGCCGGCGCGACAGCGCGTGCAGGCGGCGCGCGAACAACTCCTTGCCGACCCCGGTCTCGCCCAGCAGCAGCACCGGCAGCTCGGTGTCGGCGACGATGCCCAGCTCGTGCAGCAGTTGCTGCATGGGCGGGCTGTCGCCCAGCAGGCCGCGGTCTTCGTCCACCGGCGGCGCCCCCGTCACCGGCACGCCCGCCGACTGGCTGGCCACGCGCAGCGCGCCCTCCAGCCGGCCCACCCGCACCACCGCCTCGATCAGCGGCAGCAGCTGCGCCAGCCGGTGCTGGGCCGGCTCGTCGAAGGTGCCGACATCCAGCGCATCCAGCGTCAGCACGCCCCAGGGCCGGCCCTCGACGGCCAGGGCGATGCCCATGCAGTCGTGCACGTGCAGCGGCTCGCCCGGCCGCTCGATGACCAGGCCGTCGTACGGGTCGGGCAGGCCGCTGTCGTGATGAAAGCGCGTGACCCCGGCGCGCCGCAGGATGGCCGCCAGGCGCGGGTGCTCCATCAGCGCAAAGCGGCGCCCCAGGGCGTCGGGCGTGAGGCCGTCCACCGCCTCGGGCCGCAGGCTGTCGCCGCTGGCATCCAGCGCCAGCAGGGCCACGGCGCCACAGCGAAAGTGCGTGCGCAGCAACTCGGCCAGCCGCTGCTGGCGCACGGCGGCGGGCAGCTCGACCGCCAGGTCGGACAGCAGTTCGGCGTAGACGGTCGATACGGTCATATTTACCTCGATCAGGTCATTTTAACCGTTCACGGATCGGGTATTTTGAACCGTTGCTTTCCCGCTTTTTTGGACATGGATCAATTTTTCTCCGGTGCGGCGCAGGCATAAACGAAGGGTAAACCCTAGGCACCAAGCAAGACAGGAAATGACCCATGACAAAACCCGAGGCCCCTCCCATCGCGCGCCGCGCGCCGCCGCGCGCCCGCATGCCCGACCTTGACCGCCAACCCGGCGCCTGACCCCGACAACCCCTTCGAAAGACCCGACCATCATGGGACGCTACAAGAAACACTGGTTCAGCCTGATCGGCCTTTGCATCGTGATGTTCTCGCTGCTGGGCTATTTCGGCGCCGACATCTACCGCTCGGCGCCGCCCGTTCCCACCCAGGTGGTGACGGACAGCGGCAAGCCGCTGTTCACCGGCGAGGACATCCTCGACGGCCAGACCGCCTGGCAGTCGGTGGGCGGCATGCAGCTGGGCTCCATCTGGGGCCACGGCGCCTACCAGGCGCCCGACTGGACAGCCGACTGGCTGCACCGCGAGCTGACGGCGTGGCTCGACCTGGCCGCCAAGTCGCAGTTCGGCAAGCCCTATGCCGAGCTGGGCGCCGGCCCGCAGGGCGCGCTGCGCGCCGAGCTGAAGGCCGAATACCGCGGCGACGGCGTGGACGCGCAGAACCGGCTGGTGGTGAGCGAGCGCCGCGCCGAGGCCATGGCGCAGACGGCCGATTACTACCAGCGCCTGTTCTCGGCCGACCCCTCGCTGCAAAAGAGCCGCGAGCACTTCGCCATGAAGGAAGACACGCTGCCCTCCGCCCAGCGCCGCCAGCAGCTATCGCACTTCTTCTTCTGGACCGCCTGGGCCGCATCGGCCGAGCGCCCGGACAGCCACGTCACCTACACCAACAATTGGCCGCACGAGCCGCTGATCGACAACGTGCCGAGCAGCGAGAACGTGGTGTGGTCGGTGGTCAGCCTGGTGGTGCTGCTGGCCGGCGTGGGCTTTCTGGTGTGGGGCTGGTCCTTTTTGGGCAAGCACGACGAGTCCGACCCCGTCGCCCCGGCGCGCGACCCCCTGACGCGCTTTGCACTCACGCCCTCGCAGCGCGCGCTGGGCAAGTACCTGTTCCTGGTGGTGGGCCTGTTCGTCTTCCAGGTGTTCATCGGCGGCTTCACCGCGCACTACACGGTGGAAGGCCAGCGTTTCTACGGCATCGACGTGTCGCAGTGGTTCCCCTACGCGCTCACGCGCACCTGGCACATCCAGGCGGCGCTGTTCTGGATCGCCACCGGCTTTCTGGCCGTCGGCCTGTTCCTGGCGCCCATCATCAACGGCGGCCAGGACCCCAAGTATCAGAAGCTGGGCGTGGATATCCTGTTCTGGGCGCTGGTCGTCGTCTGCGTCGGCTCCTTCATCGGCAACTACCTGGCCATCGCGCACAAGCTGCCGGCCGAGTGGAGCTTCTGGCTGGGCCACCAGGGCTATGAGTTCGTCGACCTGGGCCGCCTGTGGCAAATCCTCAAGTGGGTCGGCATCCTGTTCTGGCTGGTGCTGATGCTGCGCGGCGTGACGCCCGCGCTGTTCAAGAAGTCCGGCGAGGACAAGAACCTGCTGGCGCTGCTCACGGCCTCGGTGGGCGCCATCGGCCTGTTCTACGGCGCCGGCCTGTTCTACGGCGAGCGCACCAACCTGTCGATCATGGAGTACTGGCGCTGGTGGGTGGTGCACCTGTGGGTCGAGGGCTTCTTCGAGGTGTTCGCCACCACGGCGCTGGCCTTCGTCTTCAGCAGCATGGGCCTGGTCTCGCGCTCCATGGCCACCTCGGCGAGTCTCGCCTCGGCGTCGCTGTTCATGCTGGGCGGCATCCCCGGCACCTTCCACCACCTGTACTTCGCCGGCACCACCACGCCCGTGATGGCCGTCGGCGCCGCCTTCAGCGCGCTCGAAGTGGTGCCGCTGATCGTGCTGGGCCACGAGGCCTGGTCGCAGTGGCGCCTGAAGAGCCGCGCGCCCTGGATGG
This sequence comes from Burkholderiales bacterium, assembly GCA_017307865.1. Classification (GTDB taxonomy): domain Bacteria; phylum Pseudomonadota; class Gammaproteobacteria; order Burkholderiales; family Burkholderiaceae_C; genus Ottowia; species Ottowia pentelensis. Next base: position 78,705 of record JAFKGE010000024.1, on the reverse strand, counting down.
AAAACCTCAAGTGGCCGCTGGTGGCGTTTGTCACCGTCGCGTTCTGGAACATGCTGGGCGCCGGCGTGTTCGGCTTCATGATCAACCCGCCGATCTCGCTGTATTACATCCAGGGCCTCAACACCACGCCGGTGCACGCCCATGCCGCGCTGTTTGGCGTCTACGGCTTCCTGGCGCTGGGCTTCACCCTGCTGGTGCTGCGCTACATCCGCCCGAACCTGGTGTTCAGCGAACGGCTGATGAAGACCGCCTTCTGGGGCCTGAACGGTGGCCTGGTGCTGATGATTGTCACCAGCCTGCTGCCCATCGGCCTGATCCAGTTCGGCGCCAGCGTGAGCGAGGGCCTGTGGTGGGCGCGCAGCGAGGAGTTCATGCAGCAGCCCCTGCTGCAAACCCTGCGCTGGGTGCGCACCTACGGCGACGTGGTGTTCATCGTCGGCGCCCTGGCTATGGCGGGGCAGGTGGTGCTGGGCGTGTTCCAGCGCGACGCGTTGGATGCGCCGCAGGGCCGGCTGCAGGGCGCGACGTCCTGACCCGCCTACCGTGGCGCGCCCAAACGGCGTGCCGCTGACCTCACCGGCCCGCCCGGCGCCCGGCCCCGATCTTCGAAGCCGTGGCGCCGGGCCTTTTTTTGCTCTTGAATCCGCGCCATTTGCCCTTATGATTAGCACTCGTTGGAGTTGAGTGCTAACAAACCGGCATCTTCCCCATCCGATCGTTGCGGCCTGCCGCGCACGCGCCGGGCCGAGCAAGCGAAATTTCCTTTCATACCATCCACTTAGGAGCATCCATGAAACTGCGTCCCCTCGCCGATCGCGTGATCGTCAAGCGCCTGGAGAACGAAACCAAGACCGCTTCGGGCATCGTCATTCCCGACAACGCCGCCGAAAAGCCCGACCAGGGCGAAGTGCTGGCCGTGGGCCCGGGCCGCATGGACGAAGACGGCGACCGCATCAAGATGGATGTGAAGGTCGGCGACCGCGTGCTGTTCGGCAAGTACAGCGGCCAGACCGTCAAGGTCGACGGCGACGAGCTGCTGGTGATGAAGGAAGACGACCTGTTCGCCGTCGTCGAGAAGAAGTAAGCCCTTCGCAATTCACTCTGTTTTCAATAGCTCCTCGCGCTTTATCCACCTGCGCTAGAGCCTCATTTCATTCATATTTTTTCGGAGCCAACAACATGGCAGCAAAAGACGTAGTTTTCGGCGGTGAAGCCCGCGCCCGCATGGTCGAAGGCGTGAACATCCTGGCCAACGCGGTCAAGACCACCCTGGGCCCCAAGGGCCGCAACGTGGTGCTGGAGCGCTCGTTCGGCGCCCCCACGGTGACCAAGGACGGCGTGTCGGTCGCCAAGGAAATCGAGCTGAAGGACAAGCTGCAGAACATGGGCGCGCAGATGGTCAAGGAAGTCGCTTCCAAGACCAGCGACAACGCCGGTGACGGCACCACCACCGCCACCGTGCTGGCCCAGGCCATCGTGCGCGAAGGCATGAAGTACGTGGCCGCCGGCATGAACCCGATGGACCTGAAGCGCGGCATCGACAAGGCCGTGGCGGCCCTGATCGAGCAGCTGAAGAAGGCCAGCAAGGCCACCACCACCAGCAAGGAAATCGCCCAGGTCGGCTCGATTTCGGCCAACAGCGACGAGTCGATCGGCAAGATCATCGCCGACGCCATGGACAAGGTGGGCAAGGAAGGCGTGATCACCGTCGAGGACGGCAAGAGCCTGGACAACGAGCTGGACGTGGTCGAAGGCATGCAGTTCGACCGCGGCTACCTGTCGCCCTACTTCATCAACAACCCCGAGAAGCAGGCCGCGCTGCTGGACAACCCCTACGTGCTGCTGTTCGACAAGAAGATCAGCAACATCCGTGACCTGCTGCCCACGCTGGAAGCCGTGGCCAAGGCCGGCCGTCCGCTGCTGATCGTGGCCGAAGAGGTCGAGGGCGAAGCCCTGGCCACGCTGGTGGTCAACACCATCCGCGGCATCCTGAAGGTGGTGGCCGTCAAGGCGCCGGGCTTCGGCGACCGCCGCAAGGCCATGCTGGAAGACATCGCCATCCTGACCGGCGGCAAGGTGATCGCCGAGGAAGTCGGCCTGAGTCTGGAGAAGGTGACGCTGGCCGACCTGGGCCAGGCCAAGACCATCGAAGTGGGCAAGGAAAACACCACCATCATCGACGGCGCCGGCAAGGCCGCCGACATCGAGGCGCGCGTCAAGCAGATCCGCGTGCAGATCGAGGAAGCCACCAGCGACTACGACCGCGAGAAGCTGCAAGAGCGCGTGGCCAAGCTGGCCGGCGGCGTGGCCGTGATCAAGGTCGGTGCCGCCACCGAAGTCGAGATGAAGGAAAAGAAGGCCCGCGTCGAAGACGCCCTGCACGCCACCCGCGCCGCGGTGGAAGAAGGCATCGTCGCCGGTGGTGGCGTGGCCCTGCTGCGTGCCCGCCAGGCCGCCGGTGCCATCAAGGGCGCCAACGCCGACCAGGACGCCGGCGTCAAGCTGGTGCTGAAGGCCATCGAATCGCCCCTGCGCGAGATCGTCTACAACGCCGGCGACGAAGCCAGCGTGGTGGTCAACAAGGTGCTGGATGGCAAGGGCAACTTCGGCTACAACGCCGCCAACGGCGAGTACGGCGACATGATCGAGATGGGCATCCTGGATCCCACCAAGGTCACCCGCACCGCGCTGCAGAACGCCGCCTCCGTGGCCGGCCTGATGCTGACCACCGAAGCCATGGTGGCCGAGGCGCCGAAGGACGACGCCCCCGCCGCCGGCGGCATGCCGGGCGGCATGGGTGGCATGGGCGGCATGGACGGGATGATGTAATCCCCCCGCGCTGCACCGCGTGCGCTGCCGGCTGAAGCCGGCGGCCGCCGGCCCCAGCCACAACCCCCGCCGGCCTCAGGCCCGCGGGGGTTTTTCTTGCGCCGCGAACAGCACGCGCACGCGCAGCCCATGCGCCTCGCCGGGCTGGGCCTGCAGCGTCACGGTGGCGCCGCAGCCGCGCGCCACCTCGCGCACGATGGCCAGGCCCAGGCCGGTGCCTTCGCTGCCTTCGGCCAAGCGATAAAAGCGGTCGAACACGCGCTCCAGCGCCTCGGCCGGGATGCCCGGGCCGTTGTCGTCCACCGTCAGCGCCACCTGCGCGCCGGCGCGCTGCACGCCCACCGTCACGCGCCCGCCCTCGGGCGTGTAGCGCAGCGCGTTGTCCAGCAGGTTGGCGATCAGCGCGTCCAGCAGCGCCGGCTCGGCCAGCACCCAGGCGGTGCCGGCTTCGGGCGCGTCCAGCCCCAGGTCGATGCGGCGGCGGTCGGCCAGCGCGGCCAGCTGCTCGGTGCAGTGCAGCGCCGCCGCGCCCAGGTCCACCGGCACCAGCCGCGTCTGGGCGTCGGCGTGCTCGGCCTGCGCCAGCAGCAGCAGCTGGTTGGTGACGGCGACCAGCCGCCGGTTGCTGGCCTGCATCTCGCGCCAGATCTCGTCCATGTCGGCGCGGCGGTTGTCCCAGTCGGTGCGGTGCTCGCGCGCATAGCGCACGAACTCGATCTGCGAGGCCTGCAGCGCCAGCGGCGTGCGCAGCTGGTGCGCGGCGTCGGCAATGAAGCGCCGCTGCGCCTGGGCGTGCGCCTTGAGCTCGCGCACGAACTGGTTGATGGTCTCGCCCACCGGCCGCAGCTCGCTGTGCAGGCTGCGCGCGTCGACGGCGAAGTCCAGGTGCAGCGGGTCGCGCCGCGCCAGCTGGCGCCCCAGGCGCATCACGGGGCGCAGCTCCCAGGTCAGCGCCAGCGGCGTCAGCACCAGCGCCAGCGCCAGCGCCGCCAGCAGGTATTCCAGCGTCGGCCACCACAGCGTGCGCACCATGGCGTCGCGGCTGCCGGTGGTCTTGGCCACGGCGATGGTGATGGCGCGCGCGCCGGCCACGTCGTACATGGCGCGCTCGGTGATGACGGCGCGCACCGCCCGACCCTCGATTTGCGCGTCGTACCACTGCGCGCGATCGGGCCCCTGCAGCCGGCGCTGCGCGGGCAGCGGAAAGCCCGGCATGCCGGCCAGCGGCCGGCCGTCGGCGGCGCTCACGCTCAAGAACACCTGGTCGTGCGCGGGCGAGGCGAACAGCGCCAGCGCCGCCGGCGGCACGCTGGCCTCGACCGCGTCGCCGTCCCAGATCAGGCGGTCGGACAGCACCTTGGCCGAGGCCAGCAGGTCGTGGTCCTGGACGTAGTCGGCCACGGCCGCCGCGTTGCGCCAGCTGAAGTACGCGCTGACGGCCACGAACAGCGACAGCGGCAGCAGCAGCCAGGCCGCCAGGCGAAGGCGCAGGCTGGAGAACATGCCCATCGTCCGGGCTCAGACGCCCTCGCGCAGGCGCACCAGATAGCCCACGCCGCGCAGGGTGATGATGGTGGCCTGGCTGGCGTCCAGCTTCTTGCGCAGGCGGTGCACGTACAGCTCCAGCGCGTCCACGCCGGCCTCGTCGTCCAGGTCGAACAGGCCGTCCAGCAGGGTCTGCTTGGGCACCGTGCTGCCCTGCTTGAGCATCAGCGTCTCCAGCAGCGCGCGCTCGCGCGGCGGCAGCGGCAGCGGCGCGCCGGCCAGGCTGAACTGGCGCGTCTGCAGGTCGTAGCCCAGGTCGCCGCACAGCAGGGTGTTGGCGCGGCCGGGCACTTGGCGGCGCACCAGCGCCTTGATGCGCGCCACCAGCTCGCGCCCCTCGATCGGCTTGACCATGTAGTCGTCGGCGCCGATCTCCAGGCACAGCACCTTCTGGTCCAGCGAGGCGCTGGCCGTCAGGATCAGCACCGGCACGCCGTCGCCGCGCTCGCGCAGGCGCCGCAGCACGCCCTTGCCCGACAGCTGCGGCAGGTTCAGGTCCAGCAGCACCACATCGTAGCGCTGCTGGCGCAGCAGCTGGTCGGCCGCCTCGCCGTCGGCCACGCAGTCGACCACGAAGTCCTGCTCGCGCAGCAGCTGGGCCAGCCAGTGCGCCAGCGATGCGTTGTCCTCGATCAGCAGCAGCTTCATGACGGAGAAATTCTAGAGATTCGGCGGCGGCGCGGTGCGAGCGTCCGGGGCAGCCCAGTCACCGCAAGATCAGGGAAAACCCCAGTTATTGCGCACCCGCAGCGAAAGCCGGATGAAGGACGGCGATTTCTAAAGTCGGCGATGTCCTCACTCGAACCGACAGGAGACCATGTCATGAAAACCCCGCTTCTTCGCCTCAGCCTGATCGCCGCCGCCCTAGCCCTGGGCGGCGCCCTGCCCGCGCAGGCGGCCGACGCCAGCACCGTCACCATCATGGTGGGCGGCATCAACAAGATCATCTACCTGCCCGCCAAGCTGACCGAGGCGCTGGGCTACTTCAAGGACGAAGGCCTGAATGTCGAGCTGCAGTCGCAGCCCGCTGGCGTCGATGCCGAGAACCAGCTGATCGCCGGCGCCGTGCAGGGCGTGGTGGGCTTTTACGACCACACCATCGACCTGCAGGCCAAGGGCAAGGAGGTGGAGGCCATCGCCGTGTTCGGCAAGGTGCCGGGCGAGGTGGAAATGGTGTCCACCAAGGCGGCGCCCACCTTCAAGAGCATGGCCGACGCCAAGGGCAAGACGCTGGGCGTGACGGGCCTGGGCTCGTCCACCGACTTTCTGACGCGCTACCTGGCGCTGCGCCAGGGCGTGGAGTCGAAGGAGTATTCGCTGCTGCCGGTGGGCGCGGGCAACAGCTTCATCGCCGCCATCAAGCAGGACCGCATCCAGGCCGGCATGACCACCGAACCCACGGTGTCGCAGCTGCTCAAGACCGGCGATGCCCAGGTGCTGGTGGACATGCGCACCGAGGAGGGCACCAAGGCGGCGCTGGGCGGCCTGTACCCGGCGCCCAGCCTGTACGTGTCCAACGCCTGGGCCGAATCGCACAAGGAGCAGGCCACCAAGCTGGCGCACGCCTTTGCCAAGACCATGCAGTACCTCCACACGCACAGCGCCGAGGAAATCGCCGACAAGATGCCGCGCGACTACTACGGCAACGACAAGGCCATGTACGTGGCCGCCATCAAGTCCTCGCTGCCCATGTTCACCACCGACGGCCGCATGCCCGAGGGCGGGCCGGAGACGGTGCTGAAGGTGCTGTCCACCTTCAAGCCTCAGGTCAAGGCCAAGAACATCGACCTGTCCAAGACCTACACCAACGCCTATCTGCCGGCCGCCAAGTGACCATGAGCCCCACCGAAGTGTCCGCCGGCGCCGCGCCGGCCATCGAGTTCGACGACGTGTCGCTGCGCTTCATCTCGGGCGACGGCACCGCCACCGTGACGCTGCGCAACTTCACGATGGCGGTGGCGCGCGGCGAGTTCGTCGCCATCGTCGGGCCCACGGGCTGCGGCAAGTCGACCACGCTGAACATGATCACCGGCCTGCTGCAGCCCACCGTGGGCGCGGTGCAGGTGATGGGCCAGCCAGTGAGCGGAATCGACCCACGCATCGGCTTCGTGTTTCAGGCCGACGCGGTCTTTCCGTGGCGCAACGTGATGGACAACGTGTCGGCCGGCCCGCTGTTTCGCGGCATGCCGCGCGCGCAGGCGCACGAGCTGGCGTCGCAGTGGATCAACCGCGTGGGCCTGCAGGGGTTCGACCAGCACTACCCGCACCAGCTGTCGGGCGGCATGCGCAAGCGCGTGGCGCTGGCGCAGACCTTCATCAACCGCCCCGAGATCCTGCTGATGGACGAGCCCTTCTCGGCGCTGGACATGCAGACGCGCACCCTGATGCAGGACGAGCTGCTCAAGCTGTGGGGCGGCACCGGCGGCTCGGTGGTCTTCGTCACGCACGACATCGAGGAGGCCATCGCCCTGGCCGACCGCGTGTTCGTGCTGTCGGCGCGCCCGGCCACCCTGAAGCGCGTCTACACCATCGACCTGCCGCGCCCGCGCGTGATGGCCGAGGTGCGCTACCACCCCAACTTCATCGAGCTGTCCAAGCGCATCTGGGCCGACCTGCGCGAAGAAGTCTCCATCCACTGACCGAGCATTCGTCATGTCTACCGCTGTCCTAGCCCATCCGACCGGCGCGGCCGCCGTGCCCGCCTCGCTCAGCGACGAAGCGCTGGCGCGCGAATCGCTGCGCGCCCAAGCCGCCCTGCGCCGCCGCAAGTGGGTCATCATCGGCCTGCGCCTGCTGTTCCTGTTCGTCGTGCTGGGCGGCTGGGAGCTGGCCGCCAGCCGCAAGTGGATCGACCCCTTCTTTTATTCGCAGCCCTCGCTGATCTGGCAGCAGATCGTCGAGTGGGTGCGCGACGGCACCTCGCAGGGGCCGCTGTGGGTGCAGATCGCCGTCACGCTGGAAGAAACCATCATCGGCTTTCTGATCGGCGGCATCGGCGGCATCGTGTTCGGCATCCTGCTGGGGCGCAACAAGCTGCTGGCCGACGTGTTCAGCATCTACATCAAGATCGCCAACTCGATCCCGCGCGTGGTGCTGGGCTCGGTGTTCGTCATCGCCCTGGGCCTGGGCATGGCCTCCAAGGTGGCGCTGGCCGTGGTCATGGTGTTTTTCGTCGTGTTCGGCAACGCCTTCCAGGGCGTGATCGAGGCCGACAAGTACCTGATCGCCAACGCGCGCATCCTGGGTGCCTCGCCGCGCCAGGTGACGGCCGCCGTCGTCATCCCTTCGGCGATGTCCTGGATCCTGGCCAGCCTGCACGTCAGCTTCGGCTTTGCCCTGGTCGGCGCGGTGGTGGGCGAATTTTTGGGCGCCAAGCAGGGCATGGGCCTGCTGATCTCCACCGCGCAGGGCGCCTTCAATGCCAGCGGCGTGTTTGCCGCCATGATCCTGCTGGCAGCCGTCGCCCTGGTGGCCGACTTCATTCTGACGCGGCTGGAAAAGCGCCTGCTCAAATGGCGGCCCGCGGCGTTCTGATGCCGTTTCGCAGTCGATACGATAAAACATGCCAGCCCCGCGGGGTGGGATCAGGCCGTCAGGGCGCCCGGCTCCGTTCATGTCCCCCGCCGGCCTGCGGCCGGCTCCTCCTTCACTTCACTGCGCCGGGCACCCCGACGGCCTGATCCGTGGCATTGTTGGCAGCGCAGGCCGCCCGGTGGGTGATTGCCGCCTCCCACCAAGGGGCTTGGGTGGGCAGCGCAGCGAGGTCAAGGAGGAGATGGCCGTCGCAGACGGACAGCGGGGGGACAGGAGCGGAGCTGCCCACCCATGCCCCTTGGCGCGCGTCACCACCCGCCCGGCGTTCTCAACGCGTTGATGGCAACTGGGTGTGAGTCGCGCCGATCAGGGCTGGCGCAGCCGCGCCAGGAGGCCCGCCGTCGAGGCATCGAGCGTGCTGCCTTCGGTGTGGGCCTGCAGCGCCGCCTCGATCGCGCCGGCGTGGCGCTTGCCCAGCTCCACGCCCCACTGGTCGAAGCTGTTGACGCCCCACAGCGAGCCGAGCACGAAGGTGCGGTGCTCATAAAGCGAGAGCAGCGCGCCCAGGCTGTGTGGCGACAGGTCGGGCAGCAGCAGCACGGTCGACGGCCGGTTGCCCGGAAAGTGGCGCTCGGGCGCGTCGCCCGCCTGGCCGCACATCAGCGCGCGCGCCTGCGCCAGGGCGTTGGCCAGCAGCTTGTCGTGGTGGCCGGGCAGGCCGTGGGCATCGTCGCGCACCAGCACGAACTCGACCGGTATCACGTCGCTGCCCTGGTGCAGCATCTGAAAAAACGCATGCTGGCCGTTGCTGCCGGCCTGGCCCCAGGTGACGGGCGCGCTGGCAAAGGCGAGCGGCCGTCCGCGCGCGTCCACGCCCTTGCCGTTGCTTTCCATCTCCAGCTGCTGCAGCCAGGCCGGCAGGCCGCGCAGGCCGTGGTGGTACGGTGCCACGCAGCGGCTGGCCAGCCCGTGAAAGTTGCGATACCACAGGTCCAGCAGCGCCAGCTGCACCGGCAGGTTGCGCTCCAGGGGCGCGCCGGCGAAATGCTCGTCCAGCGTGCGCGCGCCAGCCAGCAGCTGCTCGAAACCGGCGCGGCCGATGGCGATGGCGATCGGCAGGCCGATGGGCGACCACAGCGAAAAGCGCCCGCCCACGCCTTCGTCGAAGCCCAAGCAGCGGCCGGCGCCGAAGGCCGCCGCCGCCGCGCGGTTGGCGCTGACGGCGACGAAGTGGCGCGCCACCTCGCCCCCGCCCTGCGCCACGAACCAGTCGCGCGCGGACTGCGCGTTGCGCAGGGTCTCGGCCGTGCCGAAGGTCTTGGAGGCCACGATGAACAGGGTGCGCGCGGCCTGCAGCGGCGCCAGCACGGCGGCCAGCTCGTGGCCGTCCATGTTGGCGACGAAGTGCAGGCGCGGCCCGTTGACGCAGCCGCTGGCGCACAGCGCCTGCACCACCACGCGCGGCCCCAGGTCGGAGCCGCCGATGCCGATGTGCACCACGTCGCTGATGCCCGCGTCCGCGCGCACCGCCTCGGCCAGCTCCAGCATGGCGCGCCGGCTGGCTTGCACGTCCGGCGGTACGTCAACTATGCTTTTAATAGCTGATTGCGCTTGATCCGAGCCGGCTACAGGTCGATTTGACTCGGAACGCCACTGCACGTGGGTGACTGGCCGGTCTTCGCTGGTGTTGATGCGCTCGCCGCGCAACATGGCGTCGCGGTGGGCCTCGACGCCGCACTCGCGCGCCAGCTGGGTCAGCAGGCGCTGCGCCGTGCGGTCGATCAGGTTCTTGGACAGGTCGGCGAACAGCGGCGGCGCGTCGAAGCCGAAGGCGGCAAAGCGCCCGGCGTCCTGCTCGAAGGCGCGCCGCAGGTCGAACGCCTGCGGCCCGGTAAAAGCCTGCTGGAAGTGCGCCCTCAAGAGCGCCCACGCCGGCGCCTCGTCGCAGCGCGGGCGCTCATGCCAGACCCCCATGGCTTCAGCGCGCCTCGATCAGCGCCTCGAGCTTGCGGGCGTCGGCAATGAACACGCGGATGCCCTCGGCCAGCTTCTCGGTGGCCATGGCGTCCTGGTTGAGCGCCAGGCGAAAGCCCGCCTCGTCGTAGCGCACCGGCTCCAGATCCAGCGCGCGGGCGGCCTGCGGGTCCAGCGCGCGGGTGAGCGGCGCGCTGCTGGCCGCCAGCTGCGCCATCAGCTCGGGCGCGATGGTGAGCAGGTCGCAGCCCGCCAGCGCGGTGATCTGGCCGACGTTGCGAAAGCTGGCGCCCATCACCTCGGTGGCGATGCCGAAGTGCTTGTAATGGTCATAAATGCGGCGCACCGACTGCACGCCCGGGTCGTTGGCGCCGGCCATCGCCGCCTCGTCCCACGCGGCGCCCGCGGCTTTCTTGTACCAGTCGTAGATGCGGCCGACAAAGGGCGAGATCAGCTGCGCCTTGGCCTGGCCACTGGCCACCGCCTGGCAAAACGAGAACAGCAGCGTCATGTTGCAGCGGATGCCGCGCTGCTGCAGCCGCTCGGCGGCGCGAATGCCCTCCCAGGTGCTGGCCACCTTGATCAGCACGCGCTCGGGCGGGATGCCTTCGGCCTTGTACAGGGCCAGGATGCGCTCGGCGCGCGCCACGCTGGCATCGGCGTCGAAGGACAGGCGGGCATCCACCTCGGTGGACACGCGCCCCGGAATGATGGACAGGATTTCGCACCCGAAGCGCACCAGCAGCCGGTCCATCTGCTCATCCACCGGCCGGCCGGCATGCGCGGACACGGTCTGCGCCAGCAGCGGCGCGTACTCGGGCTTTTGCACCGCCTTGAGGATCAGCGAGGGGTTGGTGGTGGCGTCGCGCGGCTGAAACTGGGCGAACTGCCGGAAGTCGCCGGTGTCGGCCACCACGGTGGTCCATTGCTTGAGGGCATCGAGCTGGTTCATGGCCCGATTATCCCCAGCCGGCGGCAGGCTCCGCCGGCCCAGGGCGCCGCGCTCAGCGCCCGTAGGTGGCCGTGAACGAGGCCTTGGCCAGCGTGTTGGCGTTGACCATGAAGCCCGCCAGCGCCGCCGGCGCGTCGTCGGGCACGTCGATGCGCGGCACCGACAGCGCGTGCACGGTGAAGATGTAGCGGTGCGGCTTGTCGCCCGGCGGCGGGCACATGCCGCCCCAGGCGTAGATGCCGTAGTCGTTGCGGATCTGCCGCGCCCCCTTGGGCAAATGGGCGCCGCCCTTGGCGCCGGCGTCGGCCGCCAGCTCGTGCACGCCGGCCGGCAGGTCGATCAGCACCCAGTGCCAGAAGCCCGAGCCCGTGGGCGCGTCGGGGTCGTACACATTGAGCGCGAAGCCCTGGGTGCCGGCGGGCTCGCCGCTCCAGCGCAGCACCGGCGACTGGTTGGCGCCCGAGCAGCCGAAGCTGTCGAACTCGAAACGCTGGGCGATGGTGCTGCCGGCGGCGATGTCAGGGCTGCTGAGGGTGAAGGGCATGGTGGTCTCCTTGAAGATGGCTCCCGTATGCCTCCTTTATATCCGCCCTTCCTCCACCGCGTGGCAAGCCACCTGAACCCCATCGACGCCGAGCAGCCTGGGCCGCTCGGTCTTGCAGCGCGCGTTGGCCAGCGGGCAGCGCGGGTGAAAGGTGCAGCCGGGCGGCGGGTTGAGCGGGTTGGGCACCTCGCCCTGCACCGGCGTGCGCGCGCGGCCGGTGTCGTGCATCTTGGGGATGGCGTCCAGCAGCATGCGCGTGTAGGGGTGGCGCGGCGTGCTGAACAGCGCCTTCTTGGGCGCCAGCTCGACGATGCGGCCCAGGTACATCACGCCGACGTGGTCGCTCACGTGGCGCACCACGGCCAGGTTGTGGCTGATGAAGAGGTAGGTCAGCTGCCGCTCGCGCTGCAGGTTCTTCATGATGTTGAGCACCTGCGCCTGCACGCTCACGTCCAGCGCGCTGGTGGGCTCGTCGCAGACCAGAAACTCGGGCTGGGTGGCCAGTGCGCGCGCGATCGAGATGCGCTGGCGCTGCCCGCCCGAGAACTGGTGCGGAAACTTGGCCATGTCCACCGCCGCCAGGCCCACCGACTGCAGCAGCGCGGCCACGCGCTCCTCGCCCTCGGCCTTGGTCTGCACCAGGCCGTGCTCGCGCAGCGGCTCGGCGATGATGTCGGCCACCTTCCAGCGCGGGTTGAGGCTGGCGTAGGGGTCCTGAAAGATCATCTGGATGCCGCGCCGCAGCTCGCGCCCGCCCTTGGCCAGGGTGGTGTGCACGTCCTGGTCCTTGAAGAAGAAGCGTCCGCGCGTGGGCTGGTACAGGCCCACCAGCACCCGCGCCACGGTGCTCTTGCCGCAGCCGGACTCGCCCACCAGCGCCAGGGTCTCGCCCTTGCGGATGGTGAAGCTGGCCTCGTCCACCGCGTGCAGCAGCTGGCGCGGCTTGCGCTCGAGCACGCGGTTGAGCCAGGGCGGCGAGACGTCGAAGGTCTTGGCCAGGCCCTCGGCGCGCACCAGCGGCTGACTGGCCCCCTCCCCCGCTGGGGGCGGGTTGGAGTGGGGAGCGGCGGCGCCTGCCTCGATCAGGGCGGCCCCCATCCCGGCCTGCCCCCAGCGGGGGAGGGAGAAAATTCCGCGACGCTCCTCGCTCATGCCGCCACCTCCTGCCGCGCATGCAGCCAGCACGCGGCCTGGGTGGCGCCGGCGGGCATCAGCTCGGGCCGCTCGACGCGGCAGCGCTCGAACACCCGCGGACAGCGCGGGTTGAAGGCGCAGCCGCGCGGAATGGCGTTCAGGCGCGGCATGGCGCCGTCGATCTGGTTGAGCTGCTCGCGGTCCTGCTCCATGTCGGGGATCGAGGCCATCAGGCCCGTGGTGTAGGGGTGCGCGGGCTGGTTGATGACGTGATGCACCGGGCCGATCTCGGCGATGCGCCCGGCGTACATCACGGCCACGCGGTCGCAGGTTTCGGCGATCACGCCCATGTCGTGCGTGATCAGCATCACCGCCGCGCCACGCTCGCGGCACACCTTTTTCAGCAGCTGGATGATCTGCGCCTGGATCGACACGTCGAGCGCGGTGGTGGGCTCGTCGGCGACGATCAGCTTGGGCTCGGCCGCCAGCGCCAGGGCGATGACGACGCGCTGGCGCATGCCACCCGAGAACTGGTGCGGATAGTGGTCGATGCGCTGCTCGGCCGCCGGAATGCCGGTGTCCTGCAGCAGCTTGATGGCGCGCTCGCGCGCCTGGGCGGCCGTGACGGGCAGGTGCGTCTGGATGGTCTCGACCAGCTGGCGGCCCACGCTGTACAGCGGGTTGAGCGAGGTCAGCGGGTCTTGAAAGATGGCGCCGATCTGCTTGCCGCGGATGTGGCGCATTGGCTCGGGCGGCAGGTTGTCGATGCGCCGGCCCTCCAGCAGGATCTGGCCGCTGGCCACGCGGCCCGGCGGCTCCAGCAGGCCGATGATGGACGCGCCGGTGAGCGACTTGCCCGCGCCCGACTCGCCCACCACGCCCAGGATTTCGCCCGGCGCGATGTCGAAGGAGATGCGGTCGAGCGCGCGCAGCGTGCCGCGCCGGTTGGGAAATTCGACCACGAGGTCCTGGACTTGCAGCAGGGACATGAAGGACGTTTACTATATTTTTAATAGCTTTTGGCGCTTGTTGTACGGGCGCCAGAGGCATATTTCTTTCAAATTCAAGGATCAGCGCAATCTCGGGTTCAGCGCATCGCGCAGCCAGTCGCCCAGCAGGTTGACCGACAGCGCGATCAGCACCAGCATGGCGCCGGGGAAGATGGTGATCCACCACTCGCCCGAGAACAGGTAGTCGTTGCCGACGCGGATCAGCGTGCCCAGCGAGGGCGAGGTGGGCGGCACGCCCACGCCCAGAAAGGACAGCGTGGCCTCGGTGATGATGGCCGTGGCCACCTGGATGGTGGCCAGCACCAGCACCGGCCCCATCACGTTGGGCAGCACGTGGCGCGTCATGATGCGCCAGGACGACACGCCGGTGACGCGCGCGGCCTGCACGTATTCCTTGCCGCGCTCGACCATGGTGGAGCCGCGCACGGTGCGCGCGTACTGCACCCAGCCGGTGAGCGAGATGGCGATGATCAGCACGCCGAAGGCCACCGACTCGTGCGCGTTGGGAAACAGCGCGCGCCCGACGCCGGCGATCAAGAGCGCCACCAGGATGGCCGGAAACGACAGCATGACGTCGCACAGGCGCATCAAAAAGGTGTCGATCCAGCCACCCTTGAAGCCCGCCAGCAGCCCCAGCGCCACCCCCGCCAGCACCGACAGGATGACCGACACGACCCCCACCACCAGCGAGATGCGCGCGCCGTAGATCAGCGCCGACAGGATGTCGCGGCCCTGGTCGTCGGTGCCCAGCAGGTAGGTCGACTTGCCCGACTCGTACCAGGCCGGCGGCAGGCGCGCGTCGCTCAGCTCCAGCGTGGTCAGGTCGAACGGGTTGTGCGGCGACACCCAGCCGGCAAACACCGAGCAGAAGATGCAGACGAAGGCGATCACCGCCGCCAAGATCGCCATCGGCGAGTGGCGAAAGCTGTAGCCCACGTCGCTGTCGAGCCAGCGGGCAAGGAGTTTGCTCATTGATTTATAGCCTGCAGCGTTTGATGGACGGGCGCTGCAGGCCGATTTGGCTTGAAATGAGCCGGCGGCCCGGGCACCCGCCGCATCACGGCTTGATGGTGATCCACTTGAAGGGCATGTAGTTGTCGGCCAGCTGCACCAGGTCGACCTTCTTGCTCACGCCCCAGGCCAGCATCTGCTGGTGCAGCGGCAGGTGGCCCACGTCGTCGATGTGCATCTGGAACGCCTCCTTGATCATCGCGTTGCGCTTGGCCTGGTCGGTCTCGGCGCCGATCTTGGCCGTCAGCTCGTCCAGCTTGGGGTTGCAATAGCTGCCCAGGTTGAACTGGCCGGCTCCGGTCTTGTCGTCCGGGCAGTGCATGATGGCGTTCAGCACGTTGTGCGCGTCGTAGGTCGAGGGCGTCCAGCCCAGCAGATAGAAGCTGGTGTCGCGGCGCAGGATCTTGGGAAAGTAGGTGCCCTTGGTCTCGGCCTGCAGGTTGATCTTGACCCCGATCTTGGACAGGTTGGCCGCCACCGTCTGGCAGATCTGCCCGTCGTTGACGTAGCGGTCGTTGGGGCAGTTCATGGTCACCTCGAAGCCGTCGGGGTAGCCGGCCTCGACCAGCAGCTTCTTGGCCGCCGCGACGTCGTACGGAAAGCGCTTGTCCTGCGCCTCGGTCCAGCCGTTGATGCCGGGGCCCACCATCAGCGCGGTGGGGCGCGACTGGCCGCGCATCACCGTCTTCTTGATGCCCTCGATGTCGATCGCCTGGTAGAAGGCCTTGCGCACGCGCACGTCCTTGAACGGGTTCTTGCCCTTGACGCTGGAGAACTGCAGCTCGTCGCGCTTCTGGTCCATGCCCAGGAAGATGGTGCGCAGCTCGGGCCCGGCAATGACGCGCGTGCCGGCGTTGGCGTTGACGCGGGCGATGTCCTGCACCGGCACCGGCTCCATCACGTCGATCTCGCCCGACAGCAGCGCCGCCACGCGGGTGGCCGGGTTGGCGATGGGCGTGAAGATGACTTCCTGCGCGTTGCCTTCGATCTTGCCCCAGTAGCGCGGGTTGCGCACGAACACCGTGCGCACGCCCGGCTGGCGCTCGCGCACGTGGTAGGGGCCGGTGCCGTTGGTCTTGAACGAGGCGGTGTTCTCCACCCCCTTGCGCCGGTCCACCGGCTTGACGGCGTCGTTGGCCTCGCACCACTTCTTGCTCATGATGTAGACCTGCGAGAGGATCTGCGGCAGGATGGGCTGCGGCGACTTGGTCTCGATCTCGATCGTGTGATCGTCGATCTTGCGCGTTTCCTTCACGTCGGTGCCATAGCTCTTCATGTCCGAGCCGTCGGCCATGATGCGGCCCATGGTGAACACCACGTCGTCGGCCGTGAACGGCGTGCCGTCGTAGAACTGCACGCCCTTGCGCAGCTCGAAGCGCCACACCGTGGGCGCGGTCTGCTTCCACGACGTGGCCAGGCGCGGCTCCATCTCCAGCTTCTTGTTCCAGCCCACCAGCGCCTCGTAGGCGTTGCTGTCGACCGACAGCTGCAGCGACTCGTTGAGCGAATGCGGGTCGAGCGACAGCGCGTCGCCCTGGTTGGCGATGCGCACCGTCTGCGCCGACGCGGCGCTCGCCAGCGCCAGCAGGGTCGCGCCCACCAGCAGCGACAAGCGTTGGTTTTTCCGGTTCATCCGAGTCTCCTTGGTTTGGTTGGAATGTGAAGCGACAAACTCAGTGCCCGCCCGCCTGGCCCACGCTCAGGCGCGGATCGACCACCACGTACAGCAGGTCGACGACCAGGTTGATGACGACGAAGATCAGCGCGATCAGGCACAGGTAGGCGGCCATCACCGGCACGTCGGCAAAGGTGACGGCCTGGATGAACAGCAGGCCCATGCCGGGCCACTGGAACACCGTCTCGGTGATGATGGCAAACGCGATCAGGCCGCCCAGCTGCAGGCCGGTGATGGTCATCACCGGCACCAGCGTGTTCTTCAGCGCGTGGCCGAAGTGGATGGCGCGGTCGGACAGGCCGCGGGCGCGCGCGAACTTGATGTAGTCGGTGCGCAGCACCTCCAGCATCTCGGCGCGCACCAGGCGCATGATGAGTGTGAGTTGGAAGATCGCCAGCGTGATGGCGGGCAGCACGATGTGCACCCAGCCGTCCCGGGTCAGAAGACCGGTGCTCCACCAGCCGAGCTGCACCGTCTCGCCGCGCCCGAAGCTGGGCATCCAGCCCAGCATGACCGAGAAGATCAGGATCAGCAGGATGCCGATCAGGAAGGTCGGCAGCGACACCCCCAGCAGCGACACCGTCATGAACACCTGGCTCATGAAGCTGCCGCGCCGGAGCGCCGCGTACACGCCCATGGGAATGCCCACCAGCAGCGCCAGCGCGGCGGCGACGATGGACAGCTCGAAGGTGGCCGGAAAGCGCTCGGCCAGCAGGCGCGACACCTTTTGCCCCTGCCGCAGGCTGAGGCCGAACTCGCCCTGCACCGCGTTGACCAGGAAATGCCAGAACTGCACGAAGAAGGGCTGGTCCAGCCCCAGGTCCGCCCGCAGCTGGCGAATCTGCTCGGGCTTGGCGTCCTGCCCCAGCAGGAACACCACCGGATCGCCCACGTACTGAAACAGCAGGAAGGCCACGAACGCCACCGACACCATCACCACCACGGCCTGGATCAGGCGACGAAAAATGAATGCACCCATGCCTCGCTCGATAAGTCTGCGCGCATGCTAACAGAGGGGCCCGCGCAGGCGGCACAGGGATTGCGAGAATGGAACCAGCGCCGATTCGATGCTTCTCGCAAGCATCGAGTGCCCAACAAAAAACCGCCCGAAGGCGGTTTTTTGCTGATCCGGACTTGGCCCCGAGGGGCCAGTCACGCGCCCAAAGGGCGCGGGCGATCAGAAGTTGTGGCGCAGACCAATACCGTAGTTGTTGGTGCTGTCCAGACGCAGGTAAGCGGCGTAGACGAAGGTGCGCTTGGACAGGGCGTACTTGCCTTCCAGGACGCCGTTGGTGTACTTCTTGCCACCGAAGTCGTTCTTGGTGTCGCGGGTCAGGTCCAGCGTCACGGCGAAGGCGCCCAGGTTGGCGGTGCCGCCCAGGCTGAAGCCACGACGCTTCAGGTCGGAACCGGCGGCGTACACGTTGTTGTACGAAGCCGCAACCACGAAGCTGCCGAAGTTGTAGTTGCCGCCCAGCGCGTAGTTGGTCTTGCTGTCCTTTTCCTTGTTGACCGACAGGCCGACGCCGATCGGGCCGTTCGCGTAGATCGCGTTCAGGTCCCACTTGGCCTTGCCAGCGTTGTCGTCCTTCAGGACGTAGCCCAGCTCGGCGCTGAAGCCGCCCAGGTTGGGGGTCTTGTAGCTGAACTGGTTGCTGGTACGAGGACCTTCGCCGGTGAAGCCGTAGGTGTTGCCGACCACGGAGTAGTTGGTGGCGCCGGTCAGTTCCCAGGTGGCCAGGCCGTAGAACGACGGGTTCAGCGTGCGGCCCATCTTGAAGGTACCCCAGTTGCCACCGATCCACAGGTTGGCAGCACGGCTCCACATCTGACCGCCGCTCAGGTTGCCAGCGCCGTTGCCCAGGCTCAGGCCGTGTTCGAAGTTGAAGCCGACCTTCAGGCCGCCACCCAGGTCTTCGACGCCACGCACGCCCAGACGGCTGGTGCCGTTGTTCATGGTGCCGGAAGCGGCCATGCCGGTCTTGCTGGTCTTGTCGCCGGTGATCGGGTTACGGGCTTCCGTACGAGCGATACCCGCGTCGGCCACGCCGTACAGGGTCACGGAAGATTGAGCCATCGCGGCACCGGTGAAGCCCAGCACGGCCAGGGCGATCAGAGATTTTTTCATTGCAAGTTCTCCAAGGTTAAACATAGGGCTCCGGTGCGAAGGGTCCGTCTGCGATTCCCGCCGGTTCCCCGGGCCAACCTCCCCGATTGGGAAGTTGTTGTTATTGCACCAGACCTGCCCGGAACATGCAAAGACTTCCGTGCCAAAACGGCCCTCGACCCCCGGATTTGTTGCGAATCGGCGACACCCCGCGGCGTGGCGTTGGCTTGCTGCAACAGGCCGCGTCCGGCGCGGCGACCGCGGCCTGGCGTACCATGCCGGCATGTTGTCACTGACCGATCGCCTGCTGGGCGCCGCCGACAGTGCCCTGCGCACCCTGCTGGCCCAGCCCCAGCCCGCACGCCCCAGCCCGGCCGCCAGTCTGCCGGCCACCGAACCCCTGGATGAGCCCGACCGGCGCCTGTCGGGCGCCCTGATGCGGGTCAACCACGTGGGCGAAGTCTGCGCGCAAGCCTTGTATCAGGCGCAGGCGCTCACCAGCCGCAGCGAGGCCCTGCGCCAGCAGCTGGACGCCGCCGCGCGCGAGGAAACCGACCACCTGGCCTGGACGCGCGAGCGCCTGCAGCAGCTGGGCAGCCAGCCGTCCTGGCTCAACCCGCTGTGGTACGCCGGCGCCTTCGGCATCGGCGTGCTGGCCGGCAAGCTGGGCGGCGACCGCGTGAACCTGGGCTTCGTGGTCGAGACCGAGCGCCAGGTCGAGGCGCACCTGGCCGCGCACATGGAGCGCCTGCCCGCCGCCGACGCCGCCTCGCGCGCCGTGGTGGCGCAGATGAAGCAGGACGAGGCCCGCCACGCCGACGAGGCCCTGGCCGCCGGCGGCGCCGAGCTGCCCCTGCCGGTGCGCGCCCTGATGCGCGCCGCCGCGCGGGCGATGACGGGCACCGCGCATTACATCTGACTCACCGCATCCGACGGATCACGTCAGCTCGACGACGTCGAACGAGGTCGTGATTTCGGCCGTCTTGCCCAGCATGATCGAGGCCGAGCAGTATTTTTCATGGCTCAGCGCAATGGCGCGCTCCACCGCGGCCACCGGCACCGCCTTGCCGGTGACGGTGAAATGCATGTGGATGCGCGTGAACACCTTGGGGTCTTGCGCCGCGCGCTCGCTGGTGAGAAGCACGCTGCAGCCGCGCACGTCGTGGCGGCCGCGCTGCAAAATCAGCACCACGTCGTAGGCGGTGCAGCCGCCGGCGCCGGCCAGCACGGTCTCCATCGGGCGCGGCGCCAGGTTCTGGCCGCCCTGCCCGGGGTGGGCCGCATCGGGCGCGCCGTCCATGGCGATGATGTGGCCCGAGCCGGTCTCGGCCACGAAGCCCATGCCCGAGCGCGCGCCCGCCGCGCCGGTCCAGGTGACTTGGCATTCCACGTTGATGCACCTTGTTGAAAGTCGGGCCCCCAGTGTAGCGGGACGGCCTCTCGGCCGCGCCTGATGCTGCAGCGCAACATGATTCGCGCACGATCGTGCTTTTCGTGTAGACTACGCCCATGCCAGCGCGAAATCGCTGGCGCCGATTGTCTCCTCCACCCCTTCAAACGGTGGATTAAGCCCTGAGCCTCGCGGTTCGGGGCTTTTTTTTGCCGCCGGGCCGCCCCAAGGCAAAACGCCCCTTGGGGGCAGCGCACCACGCGCAGCGGGGGCACACGGGGGAATATTTTGCTGCTATGCAGCATGAGCGGCCGGCGGCTTTGCGGCGCGCTCCTTATGATGGCGGGTTCGCTTTTTCGCCCGTCCGCACCATGCCTGCTGCCCGTTCCGCTGCCTCCACCACCCCGCTGTCCCACACCGACTACCTCAAGCAGGTGCTGACGGCGCGCGTGTACGACGTGGCCATCGAGTCCGACCTGACGCCCGCCAAGGTGCTCAGCCGCCGGCTGCACAACAAGGTGCTGCTCAAGCGCGAGGACCAGCAGCCGGTGTTCAGCTTCAAGCTGCGCGGCGCCTACAACAAGATGGCGCACCTGACGCCCGAGCAGCTGAAGGCCGGCGTGATCTGCGCCAGTGCCGGCAACCATGCCCAGGGCGTGGCCCTGGCGGCGCACAAGCTGGGGGCGCGCGCCGTGATCGTGATGCCCGTCACCACGCCGCAAGTCAAGGTCGACGCCGTGCGCGCGCTGGGCGGCGAGGTGGTGCTGGTGGGCGACAGCTATTCCGACGCCTATGAGCACTCGGTCAAGCTGCAGGCCGAGCAGGGCCTGACCTTCGTGCACCCCTTCGACGACCCGCTGGTGATTGCCGGCCAGGGCACCATCGGCATGGAAATCCTGCGCCAGCACCAGGGGCCGCTGGATGCCGTGTTCGTGGCCATCGGCGGCGGCGGGCTGATCAGCGGCGTGGCCGGCTACATCAAGGCGGTGCGTCCCGAGGTCAGGATCATCGGCGTGCAGATGAGCGACTCGGACGCCATGGCGCAGTCGGTGGCCAGCGGCCAGCGCGTGGCGCTGCCCGACGTGGGGCTGTTTGCCGACGGCACCGCCGTCAAGCAGGTTGGCGCCGAGACCTTCCGCATCGCGCGCACGCTGGTGGACGAGTTCATCCGCGTCGACATCGACGCCGTGTGCGCGGCCATTCGCGACGTCTTCATCGACACGCGCAGCATCGTCGAGCCCTCGGGCGCCATGGCGGTGGCCGCCGTCAAGCAATACGTGGCCACGCACAAGAGCAAGGGCGAGACCTACGCCGCCATCCTCTCGGGCGCCAACATGAACTTCGACCGCCTGCGCTTCGTCGCCGACCGCGCCGAGGTGGGCGAGGAGCGCGAGGCCCTGCTGGCCGTCACCATCCCGGAGGAGCGCGGCAGCTTTCGCCGCCTGTGCGAGCTGATCGGCCAGCTGCCCGGCGGGCCGCGCAACGTGACCGAGTTCAGCTACCGCATCACCAACGCCGCGCAGGGCGGCAAGGCCCACGTGTTCGTCGGCCTGACCACGGTGGCCAAGGGCGAGTCGCCCAAGATCGCCAGCACGTTGCAGCGCGCGGGCTTCGACGCGCTCGACCTGACGCACGACGAGCTGGCCAAGGAGCACGTGCGCTACATGATCGGCGGGCGCTCGCCGCTGGCGCGCGACGAGCGGCTGCTGCGCTTTCTGTTTCCCGAGCGGCCGGGGGCGCTGTTCAAGTTCCTGAGCGGGATGAAGCCGAGCTGGAACATCTCGCTCTTTCACTACCGCCACCAGGGCGCCGACTACGGCCAGATCCTGGTCGGCCTGCAGGTGCCCGCCGCCGACAACGCGGCCTTCACGCGCTTCCTGGCCGAGCTGGGCTATCCGTGGGTGGAAGAAACGGCCAATCCGGCCTACCGCCTGTTCCTGCAGGCCTGACGCTTCGAGCCGATCAGCGCTGCGGCAGGTTCACGCCCATGCCCGGATAGGGCGTTGCAACGCTCGGCGCCACCACCGGCCGCGGCACGGGCGTCGCGGCCGGGCGCGGCATGGGTGCCGCCGTCGGGCGCGGGCGCTCGTCGGGCAGCGGCAACTCCAGCCGCAGCTCGCGCCCCTTGGCCGCCAGCACGGCGGCGGACGGCGTGACCGAGCGCAGCGTCCAGCCGCCTTCCAGCCCATCCAGCACGGCGCCCACGCGCAGCGGCCTGGCCGGCTGGCCGTCCAGCGCGATCAGGGCGGCGCCGCCCGCGCCGTGCGTCAGCACGCCGCGCAGCGCCAGCCGCCCGGCCAGGTCGGGGTCGGCCGGCGCGGCGGCGCTGGGCTGCGCGCCCAGCGCGCGCGCCACCGCCGCCACGTCCAGCGCCGGCGCGGTGGCGGGCGCCGTGCCGGCCACGGGCACGTCCACCGGCCGCTGCGCCCCGCCCCACTGCAGCGCCCACCCCGCGGCGCTGCCGGCGGCCAGCGCCCACAGCATCGTCGTGGCCAGGGCCACCGGCAGGCGCGAGGCAAGGCGAGACGAGGACATGGCGGCGATTATCATTGAAGCCACCTTCGCCATTCGCGCTTGCGCCTGCTTTCCATGACCGTTGCCCCTCTCGCCACCCGCTGGCGCCGCGCCGCCGGCTTCACGCTGATCGAGCTGATGGTGGTGCTGGTCATCATCGGCGTGCTGGCGGCGCTGATCGTGCCCAACGTGCTGGACCGCACCGACGACGCGCGCGCCACCGCCGCGCGCACCGACGTCAACAACCTGATGCAGGCGCTCAAGCTGTACAAGCTGGACAACCACGTCTTTCCCACCGCCGAGCAGGGCCTGCAGGCGCTGGTGACCAAGCCGACCACGCCGCCGGTGCCGCCCAACTGGCGGCCGTACCTCGACAAACTGCCCAACGACCCCTGGGGCCGGCCCTACCAGTACCTCAACCCCGGCATCAAGGGCGAGGTCGACGTGATGAGCTTCGGCGCCGACGGCGTGAGCGGCGGCGAAGGCAAGAACGCCGAC
This sequence comes from Burkholderiales bacterium, assembly GCA_017307865.1. Lineage (GTDB taxonomy): Bacteria > Pseudomonadota > Gammaproteobacteria > Burkholderiales > Burkholderiaceae_C > Ottowia > Ottowia pentelensis. The sequence goes on along the minus strand of JAFKGE010000024.1, from coordinate 55,988 downwards.
ATCGGCAGCTGGCAGTAGGCGCCGCCGCTGCGCCCGCGCGTGCCAGGGCTTGAGCGGATTACTATGTTTTTGATAGCTGCTTGCGCTTGTCCCATAAGCGCTACAGGCCGATTTGGCTTGCAATGCCGGCGCGGCTTTACCCTGATCGAGCTGATGGTGGTGCTCGCCATCGTCGCGCTCGGCACGGCCCTGGTCAGCCTGGCCCTGCCCGACGGCGACCGCAACGTCCTGGCACGCGACGGCGCGCGGCTGGCCGCGCTGCTCGAATCGGCCCGCGCCCAGTCGCGCGTGGCCGGCGTGCCGGTGCAGTGGCGCCCCACGGCCGGCGGCTTCGCCTTCGACGGCCTGCCCGCCACCGCGCCGCCCCTGCCCGGCGGCTGGCTGGACGCGCGCACCCGGGCCGTCGGCAACGCCCCGGTCACGCTGGGCCCCGACCCCATCATCCCCGCGCAGGCCATCGTGCTGCAGCTGGCCGGCAGCGCCACGCCGCCGCTGCGCGTGGCCACGGACGGGCTGCGGCCGTTCGAGGTGGAGGACGTTCCACCATGAAGCTGCAGCTTGCACGTGGTTTTACCCTGGTCGAAGTGATGGTCGCCCTGGCCATCACCGCCATCGCCCTGGTGGCCGGCCTGAAGGCCACCGCCGCGCTGACCGACAACGCCCAGCGCCAGGACGCGCTGCTGCTGGCGCGCATCTGCGCCGACAACCAGCTCATCGCCCTGCGCCTGGCGCGCCAGCTACCCGGCGTGGGCGACAGCAGCAGCGCCTGCCAACAGGGCGGCCGCGCGTTCCAGGTGCAGCAGCAGGTGCGGCCCACGCCCAACCCGAATTTCCGGCGCGTGGAGGCGGCCGTGAGCGAGGGCGGCCTGATCGTGCTGCGCATCTCGACCATCGTGGGGCGGAATTGATGTCCCGCCGTACCGCGTTCGCGTCATGCACAACCGCGGTGCATGAAGGCCGGGTCTCGCCGCCGCACGGCCGCCCGAAGGGGGCGAGAGCCCCCTCGGGGCTAAGGGCTGCGGCTCCGGGCCTGCCTGCGCAGGCCTGGACAGCCCGAAGAGGAGCCGGCTCTGTCGGCTCCGCGGCCTGCAAGGCCAGCGGACCTCGCGCAGCGGGGGAGCGTGGGGGCTTTACTCTGGTCGAAGTGCTGGTCGCCCTGGCCATCCTGGCCGTGATGGCGGCGCTGACCTGGCGCGGCATCGACGGCATGGCGCGCGCGCAGCAGGCCACCGGGCGCCACACCGACGAGGTGTTGACGCTGCAGGCCGGCCTGGCGCAGTGGCGCGCCGACCTGGACGCCATGATGATCTGGCCCACCGCCACGCCCGCGCCCACCGTCACTCCCGGCGCCACGCCCGCGCCGGCCGCGGCGCCGCAGCGCAGCCTGGCCTGGGACGGGCGCGTGCTGCGCATCACCCGCACCGGCGCCGACGCCGCCGCCGGCCTGCGCGTGGTGGCCTGGGCGCGCCGCGCCGACGACGGCCAGTGGCTGCGCTGGCAGTCGGCGCCGGTGCAGTCGCTGCGCGCCTGGCAGGCGGCCTGGGACGCCGCCGCGCGCTGGGCCGAGGCCGGCGCCGCGGCCGACCCCGGCAACCCCAACGCCAGCGTCGCCGCCGTGGCGTCCACACTGAACTGGCAGCTGCACTACTTTCGCGGCAACGCCTGGACCAACCCCCTGTCCAGCCCCGACCCCGGCGCCGCCCAGGCCCTGCCCGACGCCGTGCGCCTGCTGCTGGTGCTGGCGCCCGGCCAGGCGGTGACGGGGCCGGTCACGCTGGACTGGGTCCGGCTGGACTTTGGAGGTGGGTCATGAGGCCCCCACGCTCCCCTGCTGCGGATGCGCTGCCCTCCGAGGAGGCCCGCATCGCCTGTCGCCAATCCGGGGCAGCTCTATTGATGGCCATGATCACCGTCGCCCTGGTCGCCACGCTGGCGGCCGGCGCGCTGTGGCGCCAGTGGCGCGGGGTGGAGGTGGAGCGCGCCGAGCGCGCGCGCGCGCAGTCCGACTGGATCCTGACCGGCGCGCTGGACTGGGGGCGCCTGATCCTGCAGGGCGACCTGAACGAGGACAGCCGCAAGAACCAGCTGGTCGACGACCTGACCGAGCCCTGGGCCGTGCCGCTGGCCGAGGCGCGCCTGTCCACCTTCCTGGCCGCCGGCGAGGCCAGCGCGGCGGTCGACCGCGAGGCCTTCGTCTCGGGCCAGATCAGCGACCTGCAGGCGCGCCTGAACGTGATGAACCTGGTGGCCGGCAATGGCGAGCAGCAGCTGGCCGCGCTGGCGCGCTTCACCCGCCTGTTCGAGCAACTGGGCCTGCCCAGCCAGGAGCTGGGCGGCCTGCAGCGCGCGCTGGCGCGGGCCCAGCAGGCAGCGGCCGGCACGCCGGCGGACGGCGCCGACGCACCCCTGCTGCCGGCGCGCTTCGAGCAGCTGGCCTGGCTGGGGCTCGCTCCCCGCACGTTGGCGCTGCTGCGCCCCTACGTCACGGTGCTGCCGCTGGCGGGCAACCAGGCCACGCCGGTCAACCTCAACACCGCCCCGGCCGAGGTGATCTACGCCGCCGTGCCCGAGCTCGACCGCGCGCAGGCCGAGCGCCTGGTCGCCCTGCGCACGCAAAACCGCCTGACCACGCCGGGCCAGGCCGCCACCGACCTGGGCGTGACCATGGGCCAGCTGAGCCTGGACTGGACCTCGGTCAACTCCAGCTTCTTCGAGATCCGCGGTCGCCTGCGGCTGGACGACGTGGCGCTGGAAGAAGTCGCCGTGGTGCAGCGCGCCACCGACGTGCGCGGCCGCCAGGTGCGCACGCTGTGGCGCGCACGCAGCGCCCTGACGGTGCCGGCCGCCGGCCAGTGACTGCAAAAACAATAGCTGTCGGCGCTTGTCCATCCTGGCTTTCAAATACAAATTCATTCAAATGCCAATGATGATGCGCGCCAGCCGCTCCGATTTTTGCATCACCCAGACGGCCCATGGACGGGCTTCCAAGCCCACCCCCACCCTACAATCGACCATCCCGCCATGAGCCTGCTGATCCTCGCCCTGCCGCCCGGCCCCGCCTCGCCCTACGCCTGGGCGACGTCGGCCGACGGCCAGCAGCTGAGCGCGCACGGCACGGCGTCGGCCGAGCTGCTGCCCGCCGCCGGGCGCGGCGTCGAGGTGGTGGCGGTGCTGCCCGCCGCGCAGCTGTCCTGGCACCGCGTGCAGCTGCCGCGCGGCGTGGGCCCGCGCTCGCCGCGGCTGCGTGCCACCCTGGTCGGCCTGCTCGAAGACCAATTGCTGGACGAGCCCGAGCAACTGCACTTCGCGCTCGGCCCCGATGCCGGCGCCGGCGGCCCGGCCTGGGTCGCCGTGTGTCGGCGCGAGGCGCTGCTCGCGCACCTGCGGGCGCTGGACGCCGCCGGCCGGCCGGTGGCGCGCATCGTGCCCGAGCGCAGTCCCGAGCCGGGCGCGCTGCAGCTCGACTTCATCGGCGAGCCCGAGCGCGCGCAGTTGCTGGTCGCCGGTGGCCCCGACGGCGGCGCCCAGGCCCTGCCCTGGAGCGCCGGCACGCTGGCGCTGCTGCAGGCGCGCGGGGGCGACGCGCTGGCCACGGCCCAGGTGCAGGCCGAGCCGGCCGTGGCCGCCCTGGCCGAGCAGGTGGCGGGCCGCCCGCCCACGTTGCAAACCCCGGCCCAGCGCCTGCTGCAGGCCAGCGCCACGCGCGGGGATTTGGCGCAGGGCGAGCTGGCGCGCACCGGCGCCGCCCGCGCCTCGCGCCAGGCGGGGGCCGCCTGGCGCACGTTCTGGCACGCGAGCGCCTGGCGCGCGGCGCGCTGGGGCCTGGGGCTGCTGCTGCTGGTGCAGATCGTGGGCCTGAACGTCGCCGCCTGGCAGACCCGCGGCGAGCTGGCCGCGCGCCGCACGCAGATCGACGCCGCGCTGACGCAGAGCTTCCCGCAGGTCAAGGTGGTGGTCGACGCGCCGGTGCAGATGGCACGCGAGCTGGCCAGCCTGCGGCGCGACACCGGCGCCGCCTCGCCGCGCGACCTGGGCCCCATGCTGGGCGCCTGGGCGCAGCACGCGGGCGCCGACGCCGTGCCCACCGCCTTCGAATACGCGCCGGGCGAGCTGCGCGTGCGCGGCGTGCAGCTGTCGGCCAGCGCGCTGGAGCAGGCGCGCCGCCAGCTGCGCCCGCTGGGCTACCGGCTGGACACCGACGCGCAAGGCGCCGTGCTGCGCGAAGGGGCCGCGCCATGAGCGACACCACAAATCCCGACCAGCCCGCCGCCCGCCTGGCCGCCGCCTGGGCCGCCCTGCAGCCGCGCGAGCGCCGTGGCCTCGCGCTGGCCGCCGCCGTGCTCGGCCTGGCGCTGCTGTGGTGGCTGGCGCTGGCGCCGGCGCTGGCCACGCTGCGCGCCGCGCCGGCCCAGCGCGCCGAACTGCAGGCCCAGGCCCAGCAGATGCAGCGCTGGCAGCGCGAGGCCGAGGCGCTGAAGGCACAGCCGCGCCTGGCCCGCGACACCGCCGTCGCCGCGCTGGAGACCGCCACGCGCCAGCGCCTGGGCAACACCGCCCAGCTCAGCCTGGCCGGCGAACGCGCGCAGGTCACGCTCACGCAGGCGTCGGCGCAAGACCTGGCCGACTGGCTGGCCGACGTGCGCGCCAGCGCGCGCGCCGTGCCGCTGGACGCCCGCCTGACGCGCAGCGGCGACGCCGCGCCCGGCGCCGCCGTGCACTGGAGCGGCACGCTGTCGCTCAGCCTGCCCTCATGAGCCCCCGCCCGGCCGCGCCGAAGGGGGCTCGCACCGCCATGCGAAGCACGGAGGTTCATCGGTGACGCCACGCCGCGCGCCGGCAGCCGCCACGGCTTGGCGCTGGGCCGCGCTGGGCGCCGTGCTGGGCCTGCTGCTGACGATCACCGTCGCCGCGCCGGCGCGCTGGCTGGCCGCCGCCGTGGCCCAGGCCAGCAGCGGCCATCTGCAGCTGCTGGAGCCCAGCGGGCGCGTGTGGGCCGGCTCGGCCCGGCTGGCGCTGGCCGGCGGCGCCGACAGCCGCGACCGCGCCGCCCTGCCCGGCCAGTTGCACTGGCGCCTGGCGCCCACCTGGAGCGGCGCGCAGGCGCGCCTGACGCTGGACTGCTGCACGGCCGCCGACGGCCTGCTGCTGCGCGTCAGCCCGCGCTGGGGCGGCGTGCAGCTGCAGGTGGCCGACGGCGCCTCGCACTGGCCGGCCGCCGTGCTGGCGGGCCTGGGCACGCCCTTCAACACCATCGCGCCCGAGGGCGAACTCGACCTGGTCACGCAGGGCCTGGTGGCCCGCTGGCTGGCCGGCCGGCTGCAGCTGGACGGCGGCGCCACGCTGACGGCGCGCGCGCTGTCCTCGCGCCTGTCCACGCTGCGGCCCATGGGCTCGTACCAGCTGGTGCTGCGCGGCGGCAGCGACATCGGCGTCAACCTGTCGACGCTGGACGGCGGCCTGCGCCTGTCCGGCAGCGGCCGCTGGGTGGGCCAGCGCCTGAGCTTTCAGGGCGAGGCCAGCGCCGCGCCCGGCCTGCAGGGGCAGCTGGCCAACCTGCTCAACATCCTGGGCCGGCGCGAAGGCGACCGCGCGATCCTCTCGTTCAGCTAGACCCCATTTGCTACAGTGCCCCCTGCTCACCGAACCGCCCCGCCCATGGCCCGCTCCACCGCTCGATTTTCGCTGCACCCCCTGCTGGCCGGCCTGCTGCTGGCGCTGGCCACGGGCGCGCACGCCGCCGGCCCGGCGCCTGCCCGCGCGGCGGCCAGCACCGAAGGCGCCAAGGCCGCCGCGGGCGGCCGCGTCACGCTGGACTTCGTCGACGCCGAGATCGACGCCGTGGCGCGCACCATGGCCACGCTGACCGGGCGCAACGTGGTGGTGGACCCGCGCGTCAAGGGCACCATCACGCTCAGCAGCACGGTGCCGGTGACGGCCGCGCAGGCGCTGGACCTGTTTGCCGCGCAGCTGCGCATCCAGGGCTTTGCGCTGGTGCAGCACGACGGCATGGCGCTGGTGCTGCCCGAGGCCGAGGCCAAGCTGCAGGCCGCCAGCGTGTCGGCCGGCACCGTCAAGGGCGGCGGGCAGATCCAGACGCAGATCTTTCGCCTGACGCACGAGAACGCCAACAACCTGGTGCCGGTGCTGCGCCCGCTGATCAGCCCCAACAACACCATCAACGTCAACCCCGGCACCAACGCGCTGGTGATCACCGACTACGGCGACAACCTGCAGCGCATCGCGCGCATCATCGCCGCGCTGGACGTGGCGCACGCCACCGGGGTGGAGGTGGTGCCCCTCAAACACGCCGTGGCCTCCGACCTGGCGCCGCTGGTGGCGCGCCTGCTGGAGACCGGCGGCGGCGCGGCGCTGGCGCCCAGCGCCGCACCCGGCCAGCCCGTCGCCGCCGTGCGCACCGCCGCCGGCGGTGGCGACGCCGGCGGCTACCCCACGGCGGTGCTGCCCGAGCCGCGCAGCAACGCCATCATTCTGCGCGCGGCCAACCCGGCGCGGCTGGCGCTGGCGCGTTCGCTGATCGAGCAACTCGACCAGCCGCCCGCGCGCAGCGCCGCCGGTGACGGCAGCAACATCCACGTCGTCTACCTGAAGAACGCCGACGCCGCCAAGCTGGCCGTGACCCTGCGCGCCGCCCTGGCCGCGCTGCCGGGCCAAAGCGCCGCCACCGCGGGCGGCGCGGCCGCCGGTGGCGGCGGCGGCGCCAGCGCGTCGCCGCGGCCCAGCGGCGGCAACAACCTGATGGCCACCGGCGCCAACGCCGGCAACGGCCTGGCCAGCGGCCCCAGCATCGACGCCGAGGGCAACAACCAGCCGTCCACCGGCGGGCAGATCCAGGCCGACCCGGCCACCAACTCGCTCATCATCAGCGCGCCCGAGCCGGTGTACCGCGAGCTGCGCGCCGTCATCGACAAGCTGGACCAGCGCCGCGCCCAGGTGTTCATCGAAAGCCTGATCGCCGAGGTGCGCGCCGACAAGGCGGCCGAGTTCGGCATCCAGTGGCAGGGCCTGCTGGGCAGCCGCACCGGCAGCAACGTCGGCATCATCGGCACCAACTACGGCGCCGGCAGCGACAACATCCTCAACCTGATCGGCCAGTTCGCCAACGGCAAGCCGTCGACGCAAAACCTGATCATGCCGCCGCAGGGCCTCAACCTGGGGCTGGGGCACCGCGTCAACGGCCTGTTCACGCTGGGCGCGCTGGCCAACTTCATGCAGAACACGGGCACCGGCAACGTGCTGTCCACGCCCACCCTGCTGACGCTGGACAACGAGGAGGCCAAGATCATCGTCGGCCGCAACGTGCCCTTCGTCACCGGCAGCTTCACCAACACCGGCGCCAGCGGCGGCACCGTCAACCCGTTCCAGACCTACGAGCGCAAGGACGTCGGCCTGACGCTGCGCGTGCGCCCGCAGATCAGCGAGAACGGCACCGTCAAGATGGTGATCTACCAGGAGGCCTCGGACGTCGACCCCACCTCGATCGGCTCGCCGCAGGGCATCATCACCAACAAGCGCGCCATCGAGTCCAGCGTGCTGGTGGACGACGGCGCCATCGTGGTGCTGGGCGGGCTGATGGAAGACCAATACACCGAGGGCGAGAACAAGGTGCCCGGCCTGGGCGACATCCCGGTGCTGGGCAACCTGTTCAAGAGCCGCAACCGCAGCATCACCAAGAGCAACCTGATGGTGTTCTTGCGCCCGGTGGTGGTGCGCGACGCGGTGGACAGCGAGGCCTTCTCGCTCAGCCGCTACGACCTGATGCGCGCCGCCCAGAGCCACACCCAGCCCGAGCCCAGCAGCGTGCTGCAGATCAACCAGGCGCCCGTGCTGCCGGCCGTGGCGCCGACGCAGGCGGGCCAGGGCTGGAGCCGGCCGGCCCCGCCGCCGCCGCTGATCCAGATGCCCGCCAGCGGCGAAACCAGCGATCCCGGCGCCAGCCTGACGCGCACCACGCCGTAGCCATGCGCTACCCCCTGCCCTATGCCTTTGCCCGCGCGGCGCGCCTGCTGCTGCAGGACGACGGCGGGCAGCTGACGCTGTGGCACGACGGCGCGCCCGAGCCCGCCCACCTGGGCGAGGTGCTGCGCCAGCACGGCGGCGACGCCACGGCGCTGCAGCTGCAGCAACTCGACGCGCCCACGCTGGCGCAGCGCATCAGCAGCGCCTATTCGCAGGCCGAATCCAGCGCCGCCGCCGTGGTGAGCGAGGTCGAGAGCGACGCCGACCTCTCGCGCATCATGCAGGAGCTGCCCGCCGTCGAAGACCTGCTGGAAGCCGCCGACGACGCCCCCATCATCCGCATGCTCAACGCCCTGCTGACGCAGGCCGCGCGCGACGGCGCCAGCGACATCCACATCGAGCCCTACGAGCGCCACAGCAGCGTGCGCTTTCGCGTCGACGGCGCGCTGCGCGAGGTGGTGCAGCCCAACCGCGCGCTGCACGCGGCGCTGATCTCGCGCCTGAAGATCATGGCCGACCTGGACATCGCCGAAAAGCGCCTGCCGCAGGACGGGCGCATCAGCCTGCGCCTGGGCACGCGCGCCATCGACGTGCGGGTGTCCACCATTCCCAGCGCGCACGGCGAGCGCGCGGTGCTGCGCCTGCTCGACAAATCCGAGAGCCGCATCAGCCTGGAGTCGGTCGGCATGCAGGGCGATGTGCTACAAAAATTCGAGCATCTGATCGCCCAGCCGCACGGCATCGTCCTGGTCACCGGCCCCACCGGCAGCGGCAAGACCACCACGCTGTACGCCAGCCTGGCGCGCCTGGACGCGGCGCACAACAACATCATGACGGTGGAAGACCCGATCGAGTACGAGCTGCCCGGTGTCGGCCAGACCCAGGTCAACCCGCGCATCGAGCTGAGCTTCGCCCGCGCGCTGCGTGCCATCCTGCGGCAAGACCCCGACATCGTGATGATCGGCGAGATCCGCGACATCGAGACCGCGCAAATCGCCATCCAGGCCAGCCTGACCGGTCACCTGGTGCTGGCCACCCTGCACACCAACGACGCCGCCAGCGCCGTCACGCGCCTGACCGACATGGGCGTGGAGCCCTTCTTGCTCTCCTCGTCCTTGCTGGGCGTGCTGGCGCAGCGGCTGGTGCGCAAATACTGCACGGCGTGCATTGGCAAGGGTTGCGACGCCTGCGGCCACACCGGCTACCAGGGCCGCACCGGCGTGTTCGAGCTGCTGGTGGTCGACGACGCCATCCGCGCCCAAGTCCACGGCCAGGCCGCCGAGGCCGACATCCGCAGCGCCGCGCTGGCCAAAGGCATGCAGCTGATGCGCGAGGACGGCGAGCGCCTGATCGCGCAAGGCATCACCAGCCGCGAGGAAGTGTTGCGCGTGACGCGGGATTGAGGTTTTGAATCAAATCGGGCTCTGGCGCCCGTCCAGAAATCGCTGTCAGCTATAAAAACCAAAGCGTCCACCTGTTTCGGAGCACGCCCTGGTTTATCCAGCTGCCCAAGCCGCCGCCTGCAACACCGCCGGCAACTCATGCGCCAGCGCCATCTCCTCGCGCTGGTGATGGTGCTCCAGCAGATGACGCAAGGAGTGCGCGGCGTCCAGCAGGTCCAGCACGGCCTGCCGGCGCGCCTGCCTGCCTTGCGGTGGGCGCGCGGCAGCGGCTTGCACGCGCGCGGCGTACTCGTCGGCCAGCAGGGCGATGCGATCGTGCTCCAGCTGGTAGACGCGGGCGTCCCAGCGCGCGCCTGCGGGCACGTGGGGCAGCAGGCGGGTTTGCTCGATCTGGATGTGGCCGTTCAGCGCCTGGCGCCAACGGGCGAGCCGGCGGCGCGCGCCCTTGAAGTCGCCGCCGACCACGTCCAGCAGGTGTGCGTGCAGCAGGGCGTCGATGCGCTGGTGTTCACGTTCAAAGAGATTGAGGGTCATGGCCCGAGTGTCGGGCAACTGGCGGCCCGCGCGACGCGCCCGGCGCGGATGGCCCCAAGGCTCGGCTTGCCGTTGCGGCCGGCGTTGGCGACGATGGCCCGGCCCGACTTGTTCTCGACGATGCGGGCGCGCGGCTGAACGACTGCTGCGCTGGACTTGGGCCCGCCGGCCTACTTCTTGAGTTGCGGCTGGTCGAGATAGCGCGCGTCCCGGACCGGCAGCGGCGCCGGGTTGACGGACTGGTTGATGACTTTGTAGCCCTTGCCCATCCAGTAGACCAGTTCGGGAAAGCCGCCGGCCTCCGCCACCGTGACAAAGCCGTGCATGTCCTCGGCCTGGAAGCCCGCCGCCTTCATGGCGTTGCTGCACATCCTGAACTCCACGCCCTCCTTCGCCAGGCCGGCCATGCGGTCGACGATGTCCTGGTATTCGAGGTAGTTTTCCTTGGCGAAGGCGCGCAGCTCGGGGCCGCGGGTCAGCACCACCACCTTGCCCTTGGCGGCCTTCTGCATGTTCTTGACGTAGTTGTACAGGCCATGCAGCTGTTGCGGCTCGGCATAGTTGACGTCGAACACCACGTCGGCCGTCAGCGTCTCGCGCCGATCGGCCTTGGCGGATCCATAGGGGGCGAATTCTTCGGCGAGCGCGGGGGGCGCGGCAGTCGCAACGACGACAACAGCGAGACCGATGCAGGACAGAGACCGTTTCATCCGTGTTCTCCTCACGTCACTTTCAGTGGGCGTAGTCGGCGCCGGGTCGCGCGAAGCGGGGTTTCGCTGCGCTCTACCCAGCCTACGAGAATTCAAGCTGAATAGGCCTCCAGCGCTCGCCCATAAAGTGCTGGCAGCTATCAAATCAGAAGCATCCGCCCTACCCCGCGTAGCCCGGATTGGGCAGCACGGCGCCGGTCAGCTTGGGCGCGTTGGGCTGGCGCGGCGAGACCTTGCCGCCGCGCGCTTTCAGCCACTGCTCGATCAAGTCCCACACCATGGGGTTGCCGGCCTTGGCGGCGTCTTCGGCGACGGGCGCCCAGCCGGCCACCTTGTAGGTCTTGGCGGGGTCGATCGGCTGGCCCTTCAGGCGCATATCGCTGATGCGCTGGCCCATCTCGGCCAGCGGGTCGCAGGCATAGGTCAAGCCGCCCACGCGCACCATGTCGCCGCCCTGCTGATAGTAGGGGTCGGGGTTGAACAGGTTGTCGGCCACGTCCTCCAGCACGGTCTTGAGCATCTCGCCCTTCATGTCGGTCAGCGTGGCGTAGCTGTAGGTGGTGGCGGTCATGTCGAGCAGCCATTCGCGCGTGATGGGCTGGCCGGGCAGCAACGAGGTGCCCCAGCGAAAGCCGGGCGAGAACGCGATCTCGGCGCCCTGCACGTCCATCAGGGCATCGACGATCAGCTGGTCGCCGGTGCCGTTGAAGTTGCCGCGGCGGTACAGCAGGCCTTCGGTAACGGCCAGCTGCTCGGCCAGCTTGGCCTCGTAGGGCGCGCGGATCTGGGTGATCAGCGCGTCCATCGCCTTGTCGGCCGGCAGCATGTTGGCGAACACCGGCAGCAGCTTGTAGCGGAAGTCGCTCACCTTGCCGTTCTTGACGTCGAAGTCCAGCACGCCCAAGAACTTGCCGTTGCTGCCGGCGTTGGTGACGATGGTCTGGCCCGACTTGTTCTTGACGATGCTGGCCACCGGCATGCCGTCGTGCGTGTGGCCGCCGAGGATGGCGTCCACGCCCGTGACGCGGCTGGCCATCTTCAGGTCGACATCCATGCCGTTGTGGCTCAGCACCACGACCACCTGCGCGCCCTTGCCGCGCGCCTCGTCGACCATCTTCTGCAGGTTCTCGTCCTGGATGCCGAATTCCCAGTCGGCCACCATGTAGCGCGGGTTGGCGATGGGCGTGTACGGAAAGGCCTGGCCGATGATGGCCACGGGCACGCCATTGATGGGCTTGACGACGTAGGGCTTGAACACCGGGTCGCCGAAGTCGGTGGTCTTGACGTTTTGCGCCACGAAGTCGACCTTGCCGGCAAAGTCTTTCTCGATGATTTCCTTCACGCGCTCCATGCCCAGGGTGAACTCCCAGTGGCCGGTCATCACGTCCACGCCCAGCAGCTTGCAGGCGTCCACCATGTCCTGGCCCTTGGTCCACAGCGCCGTGCCCGAGCCCTGCCAGGTGTCGCCGCCGTCCAGCAGCAGCGCGCCGGGGCGGCTGGCGCGCAGGCGCTGCACCAGGGTGGCCAGGTGCGCAAAGCCGCCCACCTTGCCGTAGCGCTGCGCGGCCTGGTCGAAGTCGAGGTAGGTCAGCGCGTGCGCGGTGGGCGTGCCGGCCTTGACGCCGACGGCCTTCAGCAGGTCTTCACCCACCCGGTGCGGCAGGCGGCCCTTCATGTCGCCCACGCCCAGGTTCACGCTGGGTTCGCGAAAGTAGATGGGCCTCAGCTGAGCATGGCAGTCGGTCATGTGCAGCAGCGACACGTTGCCGAACTTCGGCAGGTCGTACAGCCCCTCGGCCGCCGTCTGCGCGCTGGCGTCGGCAAAGCGGCCCAGGCCCAGGCCGGCGGCGCTGGCGGCGCCCAGCACCTGCATGAATTCGCGTTTGGTGAGATTCATATATCAGCACTCACTGAAGTATCAAAATGAAAAAGACCCGGTGGGAAGCCGATCAAGCAAGGCCGCGGCCCGCTCGACAGGCCCGCACCGGGCCGTGTACTGACTTTACTGGTTGACGGGCGACTTGGGGTCCATCAGCAGCGCCACGATGTCGCGCACCTGCGCCTCGGTCAGGGTGCCCTTGGTGCCGGCGCGCGGCATGTTGGAGCAGGCGTTGTAGGCCTTGCTGTTCCAGATCTTGCCCCAGGTGTACTTGACCATTTCCTGGGCCTGCGGGCTGCCCGGGTCGGTCACGCCGTGCAGCTTGTTGTAGTGGTACAGGCTGGGGCCGATGGTGCCGAAGGAGATTTCTTCCTTGGTGATCTGGTGGCAGTTGTAGCAGTTGCCGCCGTTGACCGTGTCGGCCTTGTCGGTCCAGGTGCGGCCGCGACCGCTCTGGGCGATTTTCTCGCCCGACTTCCAGTCGCCAAGGTACTTGCCGTCGGCGGGCCACTGGATGGTCTTCATGTTGAGCGCTTCGATCTCCTTGGCGCGCTCGGGCGACAGCGGGTGGCCCGCCACGTCGGCGGCGTTGCAGGCGTCCAGCGTCGGGTCGCTGGCCAGCGCCTGGCTGACCTTGACGATGCCCTTGTCGTGAAAGGAGTTCTGCACGATCTGGTGCGTCAGCGCGTCCAGCTGCGCCGGGTTCATGTCGGCGCCCGAGGAGGCGCCGCCGGCGCACGCAGCCAGCAGGGTTGCGGCACCCGCCGCCACGGCGGCCAGCTTGATGGAGGTCTTGATGTTCATCGCTAGGGGCTCCCGATTCAGCGCTTGATGGTGGGCACGGCGGACTTGTCGCCCTTGGCGTTCACGCCCAGGTACACGCCCAGGGCCACGGTGGCGTCGCTGGCGTAGGTCGGCTCGGGAAAGCGCTGCTGGCGGTAGCAGTCGTTCAGGCGGTGCTGCATGGTCCACATCTGGCCGTTGGACACGCGGTAGGCCGGCCAGGCGGCAAAGCCCACGCCGTCGCCCGCCTTGCCGCTCAGGTGCGGCAAGTCCTGCAGGCGGATGCGCTTGCCCTCCTCGCCGTGGCAGGACGCGCAGGCGAAGTCATGCGAGCCGCCGCGCTGGAAGAACAGGCGCTTGCCCACCTGGTACATCTCGCGCTCCTGCGCGTGCGACTGCGGCAGGTTGAAGGGCATGCCCTTGGACTGCGCGCCGACCCAGGTGGCCAACGCCGTGACGTTGGCGCGCTCGCCCTTGCCCCACTGGCCGTTGATGACTTCCTTCGGGTCGATGCCCTGCAGCGTGCTCATGCACGTCACCAGGCGCGACTCCAGGTCCTGCACCTTGCCGGTGTCGGCAAAGTAGCGCGGCAGCTCGACGAACGCACCCTTGACCACGCCCGGCCCCTTGCCCAGATCGCACTGTTGCAGCGAGGCGTTCTTGGGGCCGCGCTTCTTGCTCCACAGTTCCTCGCCCTTCATCTCGAACAGCTCGGACGGGTTGCCGTCCTGCAGCATCTCGCGATATTCCTCGATGGCCTGGGTGGACGTCTTCTGGGCCAGGGCCGGGGCGCCGAGGGCCAGCGCCCCCAGCACGGCCAGCACGGCCAGGCAAAGCGATCGTGCGTGCATCGTCAAGTGTCTCCTGTGTGTCGATGTCGTCGGTGAAAAGAGCGGGCGGCGCGTGCCGCCCCGGGCCCGCGCCCGGTCTGGCTCAGGAAACGGTGGCCTCGTCGGTGCGGGTGTCGCCCTTGGTGTCTTTCCAGGTGACGGCCACCTTGTCGCCGGCCTTGCCGCCCTTGATGGTGAACTGCAGGAAGGGGTTCTTGGAAACCGCCGGCCCCCACTCGCACGAGAAGACTTGCTTGCCGTTGAGCGTGGCCGTCACGTCGGTGATGTGCCAGGCCGGGATCAGCTTGCCCGAAGAATCCTTGCGTTGGCCGGATTCCATTTCGTGCGCCATCAGCACGCGCACCGTGGTCTTGTCGTCCTTCGCCTGGGCGCGAATGCGCATCGGATCACCCATGTCAATACTCCTGATTCAATGTTCGTTCAATGTTTCGATGAAGGGGCGGGGGCGTGCGCTCAGCCGCCGCAGCCGCCCAGGGTCACCTTGACTTCCTTCTTGGCGTACAGCGCCTTGCCGTCGGTGGTGACGGCGATGGCGTAGACGTCGGAGGACTGGCCCATCTTGGAGCGGGTGGCGAAGTTGGCCTCGACCTCGGGGCTGACGGTGAACATCGCCACCAGGGGAGCGGGGTTCTTCTCGACCATCAGCAGCATTTCCTTGACGTTGGGCAGCGTGGTGGCCACGGTCATGGGCACCACGGCGCCGTTCTCGGCGATGTCGGGCGCGGTGAGCGTGACGTCCTTGCTTTCGGCCAGCGGGCTGTTCACGCCCAGGCCCTTGAGCGCATCGGCCATCTGCTTGCTGTCGAACGCGGCCTTGTTGAAGGCCAGCGCCGGCTGCGACAGCAGGCTGCCCGCGGCCAGCACGCCAGTCACCAGCGCGCCTTGGCGCAGGGTATCGCGACGAGTCTGCATGAATCGATCTCCTTGATCCAAATTAAACAATTGGGTTGATGTTAACGGAAGTACCTGCACTCCCCTGCGCGGGATATCCCCCACGAAGTACGGCCCGCCCCCCTCAGGGAGCCTTGGCCCCCGCGGCCAGCCAGCTGGCGATGGCCTTGGCATCGTCGGGCGAGAGGGTTTGCGCGGGCATGGGCACATTGCCCCACACGCCCTCGCCGCCCGAGACGATCTTGCCCGCCAGGTAGTCGGCCTGGCCGGCGTGCTTCTTGGCCACCTCGGCAAAGCCGGGGCCGACCAGCTTGGCCGTCATGCCGTGGCAGGCCACGCAGCCGTGCTTTTGCGTCAGGGCCACGGCGGCGGCGGCCAGCGGGTCGGCGGCGGACGGCTTGGCGGCGCCGCTCTTGGCGTCGTCGACGGTGACCTCGCCGCGCTGCGGCCCCACCAGACGGTTCTGGTCGCGCAGATTGCCCCAGGCATCGGCCGCGTGCGCGGGCAGGCGCGAGGACACGTCGACCGGCACCTCGCAGTTGCTCATGCAGGCCTTGGCCTGGGTGTCGGGTTTGGTCTTGCCGGCGCTGAACTCGTTGCCCGGCCACATGGCGTGCTGGGTGGTCATGCCGTTGCGGTTGGGCATGAGCTTTTGCACCTCGGCGATGTTCTTGTCCGACAGCGTGAAGTCCGCCGGCAGGACGTCGCCCAGGTTCAGCAGGTAGGCCGTGACGGCGTACACCTCGTCGGGCTTGAGCGACTTGGGCGCGTTCCAGGGCATGGCGCGGTTGATGTAGTCCCACAGCGTGGACACCGTGGGCACCTTCATCAGCGTGGTGCGGCCGGGGTAGTCGGTGCGCTTGAGGGTGGCGACGTGGCCGGTCTTGACGTCGTCCTTGGTGGTGCCGCCCACCAGCGGGTTGAACACCGAGTTGGACTCGCCGAACACGCCGTGGCAGCTGGCGCACTTGGATTCCCAGATTTCCTGGCCCTGGTCGACGCTGCCCGAGCCGCTGGGCAGGCCCTTGAAGTCGGGGCGCACGTCGATGTCCCAGGCCTTGACCTCGGCCGGCGTGGCCGCGCGGCCGATGCCGGGAAACTTGTCCTGCGCCCACGCCGGCAGCACGCAGGCGGCGGCCAGCAGCGCGGCGATGGCGTTACGACAGCTGGACATTCTTCACCTCGCCGCTTTCCTGCACCAGCCAGGACTGGATGGCGTTGTTGTGATAGATGGAGCGCGTGCCGCGCACGGCGCGCAGCTGCCGGTAGTTGGGCTGCACGAAGCCGGTGTCGTCCATGGCCCGGCTTTGCACGATGGCGGGCTTGCCGTCCCACACCCAGTCGATGTTGAAGCGCGTGAGGCACTTGTCGAGCACCGGGGTTTCGAGCCGCGCGGTGCGCCAGTTGCGCCCGCCGTCCACCGACACGTCCACGCGCTTGATCTTGCCGCGCCCCGACCAGGCCAGGCCGCTGACGTTGTAGAAGCCCTTGTCCAGCAGCACCTGGCCGCCGGAGGGCGTGGTGACCACGCTCTTGCATTCCTGGATGCTGCTGTACTGGCGGTGCTGGCCGTCGGGCATCAGGTCGATGTAGTGCACCGACTCGTCCTTGGTGTTCCAGGGCTCGTCGCCCACTTCCACCCGGCGCAGGTACTTGACCCAGCTGACGCCCTGCACGCCGGGCACCACCAGGCGCAGCGGGTAGCCGTTTTCGGGGCGCAGCATCTCGCCGTTCTGCCCATAGGCCACCAGCACTTGGCCGCTGGTGACCAGCTCCATCGGGATGGTGCGCGTCATCGAGGAGCCGTCGGCGCCCTCGGCCAGCACGAACTTGCCCTTCTTGAGGTCGGCGCCGGCCATCTGCAGCAGCGTGATCAGTGGCACGCCGGTGAATTCGCTGCACGACAGCATGCCGTGCGAGTACTGTACCGTGGGCACGGCCACGTTGCCCCACTCCATGCCGGTGTTGGCGCCGCACTCGATGAAGTGAAAGCGCGACACGCTGGGCAGCCGCATGATCTCGTCCATGGTGAAGACGCGCGGCGTCTTGACCAGGCCGTTGACCATGAAGCGGTGCTTGGACGGATCGACGTCCCACCAGCCCTGGTGGTGGCGCTCGAAGTGCAGGCCGCTGGGCGTGACGATGCCGAACAGCGACTGCAGCGGCGCGAAGGACACCGAGGCCTGCGTGGTCTGCGTCAGGCCGGGGCTGGGGCGGCGCTGCACGTTGGTTTCGTACTGGGACGGCTTGCCGTAGCCGTCGGTCACCACCGGCTGGCCCAGGCCGGTGGACCAGGGCGGCAGGTTCAGGATGTTGGGGTCGCCCCCCTCGGCCGGCACCGGGTTGGCCTGCGCGCCGGCCTGGGCCGCGGCCGTGCCGGCCAGCGCGGCGGCAAAGGCGCCGCGGATGAAGTCGCGCCGGCCCTTGCGGCCTTCGGCGAACACGGTCTGGATGCCGGCGCGGTCGAGGAAGCCCTCGGGCGCCTTGCGCAGGCGGCCGTGCGGCGCGCCGCTGGCCGCATCCGATGTGTGAGGAAAAGTCATATTCATATCAATACATGCGCAATTGCTTATATTAATGCAAGACAACCCCGATGGCCATGGGGTTTGTCCGAGGTCAAACGCCGGGCGCGCGGCCCCGCGCTACTTGGAAAAGTGGTAGTGCTCGCGGTTGAGGACGGCGGCGATGGCGGCCACGTCCTCCGGGAACAGGCCCAGGCCCAGGTCGGTGTTGCAGGCCTCGACCATGGTCATGAGGGCGCTGGAGGTGTTGATGCGCCCCTTGGGCCGGTAGATGTCCTGGCCGTCGCGGCCCCACTTCTGGGCGTGGCACTGGTTGCACTTGTGCTCGACCATCAGGCGCTCGCCGAGCTTCAGGTCGGCGCCCTGGAAGGCGGCCGGGATTTCGGCCTGGGCCCAGCCGGCCAGCAGGATCAGGGCGCTCAGGGCGATGGCACGTTGCATGTGACGGTCTCCGCGTGATGGTCCAAGGCCGCCATCGTGCCCAAGCGAGACCGTTGACGCAAGCCGTGCACCGTCCGGGCTGGCTCAACCGGCCAGCGCGCGCCGCGCCTGCTCCAGGCGCTGGTCGAGGTAGCCGCTGTAAAAGTCGGGCGAGCCGCCCTCCAGGCGCTCGGCCAGCTCGCGCCCGCCCGGGCCCAGGAACAGCACGGTGGGCGCCAGCTTGACCTTCCAGGCACGCGCCAGCTCGCCGTGGGTGATGGGCGCGCCGTCCACCGTCTGCGTGGCCTGCGCGCTGCCCCAGTCGACCTGCACCACGTGCAGGCCTTCCTCGGCGTGCATGGGCGCCAGGTAATGCTCGCGCACCACCTTGCACCAGGGGCAGCCGTGCAGGCTGACCATCACCACCAGCGGCTGGCGCGCGGCCAGCGCCCGCGCCAGCTCGGCCGGCAGCGCATGCGAAGGCGGCAGGGTCTTGGCGGCGGCGCGCGCCTGCGCGGCCAGCCCCAGCGTCGCCAGCGCGCCCAGGCCGGCCAGCAGGCGGCGGCGCTTCAGCGGTGGCACAGACATGGGCGTCATTTAGTCTCGTGCTCCATCAGCAGGTAGGTGTTGTAGGCGTTCATGCGATTGGCGGGGCCGAACAGGGGCAGATTTTCCCACCCGCTCCAGTCGGTTGCCTGGTAGGCCTCGTCGAAGGGCGTCATGTCGCGCGCGGCGGCGCCCATGGTCTTGCGCAGGTAGACCAGGTAGTCGCGCGTGAGCTGCATGTCCTTGCGGGCGTCGGTGGAGATCGGCCCGTGGCCGGGCACGATGAGCTCGGCGCCGAAGGCCAGCAGCTGGTCCAGCGACTGGATCCAGTGGCCGCTGTCGGCCTCGCCGACAAAGGGAATGCGGTTGCGAAACACCAGATCGCCCGCGTACAACAGCTTGCGCGCCGGCACGTAGATCACCAGGTCGTCCGGCGTGTGCGCGGGGCCCACGGGCTGCAGGATCAGCTGGGTGTCGCCCACCGTCAGCTCGGTGCGGCCGTCGATCCACTGGGTGGCCGGCACCAGCCGGGTCTGGCCGTCGATCCAGGGCGCCAGGTCCTTGCGCGAGACCTCCAGCCGCTGGCGCGCGGTCTCCGAGTTCAGGTACTCGCGCCCGTTTTGCTGCGCGATGATCTTGGCGCCGGCGTCGGCAAACACCTGCAGGCCGTAGACGTGGTCGGCGTGGTAGTGCGTGAGGATGACGTGCGTCACCTTCTGCGGCGTGACCTTGCGGATTTCGCCCAGCAGGCGCTCGGCCAGCGCGGGCGAGCCCAGCGCGTCGATCACCACCACGCCCGCCGAGGTGACGATGAAGCCGGCGTTGGAGATGAAGTTCTGGTTGGCCGGCGAGCCCAGCGCCGACTGGCCCTGCACGTACCAGCAGCCAGGCGCCGCCTCCTCGGCCTTCATCTCGGGCACGGCCGGCGCGTCGGCCGCCTCGGCGTAGCGCGACCAGGCGCCGGCAAAACCCGCGGTGAAGGCCGAGCAGGCGCAGCGCGCGAGAAGTTGACGTCGGTCAAGGGCAGCTTGCATGCAGCCTCCTATATTCATCATTTAATAAGCAACCACTGATGTAATTATCGGGAATGACCATGGACTTGACAAGCCTCATGGACCGGCACGGCAGCGGCCCCGTGCTGGCGGCGGGTGGCGCCGTCATCGGCCTGCTGTTCGGCTTCTTCGCCCAGCGCTCGCGCTTTTGCCTGCGCGCGGCGGTCATCGAGTTCTGGCACGGCAAGTTCGCCGAAAAGCTGTCGGTGTGGCTGCTGGCCTTCGCCAGCGCGGTGGTCGCGGTGCAGGCGCTGATCCTGCTGGGCGCGCTGGACGTGAGCGGCGCGCGCCAGCTGGCCAACCGCGGCAGCCTGTCGGGCGCGCTGGTGGGGGGCCTGCTGTTCGGCGCCGGCATGATCATGACGCGCGGCTGCGCCAGCCGGCTGCTGGTGCTGTCGGCCAACGGCAACCTGCGCGCCCTGCTGTCGGGGCTGGTGTTCGCCGTCACCGCGCAGGCCACGCTGGCGGGCAGCCTGGCGCCGCTCAGGGCCGGGATCTCGACCTGGTGGACGATCGACGGCGGCGCCGCGCGGCACCTGCTGGAACGCGTGGGCGGCGGCGCGGCCGACGGCCTGGTGCTGGGCCTGCTGTGGCTGGTGGTGGCGGTGATCTTCTCGCTGCGCTCGGGCAACCGGCCCTGGATGTGGATCGGCGGCGTCGGCACCGGGCTGGCGGTGGCGGCGGCCTGGTGGTTCAGCCACCAGGTGGCCAAAAGCAGCTTCGATCCGGTGCAGATCCAGGGCCTGACCTTCAGCGGCCCCTCGGCCGAGTGGCTGATGCGCGTGCTGACCAGCCCGGCGCCGGCCATCGGCTTCGACGCCGGCATGCTGCCCGGCGTGTTCGTCGGCTCGGCGCTGGGCGCCTGGGTGGGGCGCGAATTCAAGATCGAGGGTTTCAAGAACGGCTACAGCATGGCGCGCTACATCGTGGGCGCCATGCTGATGGGCTTCGGCAGCATGCTGGCCGGCAGCTGCGCGGTGGGCGCCGGCATGACCGGCGGCGCCATCTTCGCCCTCACCGCCTGGCTGGCGCTGGCCGGCATGTGGGCCGGCGGCGGCCTGATGGAGCGCTGGCTGGCCGAGCCGGTGCACACCACGCAGCCGGCCACGCAGCGCGCGCCGGTGGTGGTGCCGGTGGCGCCTTGAAAAAATTCGAAGACCGAACGCAGAGGACGCAAAGAAATCGCAGAGGACGCAGAAAAGAATTTTATTGATTAGCTATTAAATGCATAGCTGCTTGCGCTTGCTACGTGGGCGCAAATTGGCTATTTGATCAAATTTCCTGAATTTTCTGCGCCCTCTGCGAGCCCTTTGCGCCCTCTGCGTTCGGCTGTTCATAGGCCCGTCACCCCCGCAGCACATCCTTGACCAGCGTGCTCTTGCCGAACAGGCTTTCCACCAGGTCCACCACCAGCTCGGCGGTCTGGTTGTGC
This sequence comes from Burkholderiales bacterium, assembly GCA_017307865.1. Taxonomy (GTDB): domain Bacteria; phylum Pseudomonadota; class Gammaproteobacteria; order Burkholderiales; family Burkholderiaceae_C; genus Ottowia; species Ottowia pentelensis. Next base: position 34,988 of record JAFKGE010000024.1, on the reverse strand, counting down.
ACGTCCAGCGCGGGGTTCAGCTCGACGATGTCCAGCGAGCCCAGGCGCCCGGAGTCGGCGATCATTTCCATGCACAGCTGGGCCTCGCGGTAGGTGGGGCCGCCGCGCACCGTGGTGCCGGTGCCGGGGGCGATCTCGGGGTCCAGAAAGTCGACGTCGAAGCTGACGTGCAGATGCACGTCGGCGCCCACCGGCGCCAGCGCGCGCGCCATCACCTCGCGCATGTCCAGTTCGTCGACGGCGCGCATGTCGTAGACCTCGATGGCGTGCTGCTTGATCAGGTGCTTCTCCTGCTCGTCCACACTGCGCAGGCCGATCTGGCACAGCTGGCCCGCCGCCAGCGCGGGCGCAAAGCCGGCCAGCCGCGCCAGCTCGGGCGGCCCCAGGCCGCACAGGCTGGCCACCGGCGTGCCGTGGGCGTTGCCGCTGGGCGAGGTGGCGGGCGTGTTGAAGTCGGCATGGGCATCCAGCCACAGCACGCGCAGGCGCTGGCCGGTGGCCCGGCAATGGCGCGCCACGGCGCTGATGGAGCCGACGGCCAGGCTGTGGTCGCCCCCCAGCAGCAGCGGCAATTGCTGCGCCTGCAGTGCCTGGAGCACCGCGTCGTGCGTGGTGCGGCACCAGGCCAGCACCTCGGCGAAATGGCGCAGGCCGGTGGCGGCATCGCGCGGGCCGCCCGGATTGGGCGGGCCGGCCAGGTTGCCGCGGTCGCGCACCGTGTCGCCCTGGCGCTGCAGCGCCGGGCCGAGCTGGGCCACGCGCAGCGCGTCCGGCCCCATGCCGGCGCCCAGGCGGCTGGCGCCGATGTCGGTGGGCGCGCCGATGAGGGTGAGGGCGAGCGGCGCGGTCATGTGCGATCGGCATCGCCGCCGGTGCCCGCTTCGCGCACCAGGCTGTAGAGGTCCTTGGGATCGCGCAGCGCGGGCAGCAGCGCCAGGCTCTCCAGCAGGCCGTGGGTGCGACCCAGCGCCTGCAGGCAGCGCATGACCGAATAGTCCTCGAGCGCGAAGCCGACCGAGTCGAACAGCGTGATCTCGGCCGCGTCGCGCCGGCCCGGCGCCTGGCCGGCCAGCACGCGCCACAGCTCGGTGACGGCGAACCCGGGCGCCATGTGCTGCAGCTCGCCTTCGATGCGCGTTTGCGGCTCGAACTCGACGAACACGCGCGCGCGCCGCAGGATGGCCGCGTCCAGCTCGGTCTTGCCCGGGCAGTCGCCGCCCACGGCGTTGAGGTGCATGCCGGGGCGCAGCCACTCGCCGCGCAGCACGGTGGCGCGCGTCTTGTCGGCCGTGAGCGTGGTGACGATGTCGGCGCCCTGCACCGCCTCGGCCACGCTGTCGCAGGGCACGAGCTCGACCTCGACGTCGGCCAGGCTGGCCATCAGCTTGCGCGTGGCCGCGGCGTCCACGTCGTACAGGCGCAGGCTGCGAATGCCCAGCAGGCCGACGAAGCCCAGCGCCTGGAACTCGCTCTGGCTGCCGTTGCCGATCAGCGCCATCACGCGGCTGTCGGGCTGCGCCAGCAGGCGTGCCGCCATGACCGAGGTGGCGGCGGTGCGCAGCGCGGTGCTCAGGGTCAGCTCGCTCAAAAAAATGGGCGCGCCGGTGTCGACGCGCGCGATGGCGCCGAAGGCCATCACGGTGGGCAGGCCCAGGCGGGTGTTGCGCGGATGGCCGTTGACGTACTTGAAGGCGTAGTGCCGCGCGTCGGCCACCGGCATCAGCTCGATCACGCCGTCCGGCGTGGGCTGCGCCAGCCGGGCGGTCTTGCTGAACTCGGGCCAGCGCCGAAAGTCGGCCTCGATCGCCTGCTCGACGCCGCGCAGGCACTCGACCACGCCCACGCGCGCGATCAGGCGCGCGGCGGCCGGCAGGCTGAGGTAGTCCAGCGCGCCGGCGGGGGCGGTCGATTCAGCGGCGGGTGACATCAGCAGGGTTCCTCATGACGACGACGGGCTCAGGCCCAGTGTCGCGCAATCGGCGGCCGCGCGCAGCGGCGCGGGGGCCGCAGGGTCATCGCCGCGCTCAGCGGCCGCTCAGGTACTCGGCCACCGCCGCCATTTCCAGCGGCGTCAGCTTCTCGACCACCGCATGCATCACGGCGTTGTCGTTGTTGCGCGCGCGCTTGCTGAACTGCTTGAGCTGATTGTCCAGATAGGCCGCGTGCTGGCCGGCCAGGCGCGGCAGCGCGTTGCTGCCGGCGCCGTCGGCGCCATGGCAGGTGGCGCAGGCCGGCACGCCGCTGAAGCGGTTGCCCACTTGGTAGATGTACTGGCCCACGGCCGCCAGCGGTGCGTCCTTGGCGGCCTCCTGGTGCGGCGGGCGGCTGGCGTAAAAGCGCCCCAGCGCGGCCATGTCCTCGGGCGTGAGCTTTTCGACCATGGGCGCCATGGCCGTGCTCTGGCGCTTGCCGCTCTTGAAGTTTTCCAGCTGCTTGGCGATGTACTCGGCGTTCTGGCCGGCCAGGCGCGGAAACACCTCGCTGGCCGATTCGCCCTCGGCGCCATGGCACAGAAAGCACGAGCCGCCGATGATCTGGCGCGCCCGCGCCTCGTCGTCCTGCGCCAGCGCGGCGCCGGCCAGCGCCAGCGCGCCGGCGGCAAGCCACAGCCGTCTCATGCCAGGGTATCGGCCCAGATGTTGCGCGCCCAGGCCATGGCGTAGCGGCCCTCCAGCTCGCTGGCGGCGGGCGACACCCCGCCCGAGCCCGGCACCGGCAACATGGTCTTCTTGTCGGCGTCGTAGCGGTGCACGCTGGCCACGTGCACGACGTCGGTGTCGCTCACGAAGCTGTAGCAGGTGTTGTTGTACAGCGGCAGCGGGTTGGGCGCGCGGCCCGCCAGCAGCGCCACGATGGCGGCCGCCGCCACCTTGCCGTGCTGGTTGGCCATGTGGCCCGACTTGGGCATGGCCGGGGCGATCTGCACCGAGTCGCCCAGCACGTGGATGTTCTTGGCGGCGATGGACTCCATGGTCAGCCAGTCGACCTCGCACCAGCGCTTGTTGGCGGTGGTCAGGCCCGCCTCGTGCGCCACCGTGCCGGCGCGCATGGGCGGCAGCACGTTCAGCACCTGCGCCTTGAGGTCGTCGTTGAAGTCGAACTTGAGCGTGCGCGTGGCCACGTCGACGTCGACTAGCTTGTGGTTGGGGCGGTATTCGACGATGCCCTTGTAGCGGTCGGCCCAGGCCTTCTTGAACAGCGGGCCCTTGGAGGTGACGTCCTCGTTGGCGTCGAGGATCAGCACCTTGGACCTGGGCTTGGCCTGCTTGAAGTAGTGCGCCACCTGGCAGGCGCGCTCGTAGGGGCCGGGCGGGCAGCGGTAGGGCTGCAGCGGGATGCTGATGGCGAACACGCCGCCGTCGGGCATGGCCTCCAGCTGCCGGCGCAGCGCCAGCGTTTGCGGGCCGGCCTTCCAGGCGTGCAGCACCTGGTCTTGCGCGCCGGGCGCGTTCAGGCCGGGCACCTGGTCCCACATGAAGTCGACGCCGGGCGACAGCACCAGCCGGTCGTAGGGCAGCACGCCGCCACTGGCCAGGCGCACCTGGCGCTTGTCGGCGTCGATGGCGGCCGCGCGATCCTTGACGATCTTCACGCCGTGGCGCCTGGCCAGGTTGTCGTAGGGCGTGGTGATGTCGGCCATCTGCTTGCTGCCGCCCAGCACCAGGTTGGAGATGGGGCAGGAGACGAAGGCGGCGTTGGGCTCGACCAGGGTCACCTCGACCTGGCCGTCGGACCACATGCGGATGTACTTGGCGGCGGTGGCGCCGCCGTAGCCGGCGCCGACGACGACCACCTTGCCGCCCGCGCCACCGCCCACCGAGGCGCAGCCGGCGCTGGCGCCCAGAACCGAGGCCGCCGATGCGGCCTGCACGAATTGACGACGATCCATGACGGGGCCCTCCTTCACTTTTTCTGTGCCGCGAACCACGCGGTGATGGCGGCCAGCTGTTCGTCCGAATAGCCCTTGGCCAGCTGGTTCATGATGGTGGCGGGCTTGGCGCCGCTCTTGAAGTCCATCAGCTTTTTCAGCATCTCGTCCTTGTTGGCGCCGGCCAGCGACTCGTTGCCGGGCTGGGCGTGGCCGCCGGTGCCGTGGCAGTTGGCGCAGGCGGCAGCCCAGCTGCGCACCTGCAGGGCATCGACCTGGGCCTGGGCGGCGCCGGCGGCGGCCAGCAGGCCGGCCGTCAGCGCGGCGGTCAGTAGGGGTTTCATCTCGAGCACTCCTTGTGAGGGGGGTTCGGGCCGGCGGCGAAATATGCACCGGTGCTTATATAGCGCACCGATGATACGGGGCGTTGCGGCACGCGGGCACCGGGGGTTAACCCGCGTCGGCGGCTGCGATGATATCGAAAATATAGCGCCTCGCGATTGGCTGGCAAGGGCCAGCGCCCGATTTTTCTTGAATCGGGCGGCGCGAGCGCCTCAGTGCGCGCTGTCGATGGCGATCTGCGTGCACACCGTGCGGCAGATGGTGGCCACGCGCTCGTCGGCGATGTGATAGTAGATTTGCACGCCCTCGCGCCGCCGGCCGACCACGCCGGCCTTGTACAGCGTGTTCAGGTGCTGGCTCATGTTGGGCTGGGTGGTGGGCACGTCGCGCAGCAGCTCGCCCACGTTCTTCTCGGTCTGGCACAGCGCGCTGATGATCTTCAGCCGCATCGGCGCCGACATCAGGCGAAACAGCTCGGCCGCGCGCTCGAACACCTGCTCCGGCTGGGGCTCGTCCTCGGGCGTCAGCGCGGTGGCTTGCAGCAGGTCGATCGGCGAGATGGGCATCGTGCAAATATAAGCGAAGCACCCGCGGCGCGGGTATCAAGGCTGGGTCGGGCGCTCGCTGCGCAGCGCGCGGCTGAGCAGCATGACCGGCACCAGCCCCACCAGCACCAGCGCCAGCGAGGGCAGCGCCGCCTCGCCCAGGCGCTCGTCGCGCGCCAGCTGGTCGGCCACCACGGCCAGGGTGTCGGTGTTGAAGGGGCGCAACACCACGGTGGCGGGCAGCTCCTTCATCACGTCGACGAACACCAGCAGGCCGGCCGCCAGGCTGGCGCGGCGCAGCAGCGGCCAGTGCACGCGCGCGGCCAGGCCCAGGCCGCCGGCGCCCAGCAGCGCGGCCGACTCGTCCAGGCTGCGCGGCACGCGCGCGTAGCCGGCCTGCATGGACTGCAGCGCCACCGCCACGAAGCGCACCAGGTAGGCCCACACCAGGCCCAGCACCGTGGCCGTCACCCAGCCGCCGACGCCGGCGTCGGGCCAGCGCTGCTGCAGCCAGCCCACCGGCAGCAGCAGGCCCACCACCACCACCGCGCCGGGCACGGCGTAGCCCAGGGCCACCACCTGCACCGCCGCGCGCCGCAGCCAGTCGGGGCGCCGGCGCAGGCTGAAGGCCAGAAACCACGCCGCACCCACCGCCAGCACCGCGGTGATGGCGCCCAGGCGAATGCTGTTCCAGGCCCAGCCCAGAAAGCGGTCCCAGGGCAGCACCGACCAGTCGGCCGACAGCGGCCGCAGCATGAACAGCACCGGCAGCGCAAAGCCCATCAGCATCGGCAGCAGGCACAGCAGCCAGGCCAGCGCGCGCGGCCAGCCGTGCAGCACGATGGGGCGCGCATCGCCCGAGCCAGCGTGCGAGCTGCCGCCGCCGACGAAGCGCAGGCGCCGCTGGGCGCGCTGCTCGCCCCACAGCAGCACGACCACCAGCGCCAGCAGCACGGTCGCCAGCTCGGCCGCGGCGACGCGGTTGTCCATCGCCAGCCAGGCCTTGTAGATGCCGGCGGTGAAGGTCTGGATGCCGAAGTACACCGACACGCCGTAGTCGGCCAGCACCTCCATCAGCGCCAGCGCGGTGCCCGCCGCCACCGCCGGGCGCGCCATCGGCAGCGCCACCTCGCGCAGGCGCCGGCCCAGGCCCGCGCCCAGCAGGCGCGCGGCCTCCATCAGCTGCGGCGCGCGCTCGGCCAGCGCGGTGCGCGCCAGCAGGTAGACGTAGGGGTAGAGCGAAAACGAGAACACCCAGGCCGCGCCCCACACGCTGCGCACCTCGGGCAGCAGGCGCCCCTGCAGCCCGAACGTGGCGCGCAGCCACGACTGCAGCGGGCCGGCGAACTGCAGGAAGTCGGTGTACGCATAAGCCGTGACGTAGGCCGGCATGGCCAGCGGCAGCAGCAGCAGCCATTCGAAGCTGCGCCGGCCCGGAAAGTCGAACACCGTCACCAGCACCGCCGCCGGCACGCCGACGGCGACCACGCCCACGCCCACCATCGCCGCCAGCCCCACCGTGGTGCCCAGGTACTGCGGCAGCACGGTGCGCGTCATCTCGCCCAGGATCTGCGCCGTGGCGGCGTCCCACTGCGTCCAGGCGCCGAGCAGGGCCAGCACCGGCAGCGCCAGCACGGCGGCGACCAGGGCCAGGATCAGGGTCGGGATGGCGCGCAAGATGGAGGGAGCGTTGCTATTGAATATGAAGCTGCTTGCGCAGACGGGGCGCCGGCTGCAAGCGCATTTTTATCTTGAACCACCGGCAGGCGGCGACAAATGAGAATTGTACGCATCTAGAATCAAGCCCCATGTTCCTCCAGATCGACCAGGTCGACGTGCGCTATGCCGGCCAGGCGCGCGCCGCCGTGCAGGGCGCCACGTTGGGCCTGCGCGCGGGCGAGATCGGCGTGCTGATCGGCCCCTCGGGCTGCGGCAAGACCACGCTGCTGCGCGCCGTGGCGGGGCTGGAGCCCGTCAGCGGCGGCCAGATCCGGCTGGACGGCCAGGTCGTCAGCAGCGCCCAGCTGCACGTGGCGCCCGAGGCGCGGCGCATCGGCATGGTGTTTCAGGACTACGCGCTCTTTCCGCACCTGGACGTGGGGCGCAACGTGGCCTTCGGCCTCAAGCACCTGCCCGCCGCCGAGCGCCGCCAGCGCGTGGCCGAGGCACTGGCGCTGGTCGACCTGCCGGGCAGCGCGGCGCGCTATCCGCACGAGCTGTCGGGCGGCCAGCAGCAGCGCGTGGCCCTGGCCCGCGCCATGGCGCCGAGCCCGCGCCTGCTGCTGCTGGACGAGCCGTTTTCCAACCTCGACGTCGATCTGCGCGAGCGCCTGGCGCACGAGCTGCGCGGCATCCTGAAGAACGCCGGCGCCACCGCCCTGTTCGTCACCCACGACCAGTTCGAGGCCTTCGCCATCGGCGACCAGATCGGCGTCATGCACGACGGCCGGCTGCACCAGTGGGACGACGCCTACACCCTGTACCACCGCCCGGCCACACGCTTCGTCGCCGACTTCATCGGCCACGGCGTGTTCGTGCCGGCGCGCATCGTGCACGACGCCGCCGGCACGCACGTGCAGACGCCGCTGGGCGAGCTGCGCGACCACGCCGAATGCCCGCTGCCCGAAGCCTACCCGGGCGGCCGATGCGATTTGCTGCTGCGCGCCGACGACATCGTGCACGACGACCACGCGCCGGTGAAGGCACGCATCGTGCGCAAGGCGTTTCGCGGCTCGGAGTTTCTCTACACGCTGCAGCTGGCCAGTGGCGAGACCGTGCTGGCGCACGTGCCCAGCCACCACGATCACCACGTGGGCGAGTGGATCGGCATCCAGCCCGAGGTGGACCATGTGGTGGTGTTCGCGCCCGAAGCGCCGGCCTGACCGGGCGCGGCGCCCGGCCATGTTCCAATAGCGCCGCTCATGTCCACGCTCCAGCGCTTCCGTCGCCACGGCGCCGGCCTGCTCGGCCGGCTGGCGCTGCTGTGGTTCGCGCTGTCGCTGGGCGCCGCGATCGCCGCGCCGATCGTCAGGCCGGTGGCGCTGGAGCTGGTGTGCACCAGCAGCGGCGCCATGAAGTTGGTCGTGACGGGCGACGAGGGCCTGCCGACCGCCGGCGCGGCGCACCTGGACTGCCCGCTGTGCATGCCGGCCGGCGCTCCGCCGCCGGTGGCGGCCGGCGCCCTGCCCGCGCTGCCGCAGGCGCCGAGACACGTGGCGCCCCTTGCGGTGACGGCGCATCGCATGCTCGCCACCGCGCCGCCGCTGCCGGCGCGCGGCCCGCCGGCCGCCTGATTCGCTCCTGAATCCGAAGCACGCTGCGCTTGTCCCGAGCGCAGCGTGGCCGCTTTGCTTGATATTCCACGTCCCGCCTGCGGGACTGCCACCGTGCCGTCATGAACCGCTCGGCACCTTGCATCACCCCCATTCAACCCATCGAGAAAACCCATGTCCCTCCATTCCAGACTTCTTGTCGCCGGCTTCTTGAGCACCGGCAGCGCCCTCGCCTTCGCCCACGTCGCCCTGCCGCCGGGCCCGGCCGTGGCCGGCAGCGCCTACGAGGCGGTGTTTCGCGTCGGCCACGCCTGCAAGGATGCCCGCGCCACCACCGCGCTGACGGTGCGCCTGCCGCGCGGCTTTGCGCTGCAGGAGGTGCCGGCGCACGCCGGCTGGACCAGCACCATCGACCGCAGCGGCGACGGCGCGGTGCGCTGGACGGCCGACCGCGCCGATCAGGCGCTGGCCGGCGAGCAGAAGGGCGCGTTCGTGCTGCGCGGCCAGTTGCCGGCCGAGGCCGGGACCTTGTATTTCAAGGTGCTGCAGACCTGCGACGTCGGCAGCGCCGACTGGTCGCAAGTGCCGGCCAGCGGTTCAGCGGGAGCGCCGGGCGAGCAGCTTGCCTTTCCGGCCGCACGTCTGCAGGTGGTGGCGCCGGGCACCGCCCCGGTGGCGGCCAGCGAGGCCTGGGTGCGTGCGGCGGCGCCGGGCCAGGGCGTGACCGGCGGCTTCATGAAGCTGGCGGCCGGCGTGCCGCTGCGGCTGGTGGGCGTGAGCACGCCGGCCGCGGGCGTGGCCGAAGTGCATGAAATGAAGATGGAGGGCGACGTGATGAAGATGCGCCCCATCGCCGCGCTCGAATTGCCGGCGCATCAAAGCGTCGAGCTCAAGCCGGGCGGATTCCATGTGATGCTGATGGACCTGAAACAGCCGCTCGCCGCCGGCCAGCAGGTGCCGCTGACGCTGACCTTCGAGGATGCGCAGGGCACCAAAAGCACGCTGCAAGTGCAGGCGCCGGTGATGCAGGCGCCCGCCGTCGGCGCGCACGCGCCGGCCCACCGGCATTGAGCTGAGTCAGCTTACTCGCCGTGCGCCCAGTAGCCACCCACCAGGGTGCAGCGCACGCGGCCGGTGAGCTCGCGCCCCTCGAAGGGCGTGTGCTTGCCCTGGCTGCGCAGCGCGGCGGGGGTGACGCGCCAGCGCGTCTGGGGGTCGAACACGCACAGGTCGGCCACGCCGCCTTCGACCAGGCGCCCGCAGCTGGCCTGCAGGGTGCCCAGCGCGCCGCCCAGCACCTGGGCCGGGCCGTGGGTGACGGCGGCCAGCGCGCGCATCGGGCCGGCGCCGCCCTGCCCCCATTGCAGCGCCAGCGGCAGCAGCAGCTCGAGCGCGGTGGCGCCGGGCTCGGCCTCGGCAAAGGGCAACTGCTTGGCGTCGGCATCGACCGGGGTGTGGTCGGACACCAGCGCGTCGAGGGTGCCGTCGGCCAGCGCGGCGGCCAGCGCGTCGCGGTCGCGCGCCTGGCGCAGCGGCGGGTTCAGGCGCGCGTGGGGGTCGAAGTGGCCGATGTCCTCGTCGGTCAACAGCAGCGAGTGGATGCTGACGTCGGCCGTCACGCGCAGGCCCTCGGCCTTGGCCTGGCGCAGCAGGGCCACGCCGGCGGCGCTGGAGATGCGGCACAGGTGCACGCGCGGCGCGCCGGCCATGCTGCGCAGCAGCTCGAACACGGTGTGCAGGGCGATGGTCTCGGCCATCACCGGCACGCCGGCCAGGCCCATGCGCATGGCCAGCGGCCCGCTGGCGGCCACGCCGCCGCCCAGCCAGGGGTCGAGCGGGCGCAGCCAGATGGCGTAGTCGAAGGTGCTGGCGTACTGCAGCGCGCGCTGCAGCACCTGGGTGTTGACGATGGGCGCGTCGGCCTGGCCGAAGGCGATGCAGCCGGCGGCCGTCAGCAGGCCCATTTCGGTCAGCACCTCGCCCTGGAGCGCGCGCGTGAGCGCGCCCTGCGGAAACACGCGCGCCTGGTGCAGCTTTTCGGCGCGCATGCGCAGCATCTCGACCAGGCCGGGCTCGTCCAGCACCGGATCGGTATCGGGCGGGCACACCAGGCTGGTGACGCCGCCGGCCACCGCGGCGGCCATTTCGCTTTCGAGCATGTGGGCGTGCTCGTGGCCCGGCTCGCGCAGGCGCGCGCACAAGTCGAGCAGGCCGGGCAGCACCCAGCAGCCGGCGGCGTCGATCGTGCGGCTGGGCGTGAAGCCGGGGGCCGCGCGCCCGATGCTGAGGATGCGGCCGGCGGCGATGGCGACGTCGGCCACCTCGTCGCGCCCGCTGGCCGGATCGATCACGCGGCCGTGCTGGATCAGGATTTTCATGGTTTATGAATCAAATCGGCCTATGGCCCGCATGCAGCAAGCGCGAGTAGCTATGGTTTTGATATTTTTCGTCATGCCTCGTTGCCCGCCACGATGCTCATCACCGCCATGCGCACCGCCACGCCGAAGGTCACCTGCGGCAGGATCACGCTCTGGCCGCCGTCGACCACCTGCGAGTCGATCTCGACCCCGCGGTTGATGGGGCCGGGATGCATGACGATCGCGTCGGGCTTGGCCCAGGCCAGCTTCTCGGGCGTGAGGCCGAAGCTGTTGAAATATTCTTGGCTGGAAGGCAGCAGCGCGCCGCTCATGCGCTCGTTTTGCAGCCGCAGCATGATGACCACGTCGGCGTCCTTGATGCCCTCTTGCAGCGTGTGGCACACGCGCACGCCCATGGGCGCCAGGTCGCCCGGCACCAGGGTCTTGGGGCCGACCACGCGCACCTCGGCGGCGCCCAGCGTGTTCAGCGCGTGGATGTCGCTGCGCGCCACGCGCGAGTGCAGGATGTCGCCGACGATGGCCACCACCAGGTTCGAAAAGTCCTTCTTGTAGTGGCGGATGGTGTACATGTCCAGCAGGCCCTGCGTGGGGTGCGCGTGGCGCCCGTCGCCGGCGTTGATGACGTGCACGTGCGGCGCCACGTGCTGCGCCAGCAGGTAGGGCGCGCCGCTTTCGCTGTGGCGCACGACGAAGATGTCGGCCGCCATGGCGCTCAGGTTGGCCACGGTGTCCAGCAGCGACTCGCCCTTGGCGGTGGACGAGCGCGCGATGTCCAGCGTGTAGACGTCGGCCGACAGGCGCGTGGCGGCGATGTCGAAGGTGGTGCGCGTGCGCGTGCTGTTTTCGAAGAACAGGTTGAACACGCTCTTGCCGCGGAGCAGCGGCACCTTCTTGACCTCGCGGTCGCTCACGCTGACGAACTGCGCGGCGGTGTCCAGGATGTGGGTGAGCAGTTCGCGGCCGAGGCCCTCGGTGGACAGCAGGTGGATCAGCTCGCCGTGGGTGTTGAGTTGGGGGTTGGTGCGGCCCAGCATGCTCAGCTCCGTGCCTCGATGCGGAAGCTGAAGGCGCCGTCGCCCTCGCGCGCCAGCTCCAGCGATTGGGTGGCCGGCAGCGTGACCCGCGCGGCGGCGAACTCGGCCGCCACCGGCAGCTCGCGCCCGCCGCGGTCGACCAGCACCGCCAGCCGCACGCGCGCCGGCCGGCCGTAGTCGAACAGCTCGTTGATCACCGCGCGGATGGTGCGGCCGGTGAACAGCACGTCGTCCAGCAGCAGGATGTCGGCGCCGTCGACCTCGAAGGGCAGCGTGGTCTGCCCGCTGCCGGCCAGGCCGCGCTTGGCGAAATCGTCGCGGTGCAGGGCCGAGGACAGCGCCCCCGGCGCGCCCGCGCGGCCCAGCTCGCGCTGCAGGCGCTCGGCCAGCCACCAGCCACCCGAGACCACGCCCGCCAACTGCGTGTCGGCCCCCAGCAGGCCGCGCACGCCGCGCGCCAGCTCGCCGTACAGCGCCTCGGCATCCAGCGCCAGTGAACTCATGCAAGACTCCTCAAGAACTGCTCCAGGATGATGGCCGCGGCCGCCGCGTCGGCATCGCGCGCGCCGGCCGCCAGGGCCTCGGTGGTGCTGTAGCGCTCGTCCACCTCGTACACCGGCAGGCCGAAGCGCGCGCGCAGCTGGCGCGCAAAGCGCTGGGCGCGGCGGGTGTTGTCGTGCGCGGCGCCGTCGGGGTGGCGCGGCACGCCCACCACCAGCGCGTCGGGCTGCCACTCTGTCACCCGCGCGGCGATCGGCGCCCAGCGCGCCTCGCCCTCGGCATGAATGCTGCCCTGCGGCGTGGCGCTGTGCGTGATGCGATTGCCGCTGGCCACCCCCGTGCGCTTGAGGCCGAAATCGAAGGCCAGGAACTGGCTCAGGTGCGCGGGAACGTCGTCGGCCATGGCCCCGCGGGCGTCCATCAGGCGTGACCCGCTTCGGGCGCCAGGCGCCAGGCCTGCAGGCCCAGCAAGGCCAGCGCGCGCTCGTAGCGCTGCTCGATGGGGGTGTCGAAGATCAGCTCGGCGTCGGCATCGACCGTGAGCCAGCTGTTGCCAGCAATTTCGGATTCGAGCTGCCCGCCGTCCCAGGCCGAATAGCCCAGGGTAACCAGCACCCGGCGCGGCCCGCCGCCGCTGGACAGGGCCTCCAGCACGTCCTTGGAGGTGGTCATCTCCAGCCCGCCGGGCACCGCCAGGGTGGACGCGTACAGCGATTCATCCGGCGACAGGCCCTCGGCCACCACCGGCTCGTGCAGCACGAAACCGCGCTCGGTCTGCACCGGGCCACCCTGGAACACGGGCTGCCCGCCCAGCTCGGCGCGCGCCAGCGGCAGATCGACCTTGTGGAACAGGTCGGCCATGCTGATGTCGCCCGGCTTGTTGATGATCAGGCCCAGCGCGCCGTGCTCGCTGTGCTCGCACACGTAGACCACGCTGCGGGCAAAGGTACGATCCTCCATGCCCGGCATGGCGATCAGGAAGTGATTCGTCAGGTTGATGGACGGGGCGGCGTCGGCCATGCGCGCATTTTAGCGAGCGCGGGCTCTCTGCGCCGCCCCGAGGGTCACGATCGGCCTGCGCGCGTCAGGCCACCGGCTGCGCCGCCACCGCCCGCGCGTGGCCGCGGATCAGGCCCAGCAGCTCGTCCTCGGAGTACGGCTTGCCCAGGTAGTGGTTGGCGCCCAGCTGGCGCGCGTGGTCCTGGTGCTTTTCGGCCGTGCGCGAGGTGATCATGACCACCGGCAGCTCGCGCCATTCGGCGTTGGCGCGGATGTTGCGCAGGAAGTCGAAGCCGTCCATGCGCGGCATCTCTATGTCCGACAGCACCAGCGCCGGGCGCTCCTGCTGCAGGCGCTCCAGGCCCTGCAGGCCGTCGGCCGCCAGGGCCACGCGATAGCCCTCACGCTGCAGCAGGCGCTGCGTGACGCGGCGCACGGTGATCGAGTCGTCGACCACCAGCACCAGCGGGATGTCCGAATGCCCGACCGGCCGCGGCTGGCTGGTGGCCGGCCCGGCGGGCGCCGTGGCGGCCGGCGCCGCCTGTTCGGCCCAGGCGCGAATCTGCGCGCCATGCACCGCGGCCAGCGCCACGGGGTTGTAGATCAGGGTCACCGCGCCCGAGGCCAGGGCGGTGATGGCCACCAGGCCCGGCAGGCGCGACAGCTGCGGGCCCAGCGCCTTGATCACCACGTCCTGGTTGCCCAGCACCTCGTCCACGTGCAGCGCCAGCCGCTGCGCGGCCGAACGCAGCAGCAGTACCGGCGTGGTCTTGCCGCGCGCCTCGCCGCTGCGCACCGACTGCTGCAGCACGGCGCCGCCCCAGAAAAAGGGCACGCGCTCGTCGCCCAGGGCCAGCGCGCCCTCGGCATAGGCCCGATCCAGCTCGGCCGCGGGGCTGCGGTGCACGCGCTCGACCAGGCTGGCGGGCACACCCACCACCAGCGCGCCGACGCGGATCATCACCACGTGCGTCACGGCGGTGGTCAGCGGCAGCACCAGCCGGAACGTCATGCCCTGGCCGACGCGATCGGCCAGCTCGATGCTGCCGCCCAGTGCCTGCACCTCGGAGCGCACCACGTCCAGGCCGACGCCGCGCCCGGCCAGGCCGGTCACCGCGCTGGCGGTCGAAAAGCCCGGCGTGAACACCAGCTGCGCGATTTCGCCGTCGTCCAGCGCCTGGTCGGCGCGAATCAGCCCGCGCTCGATGCCCTGCTGGCGCACCCGCTCGCGGTTCAGCCCGCGGCCATCGTCGCGCACCTCGACCGACACCTCGTTGCCGGCCTGCTGCACGTCGATGGTGATCACCCCGCTGGGGTCCTTGCCGGCGGCGCGCCGCTCGTCGGGGCTCTCGATGCCGTGCACCACGCTGTTGCGCAGCAGGTGCTCGAACACCGGCGTCATGCGTTCGAGAATGCCGCGGTCGATCTCGATGCCGCCGCCGACGATGTCCAGCCGCACCGGCTTGCCGGCCTCCTTGCCGGCCTGGCGCACCAGGCGGTACAGGCGCTCGGACGCGCCGTCGAACTCGACCATGCGCGTGCGCAGCAGGTCGCGCTGCAACTCGCGCGACTGGCGCGTCTGCGCGACCAGTTCGTCCTCGCTGGCCTCGATGGCGCGCTGCAGGTTGCGCTGCACGGTGGCCACGTCGTTGACCGATTCGGCCATCATGCGCGTCAGCTCCTGCATGCGCGTGAAGCGGTCGAACTCCAGCGGGTCGAAGCTCTGCTGCGCGTCGCGCGACTGTGCCAGGCGCGACTGCATCTGCGTCTCGGCCTGCAGCTCGACGTCGCGCAGCTGCGCGCGCAGGCGCTCGACGTTGCCGGTCAGCTCGGCCAGCGCCGCGCGCAGCTGGTTGACGTCGTTGTCCAGGCGAGCGCGCGAGGTCATCACCTCGCCCGCCTGCGCCATCAGGCGGTCGAGCAGTTGCGAGCGCACCCGCACCGTCTGCCGGGCGCTGGCGCGCGCGGCGACGAAGGAGAAGGGTGTGGGTCCGGCCACCTCGCTGCGCTCGGCGGGCGCGGCCGGCGTATCGGGCAAGTCCATGGCCTCGACCACGGGCGTGCTGACCGGCGCGGACTCGGCAACAACCGGCGCCGCCGGCGACACGCGCGCATCGGACACGGCATGCGCCGGGGCCTCGCCGCCGGCGGGCTGGCGCAGTTGCTGGAAGTCGGCCTGAATGCGGTCCAGGTGCTCCAGCAGGGGCTCGAGGTCGGCGCTGACCAGGTTCTCGGTGCCGATGGTCTCGATCGCCGACTCGGTGCGGTGCGCCATCTCGCCCAGGCGCAGCGCGCCGGCCAGGCGGGCGCTGCCCTTGAGCGTGTGCAGCACGCGCAGCGCCTGCGCCCGCGCCGCCACGTCGTGCGGCTGCTCGACCCAGCGGCGCAGCGCGGCGCTGAGCTGAGGCAGCAATTCGTCCGCCTCTTCGGCAAAGATTTCAAACAAGTCGGCGTCCACCGCATCGACCGCGTCGATGTCGTCTTCGACCAGCGATCGCGCGGGCGCCGCCTCCACCGGCGCGCCGGCCACCGCCTCGCGGTCGGCCGCGGCCCAGGGCAGCGGCACGAAGCCGGTCGTCGGCGCCGACGCCGAGCCCGTCTCACCGGGCTCCAGCGCGCGCACGGCGGCCAGCAGCTGCTCGTCCGGCTGCTTGAGCAGCCCGGCGGCAAACTGGTGCAGCAGGCTGCGGATTTCGTCGGCCGCCTGCGCCAGGACCTGATGCTGATGCGCCGTGCCGCCGGCCTGCCCCTGCAGGCGGTCGAGCGCGTGCTCCACCGCCCGCGCCAGCTCCGACAGCGCGGCAAAGCCGACGGTGGCCGAGCTGCCGGCCAGCGAATGCGCGCGCGCCATGGCGCGTTCGGGAATGGCCCCATCCAGGTGCCGACCCCAGTCGGCCAGATCGGTCACCAGCTGGTCCGACCACTGGTCGGCCTCGCTCAAATAAACGTTGAACAGCGGCGTGCTGATGCGCAGCGGCCCGACCCAAGTCACCGCCGCCTCGACGGGGGGCGCCGGCTCGGCATCCGCGGCCTCGGTTGGCAGCGCTTCAGCCGGCGGCTCGAACGCGTCCGCGTCGGCGGGTGCCATGACAAGGGGCGGCTCGACGGGGTCGTCCGCCGGCGTGGCGGCAGCGAGCACGTCTTCCGGCACCGAGGCGATCGGCTCGGGCCACTCGACCGAAACCTCCGGCTCGGGCGCTCCGGGTTGCGACGGCACGGCCATCGAACCCATGGCGGGTGGCAACTCGAATTCGAAATCCAGCGCCTGCAGCGGCGCCAGTGCTTCTGGCGGCACGACGGGGTCGGCGGTGTCACGGGCCAGCGTGAACGCATCCGCATCGAGTTGCAGCTCGGCCAGATCGGGCACGTCGGCCACCGGCTCGTCGGCTCTTTGGATCACGAGATCGTCGGGCGTCGGCGCCGTCAGTTCGATGGGTTCGGACAGCTCCAGATCGGGCAGGTCGAAGGCCTGCAACAGACGCTCGCGCGGGTCGCCGGATGGTGCCAGATCGGATGCCGGCTCCTGGCCGAGGTTCAGCTCGTCGGCCGGGACCTCCATCGACAGCGCCTCGAGAGGCGGTTGGTCGACGTCCTGCGCGGGCGATGTGAGGCGCTCGACGTCGATATCCAACAGAGCATCTTCGGGCAGCAAGCCCGCCGCGGGCTGTGGCGCCACCCCCGACGGCGCGCCGACCTGCATCGCCCCCGCTGCCAGATCCCTGCGCTCGCCACGCAGGCGCAAGGCATCGGCCATGGCCTCGAACGGCGCGGCCGACCAGTCGCCGGCCCGCTGGCCCGCGATCGCCTCGACCCAGTTCGAGAACGCCTGCAACGCCTCAGCGGCCACGCCGCGCAAGGCGTCGTCGGCGGGCTTGTGCTCGGCCAGCCAGGCGTTGAGCAGTTGCTCCAGCGACCAGGCGGCGGCGCCGAATTCGCCCAGCCCCACCATGCGCGAGCTGCCCTTGAGCGTGTGGAAGGCGCGCCGCAGCGTGGTCAGCTGCTCGCCGTCCTCCGGATCGTGCTGCAGTGCGCCCAGCGCCGCCTGGCCCGCGCCCACCACTTCACGGGCCTCGTCCAGGAAGATGCCCAGCAGGTCATCGTCGTCGTCTTCTGAAGTGGTGGCGGCGGCGGGCAGCTCCAGCGGCGCGGGACGGCTCGCGGCCTCCACGGCCTGCAGCCGCTGCAGCGCCGTGTCCAGCGATGCGGGGTCGTCGTGCCGCGCTGCCTCGGCCGCCTGGCTGGCGGCCTGCGCCAGCGCCGGGCGCTCGTCCAGCGCCGCCAGGGCGGCCACCTGATCGAGTTGTGCCGGCGTGTGCGGCGGCTCGGACGTCACGCTGGCGGCGTCGCTGATGCCGCCAGCATCGGCCGGCGCCGCAGGCACGGCCGGCGTGCCGGCACCCACGCGCCCGCCCACGAAGCGGAATTCGTCCTGCGCTTCGTCGTAGACGAACAGCTTGCGCGCCAGGGCCGGCTGGTAGCCCAGGGTGTCGATCAGAAAACCCAGGGCGCCGAGGCTGGCGCCCAGTCGTTCGAACGTGCCGTCGGATGCCGGCGCCGGCACGGCGGCCTCGTCGCGCAAGGCATCGACGCGCTCGCGCATGCGCGCGACCGCCAGCGCCGCCTGGTCGAGCCCGAGCACCGACAGCACGCCGCGCATCTGGGCCAGCTGCTCGGGCACCGCATCGAGCCCGCTGCGGTCGTCCGGCTGGCGGAAAAACTGGTCCAGCCGCTGCTCCACCTCGGCCAGCGTGACACGCAGCTCGCCCACCACGGTGCCCATGGTCTGGCGGTCGCTCACGCGCCGGTACAGCTCTTCCATCCAGGGCTGCAGGCTGGCCACGGGACGCCCGTCGGCCGCGGCGTCCAGCCGTGCGGCCAGCTCCTGCTGCCGGGCGGCGAAGGCCTCGTCCTGCGGCTGAAACTCGGCAAACGACGCCTCCAGAAACAGCACGGCAGTGGCCACTTCCATCGCCTGCTCGGCCGAGGGCTCGCGGCCCGAACGCCGGACCTGCTGCGCCACCTTGTCCAGCGCGCGCGCCAGCGGCTGGCTGCCGGGGTGCAGGCGCTCCAGCGATTCGACCACCAGGCCCAGTTGGTCCACGCTGGGCTTCAGGCGCGCCAAATCGCCGCCAGCCAGGGCCGACCAGTTCTCCTTGACCGACTCGACGCGCCGCCGCGCCTGCGCCAGCACGGCCGGGTCGTACAGGCCGAAGGCCGGCTGCTCGTAGTCGACCGGCGCGTGTCCCTGCAGGCCCCAGGCGTGGCGCACGGCGGCCAGGGCCGGCGTCGCTGCGGCCGGGTCGGGGCGCGCCTGCGCGCAGAAGAACAGCAGGTCGTGCGCCAGGCGTTCGGACAGCGTCGTGTCGCCACGCGCCAGGCTGGTGTATTGCAGCAGCACGCGGGACGCCGCGCGCTTGACATACAGGTCGACCGGCACCAGGCGGGCCGCGACGGCCTCGAAAAAGCCCGCCGACAGATGCCAGAAGCTGGCGACCTGCCCCGCCGATCCGCTGGCCAGCTGGCTGCTGACGGCCGCCAGGTCGGCGGCAGCGCGCGGCTCGGCATGGCGCATCAGGCGCAGCACGCCCTGGTCGAGCCGGCTGCGCGCGCCGGTGCTGGGGGCCAGGGGTTCGGCCGCCGGCATCCCCTGCGGCTCGGCCCAGCGCCAGGGGACGGCCCAGAGGTCGGCCGGATGGATGCGGTCGGCGCCGGCCAGCTCCTGCACCTGCCGATAGTGGGAAAACAGACCCAGCGCGCTGCGCGGGCGCTCGGACAGCTGGCTTTCGACGAACTCGATCAGCGCGAAGCCGCTCTTCTCGAGCGCGGCCGCGGCGGCCTCGGTGCAGCTTTCGGGGTGGGCGATGAAGCGCTGCGCAGCCGCCTCCATGCCGCGCACCATTTGCGCGGCCACGGCCTGCCCGACCATCTCGAGCGCGCCGGCCACCTGGTGCAGCTGCTGGCGCGCGACCCGCAGCTGGCTGGCATCGACCGAGGCCAGGTCGACCCCGCGCGCGTGCTCGGCCTCGTGGGCAAAGCGCCGCAGGGCCTTGGTGGCCGTCTGGACGGTCTTGCGCGTCTCGTCCAGCACCCAGGCCAGGGGCCCCAGATCGCCGACGGGAACGCTCGGCTCGGCGGAGGATTCGGAGGAAGGGCCGATGAACATGAGGGGATGCGCTCCAAAACCTTGTACTCAGACCGATGTGCCACGGGGCGCGCACATCGGCGGGTGCTCCGTCCGCCGTCAGGCGATCTTGAACCGCGCCACCGACTGGCGCAGTTCGTCGGCCATGCGGGCCAGATCGCGCACCTGCTGCGCGGTCGAGCGCGTGCTCTCGCCCGTGTGCTCGGTGGTCGCGAAGATGTGCTGGATGTTGCCCGCCACCTCGTTGGCCTGGCCGGCTTCGTTGGATGCGGACACCGAGATCTGCTCGATCAGCTGCGCCAGGCGGCGCGACACGTTGTCGATCTCGGTCAGCGCGGTGCCGGCGCGGTCGGACAGCTGGGCGCCCTCCACCACGCCCTGGGTGGACCGCTCCATGGCGGCCACGGCGTCCTGCGTGTCGGTCTGGATGGTCTTGACCAGCGTGGCGATCTGCCGCGTGGCATCGGCCGAGCGCTCGGCCAGACGCTGCACTTCTTCGGCCACCACCGAGAAGCCGCGCCCCGCGTCGCCGGCGGATGCCGCCTGGATCGCCGCGTTGAGCGCCAGCACGTTGGTCTGCTCGGTGATGTCCGAGATCAGTTCGGTGATTTCGCCGATCTCCTGCGAGGATTCGCCCAGCCGCTTGATGCGCTTGGAGGTTTCCTGGATCTGGTCGCGGATCGAGTTCATGCCGCCGATGGCGTTCTGCACGGCGCTCAGGCCCGATTCGGCGGCCTGCAGCGACTGGCGCGCCACCGTGGCCGATTGTTGTGCCTGCTCGGACACCGCGTTGATGCGCGTGGCCATGTCCAGCACCGACTGGCCGGTCTGGCGGATTTCATGCAGCTGTTCGGTCGAGGTCGCAAGCAGCTCGGACGAGGTGCTTTCCACCCGCGACGTGGTCTGCGCCACCCGGGTCGCCGTGCTTTGCACGCTGCCCACCAGCGAGCGCAGCTCTTCCACCGTGTAGTTCACCGAGTCGGCGATGGCGCCGGTGATGTCCTCGGTCACCGTGGCTTCCTGCGTCAGGTCGCCCTCGGCCACCGTCTGCAATTCGTTCATCAGGCGCAAGATGGCGGCCTGGTTGGCGTCGTTGACGCGCTTGGCGTCCAGTTCCTGCTGCTCGGCGGTCTGGCGCTGCAGTTCGGCCAGCGACTGGCGCTGGCGGCTTTCCCGCAGCCACGTGTAGACCAGGCCCGCGATGGCCAGGGCCAGCACCGCCAGCACCCCGGCCATCAGCAGCCAGCTGCCGACCCCCACGCCCGACTCGTCGGCCAGGCGCGCCTGCAGGCCTTCCAGGTCCTTGCGCAGCGGTTCGCTGTCGGTCGCGATGGTGTTCTGCGCATCGCGCACCGCCGCCAGGTTCTGCACGTTGCCCAGGATGCCGGCCGCCTGCGCGCGCATTTCCTCGAACACCTTGAGCATGTCGGTCAGCGCGTCGCGCGTTTGCGCGTCGCGTGCCGGCGCCAGCCGCAGCTCGCTGCTGCCATCCAGCAGACCACGGCCCAGCTCCTGGAAGGAGTTGAGGTCCTTGCCCAGCAGGAAGATGGCCTCGGGGCTCACGCCCTCGACCGTCAGCAGTTCGCTGGCCGACTTGCCGATGCGCTGCGACATCATCACCAGCTGGCCGGAGGCGGCCAGCTCGGCGGGTGGAGCGCCATGCTGCAGCTTGAGCGCGGAGACCGTCTCGGCCGCCTCGGACAGGTCGGCCGACTTGCGGCTGACGAAGCGCAGCCCGGTGCCGACCTGGGTCATGACCTTTTCCTGCGCCAGCACCGTGGCCGCACTCTTTTGCGCGCGCTCGACCATGGGCATGATCCGGCCCAGCTCGCCGCCGTAGGCACCACCCAGCGCCGCCATGCCGGGGCGACCTTCGCGCAGGCCATCGACGTTGTCGACCAGCGCACCGGCGCTGTCCTTCACCTCCGCGAACGCCGCCGGGTTGCCCAGCAGGGCCTGCGACACCGACTTGGCCAGGCGCTGCGACTGCATCAGGGCCTGGCCGGTGGCGCCCACCTGCTGCGCCACGCGGTCGGCACTGGACACCATCCAGAACACCACGACCGCCAGCGCGATCAGCGCCGCGGCCAGCACGATGGACAGCAGGCGCTGGTGCTGCGCGGCGGTGCGCGTGCCCAGGCCGGCGATCGGGAAGGCGTCGTCGGCCACGCGCGCCGGCGCGTCGTTGGCGGCCACCAACGGCACCACGCTTTCCGGCTCGATCGACTCGTACTCCGAACTGGTGCTCGGCAATTCGTGCACCACCATCGTGTCGCCCTGATCCAGGCCGTCGCCGGCGGTGGCCGGCTTCTTGAACATCATCGACAAATTGCCAATCAGTGCCATGGTCTTACCTTGATGAAGGGGCTTACGCGCCTATTTCGAGAAACGCCGCTTGCTGCGCGAGGGCTTGGAGGTTGAGTTCACGCCATGAGTCACCCTGCGCGTCGGCATAGGTGTGGCCGAAGTGCTCGGGGTCGGACGCGGCGCGCGCGCTGGAGCGCACGAAGGCCTGGGTGGTGCGCATCCCGAGCAGTTCGTCGACCAGCAGCGCGCAACTGGCATCCAGCAGCGCATTGAAGCCGATCAGCCGGCATTGAGCCAGCGCCAGCGCCGAGCGCGGCACGCTGGCCCGACCTTGCAGGAAGGCGGCCAGGTCGACCACGCCGCTCAGGTTGCCGCGCAGGTTGGCCACGCCCATGAACCAGGGCTGGACATAGGGCACGCGCTGCAGGTCGGTCCAGGAGAAGATCTCGGCCGCGTGGCTCAGCGGCACCAGCAGGCGCTCATCACCCGCACGCACCGCCAGCCACGACGCGGCCACGCCCTGCGAACGCGCGGCCTGCAGTCGCTCGGCCAGCCGGGTCTGAAACTCGCGCAGCGCCTGCTTGCCGGCCATGATCAACCCAGCTGCTTGATCTTGCCCAGCAGGTCGGCGCTGTCGACCGGCTTGACGATGTAGTCGCGCGCGCCCTGGCGCATGCCCCAGACGCGATCGGTTTCCTGGTTCTTGCTGGTGCACAGGATGACCGGCACGTCGGCGAAGCGCGGATCGCGCGTGATCGCGCGGGTCAGCTGAAAGCCGTTCTTGCCCGGCATCACCACGTCCATCAGGATCAGGTCCGGTTTGTGACGCTCCAGCTGGGCCAGCGCGTCCTCGGCGTTCTCGGCCGTGGTCACCGAAAAGCCCTCGCCCTTGAGCATTTCGCTCAGGGACATCAGCTCGGTTTTCGAATCGTCGACGATCAATACACTGCGAATGGGCATTCAAGCCTCTCCTTGGCTGGCGCCGTACTGCCTGACGGCGTGCAGCAGCTGGTCTTTGGTGAAGGGTTTGGTCAGGTAGTCCTGCGAGCCGACCATGCGCCCGCGCGCCTTGTCGAACACGCCGTCCTTGGACGACAGCATCACCACGGGCGTGGCGGCGAACTTTTCGTTGCGCTTGATGATGGCGCAGGTTTGGTAGCCGTCCAGGCGCGGCATCAGAATGTCGCAGAAGATCAGGTCGGGCAGGCTGTCGCCCACCTTGGACAGGGCGTCGAAGCCGTCCTCGGCCAGCGTCACCTCATGGCCGCCCTGCTTGAGAAAGATCTCCGCGCTGCGCCGGATGGTGTTGCTGTCGTCGATGACCAGAACTTTCATGGATAGCGTCGAATTCAAGCGTTTCTCCCGGTCTGACATCCGCCCGGCGCCCATCGGCGCGCCTTCTGCTCAAGACCTTGTCCGGCGCGCCCGATGGCTGCAACGCGATACCATGGCCGAACCGGCCGATGGACGCGCGGGTGTGCATTCCATGCGACGCCAAGGCCGATCGCGTCACGTTGTCTAATACTAAAGTGCGACCACATCAAATGCAATCGATTGTATCTACGGAAGCCGCGTCGCAGGGCCCGCCCTGTGGCAAAAATCACGCTTCGAGCCGCCCATGTCGGGTTTGACCTCCCCCGAGACGTCGCACGAGCGCGACAGTTCCGACGACCGGAGCGAGTCGGACGGCGCACCGGTGTGCGTGCTCGGCTTCAATGCCAACGACCCCACCGGCGCCGGCGGCCTGAGCGGCGACGCGCTGGTGATGGGCTCGGTGGGCGCGCATCTGCTGCCGGTGATGACCGGCAGCTACCTGCGCGACAGCCGCGAGACGGTCGACCACGCGGCGCTGGACGCCGCCGCCATTGCCCAGCAGGCCCAGCTGCTGGCCGAGGACATGCCGCTGCAGGCGGTGAAGGTGGGCTTTGTCGGCAGCGCCGAGGCGGTGGCGGCGGTGGCCGCCTTCGTGTCGGACTACCCCGAGCTGCCGGTGATCACCTACATGCCCGACCTGTCGTGGTGGGACGAGCAGCAGATCGACAACTACCAGGACGCGCTGCGCG
Source organism: Burkholderiales bacterium (assembly GCA_017307865.1). Classification (GTDB taxonomy): domain Bacteria; phylum Pseudomonadota; class Gammaproteobacteria; order Burkholderiales; family Burkholderiaceae_C; genus Ottowia; species Ottowia pentelensis. Next base: position 11,537 of record JAFKGE010000024.1, on the reverse strand, counting down.
AGTTGCTGCTGCCGCAGACGGCGGTGCTGGTGGGCCACAACACCACGCTGCGCCACTGGCTGCTGCCCGAGACCGCCTCGCGCCGGCACACCGACGCCACCGACCTGGCGCGCGCCGCCGCCGAGCTGGGCGTGTCCTACGTGCTGGTGACGGGCCTGGTACGGCCGGGCGACCGCATCGGCAGCGTGCTGGCCTCGCCGCAGGCCGAGCTGTGCCAGCAGGAGTTCGAGCGCATCGAGGCCGACTTCATGGGCGCGGGCGACACCTTGTCGGCCGCGCTGACGGGCCTGCTGGCCATGGGCTCGGACCTGACCGAGGCCACGGTCGAGGCCCTGCAATACCTCGACCAGGCGCTGGACCACGGCTTTTGCCCCGGCATGGGCCGCGCCCTGCCCGACCGGCTGTTCTGGGCCGAGGCCGACGAACCTCCCGCGACGGGCGCTGCCGATGACGCGCAGGCGCCCGCCGACCTGACCCAAGTGATCCATGACACCAAACACTGACCGCAACGACTGGCTGATGGAACGCGCGCGCCGCGTGATTCCCGGCGGCGTCAATTCGCCCGTGCGCGCCTTTCGCGCCGTCGGCGGCACGCCGCGCTTCGTGCAGCGCGCGCAGGGCGCCTATTTCTGGGACGCCAACGGCACGCGCTACATCGACTACATCGGCTCCTGGGGCCCGATGATCCTGGGCCACGGCCACCCGGCCGTGCTGGAGGCCGTGCAAAAGGCCGCCACCGAGGGCTTCTCCTTCGGCGCGCCGACCGAGCGCGAGATCGAGCTGGCCGAGGCCATCCTCGCGCTGCGCCCCGGCATGGAGATGCTGCGCCTGGTCAGCAGCGGCACCGAAGCCGGCATGACCGCCATCCGCCTGGCGCGCGGCGCCACCGGGCGCAGCCGCATCATCAAGTTCGAGGGCTGCTACCACGGCCACGCCGACGCGCTGCTGGTCAAGGCCGGCTCGGGCCTGGCCACCTTCGGCAACCCCACCAGCGCCGGCGTGCCGCCCGAGGTGGTGCAGCACACCCTGGTGCTCGAATACAACAACCTGGCGCAGCTGGAGCAGGCCTTTGCCGAGCACGGCCCGCACATCGCCGGCCTGATCATGGAGCCGATTGCCGGCAACATGAACTTCGTGCGCGCCAGCGTCGACTTCACCCGCCGCTGCCGCGAGCTGTGCACCCAGCATGGCGCGCTCTTGATCTACGACGAGGTGATGACCGGCTTTCGCGTCGCGCTGGGTGGCGCGCAAAGCGTGTACGCGCGCTCGATCTCGGGCTTCGAGCCCGACATCACGGTGCTGGGCAAGGTGATCGGCGGCGGCATGCCGCTGGCGGCCTTCGGCGGCAAGCGCGCGGTGATGGAGCAGCTGGCGCCGCTGGGCCCGGTCTACCAGGCCGGCACGCTCTCCGGCAACCCGGTGGCCACGGCCTGCGGCCTGGCCACGCTGCGCGAGATCACCAAGCCCGGCTTTTTCGACGCCCTCACGGCCAAGACGCACCGCCTGGTCGACGGCCTGAAGGCGGCCGCGCTGAAGGCCGGCGTGCCCTTTGCCGCCGACAGCGAGGGCGGCATGTTCGGCTTCTTCCTGCTGCGCGAGCTGCCGCGCAACTACGGCGAGGTGATGCAGAGCGACGGCGCGCGCTTCAACACGCTCTTTCATGGCCTGCTCGATCGCGGCGTGTACATCGCGCCGGCGCTGTACGAAGCGGGTTTTGTCAGCGCCGCGCACGGCGAGGCCGACATAGCCGCCACCATCGACGCCGCGGCCGAGGTGTTTCGCTTACTATGATTTTAGTAGCTGCTTGCGCTTGATGGACAAGCGCTGGCAGCCAATTTTGCGGTTGAATCGGGCTTGTACGGCTTCGCATTCGAAAAGGCAAAACTTGCCAGCTGTGGGGCGGGAACCCGCCGTCGGGGCGCCCGGCTCCGTTAATGTCCCCCGCCGGCCTGCGGCCGGCTCCGCCTTCACTTCACTGCGCCGGGCACCCCGACGACGGGATCCGAGGCGTCGCTGACTGAACGTGCCACCGGGTGTGTGACCGCCGCTGCCTGCCAAGGGGCTTGGGTGGGCAGCGCAGCAGGGTCAAGGTGGAGATGGCCGTCGCAGACGGACAGCGGGGGACAGGAGCGGAGCTGCCCACCCACGCCCCTTGGCGCGCCACCGCCCGTCGTGGGCTCTCGACACGTTGATCGCGACTGGGAATCAGTGCCTGAAATGCCGCACGCCGCTGAACACCATCGCCACGCCGCGCTCGTCGGCGGCGGCGATGACCTCGGCGTCGCGCATCGAGCCGCCGGGCTGGATGACGCAGGCGGCGCCGTGGTCGATCACCACGTCCAGCCCATCGCGGAACGGGAAGAAGGCATCGCTGGCCACCGCCGAGCCCTGCAGTGACAGGCCGGCCGCCTCGGCCTTGATGCTGGCGATGCGCGCCGAGTCGAGCCGGCTCATCTGCCCCGCGCCCACGCCCAGGGTCATGCCCTTGCCGCAGAAGACGATGGCATTGCTCTTGACGTACTGCGCCACCCGCCAGGCAAACAGTAGATCCTGCAGCTGCTCGGGCGTGGGCTGCTTCTTCGTCACCACCTTCAGCTCGCTGGCCTGCAGCTCGTGAAAGTCGGCGGTCTGCATCAGCAGGCCCGAGCCGACGCGCTTGACCTCCACCGCGTTGTGGCCGCGCGCCCAGGCGCTGGCGCCGCCGCGCTGCACGCCGTCGAGCGCGATCTGCAGCACCCGCACATTGGCCTTGGCCTGCAGCACCGCCAGCGCCTCGGGCGTGAAGGCCGGCGCCAGCAGCACCTCGACGAACTGCTTGCTCAGCGCCTCGGCCGCGGCGCCGTCCACCGGCACGTTGAAGGCGATGATGCCGCCGAAGGCGCTGGTGGGGTCGGTCTGGAAGGCTTTCTGATAGGCCTGCAGCGCCGTGCCGCCCAGCGCCACGCCGCAGGGGTTGGCGTGCTTGACGATGACGCAGGCCGGCGTGCTCCACTGCTTGACGCATTCCCAGGCCGCGTCGGCGTCGGCGATGTTGTTGTAGGACAGCTCCTTGCCCTGCAGCTGCCGCGCCGTCACCAGCGAGCCGGGCGCGGGGTAAAGGTCGCGGTAGAAGGCGGCCTGCTGGTGCGGGTTCTCGCCATAGCGCAAATCCTGCAGCTTGACGAAGCGGCCGTTGCTGTGCGCAGGAAAAAGGCTCCTGGCCGGCACCGCGTCGGCGCCGGCAGCATCGAAATCGATGGCAGACAGGTAGTCGCTGATGGCACCGTCGTAGTCGCTCACGCGGTTGAAGGCGGCCACCGACAGGGCGAACTTGGTCTTCAGGCTGATGGCGCCGGCCTGCAGCTCGGCCAGCACGCCGGCGTATTGGGACGCGTCGGTCAGCACCGCCACGTCGCGCCAGTTCTTGGCCGCGCTGCGCACCATGGCCGGGCCGCCGATGTCGATGTTCTCGATCGCGTCGGCCAGCGTGCAGCCGGCCTTGGCCACCGTGGCCTCGAAGGGGTAGAGGTTGACCACCAGCAGGTCGATGGTGTCGATGCCGTGCTGCAGCAGCGCGGCCACGTGCTCGGGCAGGTCGCGCCGCGCCAGCAGGCCGCCGTGGATCTTGGGGTGCAGCGTCTTCACGCGGCCGTCCAGCATCTCGGGGAAGCCGGTGTGCTCGGCCACCTCGGTGACGGGCAGGCCGGCGCCCTGCAGCAGCCTGGCGGTGCCGCCGGTGGACAGCAGGCGCACGCCCAGCGCGTGCAGGGCCTGGGCGAATTCAAGCACGCCGGTCTTGTCGGAAACGGATATCAGCGCAGTGGTCATGGGCAGCAAAATTCAAAATAAAAAACCGTTCCAGCCCGCATGCAGCAAGCGCGAGCAGCTATGGATTCAGGATTTTTCGAGGGTCACCAAGCGGTGCTCGATGAGCTTCTTGCGCAGGGTGTTGCGGTTCATCCCCAGCCATTCGGCGGCGCGGCTCTGGTTGTGGCCGGCGTGGTGCATCACCACGTCCAGCAGGGGCTTTTCGACGGCCCGGATCAGCATGTCGTACAGGCCGTCGGGCTCGGTGCCGTCCAGGTCGCGGAAGTAGGCCTCCAGACTGGCGCGCACGCTGTGCTCGATGGGACTGGCATTCTTGTTCATGGTTGCAACGGGGCCTCCACCGCCCCCTGGCCGGCGCACGCATCGGCGCCGGCCTGCGGCAGGCGTTCGTGCGCCGCCGCCAGCTGGTCGAAAAAATCCGCCACGGCCTGCCACTGCGCGGCCGCGGTCTCGATGGCGTTCATGCGGGCGCGGAAGGCTTCGCCGCCCGGCAGCGCCCGAACATACCAGCCAATGTGCTTGCGCGCCGAGCGCACGCCGCTGAATTCGCCATACAGCGCGTAGTGGTCCTGCAGATGGCCCAGCAGGGCGCGGCGCACCTCCAGCACCAGCGGCGGCGCCAGCTGCTCGCCGGTGGCCAGAAAGTGCGCCACCTCGCGGAAGATCCAGGGCCGGCCCTGGGCGGCGCGGCCGATCATCAGCGCGTCGGCACCGGTGGCGGCCAGCACGGCGCGCGCCTTGGCGGGCGAGTCGATGTCGCCGTTGGCCACCACCGGAATGCGCAGCGCGGCCTTGACGGCGGCAACGGTCTCGTATTCGGCCTCGCCGCGATAGCCCTGCTCGCGTGTGCGGCCGTGCACCGTCAACATCTGCACGCCGGCCTGCTCGGCCGCGCGGGCGATGGCCAGCGCGTTCTTCACCTGCGCGCACCAGCCGGTGCGCATCTTCAGCGTCACCGGCACGCCGTGCGGGGCGCAGGCGGCCACCACCGCTTCGACGATGGACAGCGCCAGCGGCTCGTCGCGCATCAGCGCGCTGCCGGCCCACTTGTCGCACACCTTCTTGGCCGGGCAGCCCATGTTGATGTCGATGATCTGCGCGCCGCGCTCGATGTTGTAGCGCGCGGCCTCGGCCAGCATGGCGGCGTCGGTGCCGGCGATCTGCACCGCGATCGGCCCCGGCTCGCCGGCGTGGTCGGCGCGGCGCGAGGTCTTGAGCGTGTGCCACAAATCCTTGCGCGAGGTCACCATCTCGCTCACCGCATAGCCGGCGCCGAAGGCGCGGCACAGCTGGCGAAACGGCCGGTCCGTCACCCCCGCCATGGGGGCGACGAACAAGGCGTTGGGGAGGGTGTAAGGGCCGATCTGCATCGCGGGGGCGCGCTGCCGGCGCAGGCTGCGGCAGTGGGAGGCAGAATTCTAGCTGCTCATATTTTCAGCAATCGAAACGTGACATCGCTCCGGCCCCTGCGCCTACACTTGCCGCCCTGATGGACGCCTGGTTTCACTCCCTGCTGCAGGCGCTGGCGCTGCCCCAGTACGGCCTGTCGACGGTGTTCGTGGTCGCCTTCGTGTCGGCCACGCTGCTGCCGCTGGGCTCGGAGCCGGCGGTGTTCGGCCTGATCAAGCTCAGCCCGCAGCTGTTCTGGCCCGCCATCGGCGTGGCCACGCTGGGCAACACCCTGGGCGGCATGCTGACCTGGTGGATGGGCCTGGGCGCACACCACGTGGTGGACAAATACCGCCACTCGACCACCCACCTGCGCGCGCTCGACTGGCTGCAGCGCATCGGCCCGCCGGCCTGCTTTCTGTCCTTCTTGCCCGTCATCGGCGATCCGCTGTGCGCCGTGGCCGGCTGGCTGCGCCTGCCGCCGGGCCCCTGCGCGGCCTGGATGCTGGCGGGCAAGTTCGCGCGCTACCTGGTGATGACGGTGGTTTTGCTGCGGGTTTGGCCCGGTTGAGGCAATTTACTATTTTATTGATAGCTGCCAGCGCTTGCTGCATCTGGGCAAAAACCCTGTTTGACTTGAATTTTCGCTTCTCGGGGGCGCCAGGCCGGCCAACGCCGGCGGATTGGCACAACAGCGGCCCAAGTGTCTACTGGCGCACACAATCGGCCGATTTGGACCGCTTTGGCCCGGCCGGAACGTTTACATTCGTTCACGCTTGCCCGATGATCGTTAAGATTGGATTTGTTCCAGCCCTGCTTCGATGGCCGTCACCGACTCGCACCTCAAAGACACCCTGACCCCCGCCCTGCCCGGCGTGGGCCGGGTGCTGGTCATGGCCGGCAAGTTCAGCCAGAAGCTGGCCGAGGAGGCGCACCGCAAGGCGCAGACGGCGGGCCGGCCCTACATTGCCGAGCTGATCGAGTCGGGCGCCGTGTCGGCCAGCGAGCTGGCCCACACCCTGGCACACGCCTTTTCGGCGCCGCTGATCGACGTCGACGCGCTCGACCCGCAGCGCCTGCCGACCGACCTGATCGACGTCAAGCTGTCGCTCAAATACCGCCTGCTGGCGCTCAGCAAGCGCGGCGGGCGCCTGATCGTGGTCACGGCCGACCCGTCCGACCACGAGGCGGCCGAAAAGCTCAAGTTCGTCAGCCAGTCGGGCGTCGAGTGGGTGATCGGCGAATACGACAAGCTGGCGCGCCTGGTCGAAAAGCACGGCAAGACCGTGGCCGATTCGATGGACAGCATCGTCGGCAAGGACTTCGAGTTCGACGAGGCCGCGCTCGGCTCCGACATCCCGGCGGCCGAGGCCGACGACCCGCAGGCCGAGGTCGACGACGCGCCGGTGGTCAAGTTTTTGCACAAGGTGCTGATCGACGCCATCAACCTGGGCGCCTCCGACCTGCACTTCGAGCCCTACGAGCACAACTACCGCGTGCGCTTTCGCGTCGACGGCGAACTGCAGGAAATCGTCTCGCCGCCGGTGGCCATCAAGGACAAGCTGGCCTCGCGCATCAAGGTCATTTCGCGCCTGGACATTTCCGAAAAGCGCATCCCGCAAGACGGCCGCATGAAGCTCAAGGTGGGGCCCGAGCGCGTGATCGACTTTCGCGTCAGCACCCTGCCCACGCTGTTCGGCGAAAAGATCGTCATCCGCATCCTGGACCCCAGCAGCGCCCGCATGGGCATCGACGCCCTGGGCTACGAGCCGGAGGAAAAGGCGCGCCTGATGCACGCCATCGAGCGGCCCTACGGCATGATCCTGGTCACCGGCCCCACCGGCTCGGGCAAGACGGTGTCGCTCTACACCTGCCTGAACCTGCTGAACAAGCCGGGCGTCAACATCGCCACCGCCGAGGACCCGTCCGAAATCAACCTGCCGGGCGTCAACCAGGTCAACGTCAACGAAAAGGCCGGCCTGACTTTCGCCGTCGCCCTGCGCGCCTTCCTGCGCCAGGACCCGGACATCATCATGGTGGGCGAAATCCGCGACCTGGAGACGGCCGACATCGCCATCAAGGCCGCGCAGACCGGCCACCTGGTGTTGTCCACGCTGCACACCAACGACGCGCCCACCACGCTCACGCGCATGCGCAACATGGGCATCGCGCCGTTCAACATCGCCTCCAGCGTGATCCTGATCACCGCCCAGCGCCTGGCGCGCCGGCTGTGCGCCAAGTGCAAGCAGCCGGCCGACATCCCGCACGAGGCGCTGATCGACGCCGGCTTTGCCGAAAGCGCGGTCGATGGCAGCTGGACGCCCTACCGCCCGGTGGGCTGCAACGCCTGCAACAACGGCTACAAGGGGCGCGTGGGCATCTACGAGGTGATGCCGATCACCGAGGAGTTGCAGCGCATCATCCTGGCCGACGGCAGCGCGCTGGAGATCGCCGAGCAGGCGCGCAGCGAGGGCGTGCGCTCGCTGCGCGAGGCCGGCCTGCACAAGGTTCAGCTGGGCGTCACCTCGCTCGAGGAAGTGCTGGCGGTCACCAACCAATAAGCCGCGCGCGGCAACACGAGAGACATTCCTTCATGGCAACACGCACCGCTCCCACCGCCGCCGCCCGCGGCTCGGCCCGCACGCCCGTCAACCGCAGCGGCGTCAAGGAAGCCGTCTACGAATGGGAAGGCAAGGACCGCAACGGCAAGGTGGTGCGCGGCGAGTTGCGTGCCGGCGGCGAAAACCAGGTCAACGCCACGCTGCGCCGCCAGGGCATCGTGGTCACCAAGATCAAGAAGCGCCGCATGCGCTCGGGCAAGAAGATCAAGCCCAAGGACATCGCCATCTTCACCCGCCAGCTGGCCACCATGATGAAGGCCGGCGTGCCGCTGCTGCAGGCCTTCGACATCGTCGGGCGCGGCAACCCCAACCCCAGCGTCACCAAGCTGCTCAACGACATCCGCACCGACGTCGAGACCGGCACCTCGCTGTCGGCGGCGTTCCGCAAGTACCCGATCTATTTCAACAGCCTGTACTGCAACCTGGTCGAGGCCGGCGAGGCGGCCGGCATTCTGGACAGCCTGCTCGACCGCCTGGCCACCTACATGGAGAAGACCGAGGCGATCAAGTCCAAGATCAAGTCGGCGCTGATGTATCCGGTGGCGGTGATGGTGGTGGCCTTCGTGGTGGTCTCGATCATCATGATCTTCGTCATCCCGGCCTTCAAGGAGGTGTTCAGCTCCTTCGGCGCCGACCTGCCCACCCCCACGTTGATGGTGATCGCCATGAGCGAGTTCTTCGTCAAGTGGTGGTGGCTGATCTTCGGCGGCCTGGGCTTCGGCTTCTACTTCTTCATGCAGGCCTGGAAGCGCAACGAGAAGATGCAGATGTTCATGGACCGCCTGCTGCTCAAGCTGCCCATCTTCGGCGAGCTGATCGAAAAGTCCGTCATCGCGCGCTGGACGCGCACGCTGTCGACCATGTTCGCCGCCGGCGTGCCGCTGGTCGAGGCGCTCGACTCGGTCGGCGGCGCCTCGGGCAACTCGGTCTACAAGCTGGCCACCGACAAGATCCAGCAGGAGGTGTCCACCGGCACCAGCCTGACCACCGCCATGACCAACGCCAACGTGTTTCCCAGCATGGTGCTGCAGATGAGCGCCATCGGCGAGGAGTCGGGCTCGCTGGACCACATGCTGGGCAAGGCGGCCGACTTCTACGAGTCCGAGGTCGACGAGATGGTGGCCGGCCTGTCCAGCCTGATGGAGCCCATCATCATCGTGGTGCTGGGCACCGTCATCGGCGGCATCGTGATCTCGATGTACCTGCCCATCTTCAAGCTCGGCCAGGTGGTTTGATGCTGGAGCCGCTGTGGTTGCAGGCCGCGGTCGGCGGCGTGCTGGGCCTGCTCATCGGCAGCTTTCTCAACGTCGTCATCCACCGGCTGCCCCAGATGATGGAGCGCCAGTGGGCCGAGCAATGCGCCGAGCTGCACGGCCAGCCGGCCCCCGAGCAGGCGGCGCTCAACCTGGTCACGCCGCGCTCGCGCTGCCCGCACTGCGGCCACGCGATCGCGTGGTACGAGAACATCCCGGTGCTGAGCTGGCTGGCGCTGCGCGGGCGCTGCTCCCAGTGCCACGCCCGCATCGGCGCGCGCTATCCGCTGGTCGAGCTGGCCACCGGCGCGCTGTTTGCCTGGTGCGCCTGGCGCTGGGGCATCACGCCCACGGCGGCGGCCTGGTGTTTTTTCGCTGCCGTGCTGGTGGCCCTGACCCTGATCGACTGGGACACCACCCTGCTGCCCGACGACCTGACGCTGCCGCTGCTGTGGGCCGGCCTGATGGCCGCCGCCCTGGGCTGGACGGGCGTGCCGCTGGCCCAGTCGCTGTGGGGCGCGGTGGCGGGCTACCTGTCGCTGTGGGCGGTGTACTGGGCCTTCAAGCTGGCCACCGGCAAGGAAGGCATGGGCTACGGCGACTTCAAGCTGTTTGCCGCGCTGGGCGCCTGGTTCGGCTGGCCGGCGCTGGTGCCCATCATCCTGATGGCCTCGGTCATCGGCGCGCTGATCGGCATCGCCATGAAGATGACGCGCTCGCTGCGCGAAGGCGGCGTGGTGCCCTTCGGCCCCTTCCTGGCCTTGGCCGGCCTGACGGCCATGATCTTCGGGCCCGCGAGCATCCTGCGCGCGATCGGCTTGTAGGGCCATGGCCGCGCGCACCCCGCTGCATCTGGGCCTGACCGGCGGCATCGGCAGCGGCAAGAGCACCGTGGCGGCGCTGCTGGCGGCGCGCGGCGCGGCGGTGATCGACGCCGACGCCATCTCGCGCGCCACCACGGCCGCCGATGGCGCGGCCCTGCCGGCCATCGCCGCCGCGTTCGGCCCCCGGCTGATCGGCGCCGACGGCGCGCTGGACCGCGCCGCCATGCGGGCGCTGGTGTACGGCAACCCGGGCGCGCGCCAGCAGTTGGAGGCCATCGTCCACCCGCTGGTGGCCCAGGAAATCGAGCAGCAGACCCGCGCCGCCCATCGGGCCGGCCACGCCTGGCTGGTATTCGACATTCCGCTGCTGGCCGAGGGCGGCGCGCGCTGGCGTGCGCGGCTGGACCGCGTGCTGGTGCTGGACTGCCCGCCCGCCGTGCAGATCGAGCGCGTGATGGCGCGCAGCGGCCTGCCGCGCGAGCAGGTGCAGGCCATCCTCGACGCCCAGGCCGGGCGCGTGCAGCGCCTGGCCGCGGCCGACTGGGTGCTGTTCAACGGCGAAGGTGTCACAGTGGGTGACCTTCAGGCGCAAATCGGCGTTCTGGCCCAGGGCTTCGGGCTATGATGCGCGCCAAAGGCGAGGCTCTATAAAGTTTACGCAGTGCGGCGTGCGCGAAGGCTGGTGCAGCGCGGCCCCAACTGCGGTTTCGATGGTGAAAGCCGGCGCGTGATCCTGTACGAGTACCCCTTCAACGAACGCATTCGCACCTACCTCCGGCTGGAACACCTGTTCGGCCGCCTGGGCCAGTTGCTGCAGCGCGAAAGCGCGCTCGATCACCACTTCGCCCTGCTGACCCTGTTCGAGGTCATGGACGTGACCAGCCGCGCCGACCTGAAGTCGGACGTGCTGAAGGACCTGGAAAAGCAAAAGGGCCTGATGGCGGCCTACCGTGGCAACCCCGCCATTTCCGAGGCGTCGCTGGACGCGCTGCTGACGCAGCTGGAGCGTGCCTTCACCCAATTGAGCGGCCAGCTGGGCAAGCCCGGCCACGACCTGACCGAGCACGAATGGCTGATGGCCGTGCGCAGCCGCGCGGCCATGCCCGGCGGCACCTGCGGCTTCGACCTGCCGGCCTACCACACCTGGCAGCACGGCCAGGCCGCCAACCGGCGCGCCGACCTGAACCGCTGGGTCGCCTCGCTGGAGCCGATGGCGCAGGCCATCGCGCTGCTGCTGCAAATTTTGCGCACCAGCGGCAAGCCGCGCATGATGACGGCGACCGCCGGCCAGTACCAGATGGGGCTGCCCCAGGGCCGCACGGTCCAGCTGCTGCGCCTGCGGCTGGATGAATCGATGGGCCTGGTGCCCGAGATCAGCGGCAACCGCCTGGCGGTGTCGGTGCGGCTGATGCGCATGCAGCCCGACGGCAAGCTGCAGGCCGAGCGCGTGGACGCGCCGTTTGAACTGGCCCTCTGCGCATGAGCGATGATGTAATTCCATTTCTAATTCAATAGCGCATCAATAATCCACGGCCAGGCGACGATGGATCGGATCCGTTCGCAGTTGCTCTCGAAGTCTCGCAGGGCGAGCTCAAGGTGATCTTCGAGCGCCTCCAGGCTGTCGAAGACGCGGTTGTGGAATC
>JAFKGE010000023.1 GCA_017307865.1 Burkholderiales bacterium | reverse complement strand
CGGCCCGGCTGCGGCTCGTGCGCGCCGCGCAGCACGTGCTCGGGCGTGCCCGAGGCCTCGCCCAGGGCGCGGATGTCGCGCTCGCCCAGTTCCATCCACTGGCCGCGGCGCAGGCCGCGCGGCAGCAGCATGGCGCCGTAGCGGATGCGGATCAGGCGGCTGACGGCGTGGCCCACGGCCTCGATCATGCGGCGCACCTCGCGGTTGCGGCCCTCGCCGATGGTCACGCGGTACCACTGGTTGGCGCCGTCGCCCTGCCCTTCGGCAGTGATGGCGCTGAACTGCGCCAGGCCATCGTCGAGCTGGACGCCGTCCAGCAGGCGCTGCCTTTCCTCGTCGCTTAAAGGCCCCAGCACGCGCACGGCGTATTCGCGCTGCAGGCCGAAGCGCGGGTGCATCAGGCGGTTGGCCAGCTCGCCCGAGGTGGTGAACAGCAGCAGCCCCTCGGTGTTCAGGTCGAGCCGGCCCACCGACTGCCACTTGCCCTGCGGCAGGCGCGGCAGCTTGCGAAACACCGTGGGGCGGTTGCCCGGGTCGTCGTGCGTGACCACCTCGCCCACCGGCTTGTGATAGGCCAGCACGCGCGCCGGCGGCGGGGCGATGCGCACGCGAATCGGCTTGCCGTTGATCTTGACCTGGTCGCCGAACTGCACGCGCTGGCCGATGTGCGCCGGCTGGTTGTTGACCGTGATGCGGCCCTGCAGGATGAGCTGCTCCATCTCCAGCCGCGAACCCAGGCCGGCCTGCGCCAGCACCTTGTGCAGCTTGGGCTGCTCGGGCTGCGGCAGCAGCACGCGCTTGGGCGGCGCGGCGGGCGCGTCGGCCTGCGCGTCGAAGCGGCCGGACACCAGGTCGTCGAAGGCCACCGGCGCGTCGTCCCCGCCGCCGCCGCTCGCCGGACTCTCGGGTTCTCCTGATTCGATAGCTGACGGCGCTTGATCGACGGGGGCTGGAGCCTGATTTGGCTCAAATTCCGGCGCCGGAGGCGGCGCGGCCGGCCCGTCGCCGGGCGGCTGCTGGGGCTCTTGCGGGTTCATGGCGTGGGGCTTTCCTCGGTGTCGTCTTCGGCAGCGACGGCAGGCGCGGTGTCTGCGTCCGCCGTGGGGGCAGCCGCTTCATCCTCGGTCACCGGCTCAGGCTCGGGTGACGGCGCGGCCGCCGCCGCGTCCTCGGCCTGCGCGGCGGTCGGGGCCGGCGCCTCGTCGTCCGCCAAGGCCTCGAACATGCCGGGCACGGGCTCGGCGGCGTCTTCCAGCACGGGCAGCTGGTCGAGCGACTGCAGGCCCAGGTCGTCGAGAAACTGGCGCGTGGTGGCGTACAGCGCCGGGCGCCCCACCGTCTCGCGGTGGCCGATGACCTCGACCCAGCCGCGGTCTTCGAGCTGCTTGAGCAGCAGCGAGTTGATGGTGACGCCGCGGATGTCTTCCATGTCGCCGCGCGTGACGGGCTGGCGGTAGGCGATGATGGCCAGGGTCTCCAGCGTGGCGCGGGTGTATTTGGGCGGCTTTTCGGGGTGCAGGCGGTCGAGGTACTCGCGCAGCTCGGGCCGGCTTTGAAAGCGCCAGCCGCTGGCCACCGGCACCAGCTCGACGCCGCGCAGCGCCCAGTCGTCCTGCAGCTCCAGCAGCAGTGACTTGAGGGTGTCGGGCCCCAGCTCGCCGGCAAACAGCACCTGCAACTCGCGCAGGGGCATGGGCTGCTGGGCGCAGATCAGGGCGGTTTCAAGAATGCGCTTGGCGTCCGCGGAAGTCACGGCTTGGGTCTCTTTGACAGGGCGCGCCGGGGCGGGCGCGCGGTGCGGGCCGCAAGACCCGAAGGGACGGAGCCGGCGCGCGCGGGGCGCCAGGCTGGCGTCGAACGGAACGCGGGACAGCCCACTGGGTCGGCTGGCGCGTCGTCAAGCGGGGATTGTAAGGCCCCAGGCCGCCAGCGCCGCCGCCAGATCGGGCGGCAGCGGCGCCACGACGTCCAGCGGCGCGCCCGTGATCGGGTGCGCCAGCGACAGCCGCCGCGCATGCAGGGCCTGGCGCGTCAGGCCGGCCGCCGGCGCGCCGCCGTACAGCGCGTCGCCCACCAGCGGGTGGCCCAGGTGTGCCAGGTGCACGCGAATCTGGTGTGTGCGGCCGGTGCGCAGCAGGCAGCGCAGCAGGCAGCCGGCCTCGGCGTTGGCCAGCCATTCGCAGCGCGTCTGCGCCGTCTTGCCGGGGTGGCGCGCCAAGTCGACCACGGCCATGCGCAGGCGGTTGCGCGGATCGCGCCCGATCGGGGCGTCGATCTCGCGCGCGGGCGGCCCCTGCCAAGGCCGGTGCGCCAGCGCCAGGTATTCGCGGTGCACCTGGCGCGCGCCGATCTGCGCCACCAGCGCGTCCATGGCGGCGCGCGTGCGCGCCACCACCATCAGGCCGCTGGTGTCCTTGTCCAGCCGGTGCACGATGCCGGCGCGTGGCAACTGGCTCGCCCGCTCGTCCCGCGCCAGCAGGGCGTTCAGCAAGGTGCCGCTCCAGTGGCCGGGCGCGGGGTGCACCACCAGGCCGGCGGGCTTGTCGATGATGGCCAGGTGCTCGTCCTGGTAGGGCACGACCAGGTCCATGGCCTGTGGCACGAAGGCCTGGCTCATCGGCGTCGGGCGCAGCTCGATGGCGAGTACGTCGCCGGCGCGCAGCTTGTGCGCCGGCTTGGCCACCGGCGCGCCGTTCAGGCGCAGCGCGCCGGCGCCCACCAGCTGCTGCAGGTAGCTGCGCGAGAACTCGGGCAGCTGCGCCGCCAGCACGCGGTCGAGCCGCTGGCCGTGGCCGTCGGCCGGCACCGTCAGGCTGCGCGTTTCCTGCTCGGCGCCGGGCTCGCCGGCCTCGTCCTCGGCGCCGGTTTCCGGGCCGTCCGCAAGGGGGGTGGCCGATATAATCGAAGGAGCTTGACTCAACAGGATTGCCCGCAATGCAACGTGCCCGATTATCGGCGGCGACGGCAGCAGCCGTGATGGCAGCCAGCCTGCTGGCGGCCTGCGCGTCCAAGCCCGTCGACAAGACCGCGGGCTGGAGTCCCAACCGCATCTACGCCGAGGCCAAGGACGAGCTCGACCACGGCGCCTATGACAAGGCGGTGCCGCTGTTCGAGACCCTGGAAGGCCGCGCCGCCGGCACGCCGCTGGCGCAGCAGGCGCAGCTGGACAAGGCCTATTCGCAGTTCAAGGATGGGCAAAAGGCCGAGGCCATCGCCACGCTGGACCGCTTCATGCGCCTGCACCCGGCCAGCCCGGCGATCGACTACGCGCTGTACCTCAAGGGCGTCATCAACTTCAACGACGAGTTGGGGCTGTTCTCCTTCCTGTCGCGCCAGGACCTGTCCGAGCGCGACCAGAAGGCCGCCAAGCAGGCCTTCGAGTCCTTCGACGAACTGGTCAAGCGCTTCCCGGATTCGCGCTACACGCCCGACGCCAAGGCGCGCATGCGCTACACCGTCAATGCGCTGGCGCAGTACGAGGTGCACGTGGCGCGCTACTACTACCAGCGCGGCGCCTACGTGGCGGCCGTCAGCCGCGCGCAGCAGGCCATCAAGGACTACCGCGACGCCCCCGCACTGGAAGAGGCGCTCTACATCCTGGTGCGCTCCTACGACAAGCTGGGCATGACCCAGCTCAGCGACGACGCCAAGCGCGTGCTGGAGCAGAACTACCCGCACAGCACCTACTTGGCGCGCGGTTTTCAGGGCGACAACAAGCCCTGGTGGCAGCTGTGGTAGTCGGGCGCTGAAGCCGTCAGAACGGCGGCTCCTCCAGCAGTGCGTTTTGCGCCGCGGCGGTGGCATCGCCGGCCGCCAGTTCATCCAGCGCGGCGTCGAAGGCCTCCCGTCCCATCAGCCGCCGCATCGGCGGCAGCGCGGCCAGCAGCCGGCGCCCGTAGCCCATGCTGGCCAGGCGCGGATCGCAGATCGCCAGCACGCCGTGGTCGCTTTCGCTGCGAATCAGCCGCCCGGCGCCCTGCTTGAGCGCCACCGCCGCCTCGGGCAGCGAGTAGCTTGAAAACGCGCTGCGCCCCGCCGCCTCGATGCGGCGGCAGCGCGCCTCGACCAGCGGATCGCCCGGCGGCGGAAACGGCAGCTTGTCGATCACCACCAGCTGCAGCGCGTCGCCCGGCAGGTCCACCCCTTCCCAGAACGAGCTGGAGCCGACCAGCACGCAGCCGGGCCGGCCCGGTGCGCCGGCCTGGCGAAAGCGCGCCATCAGCTCGCGCTTGGGCAGGCTGCCCTGCACCAGCACCTCGATGCCGCTGGCCGCGTCGAAGCGCTGGCGCAAGGCCTCGCCGATGTCGCGCAGCGCGCGCAGCGTGGTGGTCAGCACCAGGGTACGCCCGCCCAGCCGCTCGGCGCCGTCGCCGGCCAGCCGCGCCACCTGCAGCGAATGCGCCGCATCGCCCGGCCGCGCGCCCTGCGCGGGCACGTAGAGCGCGGCCTGTCGCGCATAGTCGAAGGGGCTGTCCACGCGCAGGATGTCGGCCTGCTCCAGCCCGCAGGGCTGGGTGAACCAGGTCAGGCGCGCGTCGTCGCCCAGGGTGGCCGAGGTGAAGACCCAGGCCCGCGCGCGCTCCTGGGCGTCGGGCCGCGGCTCGGGCTGCACGGGTGTTTCGGCGTCGCGTTCGGCCTGAGCTTCGCCGAGCAGCCGCGTGTGCACCGCCTCGGCAATGTCCAGCGGCGATTCGCGCAGGCGCAGGGCGGCGCCCACGTCCACCCAGCGCACCAGGGCCGGATCGCCGGGCGCCTGGAAATGCGCCGCGCGCTCGCCCAGCAGCGCCACGCGCTCGTGCAGGCGCCGCAGGTCCGGGCTTTGCTCTTCCACCGCCGCCAGCGCGTCGGCGGCGGCGGTCAGCGCCGCGCCCACGCGCGCCAGCGCGGCCTGCCAGGCGGCGGCATCCACCCCGTCGGGCGTGGCCTCGCCCCAGCGCAGGCGGGTGTTGCCGCGCGCCGGCCCGCCCGTCAGGCGCAGCTCGCGCGCGGCCTGCTCCACGCCGGCGGCCAGCGCGTTCCAGTCGGCCTGGCCGCGGGCGTGCTTGAGGCCCGCGGCCAGCAGGTCGCGCGCCAGGTCCAGCAGCTGGCCGGTGCCCAGCTGCTGGCCCAGAAACTGGATGCCGATCTCGTTGAGCTGATGGGCCTCGTCGAACACCACCACGCGCACCGTGGGCAGCAGCTCGGCCATGCCCGACTCGCGGATCGCCAGGTCGGCAAAGAACAGGTGATGGTTGATGACCACCACGTCGGCGGCCAGCGCCTCGCGCCGCGCCTGGTTGACGTGGCAGGCGCGAAACTGCGGGCAGTCGGCGCCCAGGCAGTTCTCGCGCGTGCTGGTCACCAGCGGAATCAACGGCGAGCGCTCGTCCAGGCCGGGCAGCTCGGCCAGATCGCCGGTGCGCGTGGTCTTCGCCCAACGCTCTATTTTCGATAGCGTGTGGCGCAGATGCGGGGCCGGCGAATCGATGTTTTGGCACGCCTGCTCCAGCCGGTGCAGGCACAGGTAGCTGCCGCGCCCCTTGAGCAGGGCGGTGCGCACCGGCACGCCCAGCGCAAGCGTCAGCAGCGGCAGGTCGCGCCCATGCAATTGATCCTGCAGCGCCTTGGTGGCCGTCGACAGCAGCACGCGCTCGCCCGACAGCAGGGCCGGCACCAGGTAGGCGAAGGTCTTGCCCACGCCGGTGGCGGCCTCGGCCACCAGCACGCCGCCCTGCGCCACGGTGCGCGCCACCGCCGTGGCCATGCGCAGCTGGCCGGCGCGCGGGGCAAAGCCGGCCGCGGCGCGGGCCACCGGGCCTTCGGGCTCGAAGGCGGCCAGCACGGCATGTTCCAGCGGGAGGGGTGAATTCACGGAATCGAGCGACAACGAAGCACCAGAGCGGCCGGCGGGCGCGCCGACATCTCATAATACGGCGTCACCAGCCACGGCAGCATCAGGGGAACACACGCATGGACAAGGGCTACCGACTCAGCGCCGCCACCGGTCTGCACAAGGGCGACCGCGATTACCAGCAGGACCAGGTGGCCCTGCTCACCCACCCGCGCGCCAGCGGCTGCCTGCTGGGCGTGGTGGCCGACGGCATGGGCGGGCGCACCGGCGGGCGCAAGGCGGCCGACCAGGTGCTGCTGACGGCGCGCCAGTTGTTCGAGCGCTACGACCCCGACACCGACGACGCCGCCGCGCTGTTGCGCCAGATCGGCCAGGAGGCGCACCTGGTCATCAAGCTGACGGCCATTGCAGCCGAGCAGGAGCCGCACAGCACGATGGCGCTCTTCTTGCTGAACCCCGGCGGCGAATGCCACTGGCTGCATTGCGGCGACTCGCGCATCCACCACTTTCGCGGCACGCAGCTGGTGCGGCGCAGCACCGATCATTCGTACGTGCAGACGCTGGTGGCGCAGGGCCAGCTGAGCGAGGAAGAAGCCAACGACCACCCGCAGTCCAACGTGCTGACCTCGTGTCTGGGCACCGAGCCCGAGCCCACCTTCACCGCGCAGTTCATCCCGCGCCTGCAGATCGGCGACACGCTGCTGGCCTGCTCCGACGGCGTGTGGCATTACTTCAACACCGAAGAGCTGGGCTCGGTGCTGAACACGCTGAACCCGCGCGAGGCCAGCGAATTTCTGATCGAGAAGGCCCGCCAGCGCGCCAACGGCGTGGGCGACAACCTGTCGCTGGTGATCCTGAAGGTGGAGCCGCCGGTGGAGACCAAGCCGACGCGGCGCTCCTCACTGGCGTCCCTGAACTGAAGGCGCGGCCGGCGCCGCCTTCTGCTCGATTTCGCGCAGGCGCTCGGCGGTGCGCCGCTCGCGCTCCAGCGCGTTGAGCTGCAGGTCCTGCTGGCGCAGCGCATCCAGCGTGCCGCGGCGCTGGCGCTTGGCCGCGCTCAGGCAGTCGTTGACGGCAAAGCGGCGCCAGCACACCAGCTCCTCGTCGCGATAGTGCTGCTGGGCCGCCTCGCGCTGCTGCGCCAGGCGCGCGCGCTCGGCCTGCAGCCAGGGGCCGAAGGGCTGGTCGGCCGGCGCCTGCAGTTCCACGGACGACACGGCCGGCGCCGCCGGCAAGGGCCCTTGCGCGCAGCCGCCCGCCAGCAAAGGCAGGCCCAGGATGAAAGGCAGGACGGCCCGGTTCATGTGAGGTGCGTGTCCACCGTGCGGTGCGGTTCGGCCAGGTATTCGAGCGACTGCATCTCGGCCAGGCGCGAGACGGTGCGCGGAAACTCGTGCACCAGCGGGCCTTCGGTGTACAGCCCCTCGGGCTCGACCTCGGCCGACATGATCAGCTTGACGCGGCGGTCGTACAGCACGTCGACCAGCCAGGTGAAGCGCCGCGCCTCGGACGCCATGCGCACCGGCATGTGCGGCACGTCGGACAGCAGCACGGTGTGGAACTGGCTGGCGATCTCCAGGTAGTCGTTTTGCGAGCGCGGCCCGCCGCACAGGGTGCGAAAGTCGAACCACACCACGCCGCCGGCGCGCCGGCGCGCGCGGATCTCGCGCGCCTCGATGCGCAGCACCGGGTCTTCGTCGGGCCCGCTGGCCAGGCGCTCGAAGGCCGCCGTCATGGCGGCGTCGGCGGCCGCGCCCAGCGGCGTGTGATAGAGCTGCACGTCCTGCAGCGTGCGGTGCCGGTAGTCGACGCCGTTGTCGACGTTGACGACCTCCATGCGCTCGTTCAGCAGCTCGATGGCCGGCAGGATGCGGTCGCGGTGCAGACCGTCGGGGTACAGCTCGTCGGGCTTGAAGTTGCTGGTGGTGACGAAGCCCACGCCGTTGTCGAACAGCGCCTTCAGCAGGCGATACAGGATCATCGCGTCCGTGATGTCGGCGACGTGGAACTCGTCGAAGCAGATCAGCTTGAAGCGCCGCGCCATGCGCCGGCCCAGCTCGTCCAGCGGGTTGACGGTGCCCTGCAGGGCAGCCAGCTCGCGGTGCACCTCGCGCATGAACTCGTGAAAGTGCAGGCGCGTCTTGCGCTTGATCGGCACCGCCTCGAAGAAGCAGTCCATGAGGAAGCTCTTGCCGCGCCCCACCCCGCCGTACATGTACACGCCCTTGGGGATGTCGGGGTGATTGAACAGCTTTTTCAGCGCGTTGGAGCGCCGGCTCTTGTAGGCCGCCCACTCGTCGGCGCAGCGCTGCAAGGCGCCCACCGCGCGCAGCTGCGCGGGGTCGGCGTGGTAGCCGCGCGCGGCCAGCTCACGCTCGTAGGCGGCGCGCACGGCGCTCACGACGGCATCCATGAATTATTGTTTTGATAGCAGTCCGCGCTTTCTACACGCGGGCTGGCGGTCAATTTATATTGAAATCGATCAGAAATTGAGCGTGCGCTTGTCCACCGCCAGCGCCGCTTCCTTGGTCGACTCGCTCAGGGATGGGTGGGCGTGGCAGATGCGCGCGATGTCCTCGCTGCTGGCACGGAAGGCCATGGCCACGCAGGCCTCGGCGATCAGCTCGCTGGCCTGGGGGCCGACGATGTGCACGCCCAGGATTTCATCGGTCGCCGCGTCGGCCAGGAACTTGACCATGCCCGTGGTGTCGCCCAGCGCGCGCGCGCGGCCGTTGGCCATGAAGGGGAAGGTACCGGCCCGGTACTTCACGCCCGCGGCCTTCAGCTGCTGCTCGGTCTGGCCGACCCAGGCGATCTCGGGATGGGTGTAGATCACCCAGGGCACCAGGTTGAAGTCCACGTGGCCGTGCTGGCCGGCGATGCGCTCGGCCACGGCCACGCCCTCTTCCTCGGCCTTGTGCGCCAGCATGGGGCCGCGCACCACGTCGCCCACCGCCCACACGCCGGGCAGATTGGTGCGGCAGTCGTCGTCGACCAGCACGTCGCCGCGCTCGCCCAGCTTCAGGCCCACGGCCTCGGCATTCAGCCCCGTGGTATTGGGCACGCGGCCGATGGAGACGATCAGCTTGTCCACTTCGAGCGTCTGCGCCTCGCCCTTGGCGTTGGCGTAGGACACGGTCACGCCCTTCTTGCCGGCCTTGACCTCGCCCACCTTCACGCCCAGCTCGATCTTCAGGCCCTGTTTGTCGAAGGCCTTGCGCGCTTCCTTGGCGATCTGCTCGTCCACCGCGCCCAAAAACGTCGGCAGCGCTTCGAGCACCGTCACCTCGGACCCCAGGCGGCGCCACACGCTGCCCATCTCCAGTCCGATCACGCCCGAGCCGATCAGGCCCAGGCGCTTGGGCACGGCGCCAATGGCCAGCGCGCCGTCGTTGCTGAGAATGCTTTGCTCGTCGAACGCCGCGCCCGGCAGCGCGCGCGCGCTGGAGCCGGTGGCGACGATGATCTGCTTGCCCACCAGCGTCGCGGGCTTGTCGCCGGCCACGGCAATCTCATAGCCGCCATCGACGGCCCTGGCGAACGAACCGCGGCCGTGAAAGAACGTCACCTTGTTCTTCTTGAACAGGTACAGGATGCCGTCGTTGTTCTGCTTGACCACGGCGTCCTTGCGGCCAATCATGGTGGCCACGTCCATCTTCAGGTTGCTCAGGCTGATGCCGTGCTCGCCGAAGTGCTTGCCCGCCTGCTCGAAGTTCTCCGAGCTTTGCAGCAGCGCCTTGGACGGGATGCAGCCCACGTTGGTGCAGGTACCGCCCGGCGCGGGGCCGCCGGCGGCGTTTTTCCACTCGTCGATGCAGGCCACGTTGAAGCCCAGTTGCGCCGCGCGGATGGCCGCGATGTAGCCGCCGGGGCCGGCGCCGATGACGATAACGTCGAATGATGTGCTCATGATGTTGGGTGAGTTGGGGTGCCGCGCCTATTCGGCCGGCACGAAGATCCACAGCAAAAGATAAACGACGATGCCGGCGCCGCCCAGCAGGGTCAGCACCGCGAAGATCAGGCGCCAGACCCAGCTTTCGAGGCCGGTGGCCCGCGCCAGGCCGCCGCAGACGCCGCCGATCCAGCGGTCGCCGGTGCTGCGCCGCAGGCGGTTGACGGCATCCAGCGCGGGCGGCGGCACCGGCGGTGGTGGCGCCTCCGGGCCCAGCAGCCGCTCCTTGGCGCGCGCGAACTCGGCGTCGCTCAAGGTGCCGCGCTGGCGCAGCTCATCGAGCTTGCTGAGTTCGTCGGCGATCGACATGGCGGCGCTCGATCAGAGGTCGAACAGCAGGCGCGACGGGTCTTCCAGCGCGTCCTTCATCGCCACCAGGCTCAGCACGGCCTCGCGGCCGTCGATCAGCCGGTGGTCGTAGCTGAGCGCCAGGTAGTTCATGGGGCGCACCACGACCTGGCCGTTCTCGACCACGGCGCGGTCCTTGGTGGCGTGCACGCCCAGGATGGCGGACTGCGGCGGGTTGATGATGGGGGTGGACATCATCGAGCCGAAGGTGCCGCCGTTGGAGATCGAGAAGGTGCCGCCGGTCATCTCCTCGATGCTCAGCTTGCCGTCCTTGGCCTTCTGGCCGTATTCGGCGATCTTCTTCTCGACGTCGGCAAAGCTCATCTGGTCGGCGTTGCGCAGGATCGGCACCACCAGGCCGCGCGGCGAGCTGACGGCGATGCCGATGTCGAAGTAGCCGTGGTAGATGATGTCGTTGCCGTCGATCGAGGCATTGACGGCCGGAAACTTCTTGAGCGCGTGCACCGCCGCCTTGACGAAGAAGCTCATGAAGCCGAGCTTGACGCCATGCTCCTTGACGAAGGCGTCCTGGAACTTCTTGCGCAGGCCCATCACCGGCTGCATGTTGACTTCGTTGAAGGTCGTCAGGATGGCGTTGGTGGACTGCGACTGCAGCAGGCGCTCGGCGATGCGCGCGCGAAGGCGCGTCATGGGCACGCGCTGCTCGGGGCGCTCGCCCAGCTTGGGCGCGACGGGCGCCGCCACCTGCGGCAGCGCGCTGGTCGGCGCGCCGGTCGGGATATTGGCAGGTTTTTGGCCTGCAGCGCCCGCCCCACCTGCGCCAGCAGCTCCCGATTGAATAGCACCCAGGACATCGCCCTTGGTCACCCGGCCGTCCTTGCCAGTGCCGGCCACGGAGCCGGCGGCCAGCTGGTTGTCGGCCATCAGCTTGGCGGCGGCCGGCATGGCGATGCCGGACTTGCTGCCACCGACGACGGCGGCAGCGGGCGCAGCGGCGGCGGGCGCCGGGGCTGCTGCGGCGGCCGGCGCGGCAGCCGGCGCCGACGCGGCAGCACCCGCGACGGCGGCGGTGTCGATCTTGGCCAGCAGCTGGTCGGCCACCACGGTGGCGCCGTCGGGCTGCACGATTTCGGCCAGCACGCCGGCGGCCGGGGCCGGCACTTCGAGCACGACCTTGTCGGTCTCGACCTCGATCAGGATCTCGTCGACCTTGACGGCCTCACCGGCCTTTTTCTTCCATTGCAGCAGGGTGGCCTCGGACACGGATTCGGACAGCTGCGGGACTTTGACTTCTACGATGGCCATGGGATGTGTTTCCTGGTTCGGTTCGGTTGGGCGCGGCGGGGCGGGCGCGCCCCGTGCCGCGCGGATGCAATCACTTGTTCAGCACGAAGCCCTTGAGGCGCCCGAAGGCGGCATCGACCAGGGCCTTTTGCTGCTCCTGGTGCAGGTGCGCGTAGCCCACGGCGGGCGAGGCCGAGGCGGCGCGGCCGGCATAGCCCAGCTTCTGGCCGGCGACCATGTTCTCGTGGATGTAGTGCTGCACGAAGAACCAGGCGCCCTGGTTCTGCGGCTCGTCCTGGCACCACACGATCTCGGTGGCGTTGGGGTACTTCTTGAGCTCGGCGGCAAAGGCCTTGTGCGGGAAGGGATAGAGCTGCTCGACGCGCAGGATGGCCACGTCGTGCGAGCCCTTTTCCTCGCGCTTTTTCACCAGGTCGTAGTACACCTTGCCCGAGCAAGCCAGCACGCGCTTGACCTTGTCGCCTTTCAGGTCGCCGCTGTCGGGGATCACCGTCTGGAAGCTGCCGCCGGTGAACTCGGCCAGCGGCGAGGTGGCGTCCTTGTTGCGCAGCAGGCTCTTGGGCGTGAAGATGACCAGCGGCTTGCGCAGCGGGCGGATCATCTGGCGGCGCAGCACGTGGAAGATCTGGCTGGCCGTGGTGGGCTGCACGATCTGCATGTTGGTGTCGGCCGCCAGCTGCATGAAGCGCTCGACGCGCGCCGAGCTGTGCTCGGGGCCCTGCCCTTCGTAGCCGTGCGGCAGCATCAGGGTCAGGCCGTTGACGCGGCCCCATTTGACCTCACCCGAGGCGATGAACTGGTCGATCAGCACCTGCGCGCCGTTGGCGAAGTCGCCGAACTGCGCCTCCCAGATCACCAGCGTGTTGGGGTCGTTGGAGGCGTAGCCGTACTCGAAGCCCAGCACCGCCTCCTCGGACAGGATGGAGTCGATGACCACGAAGGGCGCCTGGCCCTCGGTGACGTTCTGCAGCGGCGTGTAGGAACCCACGTCCCACTTCTCGCGCTTCTGGTCGTGCAGCACGGCGTGGCGGTGCACGAAGGTGCCGCGCCCGCTGTCCTCGCCCGACAGGCGGATCGGATAGCCCGAGGCCACCAGCGAGGCAAAGGCCATGTGCTCGCCCATGCCCCAGTCGACGTTCATCTCGCCGCGGCCCATGGCGGCGCGGTGCTCCAGCACGTTCTTGACCAGGTTGTGGACGGTGAAGCCCTCGGGCACGGTGGTGATGCGCTCGGCCAGGCGCTTCCACTCGGTGAGCGGGATGGCGGTGTCGGCGGCATCGGTCCACTTGGTGGCCAGGTACGGCGACCAGTCGACCGCGTACTTGCTCTTGAAGTTGGTCAGCACCTGGTCGACCGTGTGGCGGCCGGCGTCCATGGCGGCGCGGTAGGCGGCGACCATGGCGTCGGGGCCGTCGGCCGCCAGCACCTGCTGGGTGACCAGCTTGTCACCGTACAGCTTGCGCGTGCCGGGGTGGGCGGCGATCTTCTTGTACATCAGCGGCTGGGTGAGCATGGGGGTGTCCTGCTCGTTGTGGCCCAGCTTGCGGAAGCACACGATGTCGACCACCACGTCCTGGTTGAACTGCTGGCGGTAGTCCAGCGCCAGCTGGGTGCACAGCACCACGGCCTCGGGGTCGTCGCCGTTGACGTGCAGCACCGGCGCATCGATCATCTTGACCACGTCGGTGCAGTACAGCGTGGAGCGCGTGTCGCGCGGGTCGCTGGTGGTAAAGCCGATCTGGTTGTTGATGACGATGTGCACCGTGCCGCCGGTGTAGTAGCCGCGCGTCTGCGCCAGCGCCAGCGTCTCCATCACCACGCCCTGGCCGGCAAAGGCCGCGTCGCCGTGCACCAGCACCGGCAGCACGCTGTCGCCCTCGGCATCGCCGCGGCGGTCCATGCGGGCGCGCACGCTGCCCTCGACCACGGGGTTGACGATCTCCAGGTGCGAGGGGTTGAAGGCCAGCGACAGGTGCACCGGCCCGCCCGCGGTGGACACGTCGGAGCTGAAGCCCTGGTGGTACTTCACGTCGCCGGCGGTGAGCTCCTCGGGCGCGGTGTGGTCGAACTCGGCAAACAGCATCGAGGGCATCTTGCCCAGGGTGTTGACCAGCACGTTCAGGCGGCCGCGGTGGGCCATGCCGATGACGATTTCCTGCACGCCCTGCTTGCCGGCCGACTGCACGATCTGGTCCATGGAGACGATGAAGCTCTCGCCGCCTTCCAGCGAAAAGCGCTTCTGGCCCACGTACTTGGTGTGCAAAAAGCGCTCCAGGCCCTCGGCTGCCGTCAGGCGCTCGAGCACGTGCTTCTTCTGCTCGGCGTCGAGCTGCGGGTTGGCCCGCACGCGCTCCAGGCGCTCCTGCCACCAGCGTTTTTGCACCTGGTCGGTGGCGTACATGAACTCGGCGCCGATGGTGCCGCAGTAGGTTTCGCGCAGCGCGTTGATCAGCTCGCGCAGCGGCATGCTTTCCTTGCCGAAGAAGGTGTTGCTGACGTTGAACACCGTCTCCATGTCGGCGTCGGTGAAGCCGTAGAAGGACGGCTCCAGCTCGGGAATCTGCGGGCGATCGGCGCGCTTGAGCGGGTCGAGGTCGGCCCAGCGCGCGCCGACGTTGCGGTACGCGGCGATCAGCTGCTGCACCGCCGTGCGCTTGCGGCCCAGCTCGGAATCGGCGCCGGTGGCCACCACCACCTGCGTGCCGCCCTGCTTGGCGCGCTCGGCAAAGGCGTTGATGACCGGCAGGTGCGGCACGTCGCGCGCGTTGCTGCCGTCGGCGGCGGGCACGTGCTGCAGGGCGTCGAAGTATTCGCGCCAGGAATCGGGGACGCTGCCCGGGTTGGCCAGGTAGCTCTCGTACATCTCCTCGACGTACGGCGCGTTGCCGCCGAAGAGATAGCTGTTGCCTTCGTACGTTTGGTAGACGGACTGGGTGTCACTCATTGCGCTTGCCTTTTGCACCCCTGCAGGGCGCTCAAGATGGTTGGGAAACCTTCCGCGTCACGGCTGAACCGGTTGGCGGACGCGACTGGCTGGGAAGGGCCTGGATTTCGCAAAGAACGAATTCTGCCACCGATCGGCGGGGCGTGCGGCGGCGTGGGGCTCGCGGCACCGCCGTCAGTTGTCCGAGCGCGGATAGCCCAGGCTGTGCAGCGCGGCCGAAATTTCGGGCAGCACGCTGTCGTCTTCGATGGTGGCGGGCACCTTCAGCGTCTCGCCGTCGGCCATGCTGCGGATGGTCACGCGCAGCACCTTGCCCGAGCGCGTCTTGGGCAGCCGCGCGATCACCTGCACGCTCTTGAAGTCGGCCACGGCGCCGAGCTGGGCCCGCACCTTGGCCACCAGCTCGGCGCAGATCTCGGCCTCGGGCTGCATTACGCCGGACTTGAGCACCACCAGCCCGACCGGCACCTGGCCCTTGAGCGCATCGACCACGCCGACCACCGCGGCCTCGGCCACCGCGGGGTGCGCGGACAGGATTTCTTCCATCTGCCCGGTGGACAGGCGGTGGCCGGCCACGTTGATGATGTCGTCGATGCGCGCCATCACCCAGCCATAGCCGTCGGCATCGAAGTACCCGGCGTCACCCGACAGGTAGTAGCCCGGGTAGCGCTCGAGGTAGGTTTCGACGAAACCGGCGTCGTTGTTCCACAGCGTGGTCAGTCCGCCGGGCGGCAGCGGCAGCTTGATCACCAGGCTGCCGATGTCGTTGGCCGCTTTCTCGCGGCCGTCCTCGTCCAGGATGTGGATGTCGAAGCCGGGCACCGGCTTGGTGGGCGAACCGGGCCGCACCGGCAGCGCCTCGATGCCCATGCAGTTGCTGATGGCGGGCCAGCCCAGCTCGGTCTGCCACCAGTTGTCGATCACGGGCACGCCCAGAATCTTGCCGGCCCACTCGATGGTGTCCGGGTCGCCCCGCTCGCCGGCCAGAAACAGCATGCGGAACTTCGACAGGTCGTACTGCTTGACCAGCGCGCCGCTGGGGTCTTCCTTCTTGATGGCGCGAAACGCCGTCGGCGCGGTAAACAGCACGTTCACCTTGTGCTCGGCGCACAGGCGCCAGAAGGCGCCGGCATCGGGCGTGCCCACCGGCTTGCCTTCGTACAGGATGGTGGTGCAGCCCTGCAGCAGCGGCCCGTAGACGATGTAGGAGTGGCCCACCACCCAGCCCACGTCCGACGCCGCCCAGTACACGTCGCCCGGCTGCGTGCCGTAGACCGCCTCCATCGACCAGCGCAGCGCCACCGCGTGGCCGCCGTTGTCGCGCACCACGCCCTTGGGCTTGCCCGTCGTCCCCGAGGTGTAGATGACGTACAGCGGATCGGTGGCGGCCACCGGCACGCAGTCGGCCGGCTGCGCGCGCGCCATCGCCTCGTCCCAATCGATGTCGCGCCCGGGCAGCATGCTGGCCTGCAGCTGCGGGCGCTGCAGGATCAGGCAGGGGGTGTGCGGCACGCCGGCGATCTGCAGCGCCTCGTCCAGCAAGGGCTTGTAGGGCACGCTGCGCCCCGGCAGCAGCCCGCAGGAGGCAGAAATCATGGCGGCGGGCCGGGCGTCGACCACGCGCTTGGCCAGCTCGGGCGCGGCAAAACCGCCGAACACCACCGAATGCACGGCACCGATGCGCGCGCAGGCGAGCATGGCGACCACGGCCTCGGGCACCATGGGCATGTAGATGACGACGGTGTCGCCCTTCTTCACGCCCATCGCCAGCAGCGCACCGGCGCAACGCGCAGTCAGCGCCTGCAGCTCGCGGTAGCTGATCTTGCGCTGCGTGCCGGCCAGCGGACTGTCGAAGACCAGCGCCAGCTGGTCGGCGCGGCCGCGCTCGACGTGGCGGTCGACACAGTTGTAGCAGGTGTTGAGCACGCCGCCGGCAAACCAGCGGTAAAAGGGCTTGCGCGCGTCGTCGATGACGCGGTCCCAGCGCTTGATCCAGTCGATGCCCTCGGCCTTGTCGGCCCAGAACGTCGCCGGGTCGGACTGTGCTGCCGCGAAAGCCTTGGCGTAGTCGCCGCGGGGGGTGCCGCTCATCTGGTGTCTCCTGTCATCGGGCCGTCTGCCCTGCCGCCCGATGATAGACCCGAGATCTTGACAAGCGCCTGACGCTGGTCAGCGAATCAGGCCCTGCCAGTCCTTGAAGCGCGGATGCCCGGCGTCGCCCAGCCACTCGAAGCCCACCATTTCGGTGCTGACCAGCTCGCCGCCCGCGCTGGCCAGGCGGTCGTAGGCGGCGTCGCGGTTGCGCTCGGTGCGCGAGCCGCAGGCATCGGTCACGACCCACACGTCCCAGTCCTGATCCAGCAGGTCCAGCGCGGTCTGCAGCAGGCACACGTGCGCCTCGCAGCCGGCCAGCACCAGGGTGCCGCGCTCGGGCTCGGCCGAAGCCGGCTTTTGCAGGTGCCTGGGCAGGCTGCGGGCGTTGCCGCGCTGGGGCGGCGCCGGCGGCGCCAGCAGCGGCTGCAGCTCGGCCGCGCCGCTGAACGCCGTCTTGGCGACGATGCGCTCGCACAGCGCCGCCAGCGCCTCGTCGGTGGTGCCCAGCTTGGCCGGCACCTGCTCGGTGGCCCACACCGGCACCTGCAGCCAGCGCGCCATCTGCGCCAGTCGGCGCGCGTTGGCCAGCACGGCCGCCCCGTCGTGAATGGCGGGCATCAGGCGGGCCTGGAAATCGACCAGCACCAGTTGGCAGTCGTCGGCTTGCAGCAGCATGATTGGGACCTCTCGTTCAAATGACGGCGCCCCGCCGCGTCGGCCGCGGCCGTCGGGCGCTCTTCGGGGTCCAAGTGTCGGTCATATTCAGCCCAGGTAGTGCGGCGTGAGCTCGTGCAGCAGGGCCAGCACCGCGCGCTGGGCGCCGGTGCCGGGGCGCAGCGCGCTCGCCGCCGTGAACAGCGGGATCTGCAGGCGCTGGCCCGGGCCGATCTCGATGGGGCGCAGCTGAAAGATGGCGGGCCGGGCGCCCGCCGCCAGCGCATGGCGCGACAGCACGGCGCAGCCGGCGCCGTCGGCCACCAGGTCGAGAATGGCCGCCACGCCGTCGATCTCCAGCGCCACCTGCGGTTGGGCGCCGAGGGCGGCCAGTTGGTGCTCGACGTGCATGCGGATGGCATTGGGGCGGCTGGGGATCACCAGCGGCAGGCGCGCCAGCTCCGGCAGGCCGACGGGCGTGCCCGACGGTGCGTGTCGCGGCGCCCGCGCGCTCTGCACCAGCACCAGCTCGTCCATCGCCAGCGGCGCGATTTCCAGGCCCGGCACGGGGCGCGCGTTGTACAGCACGGCGATGTCCAGGCGCCCGCTGGCCACCTGCTCCTGCATGTTGGTCGACAGCGCCTCGGCGATCGACAGGTGCGCCTCGGGCAGTTGGCGGCCGAAGGCGCGCACCAGGGGCACCGCCAGCGCACGCGCCACGCTGGGCGGCAGGCCCACGGCCACGCGCCCGGTCAGGCCGCCGCGCAGCCGCGCCAACTCGTCGCGCGCGCGCCCCACCTGGTGCAGGATGCCGCGCGCGTGCTCCAGCAGCACCTGCCCCGCCTCGGTCGGCACCGCGCCGCGGCCATGGCGCTGCAGCAGGTTCTGGCGCAGTTCCACCTCCAGCAGGCGCACTTGCCGGCTGAGCGCCGGCTGGGCCACATCCAGCGCCAGCGCGGCACGGCTGAAGCTGCCCAGTTCAGCCACATTCACGAAATATTCGAGTTGACGCAGATCCATTTATGGCCTGATTTTGGATGTCTTGATGCAAGGTATGCCATTTTGCTCTAGCTGCTAGTGTCCCAAGTCGATAGCGGGGCCATTGGCCTTGCTGAACAATGGCTCAAAAGCAAGGCATCGGGCCTTGCAGACGCCATCAGGAGACAGGCATGAGCACGACCCAGACGTCGAGAACCCAGGTCGCCATCGTCGGCGCCGGCCCCGCGGGGCTGCTGCTGGGCCAGTTGCTGCACAAGGCCGGCATCGACGCCGTGATCATCGAGCGCGTGAGCGGCGACTACGTGCTGGGCCGCATCCGCGCCGGCATCCTGGAGCAGGTCAGCGTCGACCTGCTGGACGAGGCCGGCGTGGGCACGCGCATGCACGCGGAAGGCCTGGTGCACGGCGGCGTGGAGCTGATGTGGGACGGCCGGCGCCACCGGGTGGACCTGAACAAGTACAGCGGCGGCCAGAACGTGATGGTCTACGGCCAAACCGAGGTCACGCAGGACCTGATGCAGGCACGCGCCGCGGCCGGGCTGAGCACGATCTACGAGGCCAGGAACACGGCCGTGCACGACTTCGACACCGCCCGCCCCTACGTCACCTGGGACAAGGACGGCCAGTCCTACCGCCTGGACTGCGACTTCATCGCCGGCTGCGACGGCTTTCACGGCGTGTGCCGCGCCAGCGCGCCGCGCTCGGCCATCACCGAATACGAGAAGGTCTATCCCTTCGGCTGGCTGGGCCTGCTGGCCGACACGCCGCCCGTCAATGACGAGCTGGTCTACATCAACAGCCCGCGCGGCTTTGCCCTGTGCAGCCAGCGCAGCAAGACGCGCAGCCGCTACTACCTGCAGGTGCCGTTGACCAACCACGTGGAGGACTGGAGCGACGACGCCTTCTGGCAGGAGCTCAGGCTGCGCCTGGACGACGAAGGCCGCGACAGGCTGGTGACCGGCCCCAGCCTGGAGAAAAGCATCGCCCCGCTGCGCAGCTTCGTCACCGAGCCGCTGCGCTTCGGCCGCATGTTCCTGGCGGGCGACGCCGGCCACATCGTGCCGCCCACCGGCGCCAAGGGCCTGAACCTGGCGACCACCGACGTCAAGTACCTCTGCAACGCGCTGATCGAGTTCTATCGCGACAAGAGCGAGGCCGGCATCGACGACTACTCGCGCAAGTGCCTGGGCCGCATCTGGCGCGCCGAGCGCTTCTCGTGGTGGCTCACGCAGCTGATGCACCGCTTTCCGCACGACGAGCAGATCACGGCCAAGTTCCAGCACGCCGAGCTGGACTACCTGACCCACTCCGAGGCCGGCCTGCGCACCATCGCCGAAAACTACGTCGGCCTGCCGCTGGACTTTGCCGAGCGTTCGCTCATGTAATGTAGGAAGGCGCCAGGCCGCCTTCACGCACCGGAAGAACCCACCATGATCATCGACTGCCACGGCCACTACACCACCGCGCCCGCCGCCCTGGGCGACTGGCGCAATCGCCAGATCGCCGGCATCCAGGATCCGGCCGCCATGCCCCGCGTAGCCGAGCTGAAAATCTCCGACGACGAACTGCGCGAGTCGATCGAAAGCAACCAGCTGCGCCTGATGCGCGAGCGCGGCAGCGACCTCACCGTGTTCAGCCCGCGCGCCAGCTTCATGGCGCACCACATCGGCGACTTCCAGATCTCCAGCACCTGGGCGGCGATCTGCAACGAGCTGTGCTTTCGCGTGTCGCAGCTGTTTCCCGACCACTTCATCGGCGCGGCGATGTTGCCGCAGTCGCCCGGCGTCGATCCGGCCACCTGCATTCCCGAGCTGGAAAGGTGCGTGCGCGACTATGGCTTCGTCGCCATCAACCTCAACCCCGATCCCTCCGGCGGCCACTGGACCAGCCCGCCGCTGACCGACCGCCACTGGTACCCCATCTACGAGAAGATGGTCGAGTGGAACATCCCGGCCATGATCCACGTCAGCACCTCGTGCAACGCCTGCTTTCACACCACCGGCGCGCACTACATCAACGCCGACACCACGGCGGTGATGCAGCTGATCCAGGGCGAGCTGTTCAAGGACTTTCCGACGCTCAAGTTCGTCATCCCGCACGGCGGCGGCGCCGCACCCTACCACTGGGGGCGCTACCGCGGCCTGGCGCAGGAGCTGAAGAAGCCGCTGCTCACCGAGCACCTGCTGCACAACGTGTTTTTCGACACCTGCGTGTACCACCAGCCGGGCATCGACCTGCTGACCCAGGTCATCCCGATCGACAACATCCTGTTCGCCAGCGAGATGATCGGCGCCGTGCGCGGCATCGACCCGGAGACGGGCCACTACTACGACGACACCAAGCGCTACGTCGAGGCCACGGCGAACCTGAACGCCGAGCAGCGCTACAAGGTGTATGAAGGCAATGCACGGCGCGTGTATCCGCGCCTGGATGCCGCATTGAAAGCGAAAGGAAAATAAGCCATGTACGAATTGGGCGTCGTCTATCGCAACATCCAGCGCGCCGACCGCGCGGCCGCCGACGCGCTGGCGCACTTCGGCAGCGCCACGGTGCACGAGGCCATGGGCCGCGTGGGCCTGCTCAAGCCCTACATGCGCCCCATCTACCCCGACGCGCAGGTTTCGGGCACGGCCGTTACCGTGCTGCTGCAGCCGGGCGACAACTGGATGCTGCACGTGGCGGCCGAGCAGATTCGCCCCGGCGACGTCGTGGTGGCCACCGTCACCGCCGACTGCACCGACGGCTACTTCGGCGACCTGCTGGCCACCAGCTTCAAGGCGCAGGGCGCGCGCGCCCTCGTCATCGACGCCGGCGTGCGCGACGTGCGCACCCTGCACGAGATGGGCTTTCCGGTCTGGAGCAAGGCCATCAGCGCCAAGGGCTGCATCAAGGCCACGCCGGGCTCGGTCAACATCCCCATCGTCTGCGCCGGCATGCTGGTCACGCCCGGCGACGTCATCGTGGCCGACGACGACGGCATCGTCTGCGTGCCCGCCGCGCGCGCCGCGCAAACGCTGGAGGCGGCGCAAAAGCGCGAGGCCAACGAGACCGGCAAGCGCGAGATCTTCGCCGGCGGCACGCTGGGGCTCGACTATTACAAGATGCGCGAAGGCCTGGCCAAGGCCGGTCTGCGCTACATTGATTGAAGCAGGCCACGCCATGTCCAAGCCGACCACAGGCCCATTCACCAAGACAGCCGGCTGGCTGGACTGGTACGACGGCCCCAGCCAGCCGCAGTTTCGACTGCCCTCCGGCAGCGTCGATGCGCATTGCCACGTGTTCGGGCCGGGCGACGAGTTTCCCTATGCGCCCGAGCGCAAGTACACGCCCTGCGACGCCAGCAAGGCGCAGTTGTTCGCGCTGCGCGACCACCTGGGCTTTGCCCGCAACGTGATCGTGCAGGCCACCTGCCACGGCGCCGACAACCGCGCGCTGGTCGATGCCCTGCAGGCGGCGGGCGGCAAGGCGCGCGGCGTGGCCACCGTGCGCCGCGACGTCAGCGACGCCGAGCTGGAGCGCCTGCACGCCGCCGGCGTGCGCGGCGTGCGCTTCAACTTCGTCAAGCGCCTGGTGGACTTCACGCCGCGCGACGAGCTGATGGACATCGCCGGCCGCATTGCCAAGCTGGGCTGGCACGTGGTGATCTACTTCGAGGCGGTCGACCTGCCCGAGCTGTGGGACTTCTTCACCCGCCTGCCGACCACCGTGGTCGTCGATCACATGGGCCGACCTGATGTGACCAAGTCGGTCGACGGCCCCGAGTTCGAGCTGTTCATCAAGTTCATGCGCGAGCACGCCAACGTGTGGAGCAAAGTCAGCTGCCCCGAGCGCCTGTCCGTCAGCGGCCCGCCGGCGCTGAATGGCGAGCGCGCCGCCTACCGCGACGTGGTGCCGTTCGCGCGCCGCATCGTCCAGAGCTTTCCCGACCGCGTGCTGTGGGGCACCGACTGGCCGCACCCCAACCTCAAGCAGCACATGCCCGACGACGGGCTGCTGGTGGACTTCATCCCGCACATCGCGCCCACCGCCGATCTGCAACGCCAGCTGCTGGTCGACAACCCGATGCGCCTGTACTGGCCCGAGGAGGCCTGAGCATGTCCCTGAACAAACCCTATCTCGACGTCCCCGGCACCACCATTTTCGATGCCGACCAGAGCCGCAAGGGCTACTGGCTCAACCAGTTCTGCATGAGCCTGATGAAGGCCGACAACCGCGCGCGCTTCAAGGCCGACGAGGACGCCTACCTGGCCGAATGGCCCATGACCGACGAGCAGAAGGCGGCCGTGCGCGCGCGCGACTTGAACTGGATGATGCGCACCGGCGGCAACATCTACTTCCTGTCCAAGCTGGGCGCCACCGACGGCCTGAGCTTCCAGCAGATGGCCGGCAGCATGACCGGCATGAGCGAGCAGCAGTACCGCGACATGATGGTGGCCGGCGGGCGCAGCCCCGAGGGCAACCGCGTGGTGGGCGAGCACGGCGACGCGCAGGGCCCGGTCAACCAGAGCGCGGCCTGGAAGGACTGGGAACAGCAGACGCAAAAACGCCTTGCAGCGGCCGTCCAGCAAGCGCACGATGCTTCCAATAAAGCAGCAACCGGTCATGCCCGCATCAGCGCCTCGGTGTATTCCTCGCACGTGCCGGCGATCGGCGCGGCGATCGACCACGGCAAGACGGCCGAGCCCTACTGGGCGCCGATGTTCGCCGGCTTCGAGCCCAGCAAGGCGTGGATGAAGACGCATCGGCCCGACGTGGTGTTTTTGGTCTACAACGACCACGCCACCAACTTCGACCTCAGCGTGATTCCCACCTTCGCCATCGGCACGGCGGCCGAATTCGAGCCCGCCGACGAAGGCTACGGCGCGCGCCCGGTGCCCAAGGTGATCGGCCACCCCGAGCTGGCCTCCCACATCGCCCAGTCGGTGATCCAGCAGGGCTTCGACCTGACCCTGGTGAACGAGCTGAAGGTAGACCACGGCCTGACGGTGCCCATGAACCTGATGTTCGGCACGCCCGCCGAATGGCCGGTGCGGGTGATCCCGTTTCACGTCAACGTGGTGCAGTACCCCGTGCCCTCGGGCGCGCGCTGCTTCGCGCTGGGGCAGGCCATCCGCCGCGCCATCGAGAGCTTCGACCAGCCGCTGAACGTGCAGATCTGGGGCACCGGCGGCATGAGCCACCAGCTGCAGGGCCCGCGCGCCGGCCTGATCAACCGCGAGTGGGACAACGCCTTCCTGGACCGCCTGATCGCCGACCCGCAGGACTTGTCGGCCATGCCCCACATCGACTACGTGCGCGAGGCCGGCAGCGAGGGCATCGAGCTGGTGATGTGGCTGATCGCCCGCGGCGCCATGGCCGACGCCGGCGGCGGGCGCTCGCCGCGCGTGGCGCACCGCTTCTACCATGTGCCGGCGTCGAACACCGCCGTCGGCCATCTAATTTTAGAAAATCAGGCCTGAGCCCGCGTCCATCAAGCGCGAGCAGCTATCAAACGAGAAGCATCATGACCCAACCCATCAAGGTCGCGCTGGCCGGCGCCGGCGCCTTCGGCATCAAGCACCTGGACGGCATCCGCAACATCGACGGCGTCGAGGTGGTGTCCCTGGTCGGGCGCCGCCGCGAACCCACGCAGGCGGTGGCCGACAAGTACGGCATCGGCCACGTGGCCACCGACCTGGCCGAGAGCCTGGCGCGGCCGGACGTCGACGCGGTGATCCTGTGCACGCCCACGCAGATGCACGCGGCGCAGGCCATCCAGTGCCTGCAGGCGGGCAAGCACGTGCAGGTCGAGATTCCGCTGTGCGACAAGCTGGCCGACGGCCAGCGCGTGCTGGACGCGCAGCGCAAGGCTGGCCGCGTGGCCATGGTCGGCCACACGCGCCGCTTCAACCCCAGCCACCAGTACGTGCACAAGAAAATCGCGGCGGGCGAGTTCCACGTGCTGCAGATGGACGTGCAGACCTATTTCTTTCGCCGCACCAACATGAACGCGCTGGGCCAGCCGCGCTCGTGGACCGACCACCTGCTGTGGCACCACGCCGCGCACACGGTCGATCTGTTCGCCTACCAGGCCGGCAGCCCCATCGTGCAGGCCAATGCGCTGCAGGGCCCCGTCCACCCCGAGCTGGGCATCGCCATGGACATGAGCATCCAGCTCAAGGCCGCCAATGGCGCGATCTGCACGCTCAGCCTCAGCTTCAACAACGACGGGCCGCTGGGCACCTTCTTTCGCTACATCGGCGACAGCGCCACCTACATCGCGCGCTACGACGACCTGGTCAATGGCAAGGAAGAAAAAATCGACGTGTCCAAGGTGGCGGTGTCGATGAACGGCATCGAGCTGCAGGACCGCGAGTTCTTCGCCGCCATCCGCGAAGGCCGCGAGCCCAACGCCAGCGTGGCCCAGGTGCTGCCCTGCTACGAGGTGCTGCAGCAGCTCGAACAGCAGCTGAACGCCTGACCGACACTCACCCATTTTTGATTTGCCAACCAAGGAGAACGACATGAGACTGAGCAAGACCCTGGGCGTTGCCGCCCTCGCGCTGGGCGCCGCCCTGGCCTTCGGCCCGGCACAGGCCAAGGACCTGAAGATCGGCCTGGTGCTGTCGATCTCCGGGCCCTTCGCCGACTACGGCAAGCAGATCCGCCGCGGCATCGACCTGTACATGGCCGAGCACGGCGACACCGTGGCCGGCCGCAAGGTGCAGCTGATCGTCAAGGACGACACCGGCATCGCGCCGCAGATCGCCAAGCGCGAATCGCAGCAGCTCATCATCAACGACAAGGTCGACATCCTGGCCGGCTACGACCTCACGCCCAACGCCTTCTCGGCCGCGCCGCTGGCCACCGAGGCCAAGGTGCCGATGGTGGTGATGAACGCGGCCACCGCCTCGGTGGTCGAAAAGTCGCCCTACATCGTGCGCACCTCCATGACCATGCCGCAAAGCGCCTGGGCCATGGCGCAGTGGGCGCATGCCAACAAGGTCAAGAGCGCCTACATCGTGGTCGCCGACTACGGCCCGGGCCATGACTCGCAGGCCGTGTTCACCAAGACCTTCACCGGCCTGGGCGGCAAGATCGTCGGCGAGGTGCGCACGCCGGTGAACACCACCGACTACTCGCCCTTCCTGCAGCGCCTGAAGGACGCCAAGCCCGACGCCGCCTACTTCTTCGTGCCGCCCGGCAGCTCCATGGTGGCGCTGTCCAAGGGCTTTCGCGAACTGGGCCTGGACAAGCTGGGCATCAAGGAAATGGGCCCCGGCGACATGACGGACGAAAGCTCGCTGGCCGCGCTGGGCGACGCCGCGCTGGGCTTCATCACGGCCTTCCACTACTCCGACGCGCACGACTCGCCCGAGAACAAGGCTTTCACCGCCGCCTATGCCAAGGCCTACAAGGACGATCGCCCCAATTTCATGACGGTGGGTGGCTATGACGGCATGCACGTGATCTACGAGGCGCTGAAGAAGACCAAGGGCGACGCCAGCGGCGACGCCTTCATCGCCGCCGTCAAGGGCCTGAAGTGGACCAGCCCGCGCGGCCCGGTCGAGATCGACCCGAAGACGCGCGACATCGTGCAGAACGAGTACATCCGCAAGCTCGAGCGCGTGGACGGCGTGCTCAAGAACGTCGAGTTCGACACCTTCAAGGCCGTCAACCCGCAAACGCCCTGATCGACCGGGGCCACGGCCCAGGGAACAACCATGACGATCCTCTTTGACGGCATCGCCTCCGGCATGCTGCTGTTTCTGATCAGCGTCGGCCTGTCGGTCACCCTGGGCCTGATGAACTTCGTCAACCTGGCGCACGGCGCCTTCGCCATGATCGGCGGCTACGCCTGCGTGGTGCTGCTCAACGACTACGGCGTGCCCTTTCTGGCCACCCTGCCGTTCGCGGTGCTGGTGCCGGCCCTGGTCGGCATCGTGCTGGAACGCACGCTGTACCGGCGCCTGTACGCCGCCTCCGACCTGGACCAGGTGCTGTTTTCGCTGGGCCTGGTCTTCATGGCCGTGGCCGGCGCGCACTATTTCTTCGGCGCCCAGCAGCAGCCGCTGCACCTGCCCGACTTTCTGAAGGGCCAGATCCACCTGCCGGGCCTGGACGTCGGTGTCTACCGCCTGTTCCTGGTCGTCGTGGGCCTGGTGGTGGCTTTCGGCCTGCAGTGGTCCGTCGTCAAGACGGCGTTCGGCGCCCGCCTGCGCGCCGCGGTGGACAACCAGCGCGTGGCGCGCGGCATGGGCATCGACGTCAACCGCGTGTTCAGCCTGACCTTCGCCCTGGGCTCGGCCCTGGCCGGCCTGGGCGGCGCGCTGGGGGTGGAGATGCTGGGGCTCGACCCCGAGTTTCCGGTCAAGTACCTGGTGTATTTTCTGATCGTCGTTTCGGTGGGCGGCAGCGGCAACATCCTGGGCTCGCTGTATGCCGCCATCCTGCTGGGCGTGGCCGACGTGGTGGGCAAGTACTACATCCCCCAGATCGGCGCCTTCATCATCTACGCCGTCATGGTGGCCACCCTGATCTTTCGCCCCCATGGCCTGTTCGGTCGTGCCCACAAGTAAAGAGGCCCCCGCATGACGACCTCGATTCGCGGCGCGGCGAACGCCGACGTGCTGACCCGCTTTCGGCGCTCGGCGCACTGGAAGCCGCTCGAATACGCCTTCTGGTGCCTGCCGGTGGCGGCCTACTTCGCCTTTCCGGGCAACTACCTGCTGCTCAGCCAGATCGCCATCACCGGGCTGTTCGCGCTGTCGCTCGATTTGATCTTCGGCTACGCCGGCGTGATCTCGCTGGGCCACGCGGCCTTCTTCGGCGTCGGCGCCTACACCGTCGGCCTGATGGGCTCGCACGGCTGGAGCGACCCGCTGCTGGGCCTGCTGCTGGCGGCGCTGTTTGCCGGCATCGTCGGTTTTCTCAGCAGCTTCCTGCTGCTGCGCGGCAGCGATCTGTCGCGCCTGATGGTCACGCTGGGTGTGGCGCTGATGTTCTTCGAGCTGGCCAACAAGCTGACGCGCATCACCGGCGGCGTGGACGGCCTGCCGGGCATCACCATCGGCCCCATCCTGGGCGTGTTCGACTTCGACATGTTCGGCCGCACCGGCTACATCTATTCGGTCGTCGTGCTGTTCGTGCTGTTCTGGCTGGCGCGCCGGCTGGTGCGCTCGCCCTTCGGCCAGAGCCTGCGCGGCATCCGCATGAACGCGCTGCGCATGCCCGCGCTGGGCGTGCCGGTGAACCGCCGCCTGGTCAAGATCTACACCATCGGCGCGGCCTATGCCGGGGTGGCCGGCGCGCTGGTGGCGCAGACCAACCAGTTCGTCTCGCTCGACGTGCTGAGCTTTCAGCGCTCGGCCGACCTGCTCTTGATCCTGATCCTGGGCGGCGCCGGCCACCTGTACGGCGGCCTGATCGGCGCCGTGGTGTTCGTGGTGCTGCACGACCAGCTGTCGGACCTGAACCCGCAGTACTGGCAGTTCTGGCTGGGCCTGATCCTGGTGCTGCTGGTGTTGTTTGCGCGCGGCGGCATCCTGGGCACGGCGCAGCAGTGGATCGAGTCGCGCCGCCAGCGGGCGCAGGCACGCCAGCGTGCCGGGAGCACGTCATGAGCGCCGCCGTGCCGTCCCAAGGCGCGAAGGCCCCCTCGGGGGGCAGCGCAGCAGGCGCAGCCGCGAAGCGTGGGGGCGCTGTTTTACAAACCCATGACCTGGTGCGCACCTTCGGCGGCTTCGTAGCCACCGACCACGTCAACCTGGTGGTCGAGCCGGGCGCGCGCCACGCCCTGATCGGGCCCAACGGCGCCGGCAAGACCACGCTGATCAACCTGCTGACCGGCTACCTGGAGCCCAGCGCCGGCCGGGTCGAGTTGCTGGGCCAGGACGTGACCACCATGGCCCAGCACGAGCGCTGCCGCCAGGGCCTGGTGCGCACCTTCCAGATCAACCAGCTGTTCGCCGACATGACGGTGCTCGAATCGGTGGCCATGGCCGTCAGCGAGCAAAAGGGCCTGGGCACGCGCTGGTGGAAGCCGCTGGCCGGGCACGGCGAGGTGGTGGACCAGGCGGCCGCCATTCTGGAGCGCCTGAAGCTGCTGCCCGACGCCTACGAACGCACGCGCAACCTGGCCTATGGCCGCCAGCGCCTGATCGAGATCGCGCTGGCGCTGGCCATGCGCCCCAAGGTGCTGCTGCTGGACGAGCCCGCCGCCGGCGTGCCCACCAGCGAAAGCCAGGAACTGTTCGAGACCATTGCCGAGCTGCCGCGCGAGGTGACCATCGTGCTGATCGAGCACGACATGAACCTG
Organism: Burkholderiales bacterium; assembly: GCA_017307865.1. Classification (GTDB taxonomy): domain Bacteria; phylum Pseudomonadota; class Gammaproteobacteria; order Burkholderiales; family Burkholderiaceae_C; genus Ottowia; species Ottowia pentelensis. The sequence continues at coordinate 86,148 of JAFKGE010000023.1, read as the reverse complement.
GTGTTCCGCTTTGCCGAGCGCATCTCGGTGCTGGTGTCGGGCGCGATCCTGGTCGAAGGCGCGCCCGACATGATCGCCCAGCACCCGCGCGTGAAAGAGGTCTATCTGGGAGAAAGCCATGGCTGAGCTGCTGCGCATGGAGCAGGTGTGGGCCGGCTACGGCGACGCCATCATCCTGGAAGACGTGTCGTTCGCGCTGGCGGCCGGCGACAGCCTGGCCCTGCTGGGGCGCAACGGCATGGGCAAGACCACCTTGCTGGCCACCCTGATGGGCGCCACGCGCCTGCGGCGTGGCCGAATCCATTTCGAGGGGCGCGACATCGCCGCCCTGCCCAGCCACCAGCGCGCCCGCGCCGGCCTGGGCTGGGTGCCGCAGGAGCGCGACATCTTCCGCTCGCTCACGGTGGAAGAAAACCTCACCGTGGTGGCGCGGCCGGGCGAATGGAACCTGGCGCGCGTGTACGAGATGTTCCCGCGCCTGCGGGAGCGCCGCGCCAACATGGGCAACCAGCTCTCGGGCGGCGAGCAGCAAATGCTGGCCATGGGCCGCGCGCTGATGCTCAACCCCAAGGTGCTGCTGCTGGACGAGCCGCTGGAGGGCCTGGCGCCCATCATCGTGCAGGAGCTGCTGCACATCATCGACCGCATGGTGCGCTCCGGCAGCATGGCCGTGATCCTGGTCGAGCAGCATGCGCGCCAGATCCTGCCCATCACGCGCCAGGCGTTGGTGCTCGAGCGCGGGCGCGTGGTGCACGCCGGCCCCAGCGATGCGCTGCTGCGCGACGACGCCGCGCTGGACGCCTGGCTGGGCGCCGGCGCCACATCCGAATCCAACCACGAGGTAACCCAGTGAAGTTCCATCACCAAGGCTATGTGTCCGGCGACCCGCGCATCCAGCCGGCGGCCGGCGTCGGCATCGACCGCCCCACCGACCTGCCCGAGCAGGTCGACGTCCTGATCGTCGGCGCCGGGCCGGCGGGCATGCTGGCCGCCGCCCAGCTGGCGCAGTTTCCGGACATCGACACCCGCATCGTCGAGCGGCGCTCGGGCCGGCTGGAGGTGGGCCAGGCCGACGGCATCCAGCCGCGCAGCGTCGAGACCTTCCAGGCCTTCGGCTTTGCCGACCGCATCGTGGCCGAAGGCTGCCTGATCGTCGAGACCGCGTTCTGGAAGCCCGACCCACAGGTGCCCGCGCGCATCGTGCGCACCTCGCGCGTGCTGGAAGACCCCAACGGCGTCAGCGAGTTTCCGCACATCACCGTCAACCAGGCGCGCGTGCTGGACTACTTTGCCGAGGCCATGGCCAACGCCCCCACGCGCATGACGCCGGACTGGGGCCTGGAGTTCCAGGACCTGCAGGTGGCGGCGGACGCGGGCGACTACCCGGTCAGCGTCACGCTGGTGCACGGCGACGGCCCCAACAAGGGCCAGACCCGCCGCGTGCGCGCACGCTACGTGGTGGGCGCCGACGGCGCGCACAGCCGCGTGCGCGGGGCCATCGGCTGCACGCCCTCGGGCGACACCTCCAACCACGCCTGGGGCGTGATGGACGTGCTGGCCGTGACCGACTTTCCAGACATCCGCGTCAAGTGCGCCATCCAGTCCAGCCACGACGGCAGCATCCTGCTGATCCCGCGCGAAGGGGGGCACATGGTGCGCTTTTACGTCGACCTGGGCGACGTCGACCCCAACGCGCGCGCCACGGTGCGCCAGACCACCGTGGAGCAAACCATCGCCCGCGCGCAGAAGATCATGCACCCCTACACGCTGGACGTGCGCGAGGTGGCCTGGTACAGCGTGTACGAGGTAGGCCACCGCGTGTGCGACCGCTTCGATGACGTGCTGGCCGAGCACGCGGGCCAGCGGGCGCCACGCGTGTTCATCGCCGGCGACGCCAGCCACACGCACAGCGCCAAGGCCGGCCAGGGCATGAACGTGTCCATGCAGGACGGCTTCAACCTGGGCTGGAAGCTGGCCCACGTGCTGCAGGGCCGCAGCCCGGCGCGCCTGCTGTCCACCTATTCGGCCGAGCGCCAGCGCATTGGCGAGGACATCATCGCCTTCGACAAGCGCTGGGCCTCCATCATGGCCAAGCCGCCGGGCGAGACGCAGGACGCCAGCGAGTTGGAACAGGGCTACCTGCAGATCACCGAGTTCGCCCAGGGCTTCATGACGCAGTACCAGCCCTCGATGATTACCGGCCCGGCGCAGCACCAGGCGCTGGCCGCGGGCTACCCCATCGGCAAGCGCTTTCGCTCGGCCCGCGCCACGCGCGTGGCCGACGGCGCGGCGCTGCAGATCGGCCACGAGGCGCGCGCCGACGGCCGCTGGCGCCTTTACGTGTTTGCCGACAAGGCCCCCGCCGGCGCCGACTCGGCCGTCAAGGCGCTGGCCGACTGGCTGGCCCAGTCGCAGCAATCGCCGGTGCATGGCTTCACCCCGGCAGGGCTGGACGCCAACGCCTGGTTCGAACTCAAGGTGGTCTACCAGCAGGAGCACACCGCGGTCGACCTGGGCCAGGTGCCCGCCGTCTTCCTGCCGCGCATCGGCGCGCACGGGCTGATCGACTACGAGGGCGTGTACGCCACCACGCCGGGCGACGACATCTTCGACGTGCGCGGCATCGACCGCCAGGGCGCCATGGTGCTGGTGCGCCCCGACCAGTACGTGGCCCACGTGCTGCCGCTGACGGCCACCGAGACGCTGGGCGATTTCATAGCGGGTTTTGCTTTGCCGCAACGCTGAGCCACCCTCTCCCAATCACTCAGTGAGCCTTTGCCAGGCCCCTTTGCCGCGCAGGGCAACACGCTGGGCGGGCGCGAGGCCTGGCTCATCGCCACCGAGGCGCTCCGGCCCCGCTCGCAGGCCGATCAAAAATCGACGGTCAGCAAGCGGCGGATCTCGCGCAGCTCCGCCGCAACGGCGGCCAGGCAGTCGGCCGACGCGGAGAGGGTAGTTAGGCCATGGCCTTCATGACGAGCCTCCACGCCTTCGCCCGACGCCGCACTGCCAGCGCCGTCATCGGCAAGCTCCAGGTTGTGGCCGTGCTGGGGCCCTTGCGCCAGCTTGAGGCGCGCGCCGTGGATGGAAAAGCCCTGTTCGTACAGCAGTTCGCGGATGCGGCGGATCATCAGCACCTCGTGGTGCTGGTAGTAGCGCCGGTTGCCCTGGCGCTTCATGGGGCGCAGCTGGGTGAACTCCTGCTCCCAATAGCGCAGCACGTGCGGCTTGACGGCGCACAGCTCGCCGACCTCACCGATGGTGAAGTAGCGTTTGGCGGGAATCGGCGGCAGGATCGGTTGCATCGCGGCCATGACAGTGCGCAGCGCAGACAGTGGACAGGTCTTGCATGTTGCCGTGCTCGGGCGCGTTCGGCAAGCGGCTCGGCGGGGTCAGCGTGAACGATGGGTTGCGCGCGCCCCGATCTGCTGCCTTCAGTCGACGTCCCCGTCGGTGCCGGCCGTGCCCTGCACCTGGTCCTTGAGCTTCTGGCTGGCGTGAAAGGTGACGACCTGGCGCGCCTCGATGGGAATGAGCTCGCCCGTGCGCGGGTTGCGGCCGGGGCGCGGCGCCTTGATGCGCAACTGGAAGTTGCCGAAGCCCGAGAGCTTGACCTCTTCGCCGCGCACCAGCGACTGGCTGATCAGCTCGAAGAAGGCATCCACCATGTCCTTGGCTTCGCGCTTGTTCAGGCCGATCTGCTCGAACAGCAACTCCGCCAGTTGGGCCTTGGTCAAGGCCGAGGTTTCGAGGCTGTCGACCGCCAGCGTGGCGACGGGGGATCGGTCCGCGGACATAGGCTGCTTCCTCCTTCGCTCAGGCCCGCAGGCGCGCGCCCAGTTGCGCCTGCAGCGCGGCCAGCACGGCGCCGACCGCCGCGTCGATGCGTTCGTCGGTCAGGCTCTGGCCTTCGGCGTCGTCCAGCACCAGGCGCAAGGCCATGCTCTTTTCGCCCGCGGCCATGCCCGCCGCGGCCTCGGCGCCGGGCTTGGGCCGGTAGATGTCGAACAGGGTGACGTCCAGCAGGCGCGCGCCCACGGCGGCGCCGCGCACGCACCGCTGCAACTGCTCGTGCGTCACGCCTTCGGCGACGACCACGGCGAGGTCGCGCTCGACCGGCAATTGGCGCGGCAGCGCCGCCAGCGTGGGCATGGGGCGCTGCAGCACGGCCTGCAGGTCCAGCTCGAACAGCACCGGAGCATGCGACAGGCCCCAGGCCTGGCGCCAGCGCGGATGCAGTTCGCCCACGTGGCCGATGAGCTGCCCGTCCACCGCCACACTGGCGCAGCGGCCGGGGTGCAGGGCCGGGTGCTCGGCGCGCTCGAAGCGGGTCGGCCGCGACGCCAGCAGCGCCTGCACGTCGCCCTTGGCGTCGTAGAAGTCGGCCGGCCGCTCGACGCCGCCCCAACCCTGGCGCTGGGCCGGCCCGTGGATCAGGCCCGCCACGCGCAGCGGCTGGTTCACGCCGCGCACGCTGTGGTCGGTGGTGGCCACCGAGGCGTCGCGCAAAAACACGCGCCCGACCTCGAACACGCGCAGGCGGCTGGCGCGGCGGTCGACGTTGTGCTTGAGCACATCCAGCAGCGAGCCCAGCAGCGACGAGCGCATCACGTTCATCTGGCTGGCGATGGGGTTGAGCAGGCGCACCGGGTCGGCATTGCCCGCCAGATCGCGCTCCCAGGCTTCGTCGACGAAGCTGAAATTGATGGTTTCGAGATAGCCCAGGTCGGCCAGCGCATGGCGCACGTCGAAGGCGCTGCGGCGCGACTCCGAGCGCGTGCGCGGAACGATGGGCGCCAGCGGCGCGGTCTCGGGCAGCTGCTGGTAGCCGATGATGCGCGCCACCTCCTCGATCAGGTCTTCCTCGATGCGCAGGTCGAACCGGTACGCGGGCGGCGCCACGGTCACCGTGCCCTCGCCTTCGACAAAGGCGAGGCCCAGGCGGCGCATGACGTCCGCGCACTGCGCCTGCGTGAGCGGCATGCCGATCACCTTGGCGGCGCGCGCCACGCGCAGCGTGACCGGCGCCGGCGCGGGCAGTTTGGGCTGCTGGTCGTCGACGGGACCGCACTGCGTTTGCGGCGTGCCGCAGATGTCGATGATCAGTTGCGTGATGCGCTCGATGTGCGCCACCGTGAGCGACGGGTCGACGCCGCGCTCGAAGCGGTGGCCGGCGTCGGTGGCGAAGTTGTAGCGGCGCGAGCGGCCGGCCACGGCGTCGGGCCACCAAAAGGCGGCCTCGACGTAGATGCTCTGGGTGTCGTCCGACACCGCCGTGGCGTCGCCGCCCATGATGCCGGCCAGCGACTCGACGGCGTGCGCATCGGCAATCACGCCCACGCTTTCATCCAGCTCGACGGTGTTGCCATTCAGCAGCTTGAGTTGTTCACCCTTGCGGCCCCAGCGCACGTCGAGCCCGCCGTGAATCTTGTCCAGATCGAAAATGTGCGAGGGCCGGCCGTACTCGAACATCACGTAGTTGGAGATGTCCACCAGCGCCGTCACGCTGCGCTGGCCGCAGCGCGCCAGGCGATCGACCATCCACGCCGGGGTGGCGGCGCGGGTGTCGACGTGGCGGATCACGCGGCCCGAAAAGCGCCCGCACAGATCGGGCGCGCTGACGGTGACGGGCAGCAGCTCGGCCATGCTGGCAGGCACCGGCGCGATCGCCGGCGTTTGCAGGGGCGCGCCGGTCAGCGCCGACAGCTCACGCGCCACGCCGTAGACGCTGAGCGCGTGGCCCAGGTTGGGCGTGAGCTTGAGCTCGAACACGGTGTCGTCGAGTTGGAGCGCGGCGCGCAGGTCCTGGCCCACGGGCAGGCCCGCCGCCAGCTCGAGCAGGCCACCGTGGTCGTCGGACAGGCCCAGCTCGCGCGCCGAGCACAGCATGCCCTGGCTTTCCACCCCGCGCAGCTTGCCGACCTTGATGACGAAGGGTTTGCCGTCTTCGCCCGGCGGCAGCTCGGCGCCCACCAGCGCGCACGGCACCTTGATGCCGACGCGGGCGTTGGGCGCGCCGCACACGATGTTCAGCAGCGCGCCCTGCCCCGCGTCGACCTGGCACACGCGCAGGCGATCGGCGTTGGGGTGTTGCTGCGCCTGCCTGATCTCGCCCACCACGATGCGGGTGAACGGGGGCGCGACCGGGCGCAGCGACTCGACCTCGAAGCCGCCCATGGTCAGGGTGTCGGCCAGCGCTTGCGTGGACAGCGGCGGGTTGCAGAAGCTGCGCAACCAGGATTCGGGAAACTGCATGAAAAACCTCGATCAGCGGAACTGGCTCAGGAAACGGGTGTCGCCTTCGAAAAACAGGCGCAGGTCGTTTACGCCGTAGCGCAGCATGGCCAGGCGGTCGATGCCCGAGCCGAAGGCAAAGCCGATGAAGCGCTCGGGGTCCAGCCCCATGTTGCGCACCACCTGCGGGTGCACCTGGCCCGAGCCCGACACCTCCAGCCACTTGCCGGCCAGCGGGCCGCTGGAGAACTGGATGTCGATCTCGGCGCTCGGCTCGGTAAAGGGAAAGTAGCTGGGGCGAAAGCGCAGGATCAGCTCGTCGGTCTCGAAGAAGGCCTTGCAGAAGTTGAGGTAGGTGACCTTCAGGTCCTTGAAGCTCACGTTCTCGCCCAGCCACAGGCCCTCGACCTGGTGGAACATGGGCGAGTGCGTGGCGTCGTTGTCCACGCGGTAGGTGCGCCCGGGCGCGATCACGCGGATCTCGCTCATCTCGCCGCGCGCCAGTTGTGCCGCGTGCCGCTTGGCATGCGCCGTGGCGTAGCGGATCTGCATCGGGCTGGTGTGGGTGCGCAGGCAAAAGGGCTGGCCGTCTTCGCCGTTCAGGTCCACGTAGAAGGTGTCCTGCATCGAGCGCGCCGGGTGGTTGGGCGGGTTGTTCAGCGCCGTGAAGTTGAACCAGTCGCTTTCGATCTCGGGGCCGTCGGCAATGTCGAAGCCCATGCTGGCAAACACCTGCTCGATGCGCTCCCAGGCGCGCGAGATGGGGTGCAGGCCGCCCATGCCGCGCTCGCGGCCGGGCAGCGTCACGTCCAGCGCCTCGGCCTGCAGCTGGCGCGCCAGCTCGGCGTCCTGCAGCGCCTGGCGGCGCGCGCCCAGCGCGGCCTCGATGGCCTGCTTGGCCTGGTTGATGGCGGCGCCGCGCGACTTCTTCTCGTCGATGGCGAGTTGGCCCAGGCCCTTCATCAGCTCGGTCACGCGGCCGGCCTTGCCCAGAAACTGCGCCTTGGCGTTTTCCAGGTCGGCGGGCGTGCCGGCCTGCTCGAAGCGCGCGCTGGCGTCCTGCACCAGGGCGGCCAGATCGCTGGAGTCGGCGAAAGCATTCATGGGGTTCAGCGCTCAAAAATCCGAAATGAAAAAGGGATTGAAGCCAAATCGGCCTCAACCCCTTGAACCACCTGCGCAGCCAGCTATTGATTTTATAGTTGTGCGCGGTGGCGCTGGCGTCAAGCCAGCTTGGCCTTGGCCTGCTCGACGATGCCGGCAAACGCGGCCTTGTCGTGCACGGCCAGATCGGCCAGGACCTTGCGGTCGAGCTCGATGCCGGCCTTGTTCATGCCGTTGATGAACTGGCTGTAGGTGATGCCGCATTCACGCGCGGCGGCGTTGATGCGGGCGATCCACAGGCGACGGAAGTCGCGCTTCTTGTTGCGGCGGTCACGGTAGGCATATTGGCCCGCCTTCATCACCGCCTGCTTGGCGACGCGGAAGACGTTCTTGCGGCGGCCACGGAAACCCTTGGCCAGGGCCAGCACCTTCTTGTGACGAGCACGGGCGGTTACACCACGTTTGACGCGAGGCATGTCGTTTTCTCCTGGTTCGTCGGTTGATCAAAGGCCGGCAAAGGGCAGCATCTGCGCCATGTGACCCATGTTGGTCTCATGCACATTCACCGCACCGCGCAGGTGGCGCTTGTTCTTGGTGGTCTTCTTGGTCAGGATGTGACGCTTGAAGGCTTGACCGCGCTTGACGGTGCCACCGGGACGAACGCGAAAACGCTTTTTCGCGCTGCTCTTGGTCTTCATTTTGGGCATGTGACATGCTCCTTTTTGCTTGTGCTCGCGAGGCGTGTGCAACACCGTTGCACCCTTGAATGGCCCCGAGCCACTTCTTGCGGCAGACCTTGCAATCTGCCCGTTCGCCGGGCAAGCCCGGCAAATTCCTCACATCCGCGTCAGCCGGCCGAAGCCGGCGTCGCCGTCGCTTCGCCGGCGGGGGCGGCGGCCTTGGGCGCGCCCTGGGCCACCTTCTTGCGCGCCGGCGCCAGCATCATGATCATCTGGCGGCCTTCCAGCTTGGGGAACTGCTCGACCACGATGGTGTCGGCCAGGTCGGCGCGCACGCGATCGAGCAGCGCCATGCCCAGCTCCTGGTGCGTGATCTCGCGGCCGCGAAAGCGCAGCGTGACCTTGACCTTGTCGCCATCGGCCAGAAAGCGGCGGATGTTGCGCAGCTTGATGTTGTAGTCGCCGTCATCGGTGGCCGGGCGAAACTTCACTTCCTTGATTTCAATGACCGTCTGCTTGGCCTTGGCCTCGGCCGCCTTCTTCTGCTCCTGGTACTTGAACTTGCCGTAGTCCATCAGGCGGCAGACAGGCGGCACGGCGGTGGCGGCGATCTCGACCAGATCGACGTCCAACTCGCCCGCCATGCGCAGGGCCTCTTGAATGGGCACGACGCCCAGGGGCTCGTTGTTGGGGCCGTTCAGGCGCACTTCGGGCGCCATGATTTCTCGGTTCAGACGATGCGCGCGCTCCTCACGATGGCGGCGGTCACGAAAATTGGTAGCGATGGTATCGGTTCCTCAAGTCAAACACTATGAACAACATAGCTAAAGCCGCCCGTATGACGCGGACTAAAGCGCAATTTCAATGAAAATCAGGCTTTAGAGGAGATGTCCTGCGCGATGCGTTTGGAAAACGCTTCGAGAGGCTCCACACCGAGGTCCAGATTACCTCGTCCACGCACCGCGACGGCGCCAGCGGCCTTTTCCTTGTCGCCCACGACCAGGATGTAGGGCAGCTTTTGCAACGAATGCTCGCGTATTTTATAGGTAATCTTTTCGTTGCGCAGATCGGTCTCCACCCTAAGCCCTTGATCGCGCAGCGTTTTCGCCACATGGCGCACGTAATCGGCCTGCGCGTCGGTGATGCCGGTGACCATCACCTGCACCGGCGCCAGCCACACCGGCAGCGCGCCGGCGTGCTGCTCGATCAGGATGCCGATGAAGCGCTCCAGGCTGCCGACGATGGCTCGGTGCAGCATGACGGGGGTGTGGCGCGCGCCGTCCTCGCCCACGTATTCGGCGCCCAGGCGCTCGGCCATGGAAAAGTCCACCTGCATGGTGCCGCACTGCCATTGACGGCCGATGGCGTCCTTGAGCGTGTACTCGATCTTGGGGCCGTAGAAGGCGCCGTCGCCCGGGGAAATCTCGAAGTCGCAGCCCGAGGCCTTCAGGCTTTCGATCAGCGCGTGCTCGGCCTTGTCCCACACCGCGTCGGCGCCGATGCGCTGCTCGGGCCGCGTGGCCACCTTGTAGATGATGTCGGTGAAGCCGAAGTCGGCATACACCTTCTGCAACAGCGCGGTGTAGGCCGTGCACTCGGCCAGGATCTGATCCTCGGTGCAGAAGATGTGACCGTCGTCCTGCGTGAAGGCGCGCACGCGCATGATGCCGTGCAGGCCACCGCTGGGCTCGTTGCGGTGGCAGGCGCCGAACTCGCCGTAGCGCAGCGGCAGGTCGCGATAGCTCTTGACGCCCTGCTTGAAGATCAGGATGTGACCCGGGCAGTTCATCGGCTTGAGCGCGTACTCGCGCTTTTCGCTCTCGGTGGTGAACATGTTCTCGCGGTACTTGTCCCAGTGGCCGGTCTTTTCCCACAGCGACTTGTCCAGCAGCTGCGGGCCCTTGACCTCCTGGTAGCCGTTGTCGCGGTACACGCGGCGCATGTACTGCTCCACCTCCTGCCACACGGCCCAGCCCCGGGCGTGCCAGAACACGGTGCCGGGCGAATGCTCGTCGATGTGGAACAGGTCCAGTTCGCGCCCCAGCTTGCGGTGGTCGCGCTTTTCGGCCTCTTCCAGCATGTGCAGGTACTGCGCCAGCTCGTCCTTGGTGGCCCAGGCCGTGCCGTAGATGCGCTGCAGCATTTCGTTGCGGTGGTCGCCGCGCCAATAGGCGCCGGCCACCTTCATCAGCTTGAAATACTTGAGCTTGCCCGTGCTGGGCACGTGCGGGCCGCGGCACAGGTCCTCGAAGCCGCCTTCGCGGTACAGGCTCACGTCCTCGTTGCTGGGGATGCTGGCGATGATCTCGGCCTTGTAGTTCTCGCCCAGGCCCTTGAAGTAGGCCACCGCCTCGTCGCGCGGCAGCACGCGGCGCACCACCGGCTCGTCCTTGGCGGCCAGCTCGGTCATCTTCTTCTCGATGGCGGCCAGGTCCTCGGGCGTGAAGGGGCGCTTGTAGCTGAAGTCGTAGTAAAAGCCGTTCTCGATCACCGGACCGATGGTGACCTGCGCGTCCGGAAACAGCTCCTTGACGGCGTAGGCCAGCAGGTGGGCGCTGGAGTGGCGAATCATCTCCAGCCCGTCGGCGTCGCGCGCCGTGACGATGGTGAGCGGCGCATCCGAGGTGATCGCGTAGCTGGTGTCCACCAGCCTGCCGCCCAGCTTGCCGCCCAAGGCCGCCTTGGCCAGGCCGGGGCTGATCGACTGCGCCACCTCGGCCACCGTGACGGGGCCCTCGAAGTCGCGTTTCGAGCCGTCCGCCAGCGTGATTTGAACCATGTTCTTGCTCCAACAGGGGCCCTGCGCAGGGCCGGAAAGTCAACAAAAAAGCGCGGCCGGGACCGCGCTTGGGATGCGGGAGGCTGGCGTTGCGGGCCAGGCCGGGCCGCGGGTGGCGAACGGTCTCAAACCATGAGGGGAGCCTGGTAAGTTCGCGGTGTCATAACCCGTCGCTGCCTTTCTCGCTCTTGTTGCCGTGGGGCACCCGAGGTGCCAAGGCATCGGATTTTACGCGCAAGCACGGCGCTTGCCACTGCTCACCACTGTCCGCGCGGCACGCCCTGGGCGCGGCGCAGCGCCTCGATGATCAGGTCGGCCGAATTGCGGTGGTTGCTCATCTGCGCCAGGTCCAGCGCCGTCTTGCCCCCGCTGTTGCGCATGTTGACGTCGGCACCGGCCTGGATCAGCAGTTTCACCGCCTCGGGCGTGCTGTAGAAAGCGGCCATCATCAGCGGCGTGTTGCCGTTGGGCGCCTGGGCGTCGATGAAGGCGTAGTGCTCCAGCAGCAGGTCCATCATCTTCAGGTGGCCCTTGGTGGCGGCGTAGTGCAGCGGCGTCCAGCCGGGCTTGTTGACGTCGGCGTCCTTGTCGATCAGCGCGCGCGCGATGTCCAGGTCGCCCTTGTAGGCGGCCATCATCAGCACGCTTTCGTCCTTGGTGTTGCGCTGCTCGCCTTTGGTGCGGCGCGCGGCCACCAGCAGGCGCGCGACCTTCAGCGAGTCTTCTTCCAGCGCCAGGTACAGGCCGGGCACGCCCTTCTCGGTCTTGGTGTTGGGGTCGAAGCCGTCCTCCAGGATGCGGCGCATGGCCCCTTCGTTGTCCTGCAGGATGGCGCGGACGAAGTCGCCCGTGTCATAGGCCCAGGCGGGCGCCCGCAGGCCGGCGCCCAGCGGCAGGCCGAACAGCGCCCGGACGAAAGCGGCGCGCCTCATGCCGCCACCCGCGAGAACAGGCGCGTGAAGTTGGCGCTGCTGGCCTCGGCGATGCGCTGCACGCTGACGCCGCGCAGCTCGGCCAGGCGCGCGGCCACGTGGGGCACCAGCGCGGGGGTGTTGGTCTTGCCGCGAAAGGGCACGGGCGCCAGGTAGGGCGAGTCGGTCTCGATCAGCAGGCGGTCTTCGGGCACCCAGGCGGCCACGGCCTGCAGATCGCGCGCGCTCTTGAAGGTGACGATGCCCGAAAACGAAATGTAGAAGCCCCGCTGCAGCGCGGCGCGCGCCACCTCGGCGCTTTCGGTGAAGCAGTGGAACACCCCGCCGGCGCTGCCCGCGCCGCCGTCCTCGCCCTCTTCGTCGAGGATGGCCAGGGTGTCGGCCGAGGCCGCCCGGGTGTGGATGACCAGCGGTACCCGCGCCTGGCGCGCGGCACGGATGTGGGTGCGAAAGCGCGCGCGCTGCCAGTCCAGGTCGGCCACGCCGCGGCCGCCCTTGCGCTCGTCCATCTGGTAGTAGTCCAGCCCGGTCTCACCGATGGCCACCACCCGGGGCTGGCCGGTGGCCGCCACCAGTTCGGCCACGCTGGGCTCGTGCACGTCCTCGCTGTCGGGGTGCACGCCCACGGTGGCCCAGAAGTTGTCATGGCCGGCCGCCAGCGCCTGCACCTGCGGAAACTCTTCCATGGTGGTGGAGATGCACAGCGCGCGCGTGACCTGGGCCGCGGCCATGGCCGAGCGAATGGCCGGCAGATCGGCCGCCAGCTCGGGAAAAGTCAGGTGACAGTGGGAATCGGTGAACATCCGGCCCGGATGGTACCGCCACCGCCTTCAGAACGTCTGCGTGGTGCGGTCGGAGCCGAGCGAGGAGCCCAGCAGCTGCTCGATCTTGGCCTTGAGCTGCTCGGACTTCTCGTCCTTGGGAAAGCGGATGCCCACGCCCTGGGTGCGATGGCCCGCGGCGCGCGTGGGCGTGATCCAGGCCACCTTGCCCGATACCGGGTAGCGCTGCGGGTCGTCCAGCAGGCTCAGCAGCACGTAGATCTCGTCGCCCAGGCGGTGCTCGCGCGCGCTGGGCACGAAGATGCCGCCCTCGCTGAAAGCGGGGATGTAGGCCGCGTACAGAGCCGCCTTTTCCTTGATGGCCAGCTGGATGACACTGGGCCGGGCCGCCTGCAGGGCGGCGCTTTGCGTGGACGAGGATAGGGACATGGCGTGCCGGGGCAAAGAGCCTTCAGAGCTTGGAGTTTAGGGCCTGGCGGGCGGCGTTGACCAGGAATTCCGTCACCAAACCGGGGTTTAGCGGATGCTCGGCGCTGCGCGCGGACTCGGCCAGCTGCTTCCACCAGCGCGTGAGCGCCGCCTGCGACAGCGCGCGCGCGGGCAGGTCGGCGGCGTCGAAAAAGCGCGGCGGCGCGCCCACCTGCCGCGCCAGCAGGTCGTGGCACAGCTTTTGCAGGCGCGCCACGGCCTCGGGCACGGGCACGCCGGCCAGGGCGGCGACGTCGCCGCGGCCGAGCGCGCGCGGCAGCTCGGCCCAGGCGCGGGCGCCGTCGGCCTCGCCCGCCAGCGCCAGCGCGGCGGCCGGGCGCCCGCCGGCGGCGCGCAGCAGGCCGGGGGCCAAGGCGGCGGCCACGCCCTGCTCCGCCAGCCAGGCCAGCGCCTCGGGCTCGGCCGGCCAGGCCAGGGTGTGGGCCTGGCAGCGGCTGCGGATGGTGGGCAGCAGCAGGTGCGCGGCATCGCTGGCCAGCACGAAGCGCGCATCGCCCGGCGGCTCTTCCAGCGTCTTGAGCAGGGCGTTGGCGGTGACCGCGTTCATGCGCTCGGCCGGGTAGACCAGCAGCGCCTTGCCGCGCCCGCGCCCGCTGGTGCGCTGGGCGAAGTCGATGGCCTCGCGCATGGCGTCGACGCGGATGTCCTTGCTCGGCTTGCGCTTCTTGTCGTCGATCTCGGCCTGCGCCTTTTCCGGCAGCGGCCAGCCGCGCGCCAGCATTTCGGTCTCGGGCATCAGCACCACCAGGTCGGGGTGGGTGTGCACGTCGATGCCGTGGCAGCTGGGGCACGCACCGCAGGCGCCCAGGGGCGTGGGGGCATCCGAGCCGCCGCCGGGCCGCCCCAAGGCGGCGAGCGCCCCCTCGGGGGGCAGCGAACCACGCGCAGCGGGGAGCGTGGGGGCATCACACAACCACGTGCGAACAAGACTCAAGGCCAAGTCGAACTGGCCCAAGCCCGAGGGCCCCTGCAGCAGCCAGGCGTGGCCGCGCTGGGCCAGCAGGGCTTGCAGCTGGCGCGCGATCCAGGGGGCCATGGCCGCGCTCACAACCACCCCCGGGCCTGCACGGCGGCCCGCACGGCCTGGCGGACGGCGGCCGGGGGCTGGTCGGCATCGATGCGGGCAAAGCGCGCCGCGTCATCGTGCGCCCGGCGGGCGTAGCCGGCGCGCACGGCCTCGAAGAAGGCGCGGGGCTGGGCCTCGAAACGGTCGGGCGCGCGCGCCGCGGCCAGGCGCCGGGCGGCCACGGCCGGTGGCAGGTCGAACCACAGGGTCAGGTCGGGCTGCAGCCGGGGTTTTTGAATCAAATCAGCCTCTGGCCCGCTCAGGGTCTGCGCAAGCCGCTCCAAAATCAGGAGTGAATCCCAGTCGAAGCCGCGCCCGCCGCCCTGGTAGGCGAAGGTGGCGTCGGTGAAGCGGTCGCACAGCACCACCTCGCCACGCGCCAGCGCCGGCACGATGACCTGGCCCAGGTGGTCGCGCCGGGCGGCGAACATCAGCAGCGCCTCGGTCAGGGCGTCCATGGCGTCGTGCAGGGCCAGCTGGCGGATCTTCTCGGCCAGCGGCGTGCCGCCGGGCTCGCGCGTCAGCACCACGGCGCGGCCAGCGGCGCGAAAGGCCTGGGCCAGGGGCTCGATGTGGCTGGACTTGCCGGCGCCATCGATGCCCTCGAAAGTCAAGAACAGGCCCGCGCCCGCCATCAGTTGCCCCCTCCGCGCTGATATTTGTTGACCGCCCGATTGTGCTCGTCCAGCGTGGGGCTGAAGTGGCTGGAGCCGTCGCCGCGCGCCACGAAGTACAGCGACTGGGTGTCGGCCGGCTGCACGGCGGCCATCAGCGAGGCCTTGCCCGGCATGGCGATCGGCGTCGGCGGCAGGCCGGCGCGGGTGTAGGTGTTGAAGGGCGTGTCGGTGCTGAGGTCGCGCCGGCGCAGATTGCCGTCGAAGGCCTCGCCCAGGCCGTAGATCACGCTGGGGTCGGTCTGCAGGCGCATGCCCCGCTTCAGGCGGTTGATGAAGACGCCGGCGATCTCGGCGCGGTCGGCCGCCTGGCCGGTTTCCTTCTCGACCAGGCTGGCCAGGATCAGCGCCTCGTCGGGCGACTTGAGCGGCAGGCCCGGCGCGCGCGCGTCCCAGGCCGCCGCCAGGCGCTTGTCCATCAGCTGCAGCGCCTCGCGCAGCACGGCCAGCTCGCCCGAGTTCTTGGCGTACAGATAGGTGTCGGGAAAAAAGCGCCCCTCGGGCGCCACGCCGGGGCGGCCCAGCGCGCTCATGATCTGGGCCGGCGTCATCGCCGCCGTGTCGTGCGTCAGGTACTCGGCCTGCGCCAGCGCCTGGCGCACCTGCTTGAAGGTCCAGCCTTCGACCAGGGTCACCGGCAGCATGACGCGGTCGCCGCGCACCAGCTTGTCCAGCAACTCGCCGGCGGTCATGCCGCGCGTGAGCTCGTAGTCGCCCGGCTTGATGGTTTGCTGTTGCTCCACCTTCCAGCGGAAGTAGGCGTACAGCAGCTCGGCCGGCGCGCGCACCCCGGCCTTGACCGCCTGGCGCGCGGCGGTGCGCAGCGAGGCGCCGGCCGGCACGCGCACCTCGATGGTGTCGCCGCTCAGCGCCAGCGGCTGCGTCACCCACCAGCCCAGCGCGCCGGCCACGAGCACGGCGGCAAAGAGCAGCAACAGCAGAAGGCGGCGCAAGAAGCGAATCAACACGGCAGGAAAAAATCAGGGGCGACCATGATAATTGACGGCATGCCCGCCCCTGTGTCCGAATCCGCCACCGCCCTGTCCGGCATCGCCGCCCTGCCCCAACTGGGCGCGATCCGCGCCCAGGGCGAGCAGGCCGCCGCCTTTTTGCAGGGCCAGCTGACGCAGGACGTCGAAGCCATGGCCGTCGGCCAGGCGCGCCTGGCGGCGTACTGCAACGCCAAGGGCCGCATGCTGGCCAGCTTCGTCGTCTGCCGGCGCGCGGAGGGCGAATTCTGGCTGGTGTGCAGCCGCGACCTGCTGGCGCCCACGCTGAAAAAGCTGTCGATGTTCGTGCTGCGCGCCAAGGTGCGCCTGACGGACGCGTCGGATGAGCTGGCGGTGTACGGCCTGATCGGCGACGCTATCGATACAGTAGCTGCCGGTGCCCGTCCATCAAGCGTCGAAGGTCAAAATGACGCTGATTTTCTGGCCCCCTTGCCGCCGGCCGACGGCGCCGCCCGCGCGCTGTGGATCGGCCCGACGGGCCGCCCGCCGCCGGCCGGCCCCGCCCTGTCCATCGAGCTGTGGGACTGGGCCGCCGTGCGCAGCGGCGTGGCCACTCTCACGGCGCCGGTGGCCGAAGCCTTCGTGCCGCAAATGCTCAACTACGAATCCGTCGATGGTGTCAGCTTCAAGAAGGGCTGCTATCCCGGCCAGGAAGTCGTCGCGCGCAGCCAGTTTCGCGGCGCCATCAAGCGGCGCGCCTACGTCGGCTGGGTCGATGGCGCGGCGCAGGCGGGGCAGGACGTGTTCGCGGCGGACGATCCCGCCCAGCCCTGCTGCCTGATCGCGCAGGCCGCCGCGGCGCCTGCGGGCGGCACGGCGGTCATCGTCTGCCTGCCGCACGCGCTGGCCGAGGCCGGTGCGCGCCTGCGCGTGGGCGCGGCCGACGGGCCGCCCCTGACGGGGCTGCGCCAGCCCTACCCCCTGATCGAAGTCTGAGACTCAGCCGCCCAGCGCCTTGCGCATGGCGATGTGCGCGATGCCGACCTCGTCGAAGGGCTGGCCGTAGGGCGCGTAGCCCAGCCGGCGGTAAAAGCCCTCGGCGCTGCGCTGGGCGTTCAGGCGCGCCTCGCGGTCGCCGCGCTCACGCGCGGCCCGCTCCAGCGCGGCGATGACCTGCTCGCCCAGACCGGCGCCGCGCACCTCGCGCAGCACGGCCATGCGGCCGATGCGCGCCACGCCCGGCTCGTCGGGCAGCAGCCGGCCGGTGGCGACGGGCTGGCCCAGGCGGTTGCGCACCACGGCGTGCAACACCTGGGCATCCAGGGCGTCCCATTCGTCTTCGCGGGCGATGCCCTGCTCCTCGACGAACACGGCGGTGCGCACGGCGCGCGCCGCCTCGCCCAGCGTGGCCCAGTCGCCGGTGGCGACCTCGGTCACCGGCTCGCCGGCGTCGAAGCCCTGCAACAGGGCGCGCAGCGCGGGCGGCACCGGGCGCGCGGTTTGGGTGGCCGGGTCGGCAAAAACGTAGACCAGCTCGCCGGTGATGAGCAACTGCTCGCCGCGGAAGATGGCGCCGGCCATGCTCATCGACGAGGTGCCCACGCGCGCGCAGCGCAGGCCGATGTCCAGGCTGTCGTGCATGCGCGCCGAGGCGTGAAACTCGACGCCGGCCTTGCGCAGGTACAAATCGCCCTGCAGCGCGGCCATGGCCTGGGCGTAGGGCAGCGCCAGCGCGCGCCAATAGCCGGTGACCGCGGTGTCGAAGTAAGTCAGGTAGTGCGCGTTGAAGACGATGGCCTGCATGTCCACCTCGGACCAGCGCACGCGCAGGTGCTCGAAGAAGCGAAAGTCGGCGCGGCGGGGCAAGGGGTTCTGATCCATGATTTGTGAGTCAAACAAGGCGCTAGCGCTTGATGGGAAAGCGCGAGAAGCTATCAAACATATAGTATCCGGTCACAGGCCGAAGGCCGCGCGCAGCGCCTGTGCCGCGTCGTGGTGAAAGCGCCGCGCCTCGGGCAGCGCACGGCCCATCTGCGCAAAGCCGTGCACCATGCCGCGGTAGATTTCGAGGTCCACCGGCACGCCGGCCAGGCGCAGCTTGTCGGCGTACAGCACGCCTTCGTCGACCAGCGGGTCGCATTCGGCCAGGGCGAACCAGGCGGGCGCCACGCCGTCCACGTCGTCGGCCTGCAGGGGGGCAAAGCGCCAGTCCTCGCGCTGGGCCTCATCGATGTATAGCCCGAAGAACCAGTCGATCTGCGCCTGGTCGAGCATGGGGCCGTCGGCGTAGGTGGCGTGCGAGGGCGTGTCCTGGTGCGCGGTGGTGCCGGGGTAGATCAGCAGCTGCAGCGCCAGCCGGACGCCGAGGTCGCGCGCATGGATGGCGCCGACCGCGGCCAGGGTGCCGCCGGCCGAGTCGCCGCCAATGGCCAGGCGCGTGCCGTCCAGGCCCAGCGTGCGTGCGCCCTCGCCCGCCAGCCAGGCCAGCGCGTCCCAGGCGTCGTTGACGGCGACGGGAAAGCGGTGCTCGGGCGCCAGGCGGTAGTCCAGCGTCAGCACGGCCGCGCCGCTGAGGTGGGCCAGCATGCGGCACAGCGTGTCGTGCGTGTCGATGCTGCCGATGGTGAAGCCGCCGCCGTGCAGGTACAACAGCACCGGCAGCCCCGGCGCGGTCGAAGGCGCCAGCAGGCGGGCGCGCAGGGGCGTGCCGTCGCGCGCGGGGATGCGCAGGTCCTGCACGCGCGCCAGCGGCGGCTTGGGCACCTCCAGCACGCCGGCGGATTTTTCGTAGGCCTGCTTGGCGGCCGGCGCGCTCAGGGTGCGCAGCGGCGGATAGGGGGCGCGCGCCATGCGATCCAGCAGCAGGCGCATGGCGGGGGTCAGGCGGGCCTGGATTTCGGGGCTCATCGCCGGCGAATTTAACCGCAGCGCCGCCGCGCCGGCCATCAGACCAGAAAGCGCTCGGCCAGCAGCTTCCAGTAGGCGGCGCCGATCACCACGTTGCCGTCCTTGAAGTCGAAGCCCGGGTTGTGCACCATGCAGTCGCCCGCGCCGTCGCCGTTGCCGATCAGCAGATAGCTGCCGGGGCAGTGTTCGAGCATGAAGGCGAAGTCCTCGCTGCCGCCCAGCGCCGCGCCCTGCGGCACCACCTGGCTGGCGCCCAGCAGTTCGAGGCCGACCTGGCGCGCGAACTCGGTTTCTTTCTCGGTGTTGATCAGCACTGCGTAGCCGCGCTGATAGTCGATCTGGGCGGTGCAGCCGAAGCTCTTGGCCTGCGCGTGCACCAGTTCGGTGATGCGCTCCTGCAGCAGGTTGCGCACCTTCGGATCGAGCGAGCGCACGCTCAGCTCCAGATGCGCCGTCTCGGGGATCACGTTGTTGGCGCGGCCGGCCTGCAGCACGCCCACGGTGACCACGCCCATGCCCATCGGGTCGACGTTGCGCGCCACCACGGTCTGCAGCGCCATCACCAGGCTGGCGGCGGCCACCACCGGATCGACGGCCTTGTGCGGCATGGCGCCGTGGCCGCCGCGGCCGGTGATGGTGATGACGACCTTGTCGGACGAGGCCATCATGGCGCCGGTGTGAAAGATCAGGTGCCCCTGCGGCCAGCCCGGCATGTTGTGGATGCCGAAGATGGCGTCGCACGGGTACTTGGTGAACAGGCCGTCGTTCATCATGCGCACGGCGCCGCTGTCGGCGGTGCCGTACTCTTCGGCCGGCTGAAAGATCAGGTTGAGCGTGCCCGAAAACCGGCCCGACTCGGCCAGCGCCTTGGCCGCGCACAGCAGCATGCTGGTGTGACCGTCGTGGCCGCAGGCGTGCATCACGCCCTGGTGGCGGCTGGCGTAGGCCAGGCCGGTCTGCTCGACGATGGGCAGCGCGTCCATGTCGGCGCGCAGGCCCAGCCGGCGCTGACCGCTGCCGCGCTTGAGCTGCCCGACCAGCCCGGTGCCGCCCAGGCCGCGCTCGACCTGGTAGCCCCAGGACTGCAGGCGCTCGGCCACCAGATCGCTGGTGCGCTGCTCCTTGAAGGAAAGCTCGGGGTGCTGGTGAATGTCGTGCCGCAGGGCGACGAATTCATCGGCGTAGGCGTGCATCGCCTGCAGGGTGTCGGAGGTGGACATGAACGGACTCCAGTCGATCGGGCACAAGCCATTTCAATGCTGCAAAACCCGGTCCTTGCCGGTTTCGCGCATCAGCAGGATGGCGATCACCGTGATCACGCTGGTCGGCACCACGTAGAGCGCCGGCGCCGCCGGGTTGCCGGTGACCTTGAGCAGCCAGGTGATGACGATCTGCGCCGTGCCGCCGAAAAACGCCACGCCGAAGGCATAGGCGATGGACAGGCCCAGCGCGCGCACATGGCTGGGAAAGAGCTCCGGAATGGCCACCAGCGAGGGCGCGCCGCCGATGGCCGTCAGGCCGCTCAGGGTGACCGAGGCCAGCAGCAGCGTGCCGATGCTGGGGTGATTGATCAGCAGCGCGAACACCGGGTAGGTCAGCACCACGATGGCCACGCGCGACCACAGCATCACCGGCTTGCGCCCGTACAGGTCGGACAGCCAGCCGCCCAGCAGGCTGCCGACCCAGGTGGACAGGCCGAACACCACCGTGGCCATCATGCCGATCACGGCCGACAGCTTGAGCGTGGTGACCGCATAGGTCGTCATGTAGATCGCCGCATAGGTCGAGATCGTCGTGCCCAGGATGAGCATCAGCGCCAGGACGATGGGGCGGATGTGGTTCCTGATTTCGACCAGCGGGTTCTTGACGGCTTCGCCGGGCGCGCCGTGCTCCAGGCTTTCGGGCATGTGGCGGCGCAAGAAGATGGCGATGGGGATCAGCGCCAGCCCGAGCATGAAGGGCACGCGCCAGCCCCAGGCCAGCATCTGCTCCTTGCTCAGGGCCAGCGTCAGCGCCACGCCGACGATGCCGGCCGCCAGCGACGCGATGCCCTGGCTGGCCAGCTGCCAGCTGCCGTACAGGCCGCGCCGGCCGGGCGGCGCGATCTCGATCAGGTACGAGCTCGACGGCCCCACCTCGCCGCCCAGCGCGAAACCCTGGATCAGGCGGCAGGCGATGACGATCAGCGGCGCCGCCATGCCGATGCTGGCGTACGAGGGCGTGAGCGCCATGCCCAGCGTGCCGACGGTGATCAGGCCGATGGTCAGCAGCATCGCCGGCTTGCGCCCCACCCGGTCGGCAAAGGCGCCGATGAACAGCCCACCCAGCGGTCGCGTGATGAAGCCGACGCCGAACACCGCCACCGACAGCAGCACGCTGACCAGCGGGTCGTGCGTCGGGAAGAACGTCTCGCCGATGTAGACGGCGAAAAACGCGTAGGTGGTGAAGTCGAAGAACTCCAGCGCGTTGCCGGCCACCGTAGCGGCCACGATGCTGGGCGAGGCGCGCGGGGCCGCTTGCGCCGCGGCACCGCCGGGCCGTTGCACGGGGATGGACGGCGCCTTGCTGCCCGCGGGGATCGAGCCGGTTGCCACGATGGTGTCTCCTCACGGCGCAGCCTGCGCGCCTCGATGAGCATCATGCTCCCAATCGAGCGCGGCCGCCAAGGCCCGCGCCGCCGCGCGACAACGCGGCAAGCGCCCTCAGCGGAACGTCACCGTCACCGGCTGCAGGCCCGGCACGCCGCCGTAGTGCACGGTGGCCTGCAGGCCCGGCTTGGGCGGCAGCAGGGCCGAGAACGAGCCCAGGCTGATCAGCTGCCCCGGCTGCATAGCCAGACCCTGCGCCTTCAGCGCGCCGGCCAGCCAGACCACGGCGTTCAGCGGGTGCTCCAGCACGTCGCTGCCCTTGCCGCCGCCCAGCTTGGCGCCGTGGGCGTCGGTCAGGCTCACGTTCATGTCGCGCAACTCGGTCAGCAGCCGGGCCTGGCCGGCGGCGTCTTGCGGCACCGGCAGCGCGGGGCCGCGCACGCCCAGGCGCGCGCCGACGTTGATGGCGCTCACGCCCACGCCGTTGAGCTTGGGCGGCGCCTGCACCATCAGGTCGGGCAGCTCGATGAAGGGCACGATCTGGTCGACGTGCCGCAGCACCTCGGCCGGCGTCTTGGCGGCGTTGATGGCGGCGTCCTTCACGCGCACCAGCAGGTCGGCCTCGTACAGCGGGCGCGCGCCGAAGGCGGCGTCCACCGTGGCGCCGCTGTTCAGCAGCATGGTGCTGTACAGCGCGCCCCACACCGGCTGGTCGGTGTTGAACTTCTTCTGCACCGCCGGGTTGGTCAGGCCCGCCTTGTAGCCCACCAGCGGCCCGTCCTGCGCGGCCAGGCGCTGCTGCAGCTTGGCGCGGGTGCAGGCGGCGTCCGCCATGGTCATCGATTCGGGCGGATTCATGGCCGGCTTGCGGGCGTTGTAGTCGGCCATCCAGGTGGCAACCTGGGCATCGCTCAGGCAGCCGGCGGTCTGCACGATGGGCGCGTGCGAGGGCGCGCTGGCGCAGGCGGCCAGCAGCGCGGCCGCGGCCACGACGGACAGGCCACGAACCAGGTGGCGGGGGGATGCGTGCATGAAGGTCTCCTCGGGTGTCGTTGGAATGGGGCATTGATCCTAGCGCAAGCCCGTCGCGGCGCCATCACCCCAGCCAGCCCATCAGCACGCTGATGCTGAAGAACGAGGCCACCGTGGTGCCCAGCAGCGCGGCGGCGGCCAGGCCCTCCTCGCCGTGGCGGCCGGCCAGGATGGGGTAGATGCTGAACATGGGGCAGGCGGCGGACACGATCAGGCCGGTGCGCAGCGCCGGGTCGACCAGCGGCAGGCCCAGCGCGGTGGCGCCCGCCAGCACGCCCAAGGTCAGCAGCGGGTGGGCGATGAGCTTGCCGGTGGCGATGCGCGCCACGGCGCGGCCCATGCCGTGCAGGCGCAGGCCGGCCAGCGCGCCGCCGATGACGAACAGCGACAGCGCCGCGCTGGACTGTGCCAGCAGGCCGACGGTGCGCTCGATGGGCGCCGGCAGCCTGAGCCCGAGCCACGCGGCCAGCAGCCCGGCCGCCAGCCCCAGCACCAGCGGGTTGCGCCACAGCCCGGCCGCGGCGCCGCGCAGCACCGCGCGCCAGTGGCGCCCGCCGCCGGCGCTGTCGGCCAGCGCCAGCAGCAGCGGGATCAGCAGCAGGTTCTCGACCAGCATGTTCATGCCCAGCACCACCGCCGCGTTGGAGCCGCCCAGCAGCAGCAGGTTGATGGGGTAGCCGACGAAGCCGGTGTTGGGGCAGCTCATGCCCATGGTCTGCACCACCGCCGGCAGCGGCGCCTGGCGCGCCACGCGCCGCGTCCACAGCAGGCCGGCGGCCATGGTGGCCAGGCCGCCCAGCGCATAGATGCCCAGGTAGCGCCCGTCCAGGATGTCGCCCACGGGGCGCTTGCCGACGGCGTCGAACAGCAGCGCCGGCAGCGCGATGTAGAGCACGAACTGGCCCAGCACCCGCATGTCGCCGCGCTGAAACAGCCCGGCGCGCGTGGCCAGCCAGCCCAGCGCGATGCACAGGTAGATGGGGCCGGTGATGCCCAGGATGGCGTGCATGGGCGCCGGCTTTCAGCTCTGGCGTTGCGCCAGCAGCGCGTCGGCAAAGTCCTGCCAGGGCGCGCCCTGGGCCACGCCCGCGAACACGCCGGCACGCGCCTGGTCGGCCACCCACTGCTGCCGGGCGGCGATGGCGGTGGCCATCAGCGGCTCCAAGCCGGCCTCCTGCACCGTGCGCGCCGATTCGCGCATTTCCTCGGCGCGACGCTGGCCGTGCTGCGCCACGCGGCTGAAGAAGTAGGCGCCCTGCGCGCTCCAGTCGATGGACGGAAAGGTCTCGGCCAGCGTGGGCAGCACGTGGTCCTCCACGCCGTAGGCGCGTGCCGTGGTGTAGCTCTCGATCACCAGCGCCTCCAGGCCCTTGATCATCACGCTGCGGCACATCTTGATGGCGCTGGCCACGCCCAGCTGCGCACTGACCGCGGTGGCGTCCATGCCCCAGGCGCCCAGGCGCTGCGCCAGCTCGGCCGCGTGCGCGCCGCCCAGCAGCATGGGCACGCGGATGCCGTAGGACGGCACCGAGGTCATCACCCCGGCCTCAACGTAGTGCGCGCCGGCGCCGTCGATGTGGCGCGCGCACTGCCGCTTGGTGCCGGGCGAGGCCGAGTTGAGGTCGAGAAACCAGGTGCCGGGCCGGATGTGGCGCGCGGCCTCCTCGGCCACCGCCAGGGTGTTGGACGCGGTGACGGCCGAGATGACGAGCTCGCTGGCCGCGCACAGCGCCTGCGCCGAGTCGTGCGCCTGCACACCGGCCCGCGCGGCATGCCGGCGCTCGGCGGGCGCGGTGTCGGCGCGCGCGAACTTCAAGTCCCAGGCGCCGACGCCGGCCACGCCGGGCTGGGCCCGCAAGCCGGCGGCAAAGATCTGGCCCACCTCGCCGTAGCCGATCAGGCCGATGCGCAGCGCTTCAGACATGACGAGAACTCCTCATTCGATAGCTGCCTGCGCTTGATGCATGCCGGCTGCAGGCCGATTTGGCTTGAAACTTCACATCTTTTGAATCTTGGCCTTGGCGATCACCTCGCTCCAGCGCTGGATGTCGCCGGCCAGCATGACCTGCGCGTCCTGGGGCGAGCCGGGGTGCGGGTCGAGGTTGAGCGCCTCCAGCTTGGCGCGCACCTCGGCGTCCTTCAGCGCGGCGTTGACGGCCTGGTTCAGCCGCCCGATCACGGCGGCCGGCGTGCCCGCGGGCACGGCCAGGCCGTTCCAGGACGCGGCGTTCAGGCCCTTGACGCCCGCCTCCTGCGCGGTCGGCACGCCGGGCAGCAGGCGCGAGCGCTTGACGCCGGTCACGGCCAGCGGCTGCAGCACCTTGCCCTGGATCTGCGTCAGCAGCGGGCTCAGGATGTCCAGCCCGGCCTGGATCTGGTTGCCGCGGATGGCGGCCACCACGTCCGGCGTGCCCTTGAAGGGCACCACCTGCAGGTCCAGCCCGGCGGCGCTCTTGAACCACTCGGCCGCCAGGTTTTGCGTGGTGCCGATGTTGGGCGTGCCCAGGTTCAGCTTGCCGGGGTTCTTGCGCCCGTAGTCGAGCAGATCGCCCAGCGTCTTGAACGGGCCGCCCGCCTTGCCGACGATCACCAGGTCGAACGTGGCCAGCGGCGCCACCGGCGCGAAGGCCTTGAGCGTGTCGTAGGGCAGCGACTTGAACAGCGCCTGGCTGACCGCCGTGCCGCTGGAGATCAGCAGCAGCGTGTAGCCGTCGGGCGCGGCCGCCGCCACCGCCTGGCCGGCGATCACGCCGCCGGCACCGGGCTTGTTGTCGATGATCACCGGCTGGCCCAGGCTGCGCGCCATGTGCTCGCCCACCGCGCGCGCCGTGATGTCGGCCGCGCCGCCCGGCGCATTGGGCACGGCGATGCGGATCGGCCTGGAGGGATAGTCCGCCGCCCGCGCCGCGCCCAGCGGGACGGCGGCGGCCAGGGTGAGGAAGTCACGGCGTTGCATGGGGTACTCCGGGAGGTTCAAGATCGGCGCGGATGGCGGTCGTTGGACAGTCTATCGACGCGCCACCGATCGTGGCGCGGCCTGTCGATCTGGATTGGGTGGGCATCAGGGTTTTCACTAGGGAAAATGATGTCTCGAACGCTTGAATTTAATTATTAAAAATAAATAATAAACGCATTGGAGAACGCGGATGCAGAGCAAGCCCAAAGATCTTTCCGTCAGCTATGCCGGCGCCAGCCAGCAGATCGCCATCGTGCGCCTGACGCGCGGCGCCAAGCGCAATGCGCTGTCCGACGGCCTGGTGGCCGAGCTGCGCGACGCCTTCCAGAACCTGCCGGACACCGTGCGCGCCGCCGTGCTGGACGGTGAGGGCGAGCATTTTTGCGCCGGGCTCGATTTGTCGGAGCTGAAGGAGCGCGACGCCGGCCAGGGCCTGCACCACTCGCGCAGCTGGCACGTGGCGCTGGACGCCATTCAGTACGGCCCGGTGCCGGTGGTGGCCGCGCTGCACGGCGCGGTGGTGGGCGGCGGGCTGGAGCTGGCCGCCAGCGCCCACATCCGCGTGGCCGACGCGACGACGTTTTACGCCCTGCCCGAGGGCTCGCGCGGCATCTTCGTCGGCGGCGGCGGCTCGGTGCGCATCCCCAAGCTGATCGGCGTGGCGCGCATGACCGACATGATGCTCACCGGCCGCGTCTACAACGCCGAGGACGGCGAGCGCCTGGGCTTCGCCCAATACGGGGTGCCGGCCGGCAGCGCCTTCGACAAGGCGATGGAGCTGGCCGAGCGCATCGCCGGCAACGCGCCGCTGACCAACTACGCGCTGATGCACGCGCTGCCGCGCATCGCCGAGCAGCCGGCCGACCACGGCTACCTGACCGAGGCGCTGATCAGCGCCATCGCCCAGGCCGCGCCCGAGGCCAAGGCGCGCGTGCGCGACTTTCTGGCCGGCAAGGCCGGAACCAAGGTCAAAAAGGGCTGAAGCCCCCGTGTATCAAGCGCCACCAGCTATCAATTCAGGATTACGGAGACATCGCCCATGACCGCGCAGGCCACCGCCGCCTCGGCCCCGCCCCGCTACCGCGCGCTGACCTTCGGCGTCACCCGCGCGCTGCTGCGCGCCGGCGCCGGCGGCACGCAGTACCTCCGTGCCGACGAGCCCTTGCAGCCCTTCGGCACGCGCATGTCCGACAGCCTGGCGCACTGGGCGCGCGCCACGCCCGACGTCCCCTTCATGGCGCAGCGCCAGCGCGGGCCCGACGGCAGCCTGGGCGCGTGGCGCCACCTCACGTACGCGCAGGCGCTGGATGGCGCGAGCCGCATCGGCCAGGCGCTGCTGGACCGCGGCCTGTCGGCCGAGCGGCCGGTGCTGATCCTGAGCGAGAACAGCCTGGAGCACGCGCAGCTGGCGCTGGGCTGCCTGTGGGCCGGCGTGCCCTGGTGCCCGGCCTCGCCGCCCTATTCGCTGGTCAGCCAGGACTTCGGCAAGCTGCGCCACGTCATGCAGACCCTGACGCCCGGCCTGATCTGGGCCGACGACGGCGCGCGCTACGGCAAGGCCATTGCCGCCACCGCGCCGGCGGACGTCGAAGTGGTGCTCTCGCGCAACCCCGACGCCGCCGCGCTGCAGGGCCGCGCCAGCACGCCGATGGCCGCGCTGCTGGCGACCGAGCCCACGCCCGCCGTCGACGCCGCGCAGGCCGCCACCGGGCCCGACACCATCCTCAAGTTCTTGTTCACCAGCGGCTCGACCAAGCTGCCCAAGGCGGTCATCAACACCCACCGCATGTGGTGCGCCAACCAGCAGCAGATGCGCCAGTCCATGCCCATCCTGCAGGACGAAAAGCCGATCCTGGTCGACTGGCTGCCGTGGAACCACACCTTCGGCGGCAACCACAACGTGGGCATGGTGCTGGCCAACGGCGGCACGCTGTACATCGACGAAGGCCGGCCCACGCCGGCGCTGGTGGGCGAGACGCTGCGCAACCTGCGCGAGATCGCGCCCACGCTGTACTTCAACGTGCCGACCGGCTTCGACGCCATCGCGCAGGCCATGCAGACCGACGACGTGCTGCGCCGCAACTTTCTCTCGCGCGTCAAGATGTTCTTCTACGCCGGCGCGTCGCTGGCGCAGCCGGTGTGGGAGTCGCTGTTCGAGAGCGCCGAGCGCGAACTGGGCGAGCGCGTGGTGATGACCTGCGGTTTCGGCATGACCGAATCCTCGCCCTACGGCCTGTTTCCCATCAGCCCCGACATCAAGGCGGGCGATCTGGGCCTGCCCACGCCGGGCATGGAATGCAAGCTGGTGCCGGTCGACGGCAAGGTCGAGCTGCGCTACCGCGGCCCCAACATCACGCCCGGCTACTGGCGCGCGCCCGAGGCCACGGCCGAGGCCTTCGACGACGAGGGCTTCTTTTGCACCGGCGACGCCGTGGCCTGGATCGACCCCGCCGACCCCAACAAGGGCCTGCGCTTCGACGGCCGCATCGCCGAGGACTTCAAGCTGGCCACCGGCACCTTCGTCAGCGTCGGGCCGCTGCGCGCGCGCGTGACCGCCGGCGGCGCGCCCTACATCCAGGACGTGGTGCTGACGGGCCTGAACCGCGGCGAGGTCGGCGCGCTGGTGTTTCCCTCCGCCGCCGTGCGCAGCCTGACCGAGCTGCCGCCCGACGCGCCGCTGGCCGAGGTGCTGCGCCACCGCGCCGTGCGCGCCAGGTTCCAGAGCCTGGTGACCGACCTGTCGCTCACCGCCACCGGCAGCGCCAACCGCGTGGCGCGCCTGCTGCTGCTGGCCGAGCCGCCCTCGATCGACAAGGGCGAGATCACCGACAAGGGCTCGATCAACCAGCGCGCGGTGCTGAAAGAGCGCGACGCGCTGGTGCAGGCGCTGTACGACGAGACGCCCGGCGTCGATGTCATCAAGCCCCAAACCCATTCTTGACGGAGCAAGCCACCATGGCCACCAAGGGATTTTTCACCGCCTTCAACGACGTCTGGATGCTGGACGGCGTGCGCACGCCGATGGTCGACTACTGCGGCGCTTTGGGCCACATCTCGCCCACCGACCTGGGCATCAAGGCGGCGCGCGAAGCGCTCCAGCGCGCCGGCGTCGCCGCCAGCGACATCGGCTCGGTCGTCTGCGGCAACATGGCGCCGGGCGACTTCGACCAGTTCTTTTTGCCGCGCCACATCGGCCTGTACGCCGGCGTGCCGGTCGAGGTGCCGGCCATCATGGCGCAGCGCATCTGCGGCACCGGCTTCGAGCTGTTCCGCCAGGCGGGCGAGCACGTGCAGGGCGGCGCCTGCGAGGCCGCGCTGGTGGTCGGCACCGAAAGCATGACGCGCAACCCGATCACCGCGTTCGACCACCGCACCGGCTTCAAGCTGGGCGCCCCCGTGGGCTTCAAGGACTACATGTGGGAGGCACTGAAGGACCCGGCGCCCGGCATCAACATGATCCAGACGGCCGAGAACCTGGCCAAGAAATACGGCATCACGCGCGAGCAGGTCGATGAATTTGCAGCCAGTTCGTTCGCCCGCGCCGTGGCGGCGCAGCAAAGCGGCTTCTTGGCCGGCGAGATCGTGCCCGTCATCACCGAGAAGTTCGAGCTGGACGGCTACAAGCCGCGCGGCATCAAGCTGCAGGGCAAGGTGACCGAAGTCGCGCAGGACACGCACCCGCGCCCCTCGCCCGTCGAGGTGCTGGCCAAGCTGCGCCCGGTGTTCGACGGCGGCGTGCAGACCGGCGGCAACTCGTCGGCGCTGGTCGATGCGGCGGCGGCGGCCGTGATCGCGTCGGGCGCGTATGCCAAGGCGAACGGCAAGCAGCCGCTGGCGCGCATCGTCGGCGCGGCGGCGGTGGGCGTGCCGCCCGAGATCATGGGCATCGGCCCGGCGCCGGCGATCCGCCTGCTGCTGGAGCGCACCGGCCTGAAATTGTCGGACATCGGCCGCATCGAAATCAACGAGGCGCAGGGCGCGCAGACGCTGGCCGTGGCCAAGGAACTGGGGCTGGACTTGGCCAAGCTCAACGTCAACGGCGGCGCGATCGCGCTGGGCCACCCACTGGCGGCGACCGGCGTGCGCCTGACCCTCACCGTGGCGCGCGAGATGCGCCGCGCGGGCGTCAAGTGGGGCATCAGCTCGGCCTGCGTGGGCGGCGGCCAAGGCATGGCGCTGCTGCTGGAGAACCCGGCTGCCTGAATCCAAATACCGAACGCAGAGGACGCAAAGATGACGCAGAGGACGCAGAAGAAAGACCAAAGAAAGGTTTTTTCTGCGCCCTCTGCGAATCCTTTGCGTCCTCTGCGTTCGGCTGTTCATGAATCAAATTGGCCTCTGGCGCTTATGCAGCAAGCGCAAGAAGCTATCCAATCAATAGTAAGGAGCAAGACATGAAGATCCAAGGACAGGCAGCCCTGGTCACCGGCGGTGGCTCGGGCCTGGGCGAGGCCACGGCGCGCGAGCTGGCGCGGCTGGGCGCCAGGGTGACGGTGATCGACCTCAATCTCGACAACGCGAAAAAGGTCGCGGCCGACATCGGCGGCCTGGCTGTGCAGGCCGACGTCAGCAACGGCGACAGCATGCAGGCCGCCATCGACCAGGCGGCGGCCGCGCACGGCCCGGCGCGCATCCTGATGCAGATCGCCGGCATCGGCGCCGCCAAGCGCGTGATCGGCAAGGACGGCAGCGCCGCGCCGCTCGAAGACTTCATCAAGGTCGTCAACGTCAACCTGATCGGCACCTACAACGCCGCGCGCCTGTTTGCCGCCGCCTGTGCCAAGCTCGATCCGATGGAGGACGGCGAGCGCGGCGCCATGGTGTTCACCGCAAGCGTGGCCGCCTTCGACGGCCAGGTCGGCCAGCAGGCCTACAGCGCCAGCAAGGGCGGCGTGGTCGGCATGACGCTGCCGATGGCGCGCGACCTGGCGCAGCACGGCATTCGCGTGTGCACCATCGCCCCCGGCCTGTTCGCCACCCCGCTGATGCGCACCCTGCCCGAGCCGGTGCAGGCCTCGCTGGCCGCCAGCATCCCGTTTCCGCAGCGCCTGGGCAAACCCGGCGAGTTCGCCGAACTGGCCTGCCACATCGTCACGAACGGCCACCTGAACGGCGAGGTGATCCGCCTGGACGGCGCGCTGCGCATGGCGCCGCGCTGAGCACGACCATGAGCAAGACCACCGTCTACGAAGTGAAAGTGATGTTCGGTGACTGCGACCCGGCCGGCATCGTGTTCTTTCCCAACTTCAGCAAGTGGATGGACGCCTCGTCGCTGGACTTCTTCATGCAGTGCGGCGTGCCGCCCTGGCGCGAGTTGAAGGCCTCGCACGGCATCATCGGCACGCCGCTGCTGGAGATCCACACCAAGTTCATGCGCCCCGCCACCTACGGCGACACGCTGCAAGTACACACCAGCATCGAAAGCTGGGCCGCCAAGACCTTCGTGCAAAAGCACGTGGTGATGAAGGGCGACGCGCTGCTGTGCGAAGGCCGCGAGACGCGCGCCTTTTGCATTCACCCCGAGGGCGGGCGCCTGCAAGCCATTCCGGTGCCCGACTTCATCAAGGACAAGTGCAGCTGAGGCCAAAGGCGCTGCAACGCGAAAAGACTCACCGTCCGGAGACATCACCATGCCCCACCACCCTCATCTGCACCGACGCCACATGCTCGGCCTCGGCGCCGCTGCATCACTGACCGCCTTCAGTTCGCTCGTGCGCGCCGAGTCCGGCTCGCCCCTGAAGATCATGGTGGGTTTTGCCCCGGGCGGCTCGGCCGACCAGACCGCGCGGCTTTTGGCCAGCGCACTGCAAGCGGAACTGAAGCGCCCAGTCATTGTGGAGAACCGCACCGGCGCCGGCGGCCGAATCATGGTTGCGGCCGTCAAGGATGCCAAGCCGGACGGCAACACGCTCATGCTGGTGCCGCACGGCCCGATGACGTTGTTTTCGCACATTTACCGTAAGCTGGGCTATGACCCGGTGCGCGACTTCACACCCATCGGGCGTATCTGCAACTTCGACTATGCGTTTTCCACCGGTCCAGCCACCGGTGCCAAATCATTGGATGAGTTTCTCCGGTGGGCGCGCAATCCAGCCAACAAGCCTTCGTTCGGTTCGCCCGGCACCGGTACCATCCCGCATTTCTTGGGCCAGGCACTGGCCACGCGGGCCCAGCTGCCACTGGTGAACGTCCCCTACCGCGGTGCGGCGCCTTCGGTGGTCGACTTGATCGGCGGCGCCATTTCCTTGGTGGTCACTCCATTGGCCGATGTGATCGAGCATCACAAGGCCGGCAAAATTCGCGTGCTGGCGACCGCGGGTTCGCAGCCGACGGACATGCTGGACGGCGTGCCAACACTCAAGGATCAGGGCATCGACGTTGTGCTGGATGGCTGGTACGGCTTGTATGCGCCGGCCGCTCTGCCAGCGGACATCCAGCAGCAGATCAGCGGTGGTGTCCAAGCCGCCGTGCCCGGCATGGCCGACGCCTTGGCGCGCACGGGTCTGGTGGCCGCTGCCAGCACGCCGCCGGCCTTGGCGCAGATGCAGCAGACCGAGAGTGCCTTCTGGGCGCAATGGGTCAAGGCCACCGGTTTCAAACCCGAAGATTGATTCAACCCCTCCACCCTCCCAACCACAGCCACCAGGAGACACGCACCATGAAAACCCATGCACTCAAGGCCCTCGTGGCCGCCTGCGCCCTTGCCGCCTGCGGCACGGCGCTGGCCGACATCACCATCGGCGTGATCGCGCCGCTCACCGGGCCGGCCTCGGGGCTGGGCATTCCGGTGGGCAACGAGGTCAAGCTGTGGCCCAAGGAAATCGCGGGCGAAAAGCTCAACGTGATCGTGATGGACGACGCCACCGACCCGACCCAGGGCGTGACGGCCGCCAAGCGCTTCGTGGCGCAGGACAAGGTCGACGTCATCATGGGCTCGGTGGCCACGCCGGTGGCGGCCGCCATCGCCCAGGTGGCCGATGAGTCCAAGACGCCGCAGCTGGCATGGTCGCCGGTGGCGCTGCCCGCGGGCAAGGACCAATGGACCTTCCGCATGCCGCAGTCCAACTCGGTGATGGGCTACGCGGTGCTGGAGCACATGAAGAAGCTGGGCGTCAAGTCGGTCGGCTTTCTGGGCTACAGCGACGCCTACGGCGAGACCTGGCTGACCGACTTCAAGCCGATGGCCGAGAAGGCGGGCATCAAGTTCGGCCCGGTCGAGCGCTTCGCCCGCGCCGACACCAGCGTCACTGGCCAGGCGCTCAAGCTGGTGTCGGCCAACCCCGACGCGATCCTGGTCGTGGCCTCGGGCAGCGGCGCCGCCATGCCCGAGATGGCGCTGCGCGAGCGCGGCTACAAGGGCAAGGTCTACCAGACCCACGCCGCCGCCACGCGCGACCTGATGCGCGTGGGCGGCAAGGCGGTCGAGGGCACCTACGTCGTCTCCGGCCCGGCCGTGCTGGCCGAGCAGCTGCCCGACTCGCACCCCTCAAAACAAGAGGCCATCAAGTTCGTGCAGCAGTATGAAAAGGCCTACGGCCCCGGCTCGCGCAACCAGTTTGCCGGCCACGCCTACGACTCGATCACGGTGATGGAAAAGGCGGTGCCGGTCGCCCTGAAGACCGCCAAGCCCGGCACGCCCGAGTTCCGCGCCGCGCTGCGCGATGCCTTCGAGCACATCGGCCGCACCGTGCTGGCGCACGGCGTGCTGAACTGGACCGCGCAGGACCACTGGGGCTACACCAACGACACCGGCGTGATGATGAAGGTGGTGGACGGCCAGTTCAAGGTCGAGTGATGTCCGCGCGGGCCGGCGCCGCCGCCTGTGCGAACATCGCCCGGCCTCCGGCCCGCCCGCCCCCTGACGTGACCCAAGACCCGCCGCTCCCGCTCGCCCCTGCCCCCGCCCCCGTCGAGGCGGTGGACACGCGCTTTCTGCAGTCGCTGGTGGGCTTCAACGCCCGCATGGCGGCGCTGAAGATCATTGGCCAGTTCGTGCCGCGCATGGCGCAGTTCGGCCTGCGGGTGGTCGATTTTTCCATTCTGTCGCTGATCCACCACAACCCGGGCGTCACCTCGCGCCAGCTGTGCGATGCCCTCAACCTGCTGCCGCCCAACCTGGTCGGCAAGATCGGCGCGCTGGAGCGCCGCGGCCTGCTGCAGCGCCGCCCCCACCCGCTGGACGGGCGGGCGCAAAGCCTGCTGCTGACGGCCGAGGGCCAGGCCCTGATGCGCGAGGCCGAAAGCGCCGCCTCCCAGCTCGAAACCGAGGCCGCCCAGGCCCTGAGCGCCGCCGAACGGCGCACCCTGATCCGGCTGTTGCAGAAGATTCACGGCAGCTAAGGGATTACCCCAGTTCCGCCGCCGGGATTCTGGATTTTGTAGCGGCCGGCCCACGCCCGGCCGCCGTCGGGAGCTATGAAACTGCTAGCGTGCTACAGATTTGCGATATAGTCTCCTCGACGCATCCAGCGAACCCGAGGAGAAGCCCGACATGAGCTCGAAAGAAAATTCCGCCACCAGCCAGCTGTTAGCGCTGCTTGAGGCGCGCTACGCCATTCGTGTGCTGTGGGCCCTGCGCGACGGCCATCCCCAGACCTTTCGCCTGCTGCAGGACAGCGTCGGCGGCATCACCCCCAACACCCTCAACACCCGCCTGAAGGAGCTGCGCGCGGCCAACCTGGTCACGCACGGCTCGGACGGCTACAGCCTGACCCCCAGCGGGGCCGATTTGACCAAGCGCCTGTCCGACCTGCAGGCCTTCGCCACCAAGTGGGTGGCCGCGCAGGGCAAGAAGAAGTGAACGCGCCCGCCTTGAGCGCGCCGGGCCGCTCCCAAGCGCGAAACCCGCAGCGCGTAGCGCGGAGGGTCGCCCAATGAGCTCGTCCCTGCAAATCACCGACACCCGCGCCGGCGAAGGCGCCGAAGCCCGCCGCGGCCAGACCGTCACCGTGCACTACACCGGTTGGCTCTATGAAAACGGCCAGCCCGGCGCCAAGTTCGACTCCAGCCACGACCGGGGCGACCCGTTCGTCTTTCCGCTCGGCGCCGGCATGGTCATCCGCGGCTGGGACGAGGGCGTGGCCGGCATGAAGGTGGGCGGCGCCCGCACCCTGATCATCCCGCCCGAGCTGGGCTACGGCGCACGCGGCGCCGGCGGCGTCATCCCGCCGGGCGCCACGCTCAAGTTCGACGTCGAGCTGCTGGGCGTCACCGACTGAGGCTGGCCCGTCGCCTCGCCGCCCCCGAAACGCTCCGCCGGGAGCGTTTTTTGTTGCCGGCAGGCCGATCGAGCTCCCGGCATCCGCCAAAATGCGCCTTGGGCCCTCGCACGCCCTTGAAGAGCCGGCTTCGGCACCCATGTGCGAGGAAAGCACCGCCTTTCCGGCTTCAACCCGTCTTCCGAGCATGTCCGACCCCAACTACAACCCGCCCGGCGCGCCCCGCCCCCCGTCCCCCTTCGACAGCCCCCTGAGCCCAGAGGAAATGGAGGCCGCCGCCGC
Organism: Burkholderiales bacterium; assembly: GCA_017307865.1. GTDB lineage: Bacteria > Pseudomonadota > Gammaproteobacteria > Burkholderiales > Burkholderiaceae_C > Ottowia > Ottowia pentelensis. The sequence continues at coordinate 51,475 of JAFKGE010000023.1, read as the reverse complement.
GGCCGACGCCGCCGATTCCATGGCCCAGGAGCAAAACACGCAGGCCGAGCTGACGGCCCTGCAGGCCAAGGTGACCGACCTGGTCGAGCAGGCCATGCGCGCCCAGGCCGAGGCGCAGAACGCCCGCCGCCGCGCCGACGAGGAAGTCGCCAAGGTGCGCAAGTTCGCCGTCGAGTCCTTTGCCGAGAGCCTGCTGGCCGTGGTCGACAGCCTGGAAGCCGCGCTGAAGGTGGAAAACGCCAGCGCCGAGCAGCTGCTGGAAGGCACCCAGGCCACCCACCGCCAGCTGATGAGCGTGCTGGAGCGCAACAAGGTGAGCGAGGTCAACCCGGCGCCAGGCGCCCGGTTCGACCCCACGCGCGAGCAGGCCATCGCCATGGTGCCGGCCGACCAGGACCCGAACACCATCGTCTCCGTGCTGCAAAAGGGCTACGTCATCGCCGAGCGGGTGCTGCGGCCAGCCATGGTGACCGTCGCCGCCCCAAAATGAAGCCCCCACGCTCCCCCGCTGCGCGCGGTGCGCTGCCCCCCGAGGGGGCTTTTTTTGCCTTGGGGCGGCCCGGCGGCAAAAAATCTCAAATCGCAGTCGTGCGCTTGAAAATTGCCAGCGCCAGCCGCACCTGCATCCACATCTGAATCTCAAAATTTTTCGCGGAGAACCAACATGGGAAAAATCATCGGTATTGACCTGGGCACCACCAACTCGTGCGTCGCCATCATGGAAGGCAATGCGACCAAGGTGATCGAGAACGCCGAGGGCGCGCGCACCACCCCCTCCATCGTCGCCTACCAGGACGACAACGAGGTGCTGGTCGGCGCGCCGGCCAAGCGCCAGGCCGTCACCAACCCCAAGAACACCATCTACGCCGTCAAGCGCCTGATCGGCCGCAAGTTCGACGACAAGGAAGTGCAAAAGGACATCGACCTGATGCCCTTCAAGATCATCAAGGCCGACAACGGCGACGCCTGGGTCGAGGTGCGCGGGCAAAAGCTGGCGCCGCAGCAGATCAGCGCCGAAATCCTGCGCAAGATGAAGAAGACCGCCGAGGACTACCTGGGCGAGCCCGTGACCGAGGCCGTGATCACCGTGCCGGCCTACTTCAACGACAGCCAGCGCCAGGCCACCAAGGACGCCGGCCGCATCGCCGGCCTGGACGTCAAGCGCATCATCAACGAGCCGACGGCCGCCGCGCTGGCCTTCGGCCTGGACAAGCAGGCCAAGGGCGACCGCAAGATCGCCGTCTATGACCTGGGCGGCGGCACCTTCGACATCTCGATCATCGAGATCGCCGACGTCGACGGCGAGAAGCAGTTCGAGGTGTTGGCCACCAACGGCGACACCTTCCTGGGCGGCGAGGACTTCGACCAGCGCATCATCGACTACGTCATCGGCGAATTCAAGAAGGAAGCCGGCGTCGACCTGAAGAACGACGTGCTGGCCCTGCAGCGCCTGAAGGAAGCGGCCGAAAAGGCCAAGATCGAGCTGTCCTCCAGCGCCGCCACCGACATCAACCTGCCCTACATCACGGCCGATGCCAGCGGGCCCAAGCACCTGAACATCAAGCTCACGCGCGCCAAGCTGGAGGCCCTGGTCGAAGACCTGATCGCCCGCTCCATCGAGCCCTGCCGCACCGCCATCAAGGACGCCGGCATCGCCGTGGGCGACATCAACGACGTCATCCTGGTCGGCGGCCAGACGCGCATGCCCAAGGTGCAGGACACCGTCAAGGAGTTCTTCGGCAAGGAGCCGCGCAAGGACGTAAACCCCGATGAAGCGGTGGCCGTGGGCGCCGCCGTGCAGGGCCAGGTGCTCTCGGGCGACCGCAAGGACGTGCTGCTGCTGGACGTCACCCCGCTGTCCCTGGGCATCGAGACCCTGGGCGGCGTGATGACCAAGATGATCACCAAGAACACGACCATCCCGACCAAGTTCGCCCAGACCTTCTCCACCGCCGACGACAACCAGCCGGCCGTGACGATCAAGGTCTACCAGGGCGAGCGCGAAATGGCCAGTGGCAACAAGGCGCTGGGCGAGTTCAACCTGGAAGGCATTCCGCCCGCACCGCGCGGCCTGCCGCAGATCGAGGTGACCTTCGACATCGACGCCAACGGCATCCTGCACGTGTCGGCCAAGGACAAGGGCACGGGCAAGGAAAACAAGATCACCATCAAGGCCAACTCGGGCCTGTCCGAGTCCGAGATCCAGCAGATGGTGAAGGACGCCGAGCTGAACGCCGCCGAGGACCACAAGAAGCTGGAGCTGGTGCAGGCGCGCAACCAGGGCGACGCCCTGGTGCACAGCGTGCGCAAGTCGCTCGCCGAGCACGGCGACAAGCTGGATGCGGCCGAAAAGGGCCAGGTCGAAGCCGCCATCAAGGAACTGGAAGAAGCCCTCAAGGGCGACGACAAGGCCGCGATGGACAGCAAGACCGAGACCCTGATGACGGCCAGCCAGAAGCTGGGCGAGAAGATGTACGCCGATGCGCAGGCGGCCGCGCAGGCCGCCGGTGCCGCGGGCGGCGCGCCGGGTGGCGCGCAGGCGTCGGCCCCGGCCGACGACAACGTGGTCGACGCCGAGGTCAAGGAAGTCAAGAAGGACTGAGATGCCACGGTTTGCACGGGTGACCACCGCCCGCCTGCAGCCCTCGTCGCCGCGCAACGGATTCCCCGGAATCGGCTGCGCGGCGTTTGCCTGATCAGTGTCGAGAAATTTTGATGGCCACCAAACGCGACTACTACGACGTCCTGGGCGTTCCCAAGAACGCTTCCGACGATGAGATCAAGAAGGCTTATCGCAAGCTGGCGATGAAGTTCCACCCCGACCGCAACCAGGGCGAGGCGGCGGCGGCGGCCGAGGCCAAGTTCAAGGAGGCCAAGGAAGCCTACGAGATGCTGTCGGACCCGCAGAAGAAGGCCGCCTACGACCAGTACGGCCATGCGGGCGTGGACCCCAACATGCGCGGCGGCCCCGAGGGCTTCGGCGGCTTTGCCGAGGCTTTCGGCGACATCTTCGGCGACATCTTCGGCGGCGGCGGCCGGGCGGGCGGTGCGCGCGGCGGGCGGCAGGTGTATCGCGGCGCCGACCTCAGCTACGCCATGGAAATCACGCTGGAAGAGGCGGCCGCCGGCAAGCAGGCGCAAATCCGCATCCCCAGCTGGGACGACTGCGGCACCTGCCACGGCAGCGGCGCCAAACCAGGCACCAGCGCCAAGACCTGCACCACCTGCAACGGCCAGGGCGTGGTGCAGATGCGCCAGGGCTTTTTCAGCGTGCAGCAGACCTGCCCGCACTGCCGCGGCACGGGCAAGATCATTCCCGAGCCCTGCACCACCTGCCACGGCCAGGGCAAGATCAAGAACCAGAAGACGCTGGAGGTGCAGATTCCGGCCGGCATCGACGACGGCATGCGCATCCGCTCCACCGGCAACGGCGAGCCGGGCAGCAACGGCGGCCCGCCGGGCGACCTGTTCATCGAGATCCGCACCAAGAAGCACGACATCTTCGAGCGCGACGGCGACGACCTGCACTGCGTGGTGCCGATCGGCTTTGCCGCCGCCGCGCTGGGCGGCGAGATCGAGGTGCCCACGCTGGGCGGCAAGGCGGCCATCGAAATCCCCGAGGGCACGCAGGCCGGCAAGCAGTTTCGCCTGCGCGGCAAGGGCATCAAGGGCGTGCGCTCGTCCTACCCGGGCGACCTGTACTGCCACATCAGCCTGGAAACCCCGGTCAAGCTGACCGAGCACCAGCGCAAGCTGTTGAAAGAGTTCGACGAGTCGCTGAAAAAGGGTGGCGCCAAGCATTCGCCCAGCACCGAGCGCTGGACCGACAAGGTGCGCAACTTCTTCAGCGCCTGACCGCCGCCCGCGGCCGTGACGAACCGCCCTTTCCTCTCCGCCGCGCCGCGCGGCCTGCGTCCCCTCACGGTGATGGTGCTGGCGGCGCTGTGGGTGGCCAGCATCGGCAACCTGGCGCTGTGGCGCGGCCTGGCGGCGTTGCCCGAACTGGGCAATGCGCGCGGGCTGCTGTTCGGCCTGGCCTTCGCGCTGATGATCGGCGCGGTGCACGTGGCGCTGTCGGCCCTGTTCGCCTGGCGCTGGACGCTCAAGCCGATGCTGACGGTGGTGCTGCTGGCCGCCGCGGCGGGGGCGTACTTCATGCTCAGCTACGGCGTGGTGATCGAGCGCACCATGATGGTCAACGTGTTGCTGACCGACTCGCGCGAGGCGCGCGAGCTGATGAGTTGGCGCATGCTCGGCGCGCTGCTGCTGCTGGGCGTGCTGCCGGTGGCGCTGCTGTGGCGCGCGCGCATCACCTGGCCCACACTGGGCCGGCAGGCGCGCAACAACCTCTTCACCGTGGTAGCGGGCTTGGCCGTGGCCGTGGCCGCCATGGGCCTGTCGTTTCAGGACCTGTCGGCCACCATGCGCAACCACACCCAGCTGCGCTACCTGATCAACCCGCTCAACTCGTTCTACGCCATCGCCATCCTGGGCCAGCAGCCGATCCAGCGCAACGGCGCCGCCGTGCTGCCGCTGGGCGAGGACGCCCATGTGGCGCCGCGGCCCGCGGGCGCGCGCCCGCCCCTGGTGCTGCTGGTGGTGGGCGAGACCGCGCGCTCCGATCACTTCGGGCTGAACGGCTACGCGCGCGACACCACGCCCGAGCTGGCCGCGCGCGGCGTGGTCAGCCTGCGCAACGCCTGGTCCTGCGGCACCAACACCGCCGCCTCGGTGCCCTGCATGTTCTCGCCGCTGGGGCGCGTGGCTTTCAACGAGCGCCAGGACAACACCGAGGGCCTGGCCGACGTGCTGCAGCACGCCGGCTACGCCGTGCTGTGGCTGGACAACCAGGCCGGCGGCTGCAAGGGCGTGTGCGACCGCGTGCCCACGGTGGACGACCAGGCGCTGCAAACCCCCGGCCTGTGCGATGCCGAGGGCGAATGCCTGGACGAGGTGATGCTGAACGGCCTGGACGAGCGCATCGCCCAACTACCGGCCGAGCGGCGCGCGCGCGGCGTGGTGGTATTCATGCACCAGATGGGCAGCCACGGGCCGGCCTATTACAAGCGCTCGCCCAAGGCCTTCAAGAAGTTCGAGCCCGAATGCACCACCAACGCGCTGCAGCAGTGCTCGCGCGAGCAGGTGGTCAACGCCTACGACAACACCATCGTCTACACCGACCACGTGCTGGCCAGCGACATCGACTGGCTGAAGGCGCACGAGACGAACTGGGCACCGGCGCTGATGTATCTGTCCGACCACGGCGAGTCGCTGGGCGAGAACAACCTGTACCTGCACGGCCTGCCCTACCGCTTTGCGCCCGACGTGCAAAAGCACATTCCCTGGATCTTCTGGCTCTCGCCCCAGTTCCAGCAGCAAAGCGGCATCACCCAGGCCTGCCTGGGCAAGCTGCGCGACGAGAAGGTGTCGCAAGACGATTACTTTCACACCGTGCTGGGCCTGCTGGGCGTGGCCACCCGCGTGTACCAGCCGGCGCGCGACATGGGCGTGATGTGCCGCGCGGCCGGCTGAGACTATTAATTTGATAGCTGCTAGCGCTTGATCGGCGAGGGCCAGGGCCGAAAATCATTCAAAAAGCTCGGCCTGGCCACCCAGCGCGGCCGGCCGAAAGCGGCCGACATCCAGCGCGATGCGCTGGCGGTTCAGGCCCAGGCGCCGGCAGGCGCGCTCGAAGCGCTGGCGCAGCAGGTCGGCCCACAGGCCCTGCCCGTGCATGCGCTGGCCCCAGGCGCTGTCGTAGTCGCGGCCACCGCGCAGATCGCGCACGCGGGCCATGACGCGCTCGGCCCGGTCCGGCACGTGCACCTGCAGCCACTGCTGGAACAGCTCCGACAGCTCCCAGGGCAGGCGCAGCACGGTGTAGAAGGCGCTCATGGCGCCGGCCGCGCGCGCGGCGGCCAGCACCTGCTCCATGTCCTCGTTGACGAAGGGAATCTGCGGCGCCACGCTGACGCCCACCGGCACCCCGGCCTCTGCCAGCGTGCGCAGGGTGCGCAGGCGCCGGTGCGGCGCGGCGGCGCGCGGCTCCAGCCGGCGCGCCAGGCCGGCATCCAGCGTGGTGATCGTGACGTAGACCGCCACCAGGCCCTGCGCGGCCAGCGGTGCCAGCAGGTCCAGGTCGCGCTCGATGCCGCTGGACTTGGTGACGATGGAAAACGGGTGGCGCGCCTGCGCCAGCACCTCGATCAGCGCGCGCGTGAGCCGCAGCTCGCGCTCCAGCGGCTGATAGCAGTCGGTGGCCGAGCCGATGTTGATCACCGAGGGCCGATAGCGCGGCGCCGCCAGCTCGCGCGCCAGCACGGCGGCGATGTTGCGCTTGGCGACGATGCGCGTCTCGAAGTCCAGCCCGGGCGACAAACCCAAATAGCTGTGCGTGGGCCGCGCAAAGCAGTAGATGCAGCCGTGCTCGCAGCCGCGATAGGGGTTGACCGAATAGTCGAACGCGATGTCGGGCGAGTCGTTGGCGCTGATGGCGCTGCGCGCGTCCTCGAAAATCACCTGGGTGGCCGGTGGCGGCGCCGCGTCTTCATCGACCGCCTGCGCATCACCCCAGCCGTCGTCGAAGGCGCTGCGCTGGTCGCGCTCGAATCGATGCGCCAGCCGCGACACCGCGCCGCGCCCCTTGTGCGGCTGCAGCGGGTTCGGGGTCGCATCGGGTTCAGGACGGGGCGGTGGCGCTTGCACAACTGTATTTTCATACAGTTATTCCACTACCGCAATGCATCCTCTCCATGGGCCGGCAGCAGCACCCGCACCAGCAAGCCGGCCGGCACGGCCGGGTCGGCATCGTCGAGCGACACCCGCGCCCCCAGGCGCTGGGCGATGGTCTGCACGATGGCCAGGCCCAGGCCCGAGCCGGTCTGCTCGTTGCCCAGGGTGCGATAGAAGGGATCGAACACGCGCTCGCGCTCGGCCGGCGCGATGCCGGGGCCGCTGTCCTGGACGCCCAGCAGCACGCCCTCGGGCCGGGACTCGACCGACAGATCGACTCGCCCACCGGCCGGGGTGTAGCGAATGGCGTTGTCGACCAGGTTCTTGACGAGGGTGAACAGGTCCAGCTCGCTGGCCGCCACCCGCGCATCGCCCTCGCCGGCCACCCCCACGTCGATCTGCCGCGCCTCGGCCAGCGGCAACAAGTCCTGCAGCACGCGTCGGAACACCGCCTGTACCGACACGCCGGCGGCCGGCGGCTCGGCTCGTTGCTGCGCCCGCGCCAACGACAGCAACTGCTCCAGCAGTGCGCGACCGCGCTCGATGCCCTGGCGCAGCACGGCCAGGCGCTCGCGCGCCGGCTCGGACATGGGCGCCTGCTGCAGGCGCTCGGCCTGCAGGGACAGGGCCGTCAGTGGTGAGCGCAGCTCGTGCGCGGCGTCGGCGACGAAGCGGCGCTGGCCGTCCAGCGTTTGCGCCACGCGGCCCAGCAGGCGGTTGATGGCGCGCACGAAGGGGCGCACCTCGGCCGGCAGGTTCTGCTCCGCCACTGGCTGCAAATCACCGTCGCCGCGCCGGTCGATGGCCTCGGCCAGCCGCACCACGGGCCGGAACATCCGCCGCACCAGACTCACCACCACGAACAGCAAGATCGGCACCAGCACCGCGAACGGCAACACCGTGCGCAGCGCGCTGCCCTGCGCGATGTCGTCGCGAAAGTCGGCCTCCTGCGCCACCACGATGCGCGCGCCATCGGAGCGGGTCTTGACCAGGACGCGAAAGTTCTCGCCCGCCAGCCTCAGGGTGTGCAGGCCGTCGGGCGTGGTCACCGGCACGGGCAGCGGGCCGCCCTGGTCGATCGTCAGGCTCTCGGGGTTGTCCTGGCCCAGAACCTGCACGTACAGGCGCGAGGCATCGTCATGGTCCGCGAAGTGGCCATCGGCCAGGGCCGGCACCGCCGCGTTCGCAACCCTCCCTTGCGCCAGCGTGGCCACCTGGCGCAGCACGTCGTCCTGCAGCTCCTGCGCCTCGTCGTAGGCCGCCGCGAAGGACAGCACGCCCGCCGCCAGCGCCACCAGGACGATGGTGCCCAGCAGCGCCAGCGACAGCTTGCGCTGCAGCGACGCGTTCAAACGCCCTTGGAAACCATCCATCCAACGCCCCGCACGTTCTTGATGACTTCGCTGCCCAGCTTGCGCCGCAGCGCATGGATCAGATATTCGACCGCATTGCTTTCCACTTCCTCGCCCCAGCCGTAGATGCGGTCTTCCAGCTCGCCGCGCGAGAGGATGGCGCCGGGGCGCAGCAGCAGCGCCTGCAACAGGGAGAATTCGCGGCCCGACAGCTGCACCGGCGCCGCACCCGCCACGCCCGCCTCGCGCGTGGCGGGGTCCAGCGACACCACGCCGTTGCCCAGCACCGGCGCCGCCTGCCCGCCCCGGCGCCGCAGCACGGCGCGCATGCGGGCCAGCAGCTCGGCCATCTCGAAGGGCTTGAGCACATAGTCGTCGGCGCCGCCGTCCAGCCCGCGCAGGCGGTCATCCAGGCCGTCGCGCGCGGTGATGATCAGCACCGGCACCGGGTTGCCGCGGGCGCGCAGGGCCTGCAGCACGGCCAGGCCGTCCTTGCCGGGCAGCCCCAGGTCCAACAGCACCAGGTCGTAGTGCTGCGCGGCCAGCGTGGTCAGCGCCGTCTGGCCGTTCTTGACCCAGTCGGCCGCGTAGGACGCGTCCTTGAGCGAGCCCTGGACGGCCTCGCCGATCATGACGTCGTCTTCCACCAACAGCACCCGCATCGCTTCATTCCTCCCGTGTCGCGCGCAAGCCCAGCTTGCGGCGCGACCAGACCCACCACAGGCCCACCCCCAGCAGCAGGGCGCCCACCCACAGCAGCTCGTCGGCGTCGACGCCGCCCAGCATCCGTGCCGCCGCCTGGCCAAAGCCATAGCCCACGCCGGCCACGATGATGGCCCAGACAATGGCGCCAGCCAGGTTGAGCAGCAAGAAGCGCAGCCAGGGTACGCCGCTCATGCCGATGGCGATCGGCCCCGCGACGCGCAGGCCGTACAGAAAGCGCACCGCCAGGATCACCGGCGTGTGGTGGCGCTCGAGCAGGCCACGCGCCCGCGCCGTGCGCGCGTGCAGCGACGGCCAGCGCGCCAGCAGCCGACTGCCGTAGCGCCGCCCCAGCAGAAAGAACAGCTGGTCGCCGGCAAAGCTCGCCAGCGTGGCCACCCCGATGACGGTGGGCAGCGCCAGGTGCCCACGGCTGGCCGCCGCGCCCGCCAGCAGCAGGACGGTCTCGCCTTCCAGAAAGGTACCCACGGCCACCGCCAGGTAGCCGTAGTGCTGGATCAGTTCAGGAACGTTCACAAGCCAGGACTCCCCCATCCCCTGCGCCGGCAGCGTCGGGCCCGCCGAGGATAGCGCGCATGACCGACCGAAGCGGCGCCGTTCACGCCTTGCCGGCCATGCCGTCGATGGTGTTCAGCAAGGCCGTCAAGGCCTGCTTGCAGTCGGCGGCATTGGGCGGGTCGGCGCGCAGCGCCTTCAGCGCCCGGTCGATGGCCTTGTCCACCCCATGCCAGTCGTCGGCAGCGCGCGGCTTCAGCCCTGCCTCGGCCGCGTCCCAGGCGACTTCGAGATCCTTGATGCGCGTCTTGGCCGCCGCCAGGTCGCCCCGGTCGACGATGGTCGCGACGTCGGCGGCAATGACCCGGAACGATGACAGGTCGCCCAGCGCCGAAGCGGCCCTGGCCTGGGGCGCCGCACGCGGCTGCCCCGCAGTGGGCGGCGGCGGTTCGACCGATTTGGAGCAACCAGCGGCCGCCAACAGCAGAGCCAGCATCGAGCCGGCGGCCAAGCAACGGAGCGACAGGGTTGACGAAGACATGACAGGTTTCCTTTCTGATGGGGAAAAATCAATGCTTGAAGGCGCCGTCCACGCCGCTCAACGCGTGGCGACCGGCCGCTCGGATGCCGGCAGCGGCGACGATCGATACAGCGTCCAGGCGCGGCCGCGGTCCACCAAGCGCCAGGCATCCGCAATCGGCGGATCGCGCGGGCCGGGCCGGTTCGGCGCCAGCAGCCATCGCCTTGGCGCGTGCGCCTCTTGCTGCAGGGCATCCGGCGTGCGCAGCACCTCGGCCGCCAGGGCCGGTTCAAAGCCGCCGGCGTCGAGCAGTACCCGACGCCAGGTGTCGCCCTCTTTCGCACGCAGGCGCGGCCAGTCCTGCACCACCACCAGCGGCGAGCGCAGGCGGGCGACGAAGGGCAGATCGAAGGGGTAGTCGCCGGTCACCAGAACGACGTCGCCGGGCGCCAGCCGCGTGCGCAATTCGAGCGCCACGTCGCGCGCCATGCCCTCGTGCCGCTGCGCGTGCGGATAGGCCACCGTCAGCCCCACGCTGAACAGCACCGGCAGCAGGGCCAACGCGGCCAGCCACGCCCGCGCGGTGCGGCGCCCGTCCATCAACCGGTGCCAACCCAACGCGGCCAGCACCGCCAGCGGCGGCAGGGCCGGAAAGATGTAGCCGATCAGCTTGGACTGCGGAATGCTGAAAAACAGCAGGATCACGGCCAGCCAGATCCAGCACAGCGCGACCCATGGATCCTTGCCAGTGCGCGCGGTTATGGCGCGCCGCGTACGCAGCCGCGCCCAGCCTTCCAGCCCGGCGAACACGCTCCAGGGCGCCAGCAGCAGCGCGATGCCAACCCCATAGAACCACCAGGGCTGCGCGTTGTTGAAGCCGGTGCCGAGGTAGCGCGAGAACTGCTGCACGCCGAAGAGGTAGGCCAGCGCGCCGGGAAACTGGCGCCCGATCATCACGAACCAGGGCAGCGCCACCCCAAAAAAGACCACCAGCCCACGCACCCACGGCAGGCGCCAGACCCGACGCCACTGGCGCGTCCAGCTCACCCACGCCAGCATCACCAGCGCCGGCAGCGCCACGCCGATCAGCCCCTTGGTCAGCACGCCCAGCGCGCAGGCCAGAAAACCCAGGCAGGCCCAGCCGGCGTGCGGCGCTTGCCGATCGGAAAACGAAGACGAAAACGAAAACGCGCGCGCGAACGACCAGATCGCCACGCTGATCCAGGCCGCCACGCCCATGTCGTGGTTGACGTAGGGCGCGCCGATCAACATCGCGCCGCTGGCGCCCAGCATGAAGGCCGCGCGCCCGGCCACCGCCGCGCCCAGCAGTTGGCGCACCACGATGAAGCCGAACCACACCATCAGCAAGCCCAGCAGCACGCCCGGCAGGCGCGCCGCCCAGGGGTGGACGCCGAACACCGCCATGCTGGCCGCCTGCAGCCAGTGCGTGAGCGGCGGCTTGTGAAAGAACGGCAGGCCGTTCAGGCGCGGGACCAGCCAGTCGCCCGACACCAGCATCCAGCGGCTGACGTCGGCGTAGCGCCCCTCGTCCGGCACCGACAGCGGGCGCGCCGCCGACAGCGCCAGCAGCAGCACCGCGAGCGCGCCGAACCACAGCCCGGCACGGCGCGTGTCCAGCGCACGCCGCGCACCGTCCGCCCGTGGCTCGGCTGTGCCCGTTCCCATCGGCCTGGCGCTCATGGCTTGCCTCGCTTGGACCACCGATTCGAGCGCATCAACGGACGGCATTGGAGCGGTCGAGTGTCCGCTCCAGGTCGCGGTCGCTCACGGTGTACTGCTCCACGCCGACCAGGGCGACGATCACGGACAGGAACAGCACGCTGGTCCAGGTGGCGCCCATGCCCAGACCGCCATAGGCCTTGGCCTGGGTCAGCAGGTCACCCAGCGCGGCGCCGAAGGGGCGCGTGAGGATGTAGGCGATCCAGAAGGTCAGCACGGCGTTGCCGCCCAGGCGCCAGGCCAGATAGCTCAGCCCGATCAACATGCCGAAGGCAATGGCGCCGCGGGTGAAGCCCAGGTGCAGGGCTTCGGTCGCCAAATCACCGGCGGCCGTGCCCAGCGCGAAGGTGCACAGGATGGCGGCCCAGTAGAACAGCTCGCGCCGCCGCGTGACGATGTCGTGGATCGACAGCGTGCCCTCGACGCGGTACCAGATGGCAAAGACGATGGCCAGCATGGCCGCGAACACCGGCGTGCTGACGTACAGGCTGACGCCCAGCCGATCGGTGAACAGGTCGGTGATCTGCGTGCCCACCACGCTCACCAGCACCGCCGTGAGCCAGTAGATCCAGGGCGTGTAGCGTGGGGTGCGCAGCTGCCAGATCAGGGCCGCGACCAGCAGCGTGGCCATCAGGGCGCGCGTCAGGCCCTGGCCCAGGTCGGCGTTGACCGCCAGATAGTCGGCCCCGGTCTCGCCGACCGTGGTGCACATAATCTTGACGATCCAGAACGACAGGGTGATCGCCGGGACCTTGATGAACCAGTCCTCGTCCATCGTGATGGGCAGCGTTTTCATGGAGTTCCTCCGGTAGCAGTGAAGAAACTCCAGCTTGAGCCACTCGACTTAGCCCAGCCATAGGCGCGGCGGCGTATCGGGCAAGGTTCGCGCAGGGCAAGCCAGCACGCCTGCTGTTTCACTCCAGCGCGATTTCGGCACGCTTGGGCCGCAGCGTCAGCCCGATCAGCACCGGCATCACCAGCAGCACCAGCGGCAACTGCACCAGGGCGCCGGCGATGATGGCGATGGCGAGCGGCTGCAGCATCTGGTCGCCCGAGCCACTGATGGCCGCACCGATCGGGATCAGCGCCAGGATCATCGCCAGCGTGCTCATCAGGATCGGGCGCAGGCGGTTCAGCGCCGCGGCCTTGACGGCCTCGCGGGCCTCCATGGTCTGGCACAAGGTCTGGTATTCGGACACCAGGAAGATCGCCATCTCGGTCGCGATGCCGATGATCATCACCATGCCCATCATGGCCGTGATGTTCAACTCGACATGCGTCAGCCACAGGCCCACGAACACCGCGCCGGTCGAGAGCAGCGAGGTGCCCATGATGATGAGCGGCAGCAGCAGGCTGCGGTAGAGGAACATCAGCAGCACGATCTCGGCCACCACGGCGGCGACGAACACGCGCAGCATGCCGCGCGCCGCCTGCTGCTGCTGCTGGTAGGCCCCGCCCAGCGTGTAGCTCACGCCGGGCGGGATCAGGCCGGGCTGGGCCAGCAGCGTTTTCACGCCGGCGATGGTGGAGCCCAGATCCAGCGAGCCGTTGGTTTGCGCCGTGACGGCGACGATCTGCTGCAGGTTGTCGCGCGTGAGCTGGGGCTCGCCGGAAACGAAGGTGGTGGTGGCGACGGAGTGCAGCGGAAAGATCGCGCCGTTGGCCCCCTGGATTGGCAGATCGCCCAAGCGCTCGCGGTAGATCGGGTCGTGCGGTGCGGCGAGCTTCAGGCGCACGCCGATGTCCTGGTGCGCGCCGAGGTAGCGCGTGACCACGGTGCCGTCGAGATAGCCCGAGACCTGCGCCTGCACCTCGGCGGCCGTCATGCCTTTCAGCGCTGCAGCGGTCGGATCGACGCGGATTTCGATCGCGTCGCCGGCCGGCACCACGCCGCTGTCCACCGAGGACGCCTGGACGCCTTTCGCCTTGGCCAGCGCATCGGCCACTTTTTGCGCCACGCCGCCCAGCCTGTCGGGATCGACGGCACTGAGCTGGATCACCACCGGCTGACGCCGGCCGAGCATGTCGCCGATCATGTCGCCCATGAGCTGGTGCGTGTCGAAGTCCACGCCGGGCACGAGCCGTGTGATCTTGCCCGAGACGTCGTCCATCACGGACCAGATATCGGGCCGCTTGCCGGGGTCGACCAGGCGCACGACGAAGTCGCCCTGATAGGTTTCCACGAAATCACCGCCAAAGCCTGCACCGGTTCGGCGTGAATAGCTCGCGACGTGGGGGTTTGCCTTGAGGATGTCTTCGATTTGCGCCAGTTCCCGGTCCGTCTCGGCCAGCGAGGTGCTGGGCGCTGCGCGGTAGTCGAGCACGAAGCCACCCTCGTCCATCTTGGGCAGGAAGCCGGTGCCGACGTGCTGATAGCCGAAATACCCTGCCGCAGCCAGCAACAGGAAGCCCGCCACGATCAGCCACGGCCAGCGAAACAGCCGGTCGAGCGCGCGCGCATGCACGCAGTGCGACCAGGTTTCCTTGTCATGGCCGGGGTCGGTCCAGCGGCTGAAATCGACCAGGCCGCGCGCGAGCAGCGGCACCACGAACACGGTGAACAGAAACGAAATGATCAGCGCCGCTGCCATGGTGAGCGACAGGAACTTGAAGAACGACCCGGTCACACCCGAGAGGAAGGCAAGCGGGATGAAGATCACGATGGTGGCCAGCGACGAGCCCATCATGGGCGCGAAAAATTCGCGTGCCGCATCCAAAACCCCGGCTTTCGGATCGGCCACGCCCGGCTGCGCCACGCGCCGCGCGATCTGCTCGATCATCACGATCACGTCGTCGATCAGCAGGCCGATGGCGGCCGCCACACCGCCCAGCGTCATGATGTTGATCGTCATGCCGAGCAGCCACAGCACCAGCACGGCGCACAGCACCGACATCGGCACCACGATCATCGCCACCAGCGTCATGCGCCAGTTGCGCAGGAACCAGAGCAGCACACCCGCGGCGAACACCAGGCCGATGGCAATCGCTTCTTCCAGCGCGGCGATCGAGGAACGCACGAGCTGCGTCTGGTCGTACCACTTGTCGAGGTGGATGGAAGGCGGTTGCGTTGTCATGAAGGTCGACAGCCTGGCGTCGATCTCCTTGGCCAGCGCCAGCGAATTGGCTTGGCCCTGCTGGAACACGCTGAAGTTGACCGAGGGCTTGCCGTTGGTCTTGACCAGCAGCCACTCCGGCACCGCGCCCATCTGGATGGTCGCGACTTGCGACAAGGGAATCACCGCGCCCTTGGGCGTGCGCAGCGCGATGTTCCTGACCGAATCGACCGACGTGAACGCATCGTTTCCGACGGCCAGGTACAGCAGGCTGTTGTCCTCGATGCGGCCCACCGCCTGCAGCGTGTTGCTGCTGGCCAGCGCCCTGGCGAGGTCGGGCAGGGTCAGGCCATACTGCTGCAGCACCTGCGGCGCCACCACCACCTGCACCTCGGGCGTGTGCCCGCCCAGCACGCCGATGCGGCGCACGCCCGGAATGCCCGTCAAGAGCGGCAGAATCTGGTTCTGCGCGACGGCGCGCAGCTCGGACTGCGGGACCTGGTCGGACGTCAGCGCATAGGAGATGAACGGCATCACCGCGTTCGGGCTCATCTGCAGTGCGTCGTAAGAGGTGCCGGGTGGCAGATTGGGCAGTGTTTGAGCAAACGCGCTGTCCAGGCTCAGCAGCGCCCGGTTCATGTCCGAGCCCCAGGGGAAGTCCACGAAGATCTGCGCCGAGCCGCGCGAGGTCGTGGAGGTCACACTGACGGCGCCGGGTACAGCCCGCGCCGCGGCTTCGAGCGGCTGGGTGACGTCGATCAGCATCTGCCGGGCAGGCATGCTGCCGGCGTTCACGTTGACGCGGATGCGCGGAAAGTCGATCAGCGGGAACAGGCCGATCGGCAGGCTGGCCGCCGCGTAAAGGCCCGCCAGCGTCAGCACGAACGAGACGACCAGCACCGGCAGGCGGTGCGCTTGCAGCCAGGTGGTGAAGCTCATCGGGCGCTCGCCGCAGAGTCGTTGGCGGTCTTGCCGCCCAGCCGTACGGCCATGCCATCGTCGAGCTGGTAGTTGCCACTGAGCACCAGCGGCTGATCGGCCTTCAGGGCGGTGCCGCGAACCACGTTCTCATCGCCTTGCGCGCCGAGCACGTCGACCGCCACCCGGCGTGCCTTGCCACCTTCAATCTGGACCACGTAGGGCTTGCCCTCGGGGTTGACCAGGATCGCGGCATGCGGCACCACGTAGCCCTCGATTTGCCCCACGGCAATCTCCGCCTGCGCGTTCTCGCCGGCGAAGAGCGGGTTGGCCGGCACCGTGATGTCGATGGGAACCAGCCCCGTTCCGGGGTCGACGCTCGCGCCGCGGCGTGCCACCTTGCCCACGACCCGATGCAGGCCGTCAAGCGACGCCACCTGCACCCGATTGCCGGGCGCCACCAGCCGCGCCTGCGGCGGCGTGACGTTCACGCGCAAGGTCAAGTCCTCGGCCTTGGCGATTTCGAGCAAGGCCGCGCCGGCCGCGACCAGCGCGCCGCGTGTCACCGAGACCTTGGTGACGATGGCGTGGAACGGCGCGCGCACCGTGCTGGCCCCGGCCGCGCCTTGGGCTTTCAGCGCGTCCAGCGCCGCCTGGGCATCGGAGCGCGCTTTGCGCGCCGCATCGAGCTGCTGGGCGGTGGCCAGGTGCTGCGCCAGCATGTCGCGCGTGCGCGCCAGCGCCAGTTCGGCATCGCGCAACGCCGATTGCGCGACGCTGTAGCTGGCAGCGGTTTGCGCGTCGGGCACGAGCTGCAGCAGCGGCGCTCCCGCCGGCACCTCCTCGCCGGCGCGCACGTGAATGGCGCCCACCGCTTCGGACGTGCGCGCGCTGATGACTTGCGTGGCCGAAGGCGGCGACAGCATGCTGCCCCAGGCGGTGACGGTTCGCGGCAGGCTGCCGGCCTTGAGCGGTGCGACGCTCACCAGCACGCTGGGCGCGCCGCCTTCGGCCGCGATGGCCGGCGCCATGGCGCTCCACGCGAGCGCCACAGCGAGAACAAGGGTCGGGATTCTCATGATTCGTGTGCGTTGTCCAAAGGGGCCATGCGGGTTTGCGGCAGACCGAGGCCCAGTTCCAGTTCGAGGCCGACTTGCGCCTCGCCGGCCGCGCGCTCGAGGTCGATCACCGTCAGGCGGCGCGCAAGCACCGTCGATGCGTAGTCGGTGAGCGCACGTGCGTCGAGGTTGCCGGCGGCAAACGCCGCGCGTGCCGTGGCGGCCTGCGCATCGGCCGTGGCCGCATCCTGTTTCGCGCCGACGAGCTGCGTGGCCATCGCGGCCATGCGGCCCCGCAGCGCGCGGATGGTGGATTCGGTGGCATCGAGGCGAACCTGGTACTGCTCGCGCAGCAGCAGGCGCGTGGCCCGGCTGAGCGCGATCTGATCCTGGTTGCGCTTGAAGATGGGCACGTCGAACGTCACCGTGGGTCCGGCGGTCCGTACTTTGGATGTGTCCATGCCCCAGGTACCACCCAGCACCAGCGCCGGAAACTGGCCGAGGATGGCACTGCGCACGTTCTCGTCGGCCGCACGGTAGCCAAGCTGCAGCGCCACCAGGTCGGGCCGGCGCGTGGACACGCTCGCGGCCAGCGCGTCCACGTCATCGGGCACCCGGCCCACTTCCGGCGTCGCAATGGCAAAGCGCGCGGACGGCACGAGACCCAGCAGCGCATTCAAGTCGGCCCAGTTCTTCAGTTGCTGCAGTTCCAGCGTGGCAACGGACTGCGCGAGTGCAGCCCGAGATGCAAGCAGGGGTGTGAGATCGGGCAGCGTGGCATTGTTCTGTTCGACCGCCCGCTGCATTTCGCCCGCCGTGCGCGTCAGCAGGCTGAGCTGGGTGCGACTCACCATGAGCGACTGGTCGGACCAGTAGATTCCCACCGCCAACAAACGCGCCTTTTGCGCCACCTGCCATTCCTTCCAGAGCAGGTCGGCATTGACCTGCTCCACATGCGCTTTCGCGGCAGCCACGCGGCTCTTGTAGGTGACCAGCGAGGCCACGTCCTGCGCCAGCGATGCCGTCCAGGCCCCCGCGATGCCGGGGCCACCCAGCAGCGCCGCATAGCCCAGGCTCATGGATGGGTTGGGAATGAGACTGCTTTGCACCACGCCGGCCTGCGCCACGGCGAACTCGCCGCGCTCGGTGCGCAATTCGGGCGCATTCAGGATGGCGAGCAGGCCGATCTGCCGGGGGTCAAGCGGCTGCTGGACATCGATGGCCTGCGGCGCTGCGTCCGTCGCCGTGGCCGGCAGCGAATGGCGAAGCTCGCCGACGCCATTCATCAGTTGCGCACGCTCGGGCAGTGGCAGCGGTTGATAGCCGGCACAGCCCCCTAGCAGCAGGGCGCATGCCCAGGCGCAGACGCAAATAGCAGGACGGGGCATCGTCATTGGCCTTCCTCGGACGGTTCACGGTTGGCCCAAGGATGTCCGTGGCGGCACCCAATCTTCATGGATATGGACTGCAGCGCGATCCTCATGGCTCGATGACCTCGCTGGCCTTGTCGTCCTGGGGAACCACCGGATCGACCACGGCACCTTGATTCGCAATCGCGTTGGCGATGAACTGGACCACCAGCGCGATGATCGTTCCCAAGATCCAGCCCGCCATGACGTCGAACGGAAAAGTGCAGGCCCAGGGCGATGCGGCTCCAGCCCACCACCAAGGCAAGGGCGACAAACAACACGCGCCACCACGGCCTGACCGGGACCATCGCTGCCATGACGGCCCAGGCCGCCGCCACCGTGGCATGCGAGCTTGGAAAGCCCGGGTCAGGACTGTGCGGCAGCCATTGCACGCCAAGTCCCAGCGCGGCGGGCCGCGGCATGGTGAAGCCGTATTTCAGCAAGCGCGACGCGGCGGCGGCAATGGCCACCGCAAGCAGCGTGCGCAGCGCCCGCCCCCGCCACGGCTCGCGGCCGATCAGCAGCGCGGTGATCGTCGCGACCACCAGATACGGCAGCCATTGCTGGCTGGCCATCTGCGCCAGCCTGAATACCCAATTTGGTGCCGATGGGCTCAGGTTGATCCACAGAAAAAGTGCTTGATCAAGTTCCGTCATGGCGGGCCTTCTTTTCCCTATCGGCGGATTCGATCCTTCTGGACATGCGGGTTCCGCCCGTGCTGAACATGCGCGCCGCAGTGTGGGCGAAGAAACTTAGCCCTGCCATAGGAAAAACCGCGCATCGGGAGCCTTCGGGTGCAAACCGAACACAATGCCGCCACGACGGCCGACAATGCCAACCGAAACTTGGAGCGACGTTCATGCCAGAGCCATCCCAACCCTCCGCGACCCGAGCCTGCCCCGTGGCGTACGACCATGGGCCGCAGGCCGATGCGCCCGCTTGCCCGTTCGATGAGCGAGCGACCGCCTTCGACCCCTACACCGATGCCTACATGGCCAACCCCTCCGAGCTGGTGCGCTGGTCACGCGAGGAGCAGCCGGTGTTCTACAGTCCCAAGCTGGGCTATTGGGTGCTCACGCGATACGATTCCATCAAGGCCGTGTTTCGCGATCCGCACACCTACAGCCCCTCGATCGCGCTCGAATCCACGGAGCCGCCGACCGAGGAGGCACTGGCCATCCTCAAGTCCTACGGCTACGCCCTCAACCGCACGCTGGTCAACGAGGACGAGCCCATGCACATGGCGCGCCGCCGCGCGCTGATGGCCCCCTTCACGCCCGAGCACCTGCGCCAGCACGAACCCATGGTGCGCCGCCTGGTGAACGAGGCCATCGACGGCTTCATCGACGCCGGCGAGGCCGATTTGTTCAAGCGCCTGACCTGGCACGTTCCGTTTTCGGTCGCGCTGCACTTTCTGGGCATCGACGACGACGAAGACCACGAGAAGATGCACGAATTCGCCATCGCCCACACCAAGAACGCCTTTGGCCGCGCCACGCCCGAAGAGCGCATCGAGGTCGCGCACACGGTGGGCAAGTTCTGGCAGCTGTCGGGCGAAATCCTTGAGAAGATGCGCCACACGCCCGAAGGTCCGGGTTGGATGCGCTACTCCATCCGCCAGCAAAAGCACCACCCCGAGGTGGTGACCGACTCCTACCTGCATTCCATGATGATGGCCATCATCGTGGCCGCGCACGAGTCGACCTCCTTTGCCGCCGCCAACGCCATCCGCCTGCTGCTGGAGCACCGCAGCGTGTGGGACGAGATTTGCGAAGACCCATCGCTGATCTCGCCCGCCATCGAGGAATGTCTGCGCCACGACGGGCCAATCGCCTCGTGGCGCCGGCGCACCACGCGCGACGTGGTGATCGAGGGCGTTCCCATTCCGGCCGGGGCACGCCTGCTGATGGTGGTGCATTCGGCCAACCACGACGCGCGCCAGTTTAGCGACCCGGATCTGTTCGACATCCGCCGCAGCAACGTGATCGACCAGCTGTCCTTCGGCTTCGGCGTGCACCAGTGCCTGGGCAAGAACATCGCACGCATGGAAATGCAGATCATGATCGGCGAGCTGACGCGCCGCCTGCCGCACATGCAACTGGTGCCGCAAGAATTCGACTACGTGCACAACCTGGCGTTTCGCGGCCCGCAGAACCTGCACGTGCGCTGGGACCCCGCGCACAACCCCGAGCGGCGCGACCCCGACGTGCGCCATTGGGCGCAGGCAGTGCACCTGGGCGGCCCCATGGCCAGCGCCATGGTGCGCAAGCTGCGCGTGCTGGCGGCCGACACCCTGGCCACCGACCCCGACATCGTGCGCCTGCGCCTGGCCGCCGCCGACGGCAGCGCCCTGCCCCGCTGGACGCCCGGCGCGCACATCGACATCGAGTGCGGCGACACCGGCCTGTCGCGCCAGTATTCGCTGTGCGGCGATCTGGACAACGTGCATGAATGGGAAGTGGCGGTGCAGCACGACGCCGCCAGCCGCGGCGGCTCGGCCTGGATCCACCGCTACGCCACGGCCGGCGCGCCGCTGCGCGTGCGCGGGCCGCGCAACCACTTCCACCTGGATGAAGACGGCCGCCAGCGCCTGATCCTGATCGCGGGCGGCATCGGCATCACCCCCGTCATGGCCATGGCCCAGCGCGCGCGCGCCAGCGGACGCGACTACGTGCTCCACTACAGCGCCGCCTCGCGCACGCGCGCGGCCTATGCCGATGCGTTGCAGGCCCTGCACGGCGAGCGCCTGCAACTGCACCTGAGCGACGCGGGCAGGCGCTGCGACTTCGACGCCCTGCTGGCCCAGCCGCGGGCCGACACGCACATTTATGCTTGCGGCCCGCAGCGCCTGCTGGACGCCCTGCAGCAAGCCGTGGCACGGGCCGGCTGGCCGGCCGATGCGCTGCACGTGGAGCATTTCGAGAACAACGCCCCCAAGCTGGACCCCGCGCACGAGCGCGCCTTCGAGGTCGAACTGCGCACCGCCGGTCTGACCCTGCGCGTGCCAGCCGACCGGACGGTGCTGGAGGTGCTGCACGCCCACAACGTGGACGTGCAGTCGGACTGCGAGGAAGGCCTGTGCGGCACCTGCGAGGTGGCCGTGGCCGAAGGCGACATCGAGCACCGCGACAGCGTGCTCAGCCCAACCGAGCGCGCCAAGGGCGACCGCATGATGAGCTGCTGCTCACGTGCCCGAACGGGGCGCCTGGTGCTCGATCTGTGACGCCCGACCTCCAATCGGGCAGCCGCGCCGAAACCTCCGCCATCAGTCGAGCTTGTCTTCGCGCGACGAGATCACGGAGCCCTTGTCGGCATCGACCCTGACGTCGAACACCTTGCTGCCGCTGACGACCTCGACCTCATAGACCGGGCCCTGCTTGCCGTGCTCGAACTCGGCCTTGGTCGCCTTGCCGGCGGCGTGTTGCTCTGCCGCGGTGATGGCCTGCGTCAGTGAAACCTTGGCGTTGGCGGCGGCCAGCGCGTCGTTCTCGGCGCCAGCGGCAAAGGCCGTGGCGGCGGTGCCGGCGACAAGGAATGCCGCGAGGATGGGTTTGATGCAAGAGCTCATGCTGTATCTCCAAAAGCACGCAGGGATTTGCGTGATGGGGAGCGTAAGAAGGCGGACTTAGCCCACCCTGAGCCGCTGCCGCCCGTTGACGGCGCTGACCCGGCTTGCGCTTCGACACGCAAACAAGCGTTCCGCACCACCTTGATTTGATCGAGCCCGATTTATATACGATAAATTTCAATACGTATGATATTTATTGACATGGATGATGTTTTAGGGAATCATCCGCAGCGGATTTGATGGACACCACACCCATGTCAGCCCTCGCCCATGCCCAAGCAGCCACGCGCAGCAGCAGCGATGTCGCGCGCAGCGTGCGCGCCGACATCCTCTCGGGTGCGCGCAAGCCGGGTGAGCGGGTGCCGCTGGACGGGCTGAAGGCGGCACTCGGGGTCTCGCTCAGCCCGATCCGCGAGGGGCTGTCGCAGCTCGTGGCCGAAGGACTGCTGGTGCCGGCGGGCCAGCGCGGCTACCGCGTCGCCCCGGTGAGCGTGGCCGAATACCAGGACATCATGGGTCGGCGCATCGACCTGGAGTGCATGGCGCTGGCCGCGTCGATTGCGCACGGCGGCGAGGACTGGGAGGTGGCACTGATCGCGGCTTTCCAGCGCCTGAAGAACTTCGAATCCAAGCGCTGGCTGGCCAACGAACTGAGCACGTGGGAGCAGCGCCACGCGGCGTTTCACCAGACTCTGATCAGCGCCTGCGGCTCACCCATCCTGCTGGGCTTTTGCGCGCAGTTGCATGACATGGCCGACCGTTACCGGCGCGTACTCATGAGCACGCACGAACCCGACCGCGACGTCAGCGTCGAGCACCAGGCCATGTACCAGGCCGCACTCGCGCACGACGCGCCACGGGCCTGCGCCGTCTTGCGCGAGCACATCGAGCGCACCGGACAAACGGTGCTGCGGATGATGGGCGAGCCCACCGCCTCATGAACCCGCCGTCGACGGAGACCCCGATGATCCAGGCCCTGAGTTACGTGCTCGTTTCCACTCCCGCCATGGCCGCCTGGCTGCACATGGCCACCACCCTGGCGGGGCTCGAAGCCGAAGTGCTGCAGCCCGGTCGCACGGCCCGCCTGCGCATCGACGCCAAGTGCCAGCGTTTCGTCCTGCAGGCCTGCCACGGCGCGCCGACGCTGGGCATGGGCTACACGGTGCGAGACGGCAACGCGATGCAGGCGCTGGCGCGCCGCCTGGCGGACGCCGGCTTTGCCTGCACGCCTGCCACGGAGGACGAGCTGGCCCTGCGCGGCGTTCAGGGCATGGTCCATTTCCGCGACCCCGACAGCTACCGCGTCGAGATCGCCCACGGCCTGCGCGACGGCACCACGCCCTTCGCGCCGGGGCGGCCCATCGGCGGCTTTCGCACCCAGGCGGGCGGTGTCGACCTCGGCATGGGCCACACGGCGCTGCTGGCCGGCAACTTCGCGGCCATGCGGCGCCTGTACCACGAGGTGCTGGGCTTCGAACTGAGCGACCACGCCAGCCGCCCCTTCAAGGTGGACTTCTTCCACGTCAACCCGCGCCACCACACCATCGGCATCGCCGATACCGGCAGCGGGCCCGGCATCTATCACCTGATGATCGAATACAACTGCTGGGACGATGTGGGCCGCGCCTACGATCTGGCGCTGGAGCAGCCCGAGTCGATCGGCGTCTCGCTCGGGCGCCACGCCAACGACCACGTCACCTCGTTCTACCTGCGTACGCCCGACGGCTGGATGCTGGAGTTGGGCTGGGCCGGGCGCCTCATCGGCCCCGATTGGCAGGTCACCGAACTGCCGGGACTGAGCCTCTGGGGCCACGACCGCAGCTGGCTGCCCGCCGACAAGCGCGCCCAGGCGCGCCAGATGCTGCGCGACATCGCCGCCACCGGCCTGCGCGCACCCATCGCCCCAACCGAATGCGAGAACCCATGACCGACACCAGCCCCGAAATCGCCCGCAGCCTCACCCTGGGAGACTGCGCCGTCAACGTGCACGACGTGGGCCAGGGCGAGCCCATCCTGCTGATCCACGGCTCCGGGCCAGGCGTGACGGCCTGGGCCAACTGGCGCGGCGTGATCCCGGTGTTGGGCCAGCGTGCCCGCGTGGTCGCACCCGACATGCTCGGCTTCGGCTACACGCGCTGCCCGCCGGACCAGGTACTCGACCCAGCCGCCTGGGTGTGGCAACTGGTGGACCTGATGGACGCGCTCGACCTGCCCGCGGCGCACGTGGTCGGCAACTCCTTCGGCGGCGCGATCGCGCTGGCGCTGGCGCACCGACACCCCGAGCGCGTCAAGCGCCTGGTGCTGATGGGCGCCGTGGGCGTGTCGTTTCCGATCAGCGCAGGCCTCGACAAGGTCTGGGGCTACCAGCCCTCGCTCGGGGCCATGCGTGAGCTGATCGGCCTGTTCGCCTTCGACCAGAGCATCGTGACCGATGATCTGGTACGCATGCGGCACGCGGCCAGCACACGTGCCGACGTGCAGGAGCGCTTCGCGCGCCTGTTTCCGCCTCCACGCCAACGCGGCGTGGACATGCTGGCACTGCCCGAGGCGGCGCTGCGCACCATCGCGCACCGCACATTGATCGTGCACGGGCGCGACGACCGGGTGATTCCGCTCGAGGTGTCCGAGCGCCTGCTGCGCCTGCTGCCGCACGCCGACCTGCACGTCTTTGGCGAATGCGGGCACTGGGTGCAGATCGAGAAGCTGCCCGGCTTTTTGCGCCTGGTGAGCGACTTCTTGCTGGAGTCCAAGGCATGACGCGCGACGACATCCTCGGCCGCTGGCTGATCGTCGACTGGCGCCAGGACTACGACGATGGTCGCGTCACCTACCCGTTGGGCCAGGGGCTGCGCGGCTTCATCGAGTATGGTGCGAACGGCATGTTCTGCGTCATCGAAAAACCCGACCGCCCTGCGCTGGCCGCCAGCCAGTGGACCGCCGGCGACGCCGACAAGGCGGCCGCCTACACCAGCTATTTCAGCTACGCCGGCGGCTGGGAGATCGAGCGCGTCGAAGGCAAGCAGGCCATCGTCGCGCATCAGGTGCAGCACAGCCTCTACCCCAACTGGGAAGGTGGCGTGCAGCGCCGCAGCGCGCGCCTGCAGGACGGGCTGTTGTACCTGAGCGCGCGCTTCGAGGAGGGCACGCGCGAGGCACGCAGCGCGCATCTCATCTGGCGCCGCGCGCCTGCATGATCGAATGCGCCATTTTTTTCACCACACGAAAGACGGAGACCTCCGCATGAAAGCACCCACCCTTGCCCTGGCCTGGCTGGCCGGCATCGCCACCCTGGGCACACCCGCGTTCGCGCAAACCTATCCCAGCAAGGCCATTCGCATCGTCGTGCCCTACCCGGCGGGCGGGGGCTCGGACTTCATGGCACGCACACTGGGTGCGCAAATGGCCACTGAACTGGGGCAGAACATCCTCGTGGACAACAAGCCGGGCGGCAACGGCGCCATTGCCGCGCAGGACGTGATCCGCAGCGGCCCCGACGGCTACACGCTGCTGAACTCGGACAACGGCCACCTGGTGTTCAACCCCGCGCTGTACAAGAACCTCACCTACAAGGTCGGCGACCTCACGCCCGTGACCACCGTGGGCACCGTGCCGATGATGCTCATCACCGGGCCGCAAAGCGAGTTCAAGGACATGCGCGACTTCATCGCCAAGGCCAAGGCCAACCCGGGCAAGTACAGCGTGGCCTCGGCCGGGCTGGGCAGCCCGCACCACCTGGCGCTGGAAATGCTCAAGCATCAGGCGGGCCTGTTCCTGGTGCACATACCCTACCGTGGCGCCGCGCCCTCGCTGGTCGACGTGGCCGGTGGCCAGGTGCCGCTGGCGATCAGCGACCTGGCCGCGGCGCGCAGCTTTGTCAAGGACGGCAAGGTCAAGGTGCTGGCGGTCGCCAGCAAAAAGCGCCTGCCGCAGATGCCCGACGTGCCCACGCTGGCCGAAATGGGCATCCCCGACGCCGAAGCCGCCGCCATCGTCGGTTTGGTCGCCCCCACCGGCACCTCGCCCGACGTGATCGCCAAACTGCAGCAAGCCGCCGCCAAGGCGTTCGCGGTGCCGGCGGTGCGCGAGAAATTCGTCAACTTCGGCATCGAGCCGGGCGGCATCCCCACCGCGGACTATGTGGCGCTGCTGCAGTCCGAGACGACGCGCTGGCACAAGCTGATCCGCGATCTGAAGATCACGCTGGATTAGCGAGGCCCCCGTTCAACCCGAGGCGGCTGCCCTCGGCGCGGCCTCGGCCGGCTCCAGGGCAGCGGCAATGGCGTCCTCCACGCGCTCCAGCCAGATGAACTGAAGGCGCTCGCGCACCTCGGCCGGAATGTCATCGTAGTCACGCCGGTTGCGCGCCGGCAGCATCACGCGCTTGAGCCCGGCCGCATCGGCGGCGATGATTTTTTCCTTGATGCCGCCCACCGGCAGCACCAGGCCGCGCAGACTGATCTCGCCCGTCATGGCGGTGTCGCTGCGCACCGCGCGATGCGTCAGCAGCGACACCAGCGCGGTGTACATGGCCACGCCGGCGCTGGGCCCGTCCTTGGGGGTGGCGCCGGCGGGCACGTGCACATGGATGTCGATCTTGCCCAGGCGTTCCTCGTCGATGCCCAGTTCCTTGGCGCGATGCTTGACGATGGAAAACGCCGCCTGCACGCTTTCGCGCATGACGTCGCCCAACTGCCCGGTCAGGATCAGCGAGCCCTTGCCGGGAAAGTTCGTGGCCTCGATGAACAGGATGTCGCCGCCCACCGGCGTCCAGGCCAGGCCGGTGGCCACGCCGGGCGTGCTGGTGCGCATGGCGGCCTCGTTCTCGAAGCGCGTGGGCCCCAGGATCGCGTCCAAGTCACCGGGACCCAGGCTCAGCGTAGTGGCCGAGACTTCGGCGATGCGCACGGCGGCATGGCGCAGCACGCGGCCGATCTCGCGCTCCAGGTTGCGCACGCCGGCCTCGCGCGTGTAGTCACGGATGATGCGGCGCAGCAGTTCATCCGACAATTCCACCTGCTCGGCCTTCAGGCCGTTGGCCTCGAGCTGGCGACGCACCAAGTAGCGGCGCGCGATCTCGAACTTCTCGTTCTCGGTGTAGCCCGCGAGCTGGATGATTTCCATGCGATCGCGCAAAGGCCCCGGAATGGTGTCGAGCATGTTGGCCGTGGTCAGGAACACCACCCGGCTCAGATCGAAGGGCACACCCAGGTAGTTGTCGCGGAAGGCCACGTTCTGCTCGGGGTCCAGCACCTCCAGCATGGCCGCCGAGGGGTCGCCCTGCACGCCGCGCCCCATCTTGTCGATCTCGTCGAGCATCATCACGCAGTCGCGCGCCTTGACCTTGCGCAGCGCCTGGATGATGTTGCCTGGCATGGCGCCGATGTAGGTGCGGCGATGGCCGCGAATCTCGGCCTCGTCGTGCACCCCGCCCAGGCTGACGTGGGAAAAGGGCCTCCCCATGGCCCGCGCGATCGACTGACCCAGCGAGGTCTTGCCAACGCCGGGCGGCCCGACGAAGCACAGGATGGGCGCCTTGCCATGTGGCGCCAGCTTGCGCACCGCCAGGAACTCGATGATGCGCTGCTTGATTTTGTCCAGGCCGAAGTGATCCTCGTCCAGAACCTCGCGTGCGTGGGCGATGTCGATCGGGCGCGCCTCGGGCTCGGCCCAAGGCAGATCGATCAGCCAATCCAGATAGGTGCGCACCATACCGGCTTCGGTGGCGCCCTCGGGCATGCGCTCGTAGCGGCGCAGTTCCTTGCGCGCCAGTTCGTCGACTTCGCCCGGCAGCTTGGCCGCCTCGATGGCCCGGGTCAGCTCGGCCACCTCCTGCGCGCGGCCATCGCCCTCGCCCAGCTCCCGCTGGATCGACGCCATCTGCTCGCGCAGGATGGCCTCGCGCTGGCGCTCGTCCAGCGAGGCCTTGGTGCGCTTGCCGATTTCCTGCGACAGACGCATCACCTCGATGCGCTTGGCCAGGTAGCCCGCCACCTTGTCGATGCGCGCACCGATGTCGATCGTCTCCAGCACCTCCTGGCGCTCGTCGCGGCTCAGCTCCAGGTAGGCCGCCACCAGGTCGGCCAGCGCGCCCGGCTCGGCGGTGGACTGCACGGCAGCGATCAGCGGCTGAGGCACCTGGGGCAGCAGTTGCAGCGCTTCCATGGCCTGCTGGCGCAGGGCCAGCGTGCGCGCCTCGATCTCGGTGCCCTCCACCTTGGGCTCGTCCAGGGCCTGCACCCGCGCGGCCAGGATGGGCTTTTCGCGCACGAACTCAGTCACGCGAAAACGCTGCAGGCCCTGCACCACCAGGTGATGGCCGCCATCGGCTGCATTGATGTAGCGCAGGATGTTGGCAATGGTGCCGGTACGGTGCATGTCGACGGCGCCTGGCTCGTCCTTGTCGACGTCGCGCTGCATCAGGATGCCGATCGGGCGCTCCTGGCGCAGCGCCTGCTGGGCGGCCAGCACCGAGGCCTCGCGACCGATGGCGACGGGAAACACCGTGCCCGGAAACAGCACGGTGTCACGCACGGCGACGATCATCAGCGCATCTTCGGGCAAGGCTGGCAACTCGGGGGCCAGCTGCACCGCGTCGGAGGGACTGGCCGGCGGCTCGTCCGGCGCCGGTGTTGCGCGGGCCTCGCTCATGGCGCTTTCTCCAGGCTGATGACCAGGCAACCCTGCTCGCTGCCCACGTGGATGGCCGAATACCGCCCGGGCGGCAGGGGCACCCGACGCTCGAAACGCCCCTGCGGCAGTTCCAGCCGATGAATCGCAGCCCGACCGAGCTGCGGCGGCAGCACGCGCCGCCCGCTCACCAGCAGCGCCGCGCCGTCGAGCTGCGCCTTGACGTCGCGCGCGTCGACGCCCGGCAGCGCGACGAAGATCAACACCTCGTGCTCGGTCTCCAGCACGTCCACCGGCGGCACCCAGCTGGGGGAGTGGGCCGCGCGCGGCTGAAACAGCTGGCTGTGCAGGCGCTCCATGCGGTCCAGCGCCGCCAGCGCATCGGACCACATCCAGTCGGGGGAATCGTCACGGTGTCTCATGGGCTCAATCGTGCGTGTCGATCGAGCCATTGTGCGACAGTTCGCCGCGCGATGTACGGGCGGTGCTACAGAAAGCGATCGAGCAGCTTGCGGCTGGCACGATCCATGCTGGCCAGATCGCGGATCAGGTATTGCACGCCGTGCATGTCGTTGACGATGAGCAGGTCGGGACCCAGGCGGCGGATGTCTTCCTCGCCCTTGAGCGTGAAGCGCGTGGGCCCGCGATCGGTGTCGACGTCCCAGATGCTGGGCGTGGCAAAACTGCTGACCGACCTCAGGCGCTTGAGCACCGGCATGAATTCGCGCTGGCGCAAGGCCTGCTCGATCAGCTCGCGTTGCGGCGCGGGGCAGTCGGCCATGTGCTCGATCCAGGCCAGCTCGTGGCCATCGCCATCGAGCAGGCTGATACCCTCGTCGGGCGCAGCGATGGGGAAGGCGCGCACGGCCACCACGCCGAGGTGCACCTGCCCTTGGGCATCGGTCAGCACCAGGCGACCGAAGGCATCGCGCTGCAGGGCCAGCGGGTTGCTGCTCATGTCCGGCTCTCCCGCGTCAGGTGGGCCGGCGCCAGCACGGCTTCGTCGACCACCAGCATGCGGTCGCGCTCGGCCTTTTCCTGCCGCGCCTGAGCCTCGTACAGGCGCCAGTAGGCGCCGCGCTGGGCAATCAGCTGCTCGTGCGTGCCTTCCTCGACCTTGCGCCCCTTGTCCATCACCACCAGGCGATTGGCCTTGCGCAGCGTGGACAGGCGGTGGGCAATGGCGATGGTGGTACGCCCGCGCACCAGGTTGTCCAGCGCCTTCTGGATCTCGCGCTCGGTCTCGGTGTCGACCGAGGCCGTGGCCTCGTCCAGGATCAGCACGCGCGGGTCGATCAGCAGCGCACGGGCGATGCTGATGCGCTGGCGCTCGCCGCCGGACAGGCCCTGGCCGCGCTCGCCCACCAGCGAGTCGTAGCCCTGCGGCAGGCGCAGGATGAACTCGTGCGCGTGCGCGGCGCGCGCGGCGGCGACGATCTCGGCGCGCGTGGCCTCGGGCTTGCCGTAGGCGATGTTCTCGGCAATGGTGCCGAAGAACAGGAAGGGCTCCTGCAGCACCAGGCCGATGTGGCGGCGCCAGTCGGCCAGCGCCACCTGGCGGATGTCGATGCCGTCGACGCGGATGGAACCCTCGGCCACGTCGTAGAAGCGGCACATCAGGTTGACCAGGGTGCTCTTGCCCGAGCCGCTGTGCCCCACCAGGCCGATCATCTCCCCCGGCTCGATGCGCAGGTTCAGGTCGCGGATGGTGCTGCGGTTTCCATAGCGAAAGCTCACGCCATCCAGCTCGATGCGGCCGGCCACCTGCGGCAGGGGCACCGGGTGCGGCGCTTCGGGCACGCTGGAGACGTGGTCCAGGATCTCGAAGATGCGCTTGGTGCCCGAGGCCGCCTTCTGCGTCACCGAGACGATGCGGCTCATCGAGTCCAGCCGGGTGTAGAAGCGCCCGATGTAGGTGAGAAACGCCGTCAGCACGCCCACCGTGATGGCGTGGCGGCTGACCAGCCAGATGCCGTAGGCCCACACCACCAGCAGGCCGATCTCGGTCAGCAGGGTGACGGACGGCGAGAACAGCGACCACAGGCGGTTGAGCCGGTCGTTGACCGCCAGGTTGTGGCGGTTGGCCTCGCGAAAGCGCTGGGCCTCGCGGTCTTCCTGGGCAAAGGCCTTGACCACGCGGATGCCCGGAATGGTGTCGGACAGCACGTTGGTCACCTCGGCCCACACGCGGTCGATCTTCTCGAAGCCGGTGCGCAGGCGGTCGCGCACCTGGTGAATCATCCAGGCGATGAAGGGCAGCGGCACCAGCGTGACCAGGGCCAGCGAGGGGTCGATGGAAAACAGGATCACCGCCGTCATCGCGATCATCAGCACGTCGGTGGCGAAGTCGAGCAGGTGCAGCGACAGGAACACGTTGATGCGATCGGTCTCCGAGCCGATGCGCGCCAGCAGGTCGCCCGTGCGCCGACCGCCGAAGTATTCCAGCGACAGCTTCAGCAGGTGCTCGTAGGTGGTGGTGCGCAGGTCGGCGCCGATGCGCTCGGACACCAGCGCCAGGATGTAGGTCTTGGCCCAGCCCAGGCCCCAGGCCAGCAGGGCCGAGCCCAGCAGGCCCGACAGCAGCAGGGCCACGTAACGAGGATCGATTTGTTTGCCATCCTGAAACGGGATCAGCACGTCGTCCATCAGCGGGATGGTCAGGTACGGCGGCACCAGGGTGGCCGCCGTGCCGGCCAGCGTCAGCAAGAAGCCCGCCAGCAGCCGCCAGCGATAGGGGTGGGCAAAACGCCACAGGCGCAGCAGGGTCCAGGTGGAGGGCGGCTTTTCATCGGCGCCCTCCTCCTCGTCGGCCTCGGGCTCGTCGGGCTCGTCCGCTGCCACCTGTCCCGGCGCGGCAGGGCCCGCGGTTTGCTCGGCCAGCGCCCGGTCGAACTCGGCCAGCAGGCGCAGCGCCGCCGGGTTGTGGCCCAGGGTGAAGCGCCAAGTGGCCAGCAGGGCCTGGTCGTTGCGCAGTTCCAGCGTGCCGACACCGGCGTGGTCGAGGTGCGCCATGGCCATGCCGGGCGCCAGTTCCCAGCCTTGCCAGTTCGTTGCATCCGGAAACTGGGCAACAAGCCGTTGATTCGTAAGTATTAGTCGACCCTGGGCGAAGTTCAGCCGGGCGTCGAGGTCAACGTCCAGGGCGGCCCGGACGTTTTCTGAGGGTCGCAGCGGCACCTCGTACGCATCGGACGAAGAACTCGGGCCAACAGCCTGGGCGGACGCAGAGGTAGACGAAAGCGGCATGGGTTCAGGAGGCGGCGGCTGGCATGCCAGCACGGCAGGCCTCCTGGATAATCAGATCATCAAAACGAACGCACTCCACTATGAGGCGAATCGACCCTGACGAGCCCGGCTCGTCCAGCGGGGGCGGATTGTATCCCCGCCCCCTTCAGGCGCAGGCCGCCACCGCCGAGCCCAGCGCGGCCCCGCCGGCCGGTGCGCCCTTTGCCGACATCGTGATCCGGCGCATGACCTTCCTGGGTGGTCCCGGCATCTGGACCTACCGCCCGGTGATCGAGGCCGTGGTCGACATCGGCGCCCTCGAAGAGCACCCCTCCAACACCCTGCCCGGCTTCTACGAGCGCCTGACGGCCTGGCTGCCGGGCCTGATCGAGCATCGCTGCAGCGTGGGGCGGCGCGGCGGCTTTCTGATGCGCCTGCGCGACGGCACCTGGCCCGGCCACATCCTGGAGCACGTGGCGCTCGAGCTGCAAACCCAGGCCGGCATGAAAACCGGCTTCGGCAAGGCGCGCATGACGGGCGAGCACGGCGTCTACAAGGTCGTGATTCGCACCCGCGAGGAAAGCGTCGGCAAGGCGGCCATCACGGCGGCGCGCGACCT
Source organism: Burkholderiales bacterium (assembly GCA_017307865.1). Taxonomy (GTDB): domain Bacteria; phylum Pseudomonadota; class Gammaproteobacteria; order Burkholderiales; family Burkholderiaceae_C; genus Ottowia; species Ottowia pentelensis. The sequence continues at coordinate 19,436 of JAFKGE010000023.1, read as the reverse complement.
GGTCATGGCCGCCATCAACGACCGGCCGTACGACGTGGCGGCCACCGTCGGGCGCCTGGCCGAGATGGTGGACCGCCTGTGCCTGGGCCCCAGCACGGCCAGCATCGTCGACGCGGCCGCCGAACGCGGCATCCCCTACATCCGCCTGAACGAGGGCAACCTGGTGCAACTGGGCCACGGCGCCGCGCAGCGCCGCATCTGGACGGCCGAGACCGACCGCACCAGCGCCATCGCCGAGGGCATCTCGCGCGACAAGGACCTGACCAAGCAGCTGCTGGCCGCCGCCGGCGTGCCGGTGCCCGAGGGCCAGGTGGTCGAATCGGCCGACGAGGCCTGGGAAGCGGCCCAGGACATCGGCCTGCCGGTGGTCGTCAAGCCCTCGGACGGCAACCACGCGCGCGGCGTTTCGCTCAACCTCAACACCGAGAGCGAAGTCGCCACGGCCTTTGCCGCCGCCGAAGCCGAGGGCTCCGAGGTGATCGTCGAACGCTGCATCCCCGGCCAGGAACACCGCGTGCTGGTGGTCGGCAACAAGGTGGTGGCCGCCATGCGCGGCGAGATCATCCACGTCAAGGGCGACGGACGCTCCAGCATCGGCGCGCTGATCGACCTGCACGTCAACACCGACCCGCGCCGCGGCGAGGAAGAGCACCTGCCGCTGGAAACCCTGCGCCACGACGACGCCGTGCTGCAACTGCTGCTGCGGCGCCAGGGCCTGGGCATCGACAGCGTGTTGCCGGTGGGCCAGTCGGCCGTCGTGCAGCGCACCGGCAACATGTCGATCGACGTTACCGAGCAGGTGCACCCCGACGTGGCCGAGCTGGTGACGCTGGCCGCGCGCGTGGTGGGCCTGGACATCGCCGGCATCGACCTGGTGGCCGAGGACATCGGCCAGCCCCTGGGCCCGCAAGGCGGCGCCATCGTCGAAGTCAACGCCGGTCCCGGCCTGCTGATGCACCTCAAGCCCGCCGTGGGTCGTGCCCAGCCGGTGGGCGAGGCCATCGTCGAGCACCTGTTTCCGCCCGGCAGCAGCGGGCGCGTGCCCATCGTCGGCCTGATCGGCGACGGCCAGACCTCGCTGGCCGCGCGCCTGGTGGCCGCCTTCTTCCAGTTGCACGGCTGGCAGACGGCGCTGGCCTGCCGCGACGGCCTGTTCCTGGGCCGGCGGCAGCTGTCGCCGCACGGCTCCATCGGTTTCGAGCAGGGCGAAAGCATTTTGATCAACCGCACGGTGCAGGCCGTGGTGCTGGAGACCTCGCCGCGCCACATCCTGACCGAGGGCCTGCCCTATGACCGCTGCCAGGTCGGCGTGGTGCTGACCATGCCCGGCGCCCAGGGCCTGAGCGACCTGTACATCACCGAGGCCGACCAGATGCCGGGCATCCTGCGCACGCAGATCGACGTGGTGCTGCCCGACGGGGTGGCCGTGCTCAACGCCGACGACCCGGCCGTGCTGGCCCTGGCCGAATACTGCGACGGCGAGGTGATGCTGTTTTCCTGCGATCCGGCCAACCCCGCCGTGGCCGAGCACCGGGCCCGTCAGGGCCGGGCGGTACTGGCGCGCGGCACCGAGGTGGTGCTGCAGGGCCCCGCGGGCGAGGTGGCGCTGACCCATCTGTCGGCACCGGTGCAGTCGGCCCTGACGGCCGACGTCCCGCAGGACTTGCGCCCCCACGTGGTGGCGGCGGTGGCCGCGGCCTGGGCCGCCGGCGTGGCGCCCGAGCTCATCCGTGCCGGTTTGTTGCACTTTGATGAGCCGCGTGACACCGAAACGGTGCACTGAACCGCACACTCGTTCGTTTCTAGTCTCGGGACAACTCCCGGTCAGGACCCTCACATGGAAATCACCCGCATTCGCGCGCTGCGCGGCCCCAACCTGTGGAGCCGCCAGACGGCGATCGAGGCCGTCGTCACCTGCGACGAGTCCCAACGCGACCTGCGCTCCAACCCCGCGTTCGAGTTGCGCCTGCGTGAGCTGTTTCCTGCTGTCGGCGCGCTGGTGGGCGACCGGCCCGAGGGCCCGGTGTCCATGGCGCACGCGCTCGAGCGCTGCGCCCTGAGCCTGCAGGCGCAGGCCGGCTGCCCCGTCACGTTCAGTCGCACCACCCCGACCGAGATTCCCGGCACCTACCAGGTCGCCGTGCAGTACACCGAAGAGGCCGTGGGGCGCCTGGCCTTCAGCCATGCCGAGGCCCTGTGCCGCGCCGCCGCCGAGGGCGGCAGCTTCGACAGCGCCGCCGCGCTGGCCGAATTGCACGAACTGGACGAGGACGAGCGCCTGGGCCCCTCCACCGGCGCCATCGCGCACGCCGCCCAGTTGCGTGGCATTCCCATCCGGCGCCTGACGCGCGGCAGCCTGGTGCAGTTCGGCTGGGGCAGCCGGCAGCGGCGCATCCAGGCCGCCGAGGAAGACAGCACCAGCGCCATCGCCGAGACCATCGCGCAGGACAAGGACCTGACCAAGAAGCTGCTGCACTCCGCCGGCGTGCCGGTGCCGCGCGGCCGCCCCGTGGGCGACGTGGCCGACGCCTGGGCCGCCGCGCTCGACGTGGGCCTGCCGGTGGTCGTCAAGCCGCAGGACGGCAACCAGGGCAAGGGCGTCACGGTCGGCATCAGCGAACGCGAGCACTTCGAGATGGCCTATCGCACCGCCGCCGAGTACGGCCCGGTGCTGGTCGAGAAATTCCTGCCCGGCCAGGACTACCGCCTGCTGGTGGTGGGCAACAAGCTGGTGGCCGCCGCCCGCCGCGAGCCGCCCCAGGTCATCGGCGACGGCCAGCACACCGTGCGCGAGCTGGTGGCCGAGGTCAACCTCGACCCCCGCCGCGGCGACGGCCACGGCACCTCGCTCACCAAGATCCGCATCGACGCCATTGCCGAGGCGCGCCTGGCGGCGCAGGGCCTGACCGCCGACTCGGTGCCCGTCAGCGGGCAGCGCGTGGTGCTGCGCAACAACGCCAACCTGTCCACCGGCGGCAGCGCCACCGACGTCACCGACAGCGTGCACCCCGAGGTGGCCGCGCGCGCCGTCGAGGCGGCGCAAATGGTGGGCCTGGACATCTGCGGCGTCGACGTCGTGTGCGAAAGCGTGCTGCAGCCGCTGGAGGCACAAAGCGGCGGCATCGTCGAGGTCAACGCCGCCCCCGGCCTGCGCATGCACATCAGCCCCTCGTACGGCACCGGCCGCGATGTCGGCCAGGCGGTGATCGACCACATGTACCCCAACGGCGGCAACGGTCGCATCCCGGTCATTGCCGTCACCGGCACCAACGGCAAGACCACCACCGTGCGGCTGGCCGCGCACCTGCTGCGCACGCAGGGCCTGCGCGTGGGCATGACCAACACCGACGGCGTGTACGTGGGCGGCCGCCAGATCGACTCGGGCGACTGCTCGGGCCCGCGCAGCGCGCGCAACGTGCTGGCCCACCCCGACGTCGACGCCGCGGTGCTGGAAACCGCGCGCGGCGGCATGCTGCGCGAAGGCCTGGGCTTCGATCAATGCGATGTGGCCGTGGTCACCAACGTGGGCGCCGGCGACCACCTGGGCCTGAACTACATCACCACGCTGGAAGACCTGAAGGTGCTCAAGCGCGTCATCGTGCTCAACGTGGCGCCCACCGGCATGGCCGTGCTCAACGCCACCGACCCCTCGGTGGTGTCGATGGCGCCGCACTGCCCCGGCCGCGTGACCTTCTTCGCGCAGGACGGCCAGCACCCCGTGGTGGCCACGCACCGCGCCCAGGGCAAGCGCGTGGTGTTCGTCGAGCAGGGCGACATCGTGTGCGCCGAGGGCGCGTTTGAAAAACGCCTGCCGCTGGCGCGCGTGCCGATCACGCGCAAGGGCCAGATCGGCTTTCAGGTCGAGAACGTCATGGCCTCGGTGGGCGCCGCCTGGGCCGTGAACGTGCCCTGGGACGCCATCCAGAAGGGCCTGGCCACCTTCATCAGCGACCAGCAGGGCGTGCCCGGCCGCTTCAACGTGTTCGACTATCGCGGCGCCACCGTGATCGCCGACTACGGCCACAACCCGGACGCCATCGCCGCCCTGGTGGCCGGTGTCAACAACATGCCGGCGCAGCGGCGCTCGGTGGTCATCAGCGGCGCCGGCGACCGGCGCGACGAAGACATCCGCGAGCAGACCCGCATCCTGGGCACCGCCTTCGACTCCGTCATCCTCTACCAGGACGCCTGCCAGCGCGGCCGTGCCGACGGCGAGGTGCTGGCCCTGCTGCGCCAGGGGCTGGAAGGCGCCACGCGCGCCCGCCAGGTGGAAGAAATCCACGGCGAGTTTGTCGCCATCGACCGCGCGATGGACCAGCTCCAGACGGGCGACCTGTGCCTGATCCTGATCGACCAGGTGCAAGAAGCGCTGGCCCACATCCAGCAGCGCGTGGCAGCGCAGCGCCCAGCCCCCGCGGCCAAGCCCGCCGCCGGCAAGAAAAGCCGCAAGGGCCAAGTCGCCACGGCGCCCGCGCCGCTGGCCGCGCTGACCCAGCACCTGGCCTGATGCGACGCGGCCGCGCGGCCGCTCCGCCACCCGATCCGGATCGGGCGCCGCCGAGTCAGGCCCGCGCCAGCAGGCGCCGGCGCGCCGCCTCGTACTCGGCGCGCAGGCGGCCGATCAGTGCCGCCGCCGGCTCGATGGCCTTGACGGCGCCGATGCCTTGGCCGCTGCCCCAGATGTCCTTCCAGGCCTTGGCGGCGGCGCCACCGCCGAAGTTCATCGTGCTGGGGTCGCTCACCGGCAGGTTTTCCGGGTCCAGCCCGGCGGCGCGGATGGAGGGCGCCAGATAGTTGCCGTGCACGCCGGTGAACAGGTTGCTGTAGACGATGTCGTCCGAGGTGCCGGCCACGATGGCCTGCTTGTAGCTCTCGACCGCGCGCGCCTCCTCGGTGGCGATGAAGGCGGTGCCGATGTAGGCGAAGTCCGCGCCCATGGCCTGCGCCGCCAGGATGGCGCCGCCGTTGGCGATGGCGCCCGACAGCGCGATGGGTCCGTCGAACCATTCGCGGATTTCCTGCACCAGCGCAAACGGGCTCCTGGTGCCGGCGTGGCCGCCCGCGCCCGCCGCCACGGCGATCAGGCCGTCGGCGCCCTTCTCCACCGCCTTGCGCGCAAAGCGGTTGTTGATGATGTCGTGCAGCACCACGCCACCCCAGCCGTGCACGGCCGCATTCACGTCCTCGCGCGCACCCAGGCTGGTGATGACGACCGGCACCTTGTACTTGGCGCACACCGCCATGTCGTGCTCCAGCCGGTCGTTGCTCTTGTGCACGATCTGGTTGATGGCATAGGGCGCGGCGGGCTGCTCGGGGTGGGTCTTGTCCCAAGCCGCCAGCGCCTCTGTGATCTCGGCCAGCCATTCGTCCAGCTGCTCGGCCGGCCGGGCGTTGAGCGCCGGCATGGCGCCGATGACACCCGCCGTGCATTGCGCAATGACCAGCTTGGGGTTGCTGATGATGAACAGCGGCGAGCCGATGACCGGGAAGGTCTGCCTTTGCAGCACGGGCGGGAGTTGGGACATGGTGAACAGCAAAATATGGGTCAAATATGCCTCTGGCGCCCATCCAGTGCGCGCCAGCAGCTATCGTTATCGAAGCAAACGATCCAGCGAGCGATCAAAAGGCATCCGGTGCCAGCGCCAGGGCGCTGCCCGCGCCATCGACGATGGCATCGCGCAGCGCCAGGGTGCGCGGCAGGATGTGCTCGGCGTAGAAGCGCGCGGTGACGATCTTGGCCTGCATGAAGGCGGCGTCCTTGCCTTGGGCCAATTGTTCTTCGGCCGCCAGCAGGGCGCGGCCCAGTTGCCAGCCGGCCACCAGGTTGCCCGCCAGCATCAGGTAGGGCACGCTGCCGGCATAAGCCGCGTTGGGGTGCGCCTTGGCGTTGGCGTCGATGCAGTCCACCGCATCGCCAAAGGCGCGGCGCGCGGCATGCAGGTGACGGGCCACGGCCTTGGCGTCGGCACTGCCGCCGGCCAGGCGCTTTTCGGTCAGCTCGACCTGCTCGGCCACGCCCTTGGCCACGCGCCCGCCGTCGCGCGCGGTCTTGCGCCCGACCAGGTCGTTGGCCTGGATGGCGGTGGTACCTTCGTAGATCGGCAGGATGCGGGCGTCGCGGTAGTACTGCGCCGCGCCCGTTTCCTCGATGAAGCCCATGCCGCCGTGCACCTGCACGCCCAGGCTGGTCGCTTCCACGCTCATCTCGGTGCCGTAGCCCTTGACCAGCGGCACCAGGAATTCATAGAAGGCCTGGTTTTGCTGGCGCACGCGCGGATCGGGGTCGTGGTGCGCGGCATCGTAGGCAGCGGCCGCCGCACTGGCCGTGGCGCGGCAGCCCTCGGTCAGCGCGCGCATGGTCATCAGCATGCGGCGCACGTCGGGGTGATGAATGATGGTGGCGGCGCCCTTGGTGCTGCCATCCACCGGGCGGCTCTGCACGCGCTCCTTCGCGTAGGCCACCGCCTTCTGATAGGCGCGCTCGGCCACCGCGATGCCTTGCACGCCGACGCCGTAGCGCGCGGCGTTCATCATGATGAACATGTATTCGAGGCCGCGGTTCTCCTCGCCCACCAGGTAGCCCACGGCGCCGGGCCCGGCGCCGTTCTTGCACATCGCCGCCGTGCCATCACCGTACTGCAGCACCGCCGTCGGGCTGGCCTTGATGCCCAGCTTGTGCTCGATGCTGACGCAGTAGACGTCGTTGCGCTCACCCAGGCTGCCGTCACCCTTCACCATGAACTTGGGCACCACGAACAGGCTGATGCCCTTGACCCCCTCGGGCGCGCCCTGCACGCGGGCCAGCACCAGGTGCACGATGTTCTCGGCCATGTCGTGCTCGCCGTAGGTGATGAAGATCTTGGTGCCGAAGATCTTGTAGGTGCCGTCGGCCTGCGGCTCGGCGCGCGTGCGCACCGCCGCCAGGTCGCTGCCCGCCTGCGGCTCGGTCAGGTTCATGGTGCCGGTCCATTGGCCGGACACCAGCTTTTCGAGGTAGGTGGCCTTGAGCTGGTCGCTGCCGGCGGTCAGCAGGGCCTCGATGGCGCCGTCGGTCAGCAGCGGGCACAGCGCGAACGACAGGTTGGCCGAGTTGAGCATCTCCACGCAGGCCGCGGCGATGGTCTTGGGCAGGCCCTGGCCGCCCTCTTCCGCCGGGTGCTGCAGGCCCTGCCAGCCGCCTTCGGCATACTGCCGGTACGCCTCCTTGAAGCCCTGGCTGGTGGTCACGCTGGTGCCCGAATGGCGGGACGGCGCCTTGTCGGCCTCGAAGTTCAGCGGCGCCACCACCTGCTCGTTGAAGCGCGCGCATTCCTGCAGCACGGCCTGCGCCGTCTCCAGGCCGGCGTCCTCGAAACCGGGCAGCTTGGCGATTTCATCGATGCGGGCGAGATGCTCGATGTTGAACAGGAAATCCTTGACGGGGGCGGTGTAGCTCATGGCCATCTCCTCGAATGTCGAAGCTTGCGCGCGCGGGCGCGGCAAAAAACAAAAGGGGCACCGCGCGCGATGCCCCGGGAAGCTCAGTGCTTCATGCGTGCAGAAGCGTCACAGCGCCTTGACCAGTTCCGGCACCGCCACGAACAGGTCGGCCACCAGCCCGTAGTCGGCCACGCTGAAGATCGGCGCCTCCTCGTCCTTGTTGATGGCGACGATGACCTTGCTGTCCTTCATGCCGGCCAGGTGCTGGATGGCGCCCGAGATGCCGCAGGCCACATACAGCTGCGGCGCGACGATCTTGCCGGTCTGGCCGACCTGCAGGTCGTTGGCGGCGTAGCCCGCGTCCACCGCGGCGCGGCTGGCACCGATGGCGGCGCCCAGCTTGTCGGCCAGCGGGGTCATGACTTCGTCGAACTTTTCCTTGCTGCCCAAGGCGCGGCCACCCGAGACGATGATCTTGGCGGCCGTCAGCTCGGGCCGGTCGCTCTTGGCCAGCTCGGCGCCGACAAAGCTCGACTTGCCGCTGTCGGCCACCGCGGCCACGGTCTCGACGGCGGCGCTGCCGCCCGTCGCGGCGGCGGCGTCGAAGCCGGTGCTGCGCACGGTGATCACCTTGGTGGCGTCCTGCGACTGCACGGTGGCAATGGCGTTGCCGGCGTAGATCGGGCGCTCGAAGGTGTCGGGACTGTCGACCTGGGTGATGTCGCTGATCTGCGCCACGTCCAGCTTGGCGGCCACGCGCGGGGCCACGTTCTTGCCGGCGGCGGTGGCCGGAAACAGGATGTGGCTGTAGTTGCCGGCCAGCGCCAGCACCTGGGCGGCGACGTTCTCGGCCAGCCCATGGGCCAGGCCTTCGGCGTCGGCGTGCAGCACCTTGGCCACGCCGGCGATCTGCGCGGCGGCCTGGGCGGCGGCGCCGGCGTTGTGGCCGGCCACCAGCACGTGGACGTCGCCGCCGCAGGCCTTGGCCGCGGTGACGGTGTTGAGGGTGGCGCCCTTGATGGCGGCGTTGTCGTGTTCGGCAATGACGAGTGCGGTCATGAAATCTGGTCCTCGGTATGGGTTCGATGTCGGCGCTTAGATGACTTTCGCCTCGTTCTTGAGCTTGTCCACCAGCGTGGCCACGTCGGGCACCTTGATGCCGGCACCGCGCTTGGGCGGCTCGGACACCTTCAGGGTCTTCAGGCGCGGCTTGACGTCGACGCCCAGGTCCTCGGGCTTGACGGTGTCCAGCGGCTTTTTCTTGGCCTTCATGATGTTGGGCAGCGTGACATAGCGCGGCTCGTTCAGGCGCAGGTCGGTGGTCACCACCGCGGGCAGGCTGATGGCGATGGTCTCCAGGCCGCCGTCGACCTCGCGCGTGACCTTGGCCTTGTCGCCCTCGATCTCGACCTTGCTGGCGAAGGTGGCCTGCGGCAGGTCGGCCAGCGCGGCCAGCATCTGGCCGGTCTGGTTGGCGTCGTCGTCGATGGCCTGCTTGCCCAGGATCACCAGACCCGCCTGCTCCTTGTCGAGCAGGGCCTTGAGCAGCTTGGCCACGGCCAGCGGCTGCAGCTCCTCGGCGGTCTCGACCAGGATGGCGCGGTCGGCGCCGATGGCCATGGCGGTGCGCAGCGTTTCCTGGCACTGCGCCACGCCGCAGGAGACGGCGACGATCTCGCTGACGGCGCCCTTTTCCTTCAGGCGCACGGCCTCTTCGACGGCGATCTCGTCGAAGGGGTTCATGCTCATCTTGACGTTGGCAATGTCCACCCCGGTGCCGTCGCCCTTGACGCGCACCTTGACGTTGTAGTCCACCACGCGCTTGACCGCGACGAGTGCTTTCATCTGGAATCTCCTGTTGAAGAATGGCAAAAATCGGGCCGCCGCGCCGGCCAGCCGGCGGCGGGAATCACGAAGCATTTTAGTGGAGCGCCCGCCCCGCGCCTGTCGCCCATGGGTACCAATGAACGATCGTTCTTTTTGTTCACGCCGGCGCGGCCGGCGCCGGGCCCGGCGCCACGGCCTGGTGCACCACCCGCTGCGGGAAGGGAATGTCGATGCCGTTGGCGCGCAGCGCCTGCAGGATGGCCAGGTTGACCTCCGAGCGCAGGCCCAGGCTGCCCGACTCGGGCTCGTTCATCCAGTAGCCGACGGTGAACTCCAGCGAATCCGCGCCGAAGGCCGACAGGCCCACGAAGGGCGGCGGCTCGCGCAGCACGCGCTGGCTGGACAGCGCCGCCTCGCGCAGCAGACGCTGCACCCGATCGACGTCGCAGCCGTACTCGACGCCGACCACCGTGGACTGCCACACGCGCCGGTCGGCCAGCGACAGGTTCTCGACGCGCTGCGTCACCATCGTCTCGTTGGGCACCACCGACTCGCTGCCGGACCCGTTGCGAATCACCGTGTAGCGCGCGCGAATGTCGGTGATGCGTCCCTCGAAGCCATCGACGCGCACCTGGTCGCCGATGCGCAGCGCACGCTCGGCCAGCACCACGAAGCCCGACACGTAGTTGGCCGCCAGCTTTTGCAGCCCCAGGCCGATGCCCACGCCGATGGCGCCGCCCAGCACCGACAGCGTGGTCACGTCGATGCCGACGGCCGACAGGGCCAGCAGCACGGCTACCGAGACCAGCACCGCACGCAAGGCGTTGGCGATCATCTTGCGCAACGACAGCTCGCTGCCGTGGGCCGAGCGCAGCAGGCGCGCCTCCAGCGCCGACGACAGCCACAAGGCCAGCAGCAGGGCGATGCCGACGTTGATCACCCCTTCGATCAGCTTGCGCAGCGTGAGCGTGGCGCTGCCCACTTTCCAGCTGATGTCGCTGGCCTCCTGCAGCACCACCGGCAGCAGGCCGATCACCCACAGCACCCACACGGCCCACACCAGCCAGGAAATGCTGCGCTCCAGCACGCGCACCCCGCGCGCATCGGGAAACGCCGCCTGCAGCACCTTGACCCCGATGCGAATCACCGCCAGCGCCAGCAGCATCGGCAGCGCCAGGCGCATCAGCGGCGCATGGTCGTCCCAGCGCAGCCAGACCAGGCGCGCGCACCAGGCCAGGCCCAGCCACAGCAGCGGAAACAGCACGCCGTCGACTCCGCGCTGGCCCAGCACGATGCCGGGCTGACCACCCGCGCCGACCCACTTGCGCTGCAGCCGCGCCGTCAACCCCCAGGCCAACAGGCCGGTGACCACGATGGCCGCGAACTCGCCCAGGGCCAGCGGGCGGGTGACCGCCGCCCACCAGGCGCCCCAGTCGTCGATGCGCAGGCTGCGCTGGGTGTCCCAGCCGGCCAGCCAGGACGTCACCCCGCCTTGCGCCACGCGGGCTCCCGCTTGTCGATGAAGGCCTGCACGCCCTCCTGCGCCACGTCGTACATCATGTTGCAGGCCATGCTCTGGTTGGCCAGCTGGTAGGCCGCCTCGATGCCCAGCTCGCGCTGCCGGTAGAACAGCTCCTTGCCGATGGCGATCGCCGCGCGCGGCTTGGACAGGATGGCCTGCACCATGTCCTCGACGGCGGCGTCCAGCTGCTCGGGCACCACCACGCGGTTGATCAGGCCGCGCGCGCGCGCCTCGGCCGCGGTGATGAAACCGCCCGTCAGCAGCATCTCCATCGCCTGCTTGGGCTGCATGTTGCGCACCAGGGGCACGCTGGGCGTGCCGCAAAACAGGCCCACGTCGATGCCGTTGACGCCAAAGCGCACGCCCTCGGCGGCCACCGCCAGGTCGCACTGCGCCACCAGTTGGCAGCCCGCGGCGGCGGCCACGCCCTGCACGCGCGCGATCACCGGGATCGGCAGCTTCAGCAGCGACACCATCATCCGGCTGCACTGGCCGAACAGCTGCTGGTAGTAGTCCAGCCGCGGGTTGGCCTTCATCTGCTTCAGGTCATGCCCGGCGCAAAAGGCCCGGCCTTCGGCGGCGATCACCAGCACGCGCGCCGACGGGTCGGCGGCGATGCGGTCGAGCCGGTGCTGCAACTCGGTCAGCACCGCCTCGCTGAGCACGTTGAAGGCCTTGGGCTGGTTGAGCGTGAGCACGTGCACGCCGCGGGCGTCGGCGCTGTGCAGCACCAGGGCGTCAGAAGATGGGATGGGATCGGATGCAGTCATGGCAGATTCACCTCGTCAGGCAGGCGCGTGCGTTGGCCCAGGAAAACTATCAATTCAATAGCTGCTTGCGCTTTTTTGTCAAGCGCCAAGGGCCATTTTCATTCAAAAATCATGCGCGTGACGCCGACGTCACGCCAGCATTGCCACGGACCCCAATGGCGGCTCGCTGCAAAGTCATGGCGTCACGCCCGATTGCCCATGATGGCCCTCACGCGAACCCGCTCAGCGAGGTCGAAAGCCGCGCGACCACCGGGAGGTCGCGTACGGCTGTCACGGCATCCACGAGGGTCGATTTCTCGGCTGCAGTCAACGTGTTCAAGTCGCCGTCGTCAAAGTAGACCAGCGCCTTCAGGCTTTCGCTGGGCTGAAAATTCGACCCGAACAAGACCCGCGCAGAAGCCATTCCGCGCGACAGACTCACTCCGGCCTTGACCATCGCCGCGACATCGCGGTAGTCCTTGGCCTCCGCGCGCTGGAGAACAACTTTGAGCTTGGTCGCCAGCAAGTCATCAAGAGCCGCCACCTGCATGACACCATCGTCGGTCAGAGCGGATGCTCGGAGAAGAAATCGAAATCCACCGATTCGCGATGCCCCAGGCGCAACGCAATCGCGGTGCCGCCGTACAGCACAAACCCCAGACCCCGGACCTTGCTTAGCTGAGGCCACAGGCGCTGCTGCGCCCGGGGCAAGACGTCCAGGCGCGGCTTGAGCATGCCCGTCACGCAAACCTCCGCACCGGCATCACGGGAACGTGATCCACACTGGACAGGCCCAAGCGGTAATGCCAGTACGCCCACGAGCGCTCGTTGAACTGCCCAGCCTGTGCGTGCACCAGGACGTCGCGAAGCACCTCATCGCCGACTCGGGAGGCCAACAACTGAACATCCGCGTAATCGCCGATATTCATGACCTGGGCGATCACCCGCTCAGGCATCGATACAGCTTCCTCCGGCGTTTTCCACCAGATGTACTTGCTGGCAAAGGGTATCAACCCATCCCGCTCGAGCTGGATCATGTTGGAACCTCTACAACGTGAATCGCCGTGCCACAACCGCCCTCCTTGACCACCCGTTCGGTGGAAGGCGGAAACTTCTCCAACTTCTCAATGGGGCGGCGCGGGCGCGGTAGCAATTCGCCACCACAGTTCGGACACGTTCCGCCAAGGACATGCTCGACGCACGCCATGCAGAACGTGCATTCGAACGAACAGATACGAGCGTCTTCTGAGTCCGGTCGCAATTCAGCAGCACAACACTCGCAACACGGCCTCATTTGCAACATGACCTCTCCTTCGGAAATCAGTGTTTATCGACAGGAAAAATTGAGGGCAAACCAGCATTTACCCCGGTCGCGACACTTCACACATCCGCCAGCACCCGCACATGCGCCTCCACGCTGCGTGCCAGCGCGTGCAGGTTGTAGCCGCCCTCCAGGCAGCTGACGATGCGGCCCTGGGCAAAGCGCTGGGCGATGCCCTTCACGCGCTGGGTGATCCAGGTGTAGTCGCTCTCGGTCAGGCCCAGCTGGCCCATGTCGTCGTCGCGGTGGGCGTCGAAGCCGGCGCTGATCAGGATCAGCTCGGGCTTGTGCTGCTCCAGCCGCGATATCCACATCATCTCGATCAGCTCGCGGATGTCCATGCCGCGGGTGTAGGCCGGCACCGGGCAGTTGACCAGGTTGGCGTCGTGAAAGCGCGCGCCGCCGGGCGGGTAGAACGGGTCCTGGTAAAAGCTCACCATCAGGATGCGCTCGTCGCCGTGCACGATGTCCTCGGTGCCGTTGCCGTGGTGCACGTCGAAGTCGACGATGGCCACGCGCTTGAGGCCGTGGCGCTCGCAGGCGTACTTGGCGGCAATGGCGACGTTGCTGAAAAAGCAGAAGCCCATGGCCTGGTCGCGCGTGGCGTGGTGGCCGGGCGGGCGGGTGGCACAAAAGGCGTTTTCCAGCTCGCCGCGCAACACGGCGTCCACCGCGTCGATGGCGGCGCCGGCCGACAGCAGCGCGGCGCGCCAGGTGTGGGTGTTCATCGAGGTGTCGGGGTCGATCGAGAACGAATCGGGCCCGCCGGCGGCCACCTCCTCGGCCAGCATGTCGCTCAGGCCGCGCAGCGCGGCCACGTGGCGCCGGCCGTGCGCCAGCAGCAGCTCGCCCATGGTGGCGGGGGCCGGCTCGCGGCGCTCCAGCACGTCGGCCACGCCGGTGATGAGCAGGCGGTCCTCGATGGCGTCGATGCGTGCCGGGCACTCGGGGTGGCCCGCGCCCATGTCATGCAGACGGCAGTCCGGATGCACGAAATAGCCGGTACGTCCCAATTTCCATCTCCTCGGTGCCCAAAACCGGCCTGATTTTCCGGTAACGTCCCGTCATGGACGCAACAAAGAAGATCAAGGCTGTTCTGGATCAGCTTAACACGGTGATGGTGGGCAAAAGCGCCCAGGTGGAAGGCAGCGTGGCCTGCCTGCTGGCGGGCGGCCACCTGCTGATCGAGGACGTGCCGGGCGTGGGCAAGACCACGCTGGCGCACGCGCTGGCGCGCACCTTCGGCCTGGCCTTTTCGCGCGTGCAGTTCACGGCCGACCTGATGCCCAGCGACCTGCTGGGCGTGTCGGTGTACGAGCGCGGCAGCGAATCCTTCGTGTTCCACCCCGGCCCGGTGTTTGCCCAGGTGCTGTTGGCCGACGAGATCAACCGCGCCAGTCCCAAGACGCAAAGCGCGCTGCTGGAGGCGATGGAGGAAAAGCAGGTGACGGTGGAAGGCGCCACGCGCGCGCTGCCGCAGCCGTTTTTCGTCATCGCCACGCAAAACCCGCACGACCAGCTGGGCACCTACGCGCTGCCCGAGTCGCAGCTGGACCGCTTCCTGATGCGCATCTCGCTGGGCTACCCCGAGCGCCGCGCCGAGCGCGAGCTGCTGGCTGGCGAGGGCCGGCGCGAGCGCGCCGACGCGCTGCAGGCCGTGCTGTCGGCGCTGGAGCTGGCCGCGCTGCAGCAGGCCGTGGGCCAGGTGCACGTGGCCGAGCCGCTGCTGGACTACGTGCAGGACCTGATCGCCGCCACGCGCTCGGGCCGCTGGTTCGTGCAGGGCCTGTCGCCGCGCGCCGGCATCGCGCTGCTGCGCGTGGCGCGGGCGCAGGCGCTGATCGCCGGGCGCGACTACGTGGCGCCCGACGACGTGCAGGCCGTGCTGCCCGCCTGCACCGCTGCCCGCCTGCACCGCGCACCGTCTGGTGCCGGTGGGCCAGGCCGGGCGCGGCGCCGTGGAGCAGGTGCGGGCGATGATCGATGCGGTGCCCCTGGCTTGAACTGAGTTGAGATGAACAGCCGAACGCAGAGGGCGCAAAGGATTCGCAGCGGACGCAGAAAAGACATTTCAAAAGGCGTTCCGTGAGATGCCAAACCTTCGTAGCGCGCAACACCCATCAAGATATCGCCGACCCGCCATGAATGCTTCTGCGTCCTTTGCGTAATCTTTGCGTCCTCTGCGTTCAGTATTTCAGATAGATATCAAAACAATAGCTACCCCCGCTTTCCCCGTGCCCGCCAACGCCCTGTTTGACCCCGAACCCGCCACGGCGCCCGCCCTGCCCTGGTGGGCCGCGCGGGCCCGCGCGCGCCAGCGCTGGGCGCGCTGGTGGCAGGCGCGCCAGCCGCGCACCGACACGCTTTTGCTGACGCAGCGCAACGTCTACATCCTGCCCACGCGCGCCGGCTGGATGCTGGCCGCGACGCTGGGGGTGCTGCTGATCGGCTCGATCAACTTCCAGCTCAACCTGGGCTACGCGCTGACCTTTCTCTTGGCCGGCTGCGCCGCCGCCGGCATGGTGATCGGGCACAACACGCTGCGCGGGCTGGCGTTGCAGCTGGCGCCGCCCGAGCCGGTGTTTGCCGGGCAGCTGGCGCGCCTGTCGGTGACGCTGGTCAACGGCCGGCGCACGCCGCGACTGGCCATCGGCGTGGCGCGGCGCGGCACGCGCCAATGGGCCTGGGCCGACGTGCCGGCGGGCGGCCAGGCGACGGTGGAGGTGGCGTTTCAGCCCGCGCGCCGCGGCCCGCACGCCGTGCCCGCGCTGGTGGCCGAGACGCGCTTTCCGCTCGGCTCGTTTCGCATCTGGGCGCCCTGGCAGCCAGCCGCGCGCGTGCTGGTCTACCCCGCGCCCGAGCCGCAGCCGCCCGCCCTGCCGATCGGCGAGCCGGCGCCCGGCAGCGGCGCCACCAGCGGCGCGCGCGCCAGCGGCGAGTTCGACGGCGTGCGCGCCTACCAGCGCGGCGACCCGCTGAAGCTGGTGGTCTGGAAGAAGTACGCCCGCTCGGGCGAGCTGGTCAGCCGCGACACCCAGCTGGTGCAGCGCCACGCGCTGTGGCTGGACTACGCGCGCGCCGGCACGCCGGACGCCGAGGCACGCCTGTCGCGCCTGGCGGCCTGGGTGCTGGCGGCCGACGCTCAGCAGCTGGACTACGGCCTGCGCCTGCCCGGCGTCGAGATCGCGCCCGACAGCGGCCCCGCGCACCGCCTGCGCTGCCTGGAGGCGCTGGCCACATGCTGAACGCCGCGCCCCCCGCCAACACCTCGGCCGTGCCGCGCGCCCGTTGGCTGCCGCGCCTGCAACAGCTGCCGCGCGAAACGCGCGACACGCTGTTTTTGCTGGCGCTGGTGGGCTGGATCGTGCTGCCTCAGGTGCCCTACCTGCCCGCCTGGTGCTCGGGCCTGGTGGCCGTGGTGCTGCTGTGGCGCGGCACGCTGGCGCTCACGGGGCGGCCGCTGCCGCACCGGGCGTGGCTGATCGGGCTGCTGATCGCCGCCACTGCCGCCACCCGCGTTACCCACGGCGCCCTGCTGGGGCAGGACGCCGGCGTCACCCTGGTGGTGTGCCTGCTGGCGCTCAAGACGCTCGAGCTGCGCGCGCGGCGCGACGCGCTGGTGATCTTTTTTCTGGGCTTCTTCACCCTGCTGACCGGGTTCTTCCACTCGCAGTCGCTGGCCACCGCGGCCGTCATGCTGGTGGGCGTGTGGGGGCTGCTGACGGCGCTGATCAATGCGCACCGCCCGGTCGGCCAGCCGCCCCTGCGCGACTCGGCCGCGCTGGCGCTGCGCATGGCGCTGGCCGGCGCGCCGGTGATGATCGCGCTGTTCGTGTTCTTTCCGCGCTTTGCGCCGCTGTGGGGCGTGCCCTCAGGCGATCCGCGCGGACGCAGCGGCCTGTCGTCCACCATGGAAGTCGGCAAGGTGGCCGCGCTGGCGCTGGACGACGGCGTGGCGCTGCGCGTGCGTTTCGATGGCGCGCCGCCGCCGCAGCGCGAGCTGTACTTTCGCGGCCCGGTGCTGAGCCACTTCGACGGCCGCGAGTGGACCGCGCGCGGCGGCGGCGACGGCTTCGACGTCGCCCTGGGCCCGCCGCCGCGCGACCTGCAGGTGCGCGGCACGCCGATCGACTACGAGCTGACGCTGGAGCCCAGCGCCGGCCCCTGGCTGCTGACGCTGGACGCCGCGCCCCAGGCGCCGGCGCTGCCGCCCGGCTGGCGCGCGCGCCAGACGCCCGACCTGCAGTGGGTGGCCAACCGCCCCGTCACCGCGCTGCTGCGCTACCGCGCCCAGAGCTGGCCCGAGTTCAGCTACGGCCAGACCGGCTGGGACGGCCGCCTGCCGCGCCAGCTGGGCGCCGAGCTGCAGCTGCCCGCCGGCTACAACCCGCGCACGCTGGCGCTGGCGCGCGAGCTGCGCGCCGCCGCGCCCGAGGGCGGCCCGCAGGCCATCGTGCAGGCCGCGCTGCAGCGCCTGCGCAGCGGCGGCTACAGCTACACGCTGGAGCCCGGCGTGAGCGGACGCGACAGCGCCGACGAGTTCTGGTTCGACACCAAGGCCGGCTTTTGCGAGCACATCGCCTCGGCCTTCGTGGTGCTGCTGCGCGCCGCCGGCGTGCCGGCGCGCATCGTCACCGGCTTTCAGGGCGGCGAGATGAACGGCCTGGACGGCTACTGGACGGTGCGCAACGCCGACGCCCACGCCTGGACCGAGGTCTGGCTGGCCGGGCGCGGCTGGGTGCGGGTGGACCCCACCGGCGCCGTCATGCCCGGGCGCATCGGCCAGACGCAGCGCCTGCGCCCGCCGCCGGGCCTGGTGGCCGGCGCCATCGACACCTTCAACCCCGACCTGCTGCGCCAGCTGCGCGCCGGCTGGGAGGCCGTCAACAACCGCTGGAACCAGTGGGTGCTGAACTACACCCAGGGCCGCCAGCTCGACCTTCTGCGCGGCCTGGGCTTCGAGCAGCCCAGCTGGGAAGACCTGGGCAAGGTGCTGGCCGGCCTGCTGACGTTTGCGGCCCTGGTCGGCGCCGCCTGGGCGCGCTGGGAGCGCACCCAGCACGACCCCTGGCTGCGCCTGCTGCAGGCCGCGCGCCGGCGCATGCGCGCGGCCGGCATCGCCGCCGCCGACAGCACGCCGCCGCGCGAGCTGGCCCGCCTGGCCACGCAACACAACCCCTGGCCCGCCGCGCTGCGGGCGCCGCTGGCGCGCTGGCTGCTGGCGCTGGAGCGCCAGCGTTATGGGGGACCCGGCTCGCCTGCGGCGCCCTCGCTCGCTACACTGCGGCGAGAGTTCCGCCAGCTGCGCTGGCCCCGTCCCTCCTGATGTCCGCCATGCCACACCCTGGGCCCACCCGCGCCATATCCCGTCGCGCCGTCACTTCGTTATTGATAGCTGCCGGCGCTTCATGGACGGGGGTTGAAGCCAGAAATCGTTCCAAATCCGCCGACGCGGCCGAGCCACGCGCCTACCTGCTGCGCGACGACGCCATGCGCTGGGCCGACGAAATGGCCGAGCGCCGTGGCCTGGACGTCGAATGGACGCGCCAGGCCGTCGGCCAGGCGGTGTTCTTGCGCCAGGTGCCGCGCCTGATGCTGCCGCCCGCGCGCGGCACGGCCAAGAACTGGCGCGCCTACCGCAGCCGCTTCGTCGAGCCGCTGCGCATCCGCGCCGGCGCGCGCTTCTGGCAGCGCAACCGCAACGCGCTGGCACGTGCGCAGGCCGAGTTCGGCGTGCCACCCGAGATCGTCGTCGGCATCATCGGCGTGGAGACCATCTACGGCCAGAACATGGGCAACTTCCGCGTCATCGACGCGCTGGCCACGCTGAGCTTCGACTTTCCGCCCGAGCACCCGCGCGCCGCCGAGCGCCAAGCCTACTTCAGCGGCGAGCTGGAGCAATTCTTGAGCCTGTGCCAGCGCAGCGGCATGGCGCCCGCCCAGCCGCTGGGCAGCTACGCCGGCGCCATGGGCCTGCCGCAGTTCATGCCCTCCAGCTGGGTCAAGTACGCCATCGACTTCGACGGCGACGGCCAGATCGACCTGTGGGCCAGCGAGCCCGACGCCATCGGCTCGGTCGCCAACTACTTCAAGGGCTACGGCTGGCAAAGCGGCCTGCCCACGCACTACCCCGTCCAGCTGTCGCCCGAGGCCGACCTGGACGCCCTGCTGGCGCCCGACATCCTGCCCACGTTCAGCCCCGAGCGCTTCGAGGCCCTGGGCGCCGAACTGGACGCCGCCGGCCGCGCCCACGCCGGCCCGCTGGCGCTGATCGAGCTGCAAAACGGCGGCGACGAACCCAGCTACGTCGCCGGCACGCAAAACTTCTACGTCATCACCCGCTACAACTGGAGCAGCTACTACGCCATGGCGGTGATCGAGCTGGGGCAGGCGGTGGCGCAGGCGCTGGGGCGGTAAGCAACGCCGGCAGAACAGCCGAACGCAGAGGACGCAAAGGATTCGCAAAGGACGCAGAAAAATTCATGGTGGGGCGCTTCACCTTGGCACGTGCCCGACGGTGCCGGCGCTCACTTCTTGACAGACCCCTTCAAGAATGTCTTTTTTGCGTCCACTGCGAATCCTTTGCGACCTCTGCGTT
>JAFKGE010000014.1 GCA_017307865.1 Burkholderiales bacterium | reverse complement strand
TCAGCGTAGTTGCCGGATGTCCTGAAGCATCGTGACGTGGGGCGAGTGATCGAGGACAGGTGACGACGTACTCGGAGAAGTTCCGGTCGGAGATGGTGTCGAAGATGCTGGGGCCGAACAGGGTCTCGGCGAACGCGTTGGCGGAGCGGGTGGGCGTGGGACAACCGACGTTGTCGCGATGGCTCCGAGAGGCCAAGATGGCGGCGGTGAGCCGAGGAAAGCAGAAGAAAACCGAGACGCCGAAGCGGCGCGCGCGGCAGTGGACTGCAGCCGAGAAGCTTCGCGTGGTGATCGAGGCCGGGACGCTCGACGAGGCAGGTGTCGGCGAGCTTTTGCGGCGCGAGGGATTGCACGCCGCCGACCTGCAACACTTCCGCGAGGAAGCTCTCGCAGGCCTCGAGGCGAAGCCGGTCAGGGCCGGAGAGAGTCCGGAAGCCAAGCGCGTGAAGGAGCTCGAGCGCGAGCTGAAGCGCAAGGAGAAGGCTCTCGCCGAGGCCGCTGCGCTGTTGGTGCTCCGAAAAAAATTGAACGCCCTCTGGGAGGAGGCAGAGGGCGAAGACACGGACGAGACGAAAGAGTGACCATCCTGGCGCTCATCGAGGAGGCCGTGCAGGCCGGGGCGAGGCGCGCCTCTGCGGCGTCGGAAGCCGGACTCGACCCGAGAACGCTCGAACGGTGGCGCACCGGTGCCGTCGACGACGAGCGCCGCGGCCCGCGCACCGTGCCGAAAAACAAGCTCTCGTCGCGTGAGCGTGAGCGTGTCGTCGAGCTCGCGACGTCGTCCGAGTTTCGCGACCTGTCGCCGAAGCAGATCGTGCCGCGCCTGGCAGACAAGGGGGCGTACGTCGCGTCGGAATCGACGTTCTACCGCGTGCTTCGGGAAGAGAAGCTCCTCGCGCATCGCGGCCGCTCCGCGCCGGCGTCGTCTCGCCCTCGCGCCGAACACCGCGCGACGTCGCCGTGCCAGGTTTGGAGCTGGGATATTACGTATCTTCGCACGCAGGTTCGCGGGCGCTTCTTTTACCTCTACCTGATGCTCGACGTGTGGAGCCGCAAGATCGTGGGCTCTCGCGTCGAGGACGCAGAGTGCACCGAGCTCGCCTCGGAGCTGCTCAAGACCGCGCTGGCCGACGAGGGCCACGACGGCAACAACCTCGTACTGCATGCGGACAACGGCAGCCCGATGAAGGGCGCGACGATGAAGGCGACGATGGAGAAGCTCGGCGTCGTCTCGTCCTTCAGCCGCCCGCGTGTGTCGGATGACAATCCGTTCTCTGAGGCGCTCTTCCGAACGGCCAAGTACTGGTTCGAGTACCCGCGGAAGCCGTTCGCTTCGCTCGAAGAAGCGCGCGTGTGGGTTGCAAAGTTCGTCGACTGGTACAACAACCACCACTTGCACAGCGGCATCGGCTTCGTGACGCCGGTCGACCGCCATGCCGGACGCGACACGGCGATTCTCGTACGACGTCGAGCGGTCTACGACCGCGCTCGCCGGCGTCATCCCGAACGGTGGGCCGGCTCGACGCGAGCCTGGAAGGCCCCACTCCTCGTGCGGCTGAATCCGGAGCCAGAATCGAAACCTCACGCGGCCGCCGCGTGACGAATCATCCGGCATCTACTTTGACACTCACCGG
>JAFKGE010000013.1 GCA_017307865.1 Burkholderiales bacterium | reverse complement strand
GTCGAGACGATGGGCTGGCGCACGTTGGCGTAGGCGTTGCCCGGAATGGACGACAGCCACGCATCCACGGCGTTGAGCGCTTCGGGGATGGTGACGAAGCCCCGGCCCTGGATGACGCGCTCCACCATGCGCAGCTTCTCGTCCGCCACGGCGGCGTCCTCGTCCATGACGGTGACGGTCGCCGTCAGGTAGCCGAAGGCGACTTGATCGCTGCCCAACTCCTGCAAGGCAGCGTCGGCGTCGGCGGCCTTGTTGTTGGCGTCGGTATCGACCAGCGGGCTTTCCTGCTGGAAGATCGCTTCGCGCAGCAGCGCGATGACGTTCTTGCGCTTGGCGAACCACTGGCGGCGCAGGCGGGAAAGTTCTTTCTCCGCCTCGGCTTTGTCGAGGCAGAGAAAGCGCGTGCTCCAGCGGTACGCAAAGCCAAGGCGGTTGAGGTCATCCAGAATCCCCGGCCAGGTCGAGGTCGGGAAACCTCGCACCGACACCACGCGCAGGTGCTGGTTGCCCAGCATGGGCGCCAGGCCACCGACCAGCGGCGAGTCGGTCAGCAGCGCGTCGATGTGGAACGGCACTTCGGGCACGCCCACGCGATAGCGCCGCGTCGAGATGGTCGCGTGCAGGTAGGTCAGCGTCTGGCTGTCATCGAGCCAGGCGATCTCCGGCATCACGCCGTCGAGCAGGTCAAAGACGCGATCCGTTTCCGCGACGAAGGCTTGCAGCCGCCCGCGCCAGTCCACGCCGGTCGTCGGCGTGTTCTCGTAGAGCATCGTGGCTGCACGGGCGCGGGATTCTTCCGGCGGCAGGTAAAGCAGCGTCAGGTGATAGCCGCTCTCGAAGTGATTGCCCGATTCCTCGAAGGCGGCCCGGCGTTCTTCCTCCACCAGCCACGAAAGCGGCTCGGGAAACTCCGAGCGCGGATAGTCGGCGGCGGCGCGGCGCTCGGCCTCGATGAACAGCGCCCAGCCCGATCCCATGCGACGCAGCGCGTTGTTCAACCGCGCCGACGTGGCGATTAGCTCGCCTTGCGTCGCGCTGTCGAGGTCAGGCCCGCGAAACCGGGCCGTGCGCTGGAAACTGCCGTCCTTGTTCAAGACGACGCCCGGTGCGACCAGCCCGGCCCAGGGCAGCCAGTCGGCAAGCAAGGCCGGGCGCTGGCGGTATTCGGCGAGGTTCAGCATCGCGGCGTCCTCCCCTCACACGTCCAGCAGCGGGCGGTGCTTGATGTGCCGGGCGAAGACCTGCATGAACTGCGGATCGACGCGCGCACCCCACACCGCCAGCGAATGGCCGACGATCCAGAGCACCACGCCGGGAATCCACAGTTGCAGGCCCAGGCCGACAGCGGCGGCCAGCGTGCCGTTGGCGATCGCCACGGTGCGCGGCGCACCGCCCAGCAGAATCGGCTCGGTCAGCGAGCGATGCAGCGGCACCTCGAAGCCGTCCGCGAAGGTGTCCGGGGCACTCATACGACGGCCCCGCCGGAGAAGCTGAAGAACGACAGGAAGAAGCTCGACGCCGCGAAGGCGATGGACAGACCGAACACGATCTGGATCAGCTTGCGGAATCCGCCGGACGTGTCACCGAACGCGAGCGCGAGGCCCGTGGCGATGATGATGATGACCGCGACGATGCGCGCCACCGGCCCCTGGATGGA
>JAFKGE010000065.1 GCA_017307865.1 Burkholderiales bacterium | reverse complement strand
AGCGCCTGATGACACTCAGTGTTGCCACGTCTATCACTCCTGGTCTCCTGCTGCTCAACAAAGCAGCAGGTTAGGGTTAGTACGTGGGTCAGGTTTGGATGGAAATCCTGGGGGTCAGTGGGTCACTTCTGCGTGGAAATCAACACCCGCTGGACCGGGTCAACCGGCAGTTCAAAGCGAATCGACCCAACCAGCTCTGGGTATCGGACTTTACCTACGTGTCAACCTGGCAAGGTTGGTTGTATGTGGCGTTTGTGGTCGACGTGTATGCCCGGCGTATCGTGGGCTGGCGGGTCAGCAGTTCCATGCACACCGACTTTGTGCTGGATGCCCTGGAGCAGGCGCTTTATGCCAGACAGCCCGGACGCAATGGTGAACTGACTCATCATTCCGACAGGGGCTCGCAATACGTTTCCATTCGCTACACCGAGCGACTGACCGAAGCAGGTATAGAGCCCTCGGTGGGCAGCAAGGGGGACAGTTACGACAACGCCCTGGCCGAGACGATCAACGGGTTGTACAAGGCAGAAGTCATTCACCGACGGTCTTGGCCAACCCGCGAATCCGTCGAACTGGCCACCCTGGAATGGGTGTCATGGTTCAACCACCATCGGTTGCTTGGGCCCATTGGGTACATCCCTCCGGCAGAAGCTGAGGCAAACTACTACAGGCAACTCGCCAATCAGGACTCCACGGTGGACGCCTGACTTAAACCAACCAGCCTCCACGATTCCCGGGGCGGTTCAGAAACGTGGCAGTCCAGGGCCTCGGGCGGGGTAGTCATTGTTGGCTTGCTGCGAAAGCGCCGGTCCGATCAGGGCACATTGGCCACTAAGTCGCAACTTCAACTCAGATTGAGTTTGTCAAAGACGTACACAAATTCAAGGATAGGCGCATTCAACCGCTTCTTGCTCCGCCTATGCAGGCTCGATCAGTGCCATGTAGAACTGAAAATGATCGCCCAGGGTCGTTACGCTCGACGTGACGGTAGCGCAGCGTAAGGCGGGTGATATCAATGGCGCGGCGGTCTCGTCGCTGGCTCATACTGCGCTCGTTCATGAGCGCTTGCATGACCGGCTCACGGCGCTGATGCGTCACTCGAAAATGCGTGCAAACGCTTGCTTGATTTGGCGAGAAGAGGCTTGTGAATGAAGAGGGCTGATCATCTTTCACACGCGCTCTAGATAACCATCCTGCACTTGTACATGTTCGAGATCATCATCGACTGCACTGTCTCATCGCGCTGATTCTTGACGAGACGTTTGCAGGTGATGATGCTTTTGGTGCCGCTGCTGTTGAGCTTCTTTTCCGTAGGCGTGATGACAGCGTAGATCGTGTCCCCGGCCTTGACGGGCAGGTGTATTCGCCACTGATCCAGACCCATCATGGCGATGATGGTGCCGTCGTTGATGCCCGTCAGGCACTGCAAACCACCGACGATGGCAAGTACCAATGGCCCGTGGGCGAGCGGCTCTCCGTAGGGTTGCGTCTTGCAGAACTCATGGTCGACGTGGGGGGCGTTGTGGTCGCCTGAGAGACACGCGAAATTGACGATGTCGGTCGATGTCACTGCGCATTCCACTGATGGCGGACAGTGATTCCATTCCCATCGCGGACAGCGTTCCATGCGATGGCGGACACGCTGCGCGAGTGTCCTGAGTGACGAGCAAATCGTAGCCGAAGTGTCCGCCATCAGCATGGAACGGGTGGCTGCT
>JAFKGE010000079.1 GCA_017307865.1 Burkholderiales bacterium | reverse complement strand
CAGCGCCACGACCTCGTCCCAGGCCTGGTCCCGGTCCACCGCCGCCCCCAGCACGAAGGACGAGCCGGTGGCGATCACCACCTCGGACAGCATCAGCAGCGCCGTCACCTGCGCCTTCAGGCGCGCGGCGCCGTACTGCAGCGCCAGGTTGCCGCCCAGAAAGCCGGCCGCCAGCACCGCCACCCAGGGCAGCCAGCCGACCGACAGCGCCGGCAGCGGCCCGGCCGTGCCGGCCAGCGCCAGCGCACCGGCCATGGCCAGGCCGCCGCAGAACATGGCCAGCGCGCGCCCGTCCTCGGGCGTGTCGCGCCAGCGGCGCACCAGCGCATTGGTCAGCGCAAAGCAAAAGCCGCCGGCCAGCGCCAGCCAGTCGGCCGCGCCCTGCGGCAGCGGCCAGGCCGAGCCGGGGCGCCACAGCACCAGCACCACGCCCGCCAGCGCCAAGCCCAGTCGCCCCAGCGCGGCGCGCGTGGGCCGCTCGCCCACCAGCAGCCAGGCCAGGCCGATGGACCACACCGGCATCAGGTAGAACAGCAGCGTGACGCGCACCACGTCGCCCGCCGTGATGGCCCAGTTGAAGCACACGTTGGTCAGCCCCGCCGCCGCCGCCAGGCCCCACAGGCGCGGGTGGCGCGCCAGCGCCCGCGCGCCCTGCGGACGCCACGCCAGCAGCGCCGCCAGCGCCAGCACGTAGACGAAGGCCGTGGCCCACACCGGGTGCGCAGGCCGCGCGCCTGCAGCGCCTTGAACGGCAGCCAGGCCAGGCCCCACACGGTCGCGTTCAGCAGCAGGGCCAGCGCCGGGCCCGAGGCGCCGGTTCGCACGGCCATCAATGGTGCAACCGATTGCTGCGCGCCAGCTCCAGCAGCCGCTCCAGCTCGGCCGTGTGGTGGCGTCGGTTGTTGCGGTTCCAGCGCAGGATCAGGGCCATCATGACCACCACCACGGCGCCGAACAGCGCGATGGCGCCAAAGGCCGGCAGGCCCAGGCCGGTGGCCGCGCTGTAGAAGGCGCCCAGCACCAGGATGGCCGCCTGCTCGTTGAAGTTCTGCACCGCGATCGAGCGCCCGGCGCCCATCAGGTTGTGGCCGCGGTGCTGCAGCAGCGCGTTCATGGGCACCACGATGAAGCCGCCCAGCGCGCCCAGCAAAACCAGGAAGGGCACGGCCACGCCCAGGTGGCGCACCAGCACCATGGCCGCCACCAGCACGCCCATCAGCAGGCCCAGCGGGAGCACGGCGGTGGCGCGGTCCAGCCGCACCCGCATCGACGCCGCCACGGCCCCCACCGCCGTGCCCAGCGCCACCACGCCCACCAGGTTGGACGCCTGCGTGGTGCCATAGCCCAGCGCCACGGCGGCCCAGGCCAGCACGATGTAGCGCATGTTGCCCGACACGCCCCAGAACAGGGTGGTGGTGGCCAGCGCGATCTGGCCCAGGCGGTCGTGCCACAGGCGCCGGTTGCAGCGCCAGAAGTCGGGCAGCAGCAGCCACATGGCGCGCCGCGGCAGGCGCCGCATCTTCACGCCAGTGCGCGGAATCCACAGGTTGATGGCGGCGGCGATGGCGTAGATGAACACCAGCCCGGCAATGGCCGCCTGCGCCGGCTTCTCGATGCCGGTGTCGATGAAGGGCACATCGAAGCTCAGCAGCCAGCTCGACAGATGCGGGCTGACCAGCTGGCCGCCCAGCACCACGCCCAGGATGATGGAGGCGATGGTCAGCCCCTCGATCCAGCCGTTGGCCTTGACCAGCTGCGTGGGCGGCAGCAGCTCGGTCAGGATGCCGTACTTGGCCGGCGAATAGGCGGCCGCGCCCAGGCCGACGACGGCATAGGCCAGCAGCGGGTGGCCGCCGAACAGCATCAGCACGCAGCCGACGATCTTGATGGCGTTGCTGAGAAACATCACCCAGCCCTTGGGCCGCGAGTCGGCGAACGCCCCCACCCAGGGCGCCAGCAGCACGTAGAACAGCGCGAACATGGGCACCAGCGCCGCCTGCTGCCAGTCGGTGGCGCCGTTGCGGCGCAACATCTCCACCGCCGCGACGAACAGCGCGTTGTCGGCCAGCGAGCTGAAGAACTGCGCGGCCATGATGGTGTAGAAGCCGCGCTTCATCGGGACGGGGGCAGACAAACGTGAGTGAGACGGGGCGACAACAACTCGTAACCTGAAATCGTGGCGCGTTATAGCACGCGCCACCGCGCGCACGATGTGAACAATCGCACGGTTTGCGGGTGCCAAAATCGGCAGCCAACCGCCATTGTCCACCCGCCGCCATGCCCCGTCCCATCCAGGCCACCATCCACACCGCCGCGCTGCGCCACAACCTGGCGCGCCTGCGCGCGGCGGCACCGGGCGCGCGCCTGTGGGCCATCGTCAAGGCCAACGCCTACGGCCACGGCATCGAGCGCGCCTACGAGGGCCTGCGCGGCGCCGACGGCTTCGCCCTGCTGGACCTGGCCGAGGCCGAGCGGGTGCGGGCGCTGGGCTGGCGCGGCCCCATCCTGCTGCTGGAAGGCGTATTCGAGCCGCGCGACCTCGAAACCTGCTCGCGCCTGAACCTGTGGCACACCGTGCACTGCGAGGCGCAGATCGACTGGCTGGCCATGCACAAGACGCACGCGCCGCACCGCGTGTTTCTCAAGCTCAACTCGGGCATGAACCGCCTGGGCTTCCCACCCGGGCGCTTTCGCGCCGCCCATGCCCGCCTGTCGGCGCTGCCGCAGGTGGACGAGATCGCGCTGATGACCCACTTTGCCGATGCCGACGACGCCCGGGACATCACCGCGCAATGGGCGGTGTTCGAGCACGCGTGCGACGGCCTGCCCGGCGAGCGCAGCGTGTGCAACAGCGCCGCCACCCTGTGCCACGGCCACGAAGCCGCCGTGCGCGCCGACTGGGTGCGCCCCGGCATCGCGGCCTACGGCGGCTCGCCCGACCACCCGCGACACGGCGCCGCGCATTGGGGCCTGCAGCCCGCCATGAGCCTGAACGCCGGCCTGATCGCCGTGCAGCAGCTGGCCGCCGGCGACACCGTCGGCTACGGTTCCACCTTCAGCGCCCCCGCGCCCCTGCGCATCGGCGTGGTGGCCTGCGGGTACGCCGACGGCTACCCGCGCCACGCCGGCACCGGCACGCCGGTGCTGGTCGACGGCGTGCGCACCCGCACCCTGGGGCGCGTGAGCATGGACATGCTGGCGGTCGACCTGGAGCCCGTGCCGCAGGCGCGGGTCGGCAGCCAGGTCACGCTGTGGGGCCGAGCCAGCGGTGGCGCCGTGCTGCCCATCGACGAGGTGGCGCAGGCGGCCGGCACCATCGGCTATGAGCTGATGTGCGCGCTGGCGCTGCGCGTGCCGGTGCAGGTGCTGTGAAAACACCGGCCTCACCGGCGAGCGACGGGCGGCGGCCATGGTGCTGACACGTGAAATGCTCCAGTCCGGCGCTTTTCTGGAGGCGTTCGGCGACCTCCCGGGCCAGGCGCGC
Source organism: Burkholderiales bacterium (assembly GCA_017307865.1). GTDB lineage: Bacteria > Pseudomonadota > Gammaproteobacteria > Burkholderiales > Burkholderiaceae_C > Ottowia > Ottowia pentelensis. Next base: position 8,641 of record JAFKGE010000079.1, on the reverse strand, counting down.
TGGTCGCTGCAGCGCATCGATGCGTCCTTGCACGCCACTCTGGCCCGGCGTCCGGCCGGCCCCTTGTGGCTGTATGCCTATGGCTCGCTGATCTGGAACCCCTTGTTTCGCTACGAGACTCGCCAGGGCGCGCTGCTGCGCGGCTGGCAGCGGCACTTCTGCCTGCAGTTGCTGGCCGGTCGCGCCAGCCCGCAAACGCCGGGGCGCATGCTGGCGCTGGATGCGGGGGACGCCTGCGCCGGCGTGGTGTTTCGACTGGCCGAGTCCACGCTGCTCGACGAGCTGCGCCTGGTCTGGATTCGCGAGATGGTCTATGGCAGCTATCGCCCCGTGTGGGAGCCGGTGCGCCTGGACGACGGGCAGGACGTGCAGGCGCTGGTGTTTGTCGCCGACCCGACGCAGGCCCAGTACGCGGTCGACGCCGGCGTCGAGCCCACGGCGCGGCTCATCGCCGCAGCCCATGGGCCACTCGGCAGCAACCTCGACTATCTGCTGCGGCTGGACGAAAGCCTGATCGAGCAGGGCATCCGCGACCCCTACGTCCACCGGCTGGCCGCGGCGGCGCGCGAGCTCGGCGCGCCCTGAGCGGGCTACTTCAAGAACGCGTCGTAGCCGGTCTTGAGGATCAGCGCCCCCACCACCACGATGAACACCCAGCGCACGAAGCCCGCGCCATGCTTGAGCGCCAGGCGCGTGCCGATCAGGCTGCCCGCGATGTTGGCCACGGCCAGCACGGCACCCACCTGCCACCAGATGTGGCCCTTGGCGGCAAACAGGGCGATGGCCGAGATGTTGGTGGCGACGTTGAGCACCTTGGCGCTGGCCGAGGCGTTGAGAAAGTCGTAGCCCAGCACGCGCACGAACAAAAAGATGAAGAAGCTGCCGGTGCCGGGGCCGAAGAAGCCGTCGTACCAGCCCAGGACCAGGCCGATGCCGCAGGCCAGCAGGGTTTCGCGGCGCCCGTCGTGGCGCGGCGCGTGCACGCGGCCCAGCTCCTTCTTGGTCAGGGTGTAGAGCAGCACGGCCAGCAGGATCACCGGCAGCAGCTTGCGCAGAAAGGCCGGGTCGATCACCGTGACCACCCAGGCGCCGAAGAACGAACCGACGAAGGCGGCCAGCGCCGCCGGCCCCAGCACCGGCCAGCGCAGCCGCACGCGGCGCGCGTATTGCAGGGTGGCGATGGCGGTGCCCCAGACCGAGGCGCTCTTGTTGGTGCCGAACAATGTGGCGGGCGCGGCGCCGGGGTAGGTGGCGAACAGGGCCGGGATCAGGACCAGGCCGCCGCCGCCGACGATCGAATCCACCAGCCCGGCCAGCAGCGACGCGGCCGTGACGATCAGCAAGTCCATGGGGGAAGGAAATCAGAAAAGAAATCGGGCCCGCGCAGGCAAAACGGCGCGCCGGCGGCGCGGGGCCAGGGGCTCGATTGTCCGCGATCGGCCGTGGGCCGTCAGCCGCCGGCCCAAAAACAAAGGGCACCCGAAGGTGCCCTTGAATGAACGCAGACCGGTTTGAACTGTCGCTCGGTCCGTCGGCTGATCTTGTTGCTGTTGTTGGAGGTCGGTTTGTCTCCTCGGCCCCTCGTGGCGCCAGGCCCGAAGGGCAGCAGCACCGATAACCCATGACTGTATCGGCGCCGCGAGCCCCTGACCATCGGGACTTGCCCGAACCCGGGGCCCGTCGAAATTTCTTATGGCGAGACGATCAGGCCACAAATGAAACGTTAAGCATTCAGATCAGCGTTTTTCATGGCCGATCTGCGGCAGCATGGAGCCGGCGCCCAGCTCCAGCAGGCCGCTCTTGGCGTAGCTGGCCAGCTTGGCGCGGGTGTCGGTGATGTCCAGGTTGCGCATGGTCAACTGGCCGATGCGGTCCAGCGGGGAAAACGGCGCGTCCTCCACCTTTTCCATCGACAGGCGCTCGGGCGCATAGGTGAGGTTGGGCGACTCGGTGTTGAGCAGGCTGTAGTCGTTGCCGCGGCGCAGCTCCAGCGTGACCTCGCCCGTCACGGCGCGCGCCACCCAGCGCTGGGCCGACTCGCGCAGCATGATGGCCTGCGGGTCGAACCAGCGGCCCTGGTACAGCAGGCGGCCCAGCTTGAGGCCGTTGATGCGGTACTGCTCGATGGTGTCCTCGTTGTGGATGCCGCTGACCAGCCGCTCGTAGGCGATGTGCAGCAGGGCCATGCCGGGCGCCTCGTAGATGCCGCGGCTCTTGGCCTCGATGATGCGGTTCTCGATCTGGTCGCACATGCCCAGGCCGTGACGCCCGCCGATGCGGTTGGCCTCCAGGAACAGTTCCACCGGGTCGGCGATCTCGCGGCCGTTCAGTGCCACCGGCTGGCCCTCGTTGAAGCGCACGCGCACTTCCTCGGGCTTGACCTCGACCTCGGGCTTCCAGAACGCCACGCCCATGATCGGTTTGACGATGCGGATGCCGCTGTTCAAGAACTCCAGGTCTTTCGCCTCGTGGGTGGCGCCCAGCATGTTCGAATCGGTCGAATACGCCTTTTCTGACGACATCTTGTAGTCAAAACCCGACTTCACCATGAATTCTGACATTTCCTTGCGGCCACCCAGCTCGTCGATGAAGCGCTGGTCCAGCCAGGGCTTGTAGATCTTCAGGCTGGGGTTGGCCAGCAGTCCATAGCGGTAAAAGCGTTCGATGTCATTGCCCTTGAACGTGCTGCCATCGCCCCAGATGTTGACGTCATCTTCCTTCATCGCATTGACCAGCATGGTGCCGGTGACGGCCCGGCCCAGCGGCGTGGTGTTGAAGTAGGTGGCGCCGGCGGTCTGCACGTGAAAAGCCCCGCACTGCAGGGCGGCGATGCCCTCGTGCGCCAGCTGCGCGCGGCAGTCGACCAGGCGCGCCTTTTCGGCGCCGTAGGCCAGGGCCTTGCGCGGAATGGCGTCGTAGTCGTCCTCGTCGGGCTGGCCCAGGTTGGCGGTGTAGGCGTAGGGCACGGCGCCTTTCTGGCGCATCCACAGCAGGGCGGCGCTGGTGTCCAGGCCGCCGGAAAAGGCGATGCCGACCTTCTGGCCGGTGGGGAGGGATTGAAGGATGGTGTTGGACATGTCGGTAAACCGGCCGGGCGCCGGAGCGGCAAGGGCTTGAGATCGGTGAACCGCTTATTGTCCGACGTTTTCCGGCCTGCCGATCCGGCCTGTGCCGGCGTGTCGCACCCGGCGCGCTGCTGTTCAGCGGCGCGCCGCCGTCAGCAGCAGCTCGTTGGGACCGACCCAGCCCTCGGCGGTGTGGAAGCGCTCCAGCTTGGCGGCCATCTCATCCCAGGCCGCCTGTGCGGCCGCCGCGTCGAGCCGGCCGAGGATCTGCTGGATCGGGCTGGCCGAGGAGCGGATGAAGTCCAGGTAATGCGCGACGGAGGGCAGGCGAAACGGCGCCGCGACGGCCGTGCTCGCCACGTCGCGAAAGCCGGCTTGGCGAAACAGCTCGTCCAGCCGTCCTGGCGCTCCCAGGCTCATCAACGCGCCCGGCTGGAACGGGTCGCGCGCCGGCAGCCCGGCGTGCGCCAGCGCGGTGGTCATCAGGATGCCCAGGCAGGGGTTGTTCTCGGGCCGTGCGAAAACCACGGTGCAGACGCCGGCGCCCGGCCGCAGCACGCGGTGCAGCTCGCGCAGGCCGGCCAGCGGGTCGGGGAAGAACATCAGGCCCAGCCGGCACACGGCGGCATCGAAGCTCGATGCATCGAGCGGCAGGCTCTCACCGTCGGCCACCTGGGTCTCGACATTGTCCAGGCCGGCGTGGCGGGCGTTGTGCCGCGCCAGCTCCAGGATGGCGGGCGACAGGTCGGTGGCCAGCACGCGGCCCGCCGGGCCCACGCGCCGCGCGAGGTCCAGCGTCTGGTCGCCCGCGCCGGCGGCGAGATCGAGCACCGTCATGCCCGGCGCGATGCGCGCCATCTCCATCATGGCGTCGGTGACCGGGCGCAGCCAGGCACGGATTTGCGGTGTGTGCGCGTTCCAGCCGGCGGCCGACTGGTCCCACTGCGTGCGCTGGGCGGTCTTGAAGGCCTGGGAATTGGGGGCGAGAATCGTGGCCATGCCGGGCTCCTGATGCGTGCTGCGAGGCTGCAGACACGCCCCCAGTCTAGGAAGCGCGCCCCCTCGCCACAAGCCCGGATTTCGCATAAGGGGGTCGCAGGAATGCGGGCCCGGCGCGCCATCCGGATGGTTTCGTCGATCGTCAGAAAGCGAGCCCAGCATGTACGACTGGAACGACCTGAAAGTGCTGCTGGCCGTGGCGCGCCACGGCAGCACCACGGCAGCGGGCAAGGCGCTGGGCGTCAACCAGTCCACCGTTCAGCGCCGGCTGCTCGCGCTGGAGCGCTGCTTCAAGCGCCCGCTGGTGCAGCGCCATCCCACAGGCTACCGCCTGACCGCCCTGGGCGAGCAGCTGTTGCCGCTGGCCGAGCGCGTGGAGCAGGCGGCGCAGGCGCTGGCGCACGAGTTGGGGCGGCAGGCGCGCGAGCTCAGTGGCGTGGTGCGCGTGACCTGCCCCGAGCCCATCGTCCACAAGCTCGCGGCGTCCAGCCTGCTGGAGCGCTTTCACGCGCGCTACCCCAATCTGAAGATCGAGTTCGTCATGAGCGACCGCTACCTCGACCTGAACCAGGGCGAAGTCGACGTGGCGCTGCGCTCGGGCGACACCGAGGACGCGGCGCTGGTGGGCCGCAAGATCGGCGATTCGCTGTGGGCGGTGTACGCCAGCGCCGCCTATCTGGCGCGCCGGGGCCGGCCCGAGCGCATGGAAGACCTGGGCCATCACGACTGGGTGGGACTGGACGCCAGCCTGGACCAACACCGTGCCGCCCTGTGGCTCAAGCAGGTGGCGCCCGCCGGGCGCATCGTCGCGCGCAACAACAGCGTACTGGGCCTGGCCTATTCGGCCAAGGCGGGCCTGGGCCTGGCGCCGCTGCCCACGCCGCTGGGCGACGGCGAGCCGGAACTGGTGCGCGTGCTGGGCCCGATCCCCGAGCTCACGCGCATCTGGCGCGTGCTGACCACGCCCGAGCTGCGCCGCACGCCGCGCGTCGCGGCATTCTTCGACTTCATGGTGGAGGAAATCGCGGCGCTGCGGCCGATCATCACCGGCTGACCGCGCCGGCGTCGCCGGCCGCGATCCAGCGCGCCGCCTTCTCGGCCATCATCAGCGTGGGGCTGTTGGTGTTGCCGCTGGTGATGGTGGGCATGGCACCGGCGTCGACCACGCGCAGGCCGGCGATGCGCCCGCCGGCGCCGTCGTGCACGTGAAAGCGCGCATCCAGCACCGCCATCGGGTCGTCGGCGCGGCCCATCTGGGTGGTGCCGACGGGGTGGAAGATGGTCGATGCAATATCGCCGGCCAGGCGCGCCAGCTCGTCGTCGCTCTGGTATTGCGCGCCGGGCTTGAACTCCTCGGGCGCAAAGCGCGCCAGGGCCGGTTGGGCCATGATGCGGCGCGTGACGCGCAGGCTGTCGGCGGCGACCTGGCGGTCCTCCTCGGTCGCCAGGTAGTTGGGCGCGATGGCGGGCGCGTCCTCGAAGCGCGCGCTCTTGATGCGCACCGTGCCACGGCTGGTGGGGTTGAGATTGCACACGCTGGCGGTGATGGCGCCGAAGCAGTGCAGCGGCTCGCCGAACGCGTCCAGGCTGAGCGGCTGCACGTGGTATTCGAGGTTGGGCCAGGCCCGCTCGGGCGAGGAGCGCGTGAAGGCGCCCAGCTGGCTGGGCGCCATGCTCATCGGCCCGGTGCGGCGCAGCAAATATTCGAGCCCGATGGCGGCCTTGCCCCAGGGCGTGGCGGCCAGGGTATTGAGTGTTTTGGCGCCGCGCACCTTGTAGACGCTTCGGATCTGAAGGTGGTCTTGCAGGTTGGCGCCCACGCCGGGCCGGTCGGCGTGCACCGCGATGCCGTGCTGGCGCAGCAGCTCGGCCGGGCCGATGCCCGACAACTGCAGGATCTGCGGCGAACCGATGCTGCCCGCGCTCAGGATGAGTTGGCCGCCGGGCGCCAGTTGGGCGGCGGTCTGCTCCCGGCCCGTCCACACCTGGGCGCCGGTGCAGCGCAGGCCGCCCGCGCCCGACTCGATCAGCAGGTGCATCACCTGCGCGCCGGTCCACAGCTCGAAGTTGGGGCGGGCGTAGGCGGGGCGCAGGAAGGCCTTGGCGGCGCTCCAGCGCCAGCCGTTTTTCTGGTTGACCTGGAAGTAGCCGACGCCCTCGTTGTCGCCGCCGTTGAAGTCGTCGGTGGCCGGAATGCCGGCCTGCACCGCAGCCTGGGCGAAAGCGTCGAGCACGTCCCAGCGCAGGCGCTGGCGGTCGACGCGCCACTCGCCGCCGTGGCCGTGCCGCCGCGCATATTCAAGCGAAATCGGGCTCTGGCGCCCGCCAGACAAGCGCGAATAGCTATCGAATCGATAGTTATCTTCGTGCGCCATGAAGTCGGGCAGGCAGCGCTCCCAGCGCCATTCGTCCTCGCCCGTCAGGGCGGCCCACTGGTCGTAGTCGCGCGACTGGCCGCGCAGATACAGCATGCCGTTGATGCTGCTGCTGCCACCCAGCACCTTGCCACGCGGGTAGCGCAGGGTGCGCCCGTTCAGGCCGGGGGCGGGCTCGGTCTGGTACAGCCAGTCGGTGCGCGGGTTGCCGATGCAGTGCAGGTAGCCGACGGGGATGTGAATCCAGTGGTAGTCGTCCTTGCCGCCGGCCTCGATCAGCAGCACGCGCCGGCGCGCGTCGCGCGACAGGCGGTTGGCCAGCAGGCTGCCGGCCGTGCCGGCGCCGATGATGATGAAGTCGAAGGTGCTGTCGCTGCTCATGAGTGGGCGCGGGTTGAAACGCCCCTGAGCATACGTCGACGGCGCCGGGGATCGGTCAGTTCTTACCGATGTTGTTCTTCATGTGCGCCAGCGCAATCGTCAGCGCGCCGGCGCCCAGGGTCTTGATCAGATCGGGGTGCTCGGCATAGATGCCGCTGATGCGCTCCAGCAGGCCGGGTTCGTGCTGTTGCGCCGCGTTCACCACGTCGCGCACCTGGTCGCTGGTGACGGTGCCGGCCTTGGCCACCGACACCTGCGGCGTGTCGGCGCCCTCGTGGCCGGCCAGCACGCCGCCGGCCACGCCCGCCAGCGCGCCGGGGCCCAGCTTGGCGGTGATGGTGTTGAGGATGGCGGCCTGCTGCTCGGGGCTGGCCTGGCCGAACATCTGCGAGACGATTTGCGACAGGTCGGGCGTCTGGTCCGAGCGCAGCGCCGCGCTCACGCCGCTTTGCAGGTCGGCCTTGCTGGCGTTTTGCGTGACCTGATCAAGCTGGCCGGCGCTGGGCTGGGTGGCGGCACCCACGATTTGCTGCAAGAGGTCGGCGAGGGACATGAAAGCTCTCCTGAATCAAAAACAAGCAATATAGACCCCTGCCGGCCGAGCGCAAGTGCGACCGTGCGCCGCCACGGCGGCCAGGGCCGGTCACTGCAATGCAGCCAGCGCCATTTCCGGCGCCTTGTCGAGCACCTTGAGCAAGGCCTTGGCGGCGCCCGTGGGGCTGCGCTTGCCTTGCTCCCAGTTCCGAATGGTTTCCAGCGGCACGTCGATGCGCTCGGACAGTTCGGCCTGGCTCAGGCCCAGGCGCTTGCGCACCCGTCTTGCGAACCGGGCTGCGTCTTGCATGGCGGCCGCGTCATCGGCCGCGGCATGGCGCGCGATGTCGGCCTGGGTGGTGGCATCGAGCTGCGCAGGCCGGACACGCCCGACCTTCAGCGACGCGGACTGCTCAGGCTTGATCGTCATGCGAATGGTTTTCATGGTGCTTGACCTCGCGTTGGTTGGCCTTGCGCGCCGAGATGATGCGAATCACGCGAAGCCTGGGGGTGTAGACCACGACAAACACGCGTTGCTCGATGCGACCGAGGAGTTGGAAACGCTCTTCGCCATAGGGAAAGCGCTGATCGCCCCGGATCGAAGAAGGCGCGCGCCGCATAAGCGAAATCGAAGCCGCGCTCGACGTAGCACGCCTCGCTCTTGCCGACATCCCACTCGAACTCCATGACCGACTGTAGTTCATTGGCCTACTGCAAGCAAGTGGAGGGCCGCCTCCGTTTCGGCGAACCGAGACGCCAAACCGGCCGGCCTACAAACCCAGATTGGGCGCCAGCGCCCGCTTGACGCTGCCCAGGTCCGCGTCGCTGCGCGCGGCCAAATCGGCGGCCTGGCTTTCGTCGATCGGGCCGACGTTGAAGTAGGTGCTGGCCGGGTGGCTGAAGTAAAAGCCGCTGACGCTGGCGCCGGGCTGCATGGCGAAGCTGTCGGTCACGTGCATGCCGACGTCGCCCGCGCCCAGCAGGCCGAACAGCGGCTGCTTGATGCGGTGGTCGGGGCAGGCGGGGTAGCCGGGCGCGGGGCGGATGCCCTGGTACTTCTCGTCGATCATCTCCTCCTTGGAGAAGTGCTCGTCGGGCACGAAGCCCCACAGGTCGGTGCGCACGCGGTGGTGCAGCCATTCGGCGCAGGCCTCGGCCAGGCGGTCGGCCAGGGCCTCGAAGGTGATGGCGCTGTAGTCGTCGTGCGCGGCAATGAACTCGGCGATCTTCTCGCGCGCGCCAATGCCGGCGGTGCAGGCGAAGGCGCCGATGTAGTCTTTGCCGGTG
>JAFKGE010000022.1 GCA_017307865.1 Burkholderiales bacterium | reverse complement strand
TTTGCCGCGAACAACGATCGCGCCCCCAGCACCGGGTTACCCACCGGCGGCGTCTGCGTGGCATGCGCCACGTCGCCCGTGGATAACCCTGCACCAGAGACGGCTTGAGAATCAAGCCAATACCTGTCCGTGGGATGGGGTCAAGTCCAGCTGCAGCTTCTGCCTGAGCTTACGAGTGCCATGGGTGCTGCCCGACCTCGATGAAGCGCCGCGCACCCAATCGGAGAGGGTCAATGCCCCGTATACGCCGGAGCCCGCTTTTCACGGAACGCAGCCATGCCTTCCTTCGTGTCAGCGCTCTCGCGGACCACGTTGAGCTGACGCATCGTCTCGGACATGGCTTCGGACGGGCTCTTGGGCAGCACGTGCTGGTTGACGAAGCGCTTGAGCGTGGCCAGCACCAGCGGCGCCGAGGCGGCCAGGGTTTGCGCCTGCTCCATGGCAACCTCGACCTGCTTTCCCGTGGGCACTACGTCGCTCACCAGGCCGATGCCGTGGGCGCGCTCGGCGCTCATGGGGCGGCCCAGCAGCATCAGGTCCATGGCCGCCTTGTGCGGAATGCGTGCGGCCAGGCCGGCGATCATGCCGCCGGTGAAGCCCAGGCGCGCCTCGGGGTAGGAAAAGCGCGTGTTTTCGGCCGCGACGATCAGGTCGCACATCATGGTGAGCACCATGGCGCCGCCCACCACCCAGCCGGCCGTGGCGGCGATGATGGGCTTGTCGGTGGTGAAGCCCGAGCCGGGGATGCAGCGCCACAGCTCGGGCAGGTTGCTGACGTCGGCGCCGGATGAGAATGCATCGTTGCCCGCACCGGTGATGACAGCTACGCGCTGCTCGGAGGCGTCGAATTCCGCAAAGCCGGCCTGCAGTTCCAGCGCCGTGTCCTTGCAAATGGCGTTCTTGCGCGCCGGGCGATTGATGGTGAACAGCGTGACCTTGCCGTGCTGTTCGATGGTGATCTGTGCCATGACGGGCTCCTGAGGATGGGATTTGAAAGAGGGGATGGTTCAGGCCGAGCCGATGCGGGCCCGGGCGTCGACCGCGACGGCGCCCTGGCCTTGCAGTCGAACCTTGAGGGGGTTGACCTCGATTTCGAAGTCGCCGACGGCAGCGCTGTCCAGGTCATGGGCCAGCCAGCTCAGGCGCACGATGGCGTCGACCACGGCGTCTACATCGAGCGGACCGCGGCCCCGGTAGGCGCGCAGCAGGGGCGCAACCTTCAGCGCTTCGACGGCACGGCGGGCGCTGGCGGGGTCGGTCGGCGCTGGCAATACGGCCACGTCCTTGAGCAGCTCGACCAGCACACCGCCTGCACCGACGACCACCTGGGCACCAAACTGGGGGTCACGGCGCGCACCGACGATCAGCTCCAGTTCGCCGCCTTCCTGCTGTTGCAGCGAATAGCCCGTGATGTGCGCTTTGGGGGCGGCTTTGGCCACGCTGGCCTGCATCAGGGCCAGACGTTGGCGCAGGCCATTGGTGTCCACGATACCGAGCGCCACACCGCCCACGTCGGACTTGTGCACGATGTCGGGTGAGACGACTTTGAGCACCAGGGGAAAGCCGAGCTCGCCGGCGGCATCCACCGCCTCGTCGGCACTGCGCACGAGGCGCTCCTGGTTCACAGGGATGCCGGCCTGGCCCAGCAGCGCCTTGGACGCGGCCTCACTGAGGGCGCCATGGGCCGGCGCCGTCGTTGGTGGCATGTCGGCGGGGCGGGTCGTGACAGCGGGCTCTTGGTAGGTGGACCAGGTTTTCCAGCCGCGCAGCACTGCCATGGCTTCGGCCAACGTGTCCACGTAGGGCAGGCCCCGCTCGACCAGAATCTGGCGTGCGGGCGCTGCCACGCGGCCAGGCAGCATCACGTACAGCGTCGGCTTGCCGCCGGCTGCCCGGCGATCGGCGCCATCGGCCATTTGCGCCGTGAGTCCCGGCACATCCGGCGCCGTGGTCAGCACCATCAGGCCGAGATCCGTGCCGGGGTCGGCGAGCGCCAGCTCGGCGGTTACGGCGCCGATGTCGCTGGTGGCGTCGGGCTTGCGGCCGCCCACGTCAATGGGGTTGGCGCCCTGGCCTTCAGAATAGTGCTTGGCCAGACCAGCCCGTGTGGCGTCGCCCAGGCGTGTCAGGCCGATGCCGGCTCGCGATAGCTGGTCCGCCGTGATCGCGCCACCGCCGCCCGAGGTGGTGAATACGGTGACGTCGCGCACACGACGATTGGGGTAGCGCACCATGGCGCGTGCCAGGCTCAGCATGTCCAGCGGGTCATCCATCATGACCACGTTTTCGCGCTCGCAGATGGCCTTGAGCGCGGCAAAGTCACCCGCCAGGCTGGCGGTGTGTGAATAGGCGGCGCGGCTGCCGTCGTCGGTGGCGCCGGCCTTGACCATCAGCCAGGGCTTGCCGGCGGCGCGCGCGCGGCGCGCCAATTCGACGAAGCGCTGCGGCGTCTTGATGCCCTCGACGTAGCTGCAGATCACCTGGGTGCGCTCGTCCTCGATCAGGAATTCGACGAAGTCGTTCAGTTCCAGATCGGCCTGGTTGCCGACCGAGACGCAGTGCGAAAAACCGATGCCCATGCCGTAGGAGCGGTCGAACAGCGTGCCCATCAGCGCGCCGCTCTGGCTGACGAAGCCGATCGGCGCTTCAATCAACTTCGGGACATTGACCGCCGGCGACGAGCACAGCACCAGCTTGTTGACAGGACTGATCAGGCCCAGGCAGTTGGGGCCGATCAGGCGCATGCCGTGCGCTGCGGCTGCGGCCACCACTTCACGCTCCAAGGCCAGGCCTTCCGGGCCCGCGTCAGAAAACTTCGACGTGATGATGATGCCGGCCTTGGCGCCGCGCGCTGCGCAGGCGGCAATCTCGTCCTTGACCTTGTCGCGCGGCAAGGCCATGACCACCATGTCGGGGGCCTGCGGCGTGGCGTCGATGCTGGGGTAGGTCTTGAGGCCGAACAAGGTGTCGCGCCCCGGGTTGATGGGGTAGACCGCGCCTGCATACTGGTGCTGCAGCAAGGTTTTGTACAGGCGCCCGCCAAACTTGGTCTGGTCTTCGGAGGCGCCGATCACGGCCACCGAGCGGGGATTGAGCAGGGTCTTGAGCGGCAGGTTGGAAGCAGGTGAATTCACGGTGCTGGTTCTGAAAAAATTTGCGAAATCAGTTCTTGCGCTGGCTTGCCCGGTAGGCAACGATGCGCTCGCGCAAACCCGGGCGCGCGGCCGAACGCACCAAGCGCGCCAGGTCTTCGGCGCCGCCGGCGGGCCCGCGCGGGTGGCGACTGGCGGCAATGGCGGCATGGATGCTGCGCTGCGTGGCGCCATCCAGCCGGCTCACGCGCGCGCGCAGCCGTTCGAGTTCGGCTTGGGTGTCTTCTGTTTCAGATCGGCGCGTCGCCAGGCCGCTGGCGCAGGCGGCGCTGGCGTCGATGGCCGTGCCCGACTCGATCCACTCGGCGGCGCGCGTGGCGCCCACCCCATCGGCCAAGCGCGCCGTGCCAAGCACCAACCCGAAGCCGGCGCCCGGAAACGCGAAGCTGGCATCGCCCACGATCCAGCGTTCGCTGCAGGCGGCAAACAGGTCGGCGCCCGCACCCATGGTGCGCCCGTGAGCCAGGGCCAGCGTAGTGAACGGAGCCGTGTGCACGGCTTGCAGCATCAGCTCCACCCGGGTGAAGCGCGCCAGCAGGCTGTCATCGGTCTCATGATCCAGGTCGGACAGATCGAAGCCGGTGCAGAAGTGGCGGCCGGCGCCCGAGAGCACCAGCAGGCGCAGTTGCGCGTCGCGTGTGGCGGCTTCAACGGCCTCGGCCAGCGCGCCGACGAGTGATGCGGACAGTGCATTGCCTTTGTCCGGCCGGTTCAGTTGCAGGTGCAGCACATCGCCATCGCGTCGGCTGATCAGCTCAGCCGTGCTCATGGCGCAGTCTTGGCCCACAGGTTGGGCGCGAGATAGTTGGAATAACCGGAGACGAAATCCTTGATCTCACCGGTTTCGGGCACAAAGACATGGCGCGAGATACGGCCGATATTGCCGCCATACAGATGAATGCTGATCGACACCTGGTCGGCCAGCGCGTTGCGCACCACATGGATGTCACCGCGCGTGGGCGAGACAATGTCCAGGTCGCCGGGCTTGAGCGTGGCCTCAGGGCCATCAGGTTGCAAGCGCCCAAAGCTATCGTTTGCGTAGCGTTGCCCACATTCGCTGCCGCGCAGCATGCCGATGATGCCCCACACGGTGTGGTCGTGCACCGGCGTTTTCTGGCCCGGACCCCAGACAAAGCTGACCAGTGAAAAGCGGTCCAGCGGGTCGCCATAAAGAAGATGCTGCTGGTAGTACTGCGGGTGCGAGGCGGCCATGGCCTCGGGCAGCCAGTCGTCGTGGATGACCAGATCCTTCATCAGGGGCGTGGCGCCATCCAGCAGCCGAGCTTCGTCGCCGGGATGGGCTTCGACCAGCCGCGTCATGGCGGCGACAAAGGCAAGCAAGCGGCTTTCATGGGCCATCAGGACGTCTCCTTGGCGTTGGCTTCGGCGCGAATTTCGGCGCTGTGTTGCCCCAGCTCGGGCGGGGCGCGGCGGATCGGAAAGCCCTGGCCGTTCAAGCGAATGGGCGAGGCAAAGGTGCGGGTCTTTTGGCCATTGGGCAGTTCCAGCGGCTGCACCCAACCCATGTGCGTAGTCTGGGGATCGGCCAGCGCCGCGGCATAGTCGTTGATGCGCGCGTGGGGAACGCCCGCCTGGTTGAAGGCGTCGATCCAGTGGGCCACGGGCCGTTGGGTGAACGTGGTTTCCAGAATGCCCTTCAGCTCGGCCTGGTGGCGCGCGCGGTCCGTGGGCGTCAAAAAGCGCGCGTCCTGGGCCAGTTCGGGCATCGTCACGACATCGAGGACACTCAGCCACAATTTGTGGTTGCCAGCGGCAATCGCAAAGTAGCCGTCCTGTGCGTGAAAGGCCTGGTAGGGTGCGTTGCGGGGGTGCGCCGAGCCCAGCTTGACGGGGCTGCGGCCGTTGCCGAAGTATTCGCTGGTCTGCAGAGCGGCAATGCCCAGCGTGCAGCCGAACATGGGGATGTCGATGTGCGCGCCCCGGCCGCCGGCGCGCACATGGGCCAGCATCGCCGCGATCGAAAACGCCGCGTACAGGCCCGAGGCAAAGTCCACCAGCGGCACGCCGCACTTGACGGGCGCGCCATCGGGCTCGCCGGTCACGCTCATCACGCCGGACGCAGCCTGGATGGTCAGGTCAAACCCACCCTCGCCCGAACGCGGGCCGCTCTGGCCATAGGCCGAGATGGAGCAGTACAGCAGCTGCGGCTTGTCGGCCGCCAAGCTGGCGTAACCCAGGCCCAGGCGGTCCATCACGCCCGGGCGGTTGTTCTCGACCAGCACGTCGGCCTCCAGGATCAGGCGGCGCGCGACCGCCACATCATCCGGGTTCTTCAAGTCGAGCACGGCCGAGCGCTTGTTGCGGTTGAGCGAGGCGAAGTTCTCGCTGTAACCCTCGTTGAGCGGTGGCCAGTGGCGCAGGCCGTCGCCGGCGGGCGGCTCGATCTTGACCACCTCGGCGCCCATGTCGGACAGCAGCATGGTGGAAAACGGGCCGGATGCGGTCGAGCAGAACTCAATGACGCGCACGCCGGCGAGTGGCAGCAGGGGGGGCTCGGTGATGGTCATGGGGTGTGGTCTTCGGAATTGACGGGACGGTGCTGTTCAGAAACTAAAGCCATCCTAGTTAATTCCCAAATAGAAAACAATAATTCCATAAATTGGAATTCAATCGAACGGACATGCAATAATCACATCAAGGCCGTGTCCAGCAACCGCTGCGCGTCGGGGTGGCGCAGTCGCGCGCCACGCAGTTGATCCGGTGTGAGCACATCGGTGAATCGACCACCGACCATGAAGGCGATCTGATCACACATGTGGGCGACCACGTGCAGGTCGTGGCTGACGAGCAGGTAGGCCTGCTTGCGTTCGCGTTGCAGTCTCAGCAGCAGGTTGAGCACTTCGGCCTGCACGGAGACGTCGAGCGCGGAGGTGGGCTCATCCAGCAGAAGCACCTTGGGCTCAACCAGCAGGGCTCGTGCGATGCACACGCGTTGGCGTTGCCCGCCGGAGAGTTGACCCGGAAAGCGAAACCGTACCGACTGTGGCAATGCCACGGTCTCCAGTGCGCGGGCGATCTTTGCTTCACGATCACCCATGCCGTGGACGATCAGGGGTTCGCGCAGGATTTCATCGATCGTGTGGCCCGGGTTCAGGGCTCCCGATGGGTCTTGAAAAACCATCTGCATGGCACGCCGATCGGCCAGCGTACGCTTGGCTTGCACTGCCGCACCTTCGACCTCGATGGCGCCGCTCCACCGGTCATCAATGCCGGCCACTGCGCGCAGGATGCTACTCTTGCCGCAACCCGACTCGCCGACGATACCCAGGCTCTTGCCGGCGGGGATATCGAATGACACGCCGCTCACCACCCGCGTATTTCCGCGATGTACGACCAGTTCCTTGATTTGCAGGGCGGAGTGCGTCATTGCAGCCATTTCGGATCTCTTTGCAGCACGGGCAACTCGCCGCCTGGGTGGTCAATTGATGGGCGACAGGCGAGCAAGCCCTGGGTGTAGGGATGCTGCGCCTGGCTCAGGCGCGAGCCCTCGAGTTCTTCCATGACCCGGCCTGCGTACATGACCAGGATGCGATCGGCATAACCACCGACAAGGTCGAGATCGTGGCTGATCAGCACCAGGCCCATGCCGCGCAGGCGTACCTGTTCGTCGATCAGATCGAGAATTCGATGTCGCACGACCGCGTCCAGCGCCGACGTTGCCTCGTCGGCGATGAGCAAATCCGGTTCAGCCGAAAGAATCATGGCCAGCATGGCGCGCTGGGCCATGCCACCGGACAGTTGGTGGGGGTAGGATTCGGCCACGCGCCTGGGGTCGCGAATATGCACGTCTGCGAGCAGCTCCTGTACGCGTGCTTTTGCTTCGCGTGTTTTGCATTTGCCGTGCAGGCGCAGCATCTCGGTGATTTGAGCTCCGATCGTCTTGGCTGGATCGAGTCCCTGCTTGGGATCCTGAACGACCATGCCGATGCGACCGCCGCGGGTTTTCCGCATCTGCCGCGGGCTCATGGCAAGCAGGTTTTCCCCTTGAAGCTCCAGGCGATCGGCCTCGACCGTGCTGCTGCCGGGCAAGAGCCCGAGCAAGGCGCGAAAGCTGACGGACTTGCCCGATCCCGATTCCCCAACGACGGCGATTCGCTCACGCCCCATGCGCAGGTTGACACCGCGCACGGCTTGCGTCATTCCGAAGGGTGTCTTGAAGCCGATCCTCAGGTTCTGGATGTCCAGCAACGGTGCGGGGTCGGATGGTGTTCTCTCAGTGCTCATCACACGCTCACTTCACGCCGGGGTCGATGACATCGCGCAGGGCGTCGCCGAAAAAATTGAATCCAAGGCTGAGCAGCAGGATCATCACGCCTGGAATGGTGGATACCCACCAAGCCTCGTAAACGATCGATCGACCTTCGGACACCATGGCGCCCCACTCGGGCGCGGGGGGCGGCAGGCCAACCCCGAGGAACCCGAGGCCGGCGACGATGATCACGATTCCGGGTGCATCGAGTGCCGCGCGGACGATGGCCGACGGCAAACACAGTGGAACGGCGTGCCGCAGGAGCAGGCGCAGGCGTGAAACGCCCATGGATCGGGCTGCCTGGATGAACTCCGCGTGTCGCGATGCCGAGGCTTCCGACCGTGCGACGCGCGCGTATGGGGGCCATCCCGTCAGGGCAATCGCGATGACCGCGGTCCACAGGCCCGAAGTCAATGCAGCGGCAATCGCGATGGCCAGGATCAACCGCGGAAACGCCAGGAACACATCGGCCAGTCGCATCAGGATGGTGTCCGTCCAGCCGCCCCACAGGCCCGCTGCCGCCCCGATGATCAACCCGACGGGTGCGCTGATCAGCAGCACCAGCGCGATGATCGCCAGCGTCGGCCGTGCGCCGTAGACCACCCGCGCAAGAATGTCCCGACCCAGCGTGTCGGTTCCCATGGGATGTTGACCGGACGGAGCCAACAGCCGATCGCCGAGCGATTGGCCGATGGGGTCCGCCAGCGGCAGCCACGGGGCCAGCAGCGCCGTGATCGTGATGATCGCAACGAGGCTCAATCCGATCACTCCCATCGGGTTCAGGAGGAACCGGCGCACCAGCCGGTAGACCGCACCAAGTTTGGCCTGGAGCCGGGTGTGTGGCGTGTCGGTCGCAAGCCACCCACGGGCCTTTGTCGGTAGGAAGTTCATGCCGTGCGTGTCCTTGGGTCCAGACTGTCTTGAATCAACTCGGAGCTGATGTTGACCACCATGAAGATGATGCCGATGAGCAGGGTGGCCACAAGGACTGCGGGAATGTCGGCGGCAAACAGTGAATCGGTGATGTACATCCCGAGCCCCGGCCAGGCGAAGACCGTTTCCGTCAACACGGCGCCTTCGAGCAAATACGCATAGGTGAGCGCGACGATCGTCAGCACGGGGCCGGCGGCATTGCGCAGCGCGTGGCGCCAGACGATCGCGCCCTCCGAGAGCCCTTTGACCCGAAGCACCGTGATGTAGTCCTGGCGCATTTGCCACAACAGGAAGCTGCGCACCATGCGGGCGATGTAGCCGACCGCGAACCAGCCCAGCAGGCTGGCCGGAAGAATGATGTGGGAGAGCGCATTCGCGAAGGCGTCCCATTGACCGGAGATCGCGCTGTCGAGAAGAACCAGGTGGGTGATGGTCGGGACCGAGAATTGGTACGCAATATCGAGCTGGCCGGGCCCACCCACCCAGCCCAGCTTCGAGTAAAAGACCAGCAGACCGATGATGCCCAGCCAGAAGATCGGCATCGAGTAGCCGATCAGGGAAAATATTCGCCCGATATGGTCGGCGAGCCGATCGTTGTAGAGCGCGCACAAAGCGCCCAGCGGCAGGCCGATCAGAACGCCAATCAGAATGGCAACGGTCGCGAGTTCGAAGGTTGCCGGAAAAAACCGGAGGATGTCTTCCGAGATCGGATGGCTGGTGACCAGCGAGCGGCCGAAATCTCCACGCGCCATGTCGCTGACGTATGACATGAACTGTTCGGCCAAAGGCCGGTCCAGGCGCAGCTCCTTGTAGACCTTGTCGTATTGCGCCTGCGAGGCCCGATCGCCCACGATCTTGAGCACCGGATCTGCCGGCAGCACGCGGCCCAGAGAAAACGTGACGACCAGCAAGCCGAGCAACGTGACCAGCGTCGTCACCACGGTGGTCCCGGTTTTTCGTAAGCCGCGGCGAAAGCCCGGTCGGGACGCGGGAGAGGCAAGGGTCGGCTCGAGGTCGCCTGCATCGGGCTCGGGTGTTTTGTCGTTCATGTCATGGCTCGCGCGCCACCCCGTTGTCCTGGGGTGGAGCGGTGTTCATCGGTGATCCAAAGCGCTGTGTGCGAGGAATGGGGCGGCGATCCGCGCGGCCTCGTGACCGCGCGGATCGGTCATTTTTTCTCGATTACGTTGAAGGCGGTCGAGTCGAACGTCGTGCCACCCGTGTAGTTGTAGATGTTGGAGCGCACGCCAATCGGCTGGATGAACTGCAGCATGTAAGTGAACGGCGAATCGTCGCGCAGTTGGCGCTGAATCTTCGCGTAGTCTTCCATGCGCTTGGCGTTGTTGACCTCGTGGGCCGCAGCAGCGGTTTCGGCCGTCAGTTGCGGAATCAGCCAATGGGCACGCCAAGGGGCATTCTTGTTGCTGGACTTGTCACTGTCGTCGCTGTTGCGACCAAAAAATTCAATCGTCGAACTCGGATCGGCATAGTCCGGTGCCCAGACAAAAACAATGCTGTCGAAGCGCCGCTCACGATAACGCGTCAGCACCTGCGAGGGTTCGCCGACGCGCAGGTTGATCTTGACCCCACCCGCGGCCGCCGTGTGCTGGATCGACTGCGCGATTTCCCGGTAAGGCGTGGCCGGAATGACATCCATGTCCATGCTGAAGCCATCGGGCATTCCCGCTTTGGCGAGAATTTCCTTCGCCTTCGCGGGGTCAAACTTGTAGGGCTTCTCGGTGAGCGCGCCGGGTGTCCCATCGGCCACCGGCGTTTGCGTGACTCGGTACTGACCCTTGAACAAATCCTTGGACATCCCTTCGTAGTCGACCAGCCAATGCATGGCTTTCCAGACTTCGGGCTTGCTCAAAGTCGGGTTTGACGTGTTGAGCGCCATGTAGAAAATGGTGGCACGCGGAATGCGCTCCACCTTGATTCCCGCCACACCCTGCAGGCCACCGATCTGATCGGCATTCAAGTCGACGGCAGCGTCCACGTCGCCTTTTTCAAGCAGCAGCCGCTGCGCTGCGGCTTCGGCCACGTGGCGCACGATGACGCGCTTGATGGTGGCTTTTTTGCCGCCCTTGTAGCCGTCGAACGCCTCGAGCACCACGGCACCCTTGGGCTTCCAGTCGATCAGTTTGTATGCGCCCGCGCCCGCGGTGTTGGTGCGTAACCAGCCGTTGCCCAGGTCGCCATTTTTTTCGTGGCTCATCACGACTTTCTTGTCCACGACGGAGGCTATCGCCGCACTCAAGGTGCTGAGCACCAGCTCGGTGGCAAATGGTTTTTCAAATGTGATGATCAGATCGTTGCCCTCTGAACGCACACGTTCTTTGACGTTGTCCTTTGACCAGCCAAACTGGCGCAACAAAATGGCAGACTGCTTGTCGAGAAGGACTCCACGTTGCAGAGAGAAGGCTGCATCTTCTGCGGTCAGCGGGTTGCCGGATTGAAATTTGATGTCGTCGCGGATGTGAAAAACGATTCGCTTGCCATCCGCATCGGCGTCCCAGCTTTTGGCTGCACCCGGAATGATTTTGGCGAAGTCGAGTGGGTCGTGTTGCACCAAGCGCAGATACAGGTTGTTCAACGTATCTCCGGATGCGATTTCAAACGCTTCCTGGGGATCGAGCGTCAGGAACGTGTTGAGGTCTCGCGCGATGACCAGGGTGTCGGCGGGTGTGGCGGCCCAGGCGGCCGGAACCACGAGGCATGCGGCCAGCGCCGTGGCGCGCAAAGCTTGAGTCAGCGAGTGTTTCATGAGATCTCCGTTTGCTAAATTTTTGAGGGTTGCGAAATGGGTGAATACGGGCGTCAAACGTTGAGCGGATCAATTTCCGCGGCCGCGCGCTTGCGCAGCGCCATCTTGTCCACCTTGCCGACCGGCAACAAAGGCAAGGCGTCCAAAATCAGGATGCGCTTGGGAACCTTGTAGTTGGTCAGGCGTTTGCGACACCAGTCGGTGAGCGTGGCTTCGTTGACGGTGGGGTCGGAGGTTTCGACATAGGCGATTCCGACCTCGCCGAAGCGTGGATGAGGAATGGGCACGACGGCGGCCAGCCGCACGGCGGGCATTTCTTCCAGGGCCAGCTCGATTTCGCGTGGGTACGTGTTGTAGCCGCCCGATTTGAAGATTTCCTTGGTGCGCGCCACCAGGCACATGTTGCCGTCGGGTCGCAGATAGCCGACATCGCCGGTCTTGAAGAATCCGTCGTCGGAAAACGCCTCTTTTGTGGCTTCGACGTTTTCGAAATATTCCAGCAAGAGCCCGGGGTGTTTGACCCAGATTTCACCGGTCTCGTGCGGCGCGAGGTCGTGGCCGTCCTCACCCACGATGCGCAGTTCGATCTCGGCGATCGGTCGGCCCACGGTCCCAGCCAGTTGGTCGTCCGAGGCCTCGGGCGTCGAGTAGGTGATCGAGCCCGTGATTTCGGTCATGCCGTAGGTGGTGCCCAGTTGGACGCCGAGCGCGCGCCAACGGCGCACGATGTCCAGTGGCAGTGGCCCGCCGCCCCAACTGACGTAGCGCAGATTGGACAAATCGTATGCACTGAAATCGGGGTGCTCGGCCAGAATCTTCAGCGTCGTCGGAACTTGCATGAAGGCATTGACGCCGTATTTTTCGACCGCCTCCAGCATGGCGTGTGCGTCAAAGCGCTCTTGCAAGACGATGGTTCCGCCCTGAATCAAGGGGGTGCAGCACAGATCGCCGACGCCCCCGATGTGGTTGATCGGCAAATTGGCGATGACACGGATCGGATTGACCTGTGCGCGCCCCGCCTGAATCTCGAAACTGCGTGCCAGACCGCGGTGGCCCAGAACGGCACCTTTCGGCCGGCCCGTACTGCCGGAGGTGTAGACGATCAGCGCCGCCGAATCCGGATCCACCGAGTCGCGCGCCGCTTGTAGCTGGGTGTCGCTGATCGTCTGACCACGGGTGAGAAATTCGTCCCAGGGTTCAAGTCCGGCATTCGGCGTGTTGACCGTGCCAAAGACAACGGGGGCCCTTTCCCGTTGCAGGGTTTTGGCCAACTGCTGCAAGGTGCCGGTGAAATCGTCTCCCTCATAGCCACCCAGCCCCAGCAGCAGCGTCGGGCGGCAATTGCCCACGTTGTATTCGAGTTCCGGCAGGCGGTATTTGGGATTGAGCCCCAGCCACACGGCACCGATGCTCAGCGAAGCCAAAAACGTCAGCCAGTAGAACCGCGTCGGATGCGCCAGCACGGCGACCCGATCGCCCTTGCGTACGCCATCGGCCAGCAGCGCGCGCGCGACTTCATCGACCTGGTGTGCCAGTTCGGCGTAGCTCACGCTGCGGCCCGCATGAACGATGGCGGTGGCGTCGGGCGTATGTCGGGCCCAATGGGCGAGATACCGAGGGATGGTTTCGTGGTGGGGGATGCTCATGCCTGGCCTCCGTTCGCGTCGCCCTGGACGCGCAAAAGAAGGAGGTCGGCCACCATCGACGGTCGATCCTGGCCTTCGATTTCCATGGTGTTGCGGGTTGTCACCAGCAGTCCCGCTTGGTGCGCTTGCACGTCCAGGACCTCGGCACGCACGCGGATGCGTTGACCCAGCATCAGGGGTGCCAGGAAGCGGACTTTGTTGAGCCCGTAGTTGAATCCGTATTCACCCTTGGATTCGCGCCGGCCGTACTTGAAGTGAAAGTAGAGCAGGGCGCTCAATTGCCAGAAGCCGTCGACGAGGTCGGCGCCCATCGGATTGTTTTTGCTCACGCTGAGATCGACGTGAGCCGGGTCGAGGTAGGTCGACCAGGCAAACTGCGTCAGGTGTTCGCGGTCGAGCTCGAACCAGTCGCTGGTGAAGTATTCGCTGCCGGGCTGCAGGGCGTAACTTGAGGTGGATTTCATCGGGCTGTTCCAAGAACCATGAGGCCGTCGGACAGCACCGGTGTCCCCTGTTCGGTTACGGCATCGAAAACAACGACCCGAGGATCCTCACTGGCGTAGACCTGCAGGGTCATCACCGATGGGCACAACACCATGCCGGTGAGCCGGGTTTGAAAGCCTTGCACGAGGCTGGGATTGCCACCCGCTTCGTGCTGAGTCAGGGCCGACAACGCATAGGCGATGGTCGCGGTGCCATGCAGGATCAGCCCAGGAAGGCCGGCTTGCTGCGCGACTTTCATGTCGGTATGAATGGCCCCGTAGTCGCGCGCGCACTCCGAGAAAATGAAAGGCGCCAGAGGTGCGATCTCGATCGCCTGCGTGCGCTTCGGCTCCCCGTGTCGGGTCGGAGTTTGATCAAGGCTCAGGACGCTGCGCGCAACCGGGGCTTCTTCGGTGTCAACCTCGACTCCTCGGAAAAGGGTGGATGTGTAGGAACTTGCCACGGGGCGTTGTTCGCCATCGACCATGTCAATGCGTATCGTGAGCCATGCTCCGGCACGGTGACGCTCCACACCCGCAACCGTGGCCGTCGCTGAAATGGTGTCACCCGATTTCAGGGGTCGATGCAGTCGGGTCGAGTTGAATACATGCACGCCGTGCATGCGCTCCTGCGGGGTGAGTGCACTCAGCTGTGACTGAAACAGGGCGCCGATCGCGTCCCATTCCAGGTGCGACAGGTAGGCCGGGTGGGCTGGCAGCGCGACCGATCCGCGGTTGTCGTAGTAGGCGACGTTGGTGTCGCCGACCGAAGCGGCATAGTTGGACACCCATCGGTCTTCCAGGGTTTCTGTCACCGCAGAACCTGTGAGGCCCATCATGGCGGAGAAAACAGGCATGCCGTGCTCTGTTCTCGTTTGAAAGCTTTGGGTCGGGCGGGCTGATGGCCTGAGCCGTCTCAGTCCATCTGGGTGACGAATTTGGTCACCAGGTAGCCATCAAAAGTTTCGGTGCCCCCTTCGCTGCCCATCCCGCTGTCCTTGATGCCGCCAAATGGCGTCTCCGGCAGCGCCTGACCAAAGTGGTTGATGTTGACCATGCCGGCCTCCAGACCGTTTTGAATGCGCAGCGCGTTTCGGGTGTTGGTGGTGAACGCGTAGGACGACAGGCCGTAAGGCAAGCTGTTGGCACGGGCCAAGGCCTCATCGAGATCCTGGAACGGTACGCAAGCAGCAATCGGCCCAAAGGGTTCGGATTGCATGATGCGGGCGTCGTCGGGCGGCGCGGCAATCACGGTGGGGGCAAAGAAGTTGCCCACTTCACCCAAGCGATTGCCGCCAGTCTCGATGCGGGCGCCGCGCGTGCGGGCGTCCTCGACGAACTCGGCCATGGCGCTCACGCGGCGCGCATGGGCCAGTGGCCCCATCTTGGTGTCGGCCTCCAGGCCTGGGCCCACCTTGATGCCGCGCGCGTGCTCGGTAAAGCGAGCCATGAAGCGCTCCCACACCGGCTCCTGAATGTAGAAACGGGTGGGTGAGACGCAGACCTGTCCCGCGTTGGTGAATTTGGAGGCTGCCAGCATCGTTGCGGCGCGCTCGACATCGGCATCGGCGCACACGATGACGGGCGAATGCCCACCCAGCTCCATCGTGATGCGCTTCATGTGACTGCCGGCCAGTGCCGCCAATTGTTTACCCACCGGCACCGAGCCGGTGAACGAAACCTTGCGCACGATGGGCGAAGCGATCAAGTACTCGGACACCTCGTGCGGCACGCCCCACACCACGTTCAACACGCCCGGTGGCAGACCGGCCTCGTGGAACAGGCGCGCGATCGCGACAATGGCGCTGGGAGAGTCTTCTGGACCCTTGATGATGATGGTGCAACCCGCGGCGATGGCGGCGGCGATCTTGCGGATGGCCTGGTTGTAGGGAAAGTTCCAGGGCGTGAACGCGGCGCACACGCCAATCGGCTCGCGCAGAACGAACTGGCGCACGTTGGGCGTTCGGGGCGGAATCACGCGGCCATAGATGCGGCGGCATTCTTCGGCGTGCCAGTCGCAATGGTCGGCGCAGCGCACCACCTCGCCCATGGCCTCGGCCAGCGGCTTGCCCTGGTCCAGCGTGATGTTGCGGCCGATCTCCTTGGCGCGCTCGCGGCTGAGTTGACCGACCTTGCGCAGGATGGCGCCGCGCTCCATCGGAGACACATGCCGCCAGGTGGCAAAGGCGCGCTCGGCGGCGGCCAGCGCGTGATCGAGGTCCTCACGCGTGGCGTGGGGCAATTGACCAAGGGTGTCGCCGGTAGCGGGATCCAGGACCGGTTGCTCGACGCGGCCGCCGCCCTGAATGAACGCACCGTCGATGTAGAGGGCCAGTGATTCGTACATGATTGTTTGTTGATCTGTATTTGCGCTGCAAGAAGGCGTTTGGTGGAACCCTCAGGCTGCCACTGCGGCGCCGAAGTGAGCCTGTGCTTCGTCCAGGGCTCGGCTCAGGGCGTCGACCAACTCGTCAATGTGCTGGCGCTCGCAAATCAAGGGCGGACACATCGCGATGCAGTTGGCCACCGCCCGCACGATGACGCCGTGTTCCATGACCTTGTTTTGGATCCAGGCACCAACGCCCGCTTCTGGCGGGAATGGCGTCTTGTTGGCTTTGTCGGCGGTGATCTCGACGGCCGCAAGCAACCCCATGCCCCGCACCTCGCCCACCAGCGGATGACCGGCCAAGGCGTTGAGGCGCTCGAAAAAATAGGGCGACACCGCTTGCACGTGCTCGACGATGTGGCGCTCCTGGTAAATTTTGATGGTTTCCAGTGCCACGGCGGCGGCAACCGGGTGCGCGGCGTAGGTGAGCCCGTGTGCAAACACGCCCAGCTTGCGGCTGCCGGCCTTGAGTGCGTCGTTGATCTCGTCGGTGAGCAGCAAACCCGAGATCGGCTGGTAGGCGCCCGACAGGCCCTTGGCCACCGTCATCATGTCGGGCTTGAGGTGGAAGCTGTCGCTGCCAAACATCTGCCCGGTTCGACCAAAGCCGCAGATCACCTCATCGACGATGAACAGGATGTCGTACTTTTTCAAGATGGCTTGGACGCGCTCGAAGTAGCCCGCCGGCGGCACGATCACGCCGCCCGAGCCGTTGATGGGCTCGGCAATGAAGGCGGCGACGGTTTCGGGGCCTTCCTTGAGAATCATTTGCTCCAGGTTGTTGGCCAGGCGTTCGGTGTATTGCGCCTCGGTCTCTCCCGGCTGGCCAAAGTGGTAGTAACTGGGACAGTCGGTGTGCAAGACCTGAGGAATGGGCAGGTCAAAGTCGCGGTGCACATGCGCCAGCCCGGTCAGGCTGCCTGAGGCCACGGTCACGCCGTGATAGCCGTTGATGCGCGAAATGATTTTCTTTTTCTTGGGACGGCCGAGTTGGTTGTTGTAGTACCAGACCAGCTTCACCGCGGCGTCGTTGGCTTCGGAGCCCGAATTAGCGAACAAAACCTGGTTCAGGCCTTGGGGTGCAATGGCGGTCAGTGCCGCGGCCAGCGCGATGCCAGGCGGGTGCGAGCGGTGGTTGAACAGGTGGTAATAGGGCAGCGTGTTGAGCTGCGCGACTGCGGCATCGACCAGGCGCTTTTCAGAAAAGCCCAGCGAGGCGCACCACAAGCCGGACATGCCTTCCAGGTAGCGCTTACCCTGGTCGTCCTCGACGTAGCAGCCATCACCCCGTGTGATGACCAATGGCCCGCGCTTGGCGTGCGTGTCGAGGTTGGAGTAAGGGTGGACCACATGGGCAACGTCGTTTTGCCAGCGGGTTTGTTGGGTGTCGGTCATGGTGCTGCGTCAATCGAAAGATGAAAAGGCGGCTCTTGCGAAGAGCGGGTCAGTACACAGCAGCAGAGTAACGAGCAACGGCCCTCCATGGCTTGACAAAACGCGACAATCCATGCCGCGAGCAGGGCACGACAGCGGGGGCTGCTCAAAAGTGGGCGAGCGCCGTCTGCCGAAAGGCGCGCGGGCTCAAGCGCGTGTGGTGGCGAAAGGCTCGTGTGAAGGCGCTGGTTTCGCTGAAGCCCAGTTGCTCGGCGATGCGGGTGATGGACATTGGGCTGTTGGCCAGCAATTGCCGTGCCTTGTCCATCCGGGCCTGGGCGAGCAGGTTTTGAAAGCCGATGCCCTGGTCTTTCAACCGGCGTTGCAGCGTGCGCGGTGTGACGCCGAAATCAGCGGCGGCGTGTTCGAGCGAGCTTCTGCCTTCACCGGCGGCGTAAATGACCCAGGCCTTGAGGGCTTCTGGCAGCAGATCGGGCTCGGTGCACGCGGGCATCCGGCCCTTCAGTTGGGTATAAAAATCGTGGTAGAGCCGTGGGTTGGCGGTGCTGATGGGTTGATCCAGCGTCTGCGCGCCGAACGACAGCCCTGATTCCATGGTGTTGAAGACCACCGGCGCTTCGAAGAAGTGCTGGTACGCCGCCGTGTCGCGTGGCGTGGGTGCTGCCAGCATCACGCGCTGGGGTCGCCAGTCGGTGCCTGCGCTGCGGCGAATAGAGCGGCAGATTTTCCCCAGCGTATATGCGGCGTCGTGCAGACGGGGGCCCACGGCCTGATCGTCGATCTTGTATGTGAGGTGAGCCGTGCCATGGGCCTGGATCAGCTTGACAGTGGTGCCGGTCTGGCTGACGGGGAAATGCTGGGCCATGGCGCGCAAGGCATCGCCCAGTGTCGGCGCATACACAAACAGGTCGCCAAAGATGCTGGAAGGGTGCTGCGTACTGGCCTCGGACTTGGCCATTTCCAGGCCCAGCTCGCTGCGCCCGCTCTCCTGGGCCATGTGGCCCAGCATCCGGGTGAAGCCCAGCAGCGGGGTTTGAGCGGAATGGGAGAGCCCGTTGTCGCGCTCCAACGATCGGACCATCGCATCGGCTGTCGGTGTTGGGCGGTTGAGCAGGCGATGCAGCGCATGAATCGCCAACCGATTGGCCTCAGCGCTGATGGTGCTGACCAGAAGTCGTGCTGTCATGGCGAATCGACCGGTTTGGCGCCGCTCCTAAAGGGGATGCATTTATTCCATAAATTGGAATGTATATTTTCTAATAGGAAATGATGGAGGGAAACTGGGGTAAGTGCGGATTGACTGCCCCCGCTGAAAATGAAAATCAGTTCATTCTGCGCTTGCGAGGGGCGCTCGTCGCAAGGGGCGGTTGACGCCTCAAGCGGGGCGGGCCTGCGTCGGGTGCCTCGTGCGGGTGCGAAGAAACAGCCAACCCGCAATGCTCAGGTTCAGCAGGTTCCAGCCGATGCCGTTCAAGAAGGCCGCGTGATAGCTGCCCGTGACGTCGAAGATCCAGCCGCTCATCCAGCCGCCCAGGGCCATGCCCAGCATGGTGGCCATGATGACGGCGCCCACGCGCGCGCCGACTTCGCGCGGGGCGAAGTGCTCGCGCACGATGATGGCGTAGGCCGGCACGATGCCGCCCTGAAAGAGGCCGAACAACGCCGACACCACGTACAGCGAGGCCAGGCCGTCGAAAGGCAAAAACAGCAGCAGCGCCAGGCCCTGCAGCACCGAACCCAGCAGCAGCGTGCGCACGCCGCCGATGTGGTCGCAGATCCAGCCCGACACCAGGCGGCTGGCGATGCCGCTGGCCAGCATCAGCGACAGCATTTCGGCGCCGCGCGCGGGGCCGTAGCCCAGGTCAGTGCAATAGGCCACGATGTGCACCTGGGGCATGGCCATGGCCACGCAGCAGGCCACGCCGGCCACGCACAGCAGCCACTGGGCGTGCGCGGGCGACAGGCCGAACGGGCGCTCGCCCGCCACCGCGTGCCCGGCGGCGCCGGGCGCGGCGGGCTGCACCGCCGGCGGGCGCTGGCGCATGCGCAGCGACAGCAGCACCATGCCGACGCCGCAGATCAGGCCCAGCGCCAGGTAGGTGGGGCGCCAGCCGTAGTGCTCGATGCCCCATTGCGCCAGCGGCGGCCACAGCGCGCCGGCCACGTAGTTGCCGCTGGCGCAAATGGCCACGGCGATGCCGCGCCGCTTGTGCCACCACAGCGTGGTGTCGGCCATCAGCGGCGCGAAGGTGGCCGAGCCGCCCAGAAAGCCCAGCAGCGCATGCGCCAGCCCGAACGACCAGACGTTGCCCGCCGTGGCGGCCCACAGATAGCCGGCCAGCACGGCCACGGCGCCCACCACCAGCACGCGGGCGATGCCGTGCCGGTCGGCCAGGCGGCCGGTGAAGATGCCGCCCAGGCCCAGCCCGACCATCATCAGCGTGTAGGGCAGCGAGGCCGCGCCGCGGCTGACGCCGAACTCGGTCTGCACGGCAGGCAGCACCACCGACACCACGTACATGCCGCTGTTGCCCAGGGTGACCAGGCCCAGCGTGGTCAGCAGGCGCCAGGCGGCGGTGGGCGAGTCGATCAGGCTGGGGTCGGCGGCGGCAGTGCTCATGAAAAAGGCAGTCAGGCGTAGTGGCAGATGTAGTGATAGGCCTCGGCCACGCGGATATCGAAAGCCGAGTTTGCCGGGATTTCAAAACGCTCGCCGGGGCCGGACTTTTGCCAGGCGTCGGTGCCCGCCAGCCGGTACTCGCAGCCGCCGGCCACGCATTCCATGATCTCGGCCGCGCCGGTGTTGAAGGTCAGCTCGGCCGGCAGCACCACGCCGGCGCTTTTTTGCGTTCCGTCGGCCAGCGTGAAGCTGTGCGAGACGCACTTGCCGCCGAAGTAGACGTTGGCCTGGGGGTTGAGGGTGACGTTGGCGATGGGGCTCATGGTGGCAGGGCGATCAAACGATGAAACGGTCGATGTTAGCCGCGCGGCGACAATCGAGCGCCATGGACCCCGTGCGCACCCGCTTCGTGTTGATCGAGACCAGCCATGCCGGCAACGTGGGCGCGGTGGCGCGCGCCATGAAGGTGATGGGCTTCGATGACCTGGTGCTGGTGCGCCCGCGCTGGCCCGACGTGCTGACGCGCCCCGAGGCCGTCGAGCGCGCCAGCGGCGCCACCGACGTGCTGGCGCGCGCGCGCACCGTGGCCACGCTGGACGAGGCGCTGGCCGGCATCACCCACCTGTGTGCGACGGTGATGACGCCGCGCGACTTCGGCCCGCCCACGCGCAGTCCGCGTGCTCATTTCGAATTGCTATTGAATGAAGAGCTGCCGGCGCTTGATGCCAGCGGGCTGGAGGCCGATTTGGCTCAAAAACTGCCGCTGGGCGTGGCCCTGCTGTTCGGCAGCGAGCGCTACGGCATGGCCAACGAGGACGTGTACCGCTGCCACGCCGCGCTCAGCATCCCGACCAACCCGGCCTACGGCTCGCTCAACATCGCCGCCGCCGTGCAGCTGATCGCCTACGACTGGCGCCAGGCGCTGGACGCGCGCGCGGGCGGCTGGGGCGCGCAACGGCCGGGTGGCGTGCCCGCGCACCTGCCGGCCGATGCGGCGCAGCTGGGCGCCATGCTGGCGCACTGGCAGCAGGCGCTGACGGCGGTCGGCTTCTTGAACCCCGCGGCGCCCAAGAAGCTGATGCCGCGCCTGCAGCAGCTCTTCAACCGCGCGCGGCCCAGCGCCGAAGAAGTCCACATCCTGCGTGGCATCGCGCGTGCCATGCAGGACGCGGCCAGCGCCAAAAAACACTAGACTTTGCGCCCACCATGTTCGACCGCTTTCGCTCCTACGCCCAGGCCATCCTCGAGCGCGACCCCGCCGCGCGCAGCGTGTGGGACGTCGTGTTTTCCTACCCCGGCTTTCACGCGTTGGTGCTGCACCGCCTGGCGCACGGCCTGTGGCTGCGCGGCTGGCACTGGCTGGCGCGCTGGATCTCGCACTGGGGGCGGTTTTTCACCGGCATCGAGATCCACCCCGGCGCCACCATCGGCGAGCGCGTGTTCATCGACCACGGCATGGGCGTGGTGATCGGCGAGACGGCCGAGATCGGCGACGACTGCACCATCTACCAGGGCGTCACGCTGGGCGGCACCTCGCTGGTCAAGGGCAGCAAGCGCCACCCCACGCTGGGCAAGGGCGTGGTGGTGGGCGCGTCCAGCCAGGTGCTGGGCGGCTTCACGGTGGGCGACGGCGCCAAGATCGGCTCATCGGCCGTGGTCACCAAGCCGGTGCCGCCCGGCGCCACGGCGGTGGGCAACCCGGCGCGCGTCATCCTGGCGGACGACGCCGCCAAGCGCGAAGCGGCGGCGGCCAAGATGGGTTTTTCAGCCTACGGTGTGACCGAAAACGACGACCCGGTGAGCCAAGCGTTGCGCGGCCTGATCGACGGCACGGCCGGGCACGAACACCAGATTGCGCAGCTGTGGCAGGCGGTTGAAAAGCTGGCCTGCCGCATCGACCCCGACTGCGTGCCCGAGGACGCCGCCAAGGCCGAGCACTTCGCGGCCGACAAGCTCAATCAGCTGGTCGGCAAGTAGGGCCTCTCAGCGCCGGCGCTGGTTCTTGCCCACCTCGTTGCCGATCAGCGCGCCGGCCGCGGCGCCGCCCACGGTGCCCAGCGTGTTGCCGAACAGCACATTGCCGGCCACGCCGCCGGCCACGGCGCCGACGCCGGTGCCGATCTGGGCATTGGTCGGACGGCTGGCGCAGCCGGCGCTGGCCAGGCCGGCGAGCAGGGCGGCGACGAGGGCGATGCGTTGCAGGGGACGGTGTTGGTTCTTGCGCAAGATAAAACTCCTCAAAAAACTCGGATGCCTGCATGGTCGCTGCAGCGGCAAGCATAACTGTCACCAGAGTGCAGCAATTGCAACCAAGATGAAGCTTTGCATTGGGTTCTGATGCGCCTGGCCTGACTGGGGCTGGGTGCGTTTTACCGGGTGGAGGAGAGGGCACGCACTGCATTTGCTGACAAAATGTGGGTACTTTCGAGTACAGCGCGCCTCAGGCGACAACGGCGCTCGGCGGCTGGACAATCGGCCCGACACACCGAAGGGGTCGCATCGTGATTCAACTTCGACTGGCGTTTCGGCGATCCGCCACCCGTGGCTGGGCGCGCGGCGTGCTGGCCTGGGGGCTGTCGGCCCTGGCAACGGGGGTGATGGCCTTTCAGCTGGGTCCGCTGGGGCCGGCCATGGAGTCGCGGCTGACCAACGAACCCGATTCGACGCTGGCCTTGATCGCTGGCCGGTTGGGCATCTTGCTGAAGGGCCGCGTGCACGAGGAAATCACCCAGCTGGCCTACGACTGCCCGGTGGCGCCGCGCGATTTGGTGCAGGACGCGGTCTGCGCGCAGGCCGACCAGGACTGGGCCACGCCCTTCATCATTTACGGCGTGCGCTGGAACGACCTGCCGCCCTTCAGCCTGAGCCCCGGGCAGGGCCAGTGCGGCGCCTTCGGCAAGTCGTGCCGCGTCGACCAGACGGTGCGCTTTTCGACCCAGCCGGCGTGCTGGTACTGCCTGTTCGCCGATGCGCAGAAGATCGCGCAGACGCAGCGCATCGTGGGTTGCCGCGCCGGCCCGGGCGAGGTGGTCGGCAACGTGATGACGCGCTCGCACTTCGGCGACCTGCAGTTTCTGCACGCCATGGCCAGCGACGAGGGCATACCTGCCAGCGTCACGCAGGCCGAGGTGCTGGACTGGCTGGAGTTCGCGTGGAAGGTGTCGGCGCGGCAGATCAACGGCGCGCGTCTGCTGCGCGACGTGCCGATCCCCACCATCCAGCAGCGCTTCGGCTGCACCGGTTGGACCGTGGCCGACCTGTACATCCGCGGCCGTCAGGACGCCGCCAGCGGCCTGGCGCCCAAGCTGCACCACATCGCCTTCGGCTCGGTGCTGCACACGGTGCAGGACTCGTTTGCCGCCGGCCACGTCGAGCGCGAAGCGGGTGGCGCCACCGAGGAGGTGTGCCCCGGCGCGTCCTATCCGCAGCCGCCACGCGTGATCGAGTTCCATGCCTACGGGCACCAGGACCCCGCCCTGCACGACGCGGCCGACACGCGCGCGGCCATGACCAGCGAGCACACGGTCGAAGGCTGGCCCGACGCCGTGGCGGCCAGCCGCAACCTGGCGCAACTGCACGAGGACCTGGCGCCCTGGGACGAGGTCCAGCCCTATCTGCAATGCCTGTTCGAGCTGTCGAGCCAGAGCCGCGCCTCGTCGGCGGGCGCGGGCTTCAGCCGCTGAGGGGCCGGGTCACGACATCAGTCGTCGTCGCGATCGCGCCAGTGCCGCCACCGGCGGTCGCCATGGTGCCAGCGGCGCTCGCGCCAACCCCAGTAGCCGGGCGGTGGCCCGTACATGACGGGCGGGGCGGCGTAATAGGGCGGGGGCGCCACGTAGACCGGGCGCGGCCGCACATAGACCGGCGGCGGCGCGACGTAGACGGGCGGCGGCCCATACACCACCGGCGGCACGTTGCCCACGCCCACCGCCACGCCCGGCGCGCCCATGCCCAGCGACCAATAGACATCGTCGCGTGCCTGGGCGGTGCCGGCCAGCCCCAGCGTGCCGGCGGCCAGAAGGCCCGCGAGGGCGATGCGTTGCAGGGTTTTCATCAGGGACTCCGTGGATGGCGGCTGTTTGCGCAGCCTGGTGCCCCTTGAACGCGGCGCCGGCCCTGGCCGTGCACCGCGCGCGCGTGAGTTCCGTATCGGCGCGTAACCCGGCGCGCGGCGTCAGGCGGCGTCGATGTGCGCCAGCACGGCGCCGGCGGCCTGAAAGGCGCCCGCTTCGGCGCGCCGGCGGATGGTGCCGGCGCGCGGCGCCAGCACCTGCATTTCCATCTTCATGGCTTCCATCACGGCCAGCAGCTCGCCGGCCTGCACGGCGGCGCCGTCCTCGACCTTCCAGGCCAGCAGGGTGCCGGCGGCCGGCGCGGTGACGGCGCTGTCGTCGGCGGCGGGTGCGGCCTCGGGCACGCTGGCGGCCGCGCCGGGCTGGGCGGCGGCCAGACCGGCCAGCAGGCTGGCGGGCAGGCCCAGCAGCACGCGGCGGCCGTCGATCTCGATCGCCGTGCGCGTCAGGCCGCCGGCCTGCGGTTCGGGGCGGCTGGCGGGCTCGGGCTGCCACTGGGGCATCAGCTCGGTCTCGATCCAGCGTGTGTGCACGGCCAGCCGTTCGCCGCCGGTGAAGTCGGCGTGCTGCATCACCGTTCGGTGAAAGGGCAGCACGCTGGGCACACCCTCGATCTCAAACTCGGCCAGCGCGCGGCGCGCGCGCTCGATGGCGGCCTGGCGCGTGGGGCCCCACACGATCAGCTTGGCCAGCAGCGAGTCGAACTGGCCCGCCACCAGCGAGCCCGCGGCCACGCCGCTGTCCACGCGCACGCCGGGGCCGCCGGGCGCGTCGAAGCGCGTGATGCGGCCGGGCGCCGGCAGAAAGCCGCGGCCCACGTCCTCGGCGTTGATGCGGAACTCGAAGGCGTGGCCATGCGGCGCGGGCACGTCGGCCGCATCGAGGCGTGCGCCCTCGGCGACGCGAAACTGCTCGCGCACCAGGTCGAAGCCGGTGGTCTCCTCGGTCACCGGGTGCTCCACCTGCAGGCGGGTGTTGACCTCCAGGAACGAGATCGCGCCGCTCTGGGCCAGCAAAAACTCCACCGTGCCGGCGCTCACGTAGCCGGCGGCCTGGCAGATCTTTTGCGCGGCCTGGTGGATGCGCGTGCGCTGCGCCTCGGTCAAAAAGGGCGCGGGTGCTTCTTCCACCAGCTTCTGGTTGCGCCGCTGCAGCGAGCAGTCGCGTGTGCCCAGCACGCGCACGGTGCCATGCGCATCGGCCAGCACCTGGGCCTCGATGTGGCGCGGCTGGTCGAGAAACTGCTCGACGAAGCATTCGCCGCGGCCAAAGGCGGCCTGGGCCTCGCGCACGGCCGAGGCGAACAGCTCGTCGATCTCGTCGGCCCGCCACACCACCTTCAGCCCGCGCCCGCCGCCGCCATAGGCCGCCTTGATGGCGATCGGCAGGCCGTGCTGGCGCGCGAAGGCGTGGATCTCGGCCACGTCCTGCACCGGTTCGGTGGTGCCCGCCACCAGCGGTGCGCCCACGCGAGTGGCCAGCTCGCGCGCGCTCAGTTTGTCGCCCAAGAGAGCCATGGCGCTGGGCGGCGGGCCGATCCAGGTCAGGCCGGCGTCGATCACGGCCTGCGCGAAGGCGGCGTTTTCGGACAAGAAACCATAGCCGGGGTGCACCGCGTCGGCGCCACTCTTGTGCGCCACGGCGATCAGCTTGCCGATGTCGAGGTAGGTGTCGGCCGGGCGCTGGCCGTTTAGCGCGTGGGCCTCGTCGGCCATGCGCACGTGCAGGGCCTCCAGGTCGTCGTCGGCGTAGACCGCCACGCTCTGCAGGCCGTGGTCGGCGCAGGCGCGGATGACGCGCACCGCAATTTCTCCGCGGTTGGCGATGAGCACTTTTTTCATGGCGATGTCCCTTCGATTTCTGCAAACGGTGCCAGCGGCGCAAAGCGAATCCACGCCCCGGGCGGGATTTGCGCCGCCAGGTCGAGATGCCAGGGCGCGACGCAGCCGATGACGGGGTAGCCGCCCGTCAGCGGATGGTCGGCCAAAAACAGCACCGGCTGGCCGCTGGCGGGCACCTGGATGGCGCCGGTCGCCGTGCCTTCGCTGGGCAGCTCCTGCGTCTGCGCGCGCGTGAGGGCGACCTCACCGAGCAGGCGCAGGCCCACGCGGTCGGCCTGCTGGGTGACCTGCCAGCGCTGCGCGGCCAGCAGGGCCACGGCCGCGGGCGTGAACCAGTCGGTGCGCGGGCCCAGGGTGATGTCCAGCGTGACGGTGTCGCCCGCGCGGGGCAGCAGCGGCGGGGCGAGCTCGGGCGCGGCGACGGCGCTGCTGGCGCGCGCGTCGCCCACCGGCAGTTGCTGGCCCACGGCCAGCGCGGGCGGGCCGATCTTGGCCAGGGTGTCGCGGCTGGCGCTGCCCAGCACAGGTGCGATGTCAAAGCCGCCGCGCAGCGCCACGTAGCTGCGCAGGCCCGTGACGGGCTGGCCCAGCGTCAAGCGGTCGCCGTCGGTCAGTGCCACGGCCTGGTTGCGTTCGACCGGCCACGCGCGCCCGTCGGCGCGGGTGAGCGTGAGCGGGCCGGTGGCGCCGGCGACGGCCAGCACGGTGCTGCCCTGGCTGCTCAGTTGCAGGCCGCCGGCCAGGGCCTCCAGCACCGGCAAGGTACTGGCATTGCCCACCAGGCGGTTGGCGCGCCGCAGGGCGCCCTGGTCGAGCGCGCCGGCGGCCGACACGCCCTGCGCCGCCTGACCCGCGCGGCCGGCGTCCTGCACCAGGGTCTGCAGGCCGGTGGCGCGCACCGTCAGCGCCGGGCCGGCGTGGGGGGTCGAATGCGGCGTTTGCGAGCCTTTTTGGCCTGTAGCGCCCGTGGATCGAGCGCGAGCAGCTATCGAATCAGTAGTAACGTCGACGAAGCGCACGCGCATGCCCGGCTGCAGCAGTGCGGGCGGATCGCGCGCCAGGTCCCACATCTTCAGCTCGGTGGTGCCCAGCAGTTGCCAGCCGCCGGGCGTTTCGTCGGGGTAGACGGCGGCAAAGGTGCCGGCCAGGGCGACCGAGCCGGCGGGCACCCGGGTGCGCGGCGTGGCGCGGCGCGGCACGTCGAGGCTGGGGTGGCCGCCGCTCAGGTAGGCAAAGCCGGGCGCAAAGCCGCAAAACGCCACGGTGTAGTCCTGCCCGGTGTGGCGGGCGATCAGCTCGGCCGTGCCGATGCCCAGCAGCGCGGCCAGCTCGGCCAAGTCGGCGCCGTCGTAGCGCACGGGGATTTCGATGCGCGCGCCGCCGCGCTCGATGGCGCCGGACAGGTCGCGCTGCGCCAATTCGTGGGCGATGGCGGCCACATCCGGCGCGCCGGGCTGCAGGTGAACCAGCAGCGTGCGCGCGGCGGGCACGATTTCATCGACGCCGTCGATGGGCCTGCGCTGCAGCGCGGCGAACAGCGCCAGCGTCTGCTCCAGGTCGTCCAGCTCGACCAGCAGCGCGCGGGGGTTGACGGGCAGAAATCGCATGCCGGTTTTCACACCTTCCTAGACGTGGTAGTGGCTGTCGGGCACGTCGGTGATGAACATGTGGCCCGGGGCGTGGGTGACGGCAAAGGGCACGCCCGAGGCCATCACGGCGGCCTGGGGCGTGACGCCGCAGGCCCAGAACACCGGCACCTCGCCGGGGTCGATGCGCACCGGCTCGCCGAAGTCGGGCCGGCCCAGGTCGGCGATGCCCAGCGCGGCCGGGTCGCCCACGTGCACCGGCGTGCCGTGCACGGCCGGAAAGCGCCCCGAGATCGACACCGCGTCGGCCACGCGCTGCGCGGCGATCGGGCGCATCGACACCACCAGCTCGCCGTGCAGGCGCCCGGCCGAGCGGCAGGGGCGGTTGGTGCGGTACATGGGCACGTTGCGGCCCTGGCTGATGTGGCGCACCTCGATGCCGGCGTCCTGCAGCGGCGTCTCGAAGGTGAAGCTGCAGCCGATCAGGAAGCTGACCAGGTCGGGGTGTTCCTGCCACAGCGGCGTGGCGTCGCTCACCTCGCCGGCCAGCCGGCCGTCGCGCCACACGCGGTACAGCGGGATGTCGGTGCGCACGTCGGCGCCCTCGGCCAGCACGGTCTGGTGCGAGCCGGCCTCGATCACGTCGAGCACCGGGCAGGGCTTGGGGTTGCGCTGGGCGTACAGCAGGAAGTCCCAGGCCCAGTCGCGCGGCAGGGCGATCAGGTTGGCCTGCGTCATGCCCGGCGCCACGCCGGCCGTGGGCGCGACCTTGCCGCCGCGGTAGGCGGCGCGGGCCTGGCGCGCGGCGTCGACGGCGGCGCGCTGGGCGGGGGTGAGGACGGCGGCGGTCACTGGACTGCCCTCCGCGCCATGCGCTGCGGGATTCGCACTTGGGAGCGGCCCGGCGTGCTCATGCCCCCTCCCGCGCGGCGAAGGGCGCGAGCGCCACGCCGGCCTGCTGCAGGGTGCGGCGCAGCTGGGCCGCCATCGCCACGGCGCCGGGGCTGT
Source organism: Burkholderiales bacterium (assembly GCA_017307865.1). Classification (GTDB taxonomy): domain Bacteria; phylum Pseudomonadota; class Gammaproteobacteria; order Burkholderiales; family Burkholderiaceae_C; genus Ottowia; species Ottowia pentelensis. Next base: position 88,783 of record JAFKGE010000022.1, on the reverse strand, counting down.
CGCCGTGCACGCAGATCGAGTCGGCGCGCACGGGGGCCAGGCTGCCGTCGACGGCCTCGACCACGCCGTCGCGCACCAGCCGCAGCATGCGCGCGGCCACCACGGCCGGGTCGTGCAGCACGGCGCCGGCCTCGCGCCGCGACACCAGCGTGCCCTGGGGCGTGTAGGCGCGGTCGGCAAAGGCCTCGGCGACCACGCGCAGGCCGGCGTCCTCGGCCCAGCGCACCAGGGGCGAGCCGGCCAGCGCCACCAGCGCCAGCCCGGCGTCGACGGCGCGGATGGCGGCGATCACGTCGCGCGCCTGGCGCTCGTCGTGCGCGATGGTGTTGTACAGCGCGCCGTGCGGCTTGACGTAGCGCACCCGCGTGCCGGCGGCGGCGGCCAGGCCTTGCAGCGCGGCGATCTGGTAGATCACGCTGGCCACCAGGTCGCTGCTGGCCACGTCCATGTTGCGCCGCCCGAAGCCGACCAGGTCGGGGTAGGCCACGTGCGCGCCCACCACCACGCCGCGCGCCTGCGCCGCGCGCAAGGTGGCCAGGATGCCGGCCGGGTCGCCCGCGTGAAAGCCGCAGGCCACGTTGGCGCTGGTGACGATGTCCAGCATGGCGGCGTCGTCGCCCATGGTCCACGCGCCCAGGCTCTCGCCGAGGTCGCTGTTCAGGTCGATCTGCATCGGGGTCACCTCCTTGTTCGCAAAGGGTTGCCGCTCGCCGGTTCAGGCGGTCGCGGTGACGTCGGTCAGCTCGCGGCCGCGCGTTTCGGGCAGCAGCAGGCTGGCGATGATCACCAGCAGGTAGGCGCCGGCCGCCATGTAGCCGATGGCCACGCCCAGCGACATCGAGCTGCTCATGATGCCCACCACGGCCGGAAAGATCGAGCCCACGGCACGCCCGAAGTTGTAGCAGAAGCCCTGGCCCGAGCCCCGGATGTCGCTGGGATACAGCTCCGACAGGAAGGCGCCCATGCCCGAGAAGATGCCCGACAGGAAGAAGCCCAGCGGAAAGCCCAGCACCATCATGGCGGCGTCGGTGATGGGCAGCTGCGTGTAGAAGACCACCAGCACGCCGGCGCACAGCGCGAACAGCATGAAGCAGTTGCGCCGGCCCAGCCGGTCGCTCAGCCACGCGCTGGTGAGGTAGCCCGCGAACGAGCCGGCGATCAGCACGATCAGGTAGCCGCTGGTGTTGAGCACCGACAGGTTGCGCTCCATCTTCAGATACGTCGGCAGCCAGGTGGTGACGGCATAGTACGCGCCCTGCATGCCGGTGGCCAGCAGGCTCGCCAGCACGGTGATGCGCAGGATGCCGGGCTTGAAGATGAGCAGGAAGTTGCTGCGCTGGCCGCTGGCCGCCAGCTTGGCCTGCGTGTCCTTGAACACCTGCGGGTCGCTGATCTGGCGGCGGATGTACAGGATCAGCAGGGCCGGCAGCACGCCCAGCCAGAACAGCACGCGCCAGGCCATGGCCGGCTCGAACAGCGCGTACACCACCCAGAACGCCAGCGCCGAGATGCCCCAGCCGATGGCCCAGGCGCTTTGCACCAGGCCGACCGCCTTGCCGCGGTGGCGCGCGCTGATCATCTCGGCGATCAGCACCGAGCCCACCGACCATTCACCGCCGAAGCCCAGGCCCTGCAGCGCCCGCGTGACGAACAGCTGCTCGGGCGAATGGGTAAAGCCGCTCAGGAAGGTGAAGGCGCTGAACCACAGCACCGTGATCTGCAGCATGCGCACCCGCCCGTAGCGGTCGGCCAGGATGCCGGCCAGCCAGCCGCCGATGGCCGAGGTGATCAGCGCGCCGGTGGCGATGTAGCCGGCCTGCGCCTTGGTCATGCCCCACAGCGCGATCAGCGTCGGGATCATGAAGGTGTAGATCATGTAGTCGAACGCATCGACCCCGTAACCGAGGAAGGCGGCCAGCAGCGTCTTGCGCTCCTCGGGGTTGGTTTCCTTGAGCCACATGGTGTGTGCCTTTCGTGTGTCGAGAAGGGGCGGTGCCGTGCCGGTGTGTGCGCGGCCCGTGCCGGAAGTCACGGATCAGCCGGAGATTGGCTAGCTTGTGTATTGCTCAACCAAACAGATAAATTGTTGAACAAAACAGCGCAGTGAAAAATAGGGATTACCCTGATTTCATGGCCGTCGGCCCGCCACCGGCTGGCTACACTCGGGCCATTTCCTGCCACGGCGCCGCGCGCCAGCCTGCCACCGGAGCCCGCCCTTGAACGCCTCGCCCGACCTGCCGCCCATGGTGATCGACCGCGCGGCCGAGCGCCTGCGCAGCCAGCTCGTCAGCGGCGAGCTGCTGCCGGGCCAGCGCCTGTCGGAGGTGGCGCTGAGCGCCGGCCTGGGCATTTCGCGCAACAGCCTGCGCGAGGTGTTTCGGCTGCTGACCAAGGAAGGCCTGCTGCGCCACCTGCCCAACCGCGGCGTGTTCGTGGCCGTTCCCAGCATGGCCTCGATCATCGACATCTACCGCGTGCGCCGCATGGTCGAATGCCAGGCGCTGGCGCAGGCCATCGCGCAGCATCCGGCGCGCCAGGCCATGCGCGAGGCGGTGGCCGACCAGCGCCGCCTGGCCCAGGCCGGCCGCTGGCAGGAGGTGGGCACCGCCAACATGCGCTTTCACCAGGGCGTGGTGGCGCTGGCCGACAGCGAGCGCCTGAATGCGCTGTTCGACCACCTGCTGGTGGAACTGCGGCTGGCCTTCGGCATGCTGCACGATGCCGAGTTTCTGCACGCACCCTATGTGGAGATGAACGCCGCCATCTTCGAGCGCTTCGAGGCCGGCGACATGGCGCGCGCCGCCGAACTGATGCGCGAGTACCTGACGCACTCCGAGCGCGCCGTGCTCAGCGCCCACGCCCGCCACATGGGCGAGGCCGGGGCCACGTCGGCGGCCGCGTCCGCGGGCCGTCGATCACTATCAAAAAAATAGCTTCTCGCGCTTGACGGACGCGGGCTGCAGGCCGATTTGGCTTGAAACCGCTACAGCAGCCGTCCGAACCACCACACCGACAGCCCGCCCGCCAGCAGCACCAGCACCGCGCCGGCCAGGGCGAACAGCGAGGTGACCTCGGTTTCCTTCTTCTCCAGCGTCAGGCGGCTGGACAGGCTCTGATAGACCTTCTTCAGGTCGTGCGCCGTGCCGGCGTAGAAGTAGTCGGCGGCGGTCTTCTGCGCGATGGCTTTCAGCGTGGCCTCGTCCAGGCGCACGCGCATCGACCAGCCCTCGAAGCCGATGATCTCGCCGTCCACCGTGCCGATGCCCACGGTGTAGACCTTCACGCCGCGGTCGGCCGCCATTTGCGCCGCATCGATCGGGTCGACCCCGGTGGTGCGCTGGCCGTCGGTCAGCATGATGATGGCGGCCGACTTGTACGAGCCCGGCGGCACGGGCGCGAAGTCGTCCTGCTTGGGCGACGGCTGGTCGAGCGAGCGGCCCAGGCCGCCCTGCATGCGGTCCAGGCTGAGCTGCTGCAGCTCGATGCCGGCCTTGGGAAACAGCGTGGCCAGCGAGATCACGATGGCGTTGCCGGTGGCCGTGGCGCGCTGCAGCTGAAAGCGGTCGATGGCGGCGATCAAATCCTGCCGGTTCAGCGTCGGCCCCTGCGCCACCTGGGCCGAGCCGGCAAAGGCGACCACCCCCACCTTGATGTCGCGCGGCAGCTCGGCCAGGAAGGTCTTGGCCGCCTCCTGCGCGGCGATCAGGCGGTTGGGCTCGACGTCGGTGGCGCGCATGCTGGCCGACACGTCCATCGCCAGGATGATGGTCTGCTGGTTGGACGGCAGCGTGACCATCGCCACCGGCCGCGCGCTGGCCAGGATGAGCGCGGCCAGCGCCAGCAGCATCAGGACGGGCGGCAGGTGGCGGCGCCAGCCGGGGCCGCGCCCCATGGCCTCGCGCACGATGGCCAGGCTGGCGTAGCGCACGGCGGTCTTGCGCCGGCGGCGCAGCAGCCACAGGTACAGCAGCACCAGCAGCGGCAGCGCCAGCAGCAGCCACAAGAAACTCGGCCACAGAAAACCCGGCTGCGGGATCGCCTCAGGCCATTTCAGGGAGCGGAGCCAGTCGAGATTCATGGGTGCGTCGGATGCGAACTGATTGTGACGCCATCAGGCGCTCTTGCGCAGGTGCGCCGGCAAGCCCCCACCGCTGGCCGCGCGCACGCGCTGGCGGCGCAGCTCGATGAAGCGCACCAGCGCGTCCAGCAGCACGCCGTCGGTGGACAGCTCCAGCGCGTCCACCCCGGCATTGGCAAGCTGGGTGCGCAGCTGCTCTTCGCGCTGCGCCGCGCGCTGCGCGAAGCGGCGGCGAAAGGCGGGGTCGTGCGTGTCCACCAGCAGCTGCTCGCCGCTCTCGGCGTCGTGCAGGGTCAACAGGCCCAGGTCGGGCAGGGCGCGCTCCAGCGGGTCGAGCAGGCGCACGGCCAGCACCTCGTGGCGCATCGCCAGGCGCGCCAGCGGCTGCTCCCAGCCCGGCTCGCTGATGAAGTCCGACACCACGAACACGCTGGAGCGCCGGTGGATGAGATGCGCCGCCGCCTGCAGCAGCTCGGCCAGGCGCGTGGTGGCGGGCGCCGCGTCGCCGGGGCGCGCGGGGCGGTGGGTGACGGCGTGCAGCAACTGCAGCACGTGGGCGCGGCTGCTGCGCGCGGGGATCACCTGCTCGACGCCGGCGCCATAAAGCAGCGCGCCCACGCGGTTGCCGTGGCGCGTCAGCAGGCGCGCCAGCACGGCCACGAACTCGGCCAGCAGCTGGCGCTTGCTTTGCGCGCCCGAGCCGAAGTCGACCGAGCCGCTCAAGTCCAGCAGCAGCCAGGCGCTCATCTCGCGGTCTTCGGTGAACACGCGCACGTGGGGCGTGTCCAGCCGGGCGGTGACGTTCCAGTCGATGTGGCGCACGTCGTCGTGCAGCTGGTATTCGCGCAGGTCGGCCAGGTCCAGCCCGGTGCCGCGCATCAGCGTGCGGTAGTGGCCTTGCAGCAGGCCATCCAGGCGCTTCAGCACCGTCCATTCGAGCCGGCGCAGCAGATGATCGGCGTCGGGCGCGGCGGGCGCGCCGGCCAGCGGCGGCCGCGCGTTGGGCACGGCGTGCGGCCGGGGCGGGCGGGGGCGCAGCCAGTTTTTCATGGGCAGGCTCAGGCCACGCGCCGTTCATGCGCCAGCGGCTTGGCCGGCGGCGGCACGTGGTCCATCACGCGGTGCACCAGCTCGTCGGCCGACAGGTTGTCGGACAGCGCCTGGTACGACAGCACCACGCGGTGGCGCAGCACGTCAGGCGCCAGGTCGCTCATGTCCTCGGGCAGGGCGTAGCCGCGCCCGCGCATCAGTGCCAGCGCGCGCGCGCCCTCGATCAGGCCGATGGTGGCGCGCGGGCTGGCGCCGTAGGTGATCAGCGGCGCCAGCTCTTTCAGGCCCGCCGCCGTCGGCGCGCGCGTGGCCGACACCAGGCGCACCGCGTACTGCACCAGCGAGGGGTCGACGTAGACCTCGCGACATTCGCGCTGCAGCTGCACCAGCTGCTCCATGCTGGCGACCGGGTTGACGTCGATGTGCGGGCCGGTCACGCGCTGGGCGATGACGAATTCCTCCTCGTCGCTGGGGTAGTCCACCAGCACCTTCATCAGAAAGCGGTCGACCTGCGCCTCGGGCAGCGGGTAGGTGCCTTCGGTCTCGATCGGGTTTTGCGTGGCCATCACCAGAAAGGGCTCGGGCACGAAGTGCGTCTGCCCGGCAATGGTGACCTGGCGCTCCTGCATCACCTCCAGCAGCGCGCTTTGCACCTTGGCCGGCGCGCGGTTGATCTCGTCGGCCAGCAGCAGGTGGGTGAACACCGGCCCCAGCGCGGTGCTGAACTCGCCGCTCTTCTGGTTGTAGATGCGCGTGCCGATCAGGTCGGCCGGCACCAGGTCGGGCGTGAACTGGATGCGCTTGAACTGCCCGTGCAGCACGCCGGCCAGGGTCTTGATGGTGAGCGTCTTGGCCAGGCCCGGCACGCCCTCCACCAGCAGGTGGCCGCCGGCCAGCAGGGCGACCATCACGCGCTCCAGAAAGCGGTCCTGGCCGACCACCACGCGCTTGACCTCGTAGAGGATCTTCTGCATGCGCTCGGCGGTTTCGGTCCTTGGTGAAAAGCGCTGTTCGTCGGCTTGGCTCATGCGCGGCGTGCTCCTGAAAATATAGTTAGAACGGAATCTGCCCGGCGCCGGCGGCGGCGTTCTCGATCGGCACCGCAAAGCCGATGCCGATGAAGGTGCGCGCCGAGCTGGGGTTGAGGATGGCGGTGACGATGCCCACCACCTGGCCGTCCATGGTGATGAGCGGCCCGCCCGAGTTGCCGGGGTTGGCGGCGGCGTCGAACTGGATCAGGTTGCTCATGATCTGCCCGCCCTCGGGCGAGCGAAACGCGCGCCCCAGGCCCGACACCACGCCGGACGACACCGAGGGTCCGATGCCGAACGGAAAGCCGATGGCCACCACCTCGTCGCCCGGCTGCAGGTCGCCCGTGCTGCGCATGGTGGCCGCCTGCAGGTCGTCGGGCAGCTTGCTGGCGCGCAGCACCGCCATGTCGTTGTCGGGCTGCACGTTGACGATGCCGGCCGGGCTCTCGGTGCCGTCGGCAAAGGTCACGGTGATTTTCTCGGCCTCCTGCACCACGTGCAGGTTGGTCAGGATGGTGCCGTTGTCGCGGATCACCACGCCGGTGCCGATGCCGCGGCCCAGCTCGACCTGGCCCTTCTTGTTCTTCTTGCCTTCGATGATGCCCTCCACCCGCACCACCGAGGGCGCCACCGTGGCGGCCGCGCGCGTGGCCTGCGAGGGCAGCACCTTGGTGGCGGCCGTGTGCAGCACGGCGGCGTCGATGTCCTTTTGCGTCAGCGCGCGCGGCACCGGCGCGCGCCCCGGCCCCAGCGCCAGCGCGCCGCCCAGCGCCAGCGCGACGATGGCGGCCCACAACGCGGCCGGGTGGCGCCAGCCGGCGGCCCAGCGGCGGCGCCAGGCCGATGGCTCGCGCACCGGCGGCGTGACCGGCGGCGCGGTCGGGTTCGGCTCGGGCGCTGCGGCAGTCGTCGGCGCGGCCGATGAGGACGATTGGCTGTAGAGCGCAGTGCGGCGCATGGACTCACCCCGGACATCGAAAGGGCAATGGCTGCACGGTAGCATGGTTTGCCCACCGTGTGGGTGTGAATGGGTCAATGACATGCAAGACGAGACGAGCGCCGCCGACGCCGCGCCCTGGCGCCTGGACTGGGCGCAGGCGCCGCAGGGCTGGAACTGGGCCGCGCAGGACGGCGACGGCCGCTGGTACTGGTACCGCACGCGGCCGCAGCCGGGCTTTGCCGGCCGCGTGTGGCGCGCCAACTCGCGCAGCCAGCAGCTGGCCGGGCAGGGTGCGCCCAACGCCGACTGGCACCTGACGCTGTGCCAGCGCGGCGGATGAGGCCGATCGACTACGCTCGCCCCCATGACCCGCTGGATCGACAACCACTGCCACTTGGATGCACCGGAGTTTGCGCCCGATGCGCCCGCCGTGCGTGCCCGGGCCGCTCATGAAAACGTAGCGCTGTGCGTGATCCCGGCGGTCGAGGCGCCGGCCTTCGAGGGCGCACGCACGCTGGCGCACCAGCTGGGCGACGCCTATGCGCTGGGCATTCATCCGATGTACGTGGCGCGTGCGGCCGACGATGCGCTGGCGCAGCTGGACGCCGCGCTGACGCGCCACGCCGCCGACCCGCGCCTGGTGGCCGTGGGCGAGATCGGGCTGGACTACTTCGTGCCCGAGCTGGCCGCGCCCGGCCCGCTGCGCGCCCGGCAGGAGCACTTTTATCGCGAGCAGCTGAAGCTGGCGCGCCGCCACGGCCTGCCGGTGATCCTGCACGTGCGCCGCTCGGTCGACGCCATCCTGCAGGGCCTGCGCGAGATCGAGGTGGCCGGCGGCATCGCCCACGCCTTCAACGGCAGCCGCCAGCAGGCCGAGCTGCTGCTGCAAAGGGGCTTCAGGCTGGGCTTTGGCGGCGCGCTCACCTACGAGCGTGCGACGCGCCTGCGCGCGCTGGCCGAGGCCTTGCCCGCGCACGCCATCGTGATGGAAACCGACGCGCCGGACATCCCGCCGCAGTGGCTGTACGCGCCCGCCGGGCAGCGCGCCGCGGGCGCCGCCAGCGGCCGCAACGAGCCCGGCGAGCTGCCGCGCATCGCCGCCGAACTGGCGCGCCTGCGCGCCGTGCCGCTCGAGGCCTGGGCCGCGCAGACCACGGCCAACGCCTGCGCGGCGCTGCCGCGGTTGGCGGCGTTGCTGGGCTGAGGCTTCAGATCCAGCCGTCCGGCCCCGGGCTGGTCTGGATGGTGAATTCGGGCGTGCCGCCGAGCACGAAGGTGCCCAGCACCAGGCTCAGCAGCGACATGAAGATGCTGGCCCAGAAAGCGGTCCAGAAGCCGTTCAACTGAAACCCGCGCACCAGCTTGGCCACCAGCATCAGCACCAGCGCGTTGATGACCAGCAGGAAGAGGCCGAAGGTGACCAGCGTCAGCGGCAGCGTCAACGCCACCAGCAGCGGCCGCACCACGGCGTTGGCCAGCCCCAGCAGCAGGGCCGCCACGATGAGCGCGCTGGCGCCGTCGAAGCGCAGGCCCTTGAAAACGTGGCTGGCCACCCACAGGCCGAATGCCGTGATGGCCCAGTGCAGCAGAAAAGGGGTGAGGTTGGCAAGCATGCTCAGGCAGAGGGTGTGGCAGGGCTGCAGGGGTTGATGTCGGATGCAGCGGGGTGCGCCACTTTACTGCTTGTTTTTCATCTTTCCCTTCGGCAGCACCGCCGTGGTGGGCGGCTGCGGGCGGTCGGAGGGGACGTCGGTCCTGGAGGGCGACGTGTCCTTCTTCGGCTTTTTCACCATTTTTTCTCGGCGCTGTTCACCCATGTCGGCTCCTCGTGTGCCGTGGCACAAAGCCGCGATGTTAGCCGGGTCGCGGCCCGCCCGGGTTCGTCATGGGCCGGCCAGCCCGCACGGCAGCGAAGCCGTGAGGGCTGGCCTCATGCACGGCCGCTGATGTGGTTCAGTGGCTCATCGCCAGCATGCCGGCCATCTTGCCGCCCAGCGCCGCGCCCGACAGCAGGATCGACACGCTCACCGCCAGCATGGCCACCAGGTTCAGCGTCGTCGCGTCCAGGCCGATCAAGGCCAGGATGCCCAGCACGATCGCGGCCACGCCGATCAGCATCTGCACGCCTTCGCTGCCGGCCACGGCACGGCGCGTACGGGTGCCGCGCGCCGACGCGGGGGCGCCGTCATCCAGCCGGTTCAGGCGCGCGGTGGCGCCGCTTTCCAGCACCAAGCCCACGCCCAGCACGATGGCGGTGACCGACATCAGCACGCCGGCATTCAGGCCGATCAGGCTCAGGATGCCCAGCACCAGCGCAGCGCCGCCGGCCAGCGCCTGGGCGCCGATGCCGCCCTCGAACTCCATCTTGTCGCGTCGGCCCATGGCCTCGCGCGCAACCACGTCCGACGCGCCGTTGGCCAGCACGCCGGCCTGCGCCAGCAGCGCCAGGCCGATCACGATGGCCGATATCGACAGCATGTGCCCGGGCGCGACATGGGCCAGGCCAAGGATGGCGAGCACGGCCGCCGCGGCGCCGCCGACGGCTTCGATGCCCGAGCCGGTCAGGGTGGACTTGACCAGCTTGCGTGCATCGGTTTGCGAGGTTTCAAGCAGGGTGGTCATGGTGAAGCTCCTTTTCGTTTGAACAGGGCTTGCGGCACCATTTCCGGCGGCATGGACGGACCCCTGACGGCCGTGGCCGCCCGGAGCGTGTTCACTTCGGGTTGCAACCCAGCGGGCCACGGCCGGCCGCTTGAATCCGGCTGCATGGCCCGGTGGATGGGCGCGAGCGCCACCCGAAATGTCGTCAACAGGCTCTGCGGTATTGGACTGTGGCGCAGGCACTTGGTTCCGGCGCCCGCGCCGGCCGCGACAATCGGCCTCATGACCTCTGTTGCCCCGCACGCGCCCTTGCAGGTGAACGCCCTCACGCTGGAGTCGCCCGCCGGCGCCCGCATCACCGGCTTCAACGCCGCCTTCGCCCCCGGCCTGACGCTGGTCGTCGACGAAGAGGGCGAGCACAAGAGCGCGCTGCTGCACCTGCTGGCCGGCGAGGCGGCGCCAGCGGCGGGCTCGGTGCGCTGGGGTGGCATCGACGTCGCGGCGCTGAGTGCGGCCCAGCGCGCGGCGCGCATCTTCTGGCGCGACCCGCGCGAGCCGTGGCCCGAACTGTCGCCCGAGCAATGGGCGCGGCAGCAGGCCGCGCACCACCCCGGCTGGCGTGGCGCCGACTGGCAGGCGCTGGTGCCGGCGCTGGGCCTGGACGAACATCGGCACAAGGAGATGTTTCGCCTGTCCAGCGGCGGCAGGCGCAAGGTGCTGCTGGCCGCGGCGCTGGCCAGCGCCGCGCCGCTGACGCTGATCGACGAGCCCGAGGCCGCGCTCGACCGCCCGTCGATCCGCCAGCTGCGCGCGGCGCTGGCGGCCGAGGCGCGGCGTTGCCAGGCCAGCGGGCGCGTGATCGTGGTGGCCCACTACGAGGCCGTGCCCGACGTGCCCTGGGCGCAGGTGCTGCGCCTGGCGTGAGCACCGCCTTGCCGCGCGGTGATTTGAGCCAAATCGGCTTGCGACCGGTGCGGATCAAGCGCAATCAGCTATCGAAAACAAAGCATTCATCGATTGGTGGCAGCCATCGCCCGCGTGCGCCGCGGCAGGCCACAATGGCGGCCGTCCCTCTTCAGGCCCTTTCATGACCCGACCCCACCACGACCCGCACCGCGAATCCCACAACGCCCACAACGCCGGCTGGCTGCGCGCCGCCGTGCTGGGTGCCAACGACGGGCTGCTGTCCACCAGCGGCCTGGTGGTCGGCATGGCGGCCGCCGGCACCGACCTGCGCGTGCTGCTGCTAACGGCCACCGCGGGGCTGACGGCCGGCGCTTTTTCGATGGCGGCGGGCGAATACGTCTCCGTCAGCTCGCAGGCCGACGTCGAGCAGGCCGACCGCGCCGTCGAAGAGCGCGAGCTGGCCGACCAGCCCGAGCAGGAACTGCGCGAGCTGACCGGCATCTACCGCCGGCGCGGCCTGTCGCCCGAGCTGGCGGCGCAGGTGGCGCACGAGCTGACCGCGCACAACGCGCTGGATGCCCACCTGCGCGACGAACTGGGCATCACCGCTCACAACGAGGCGCGCCCGCTGCAGGCCGCGCTGGCCTCGGCCGGCTCCTTCGTCGTCGGCGCGCTGCCGCCGGTGCTGATCGTGCTGCTGTACCAGGGTGCGGGCCTGACGTCGCTGTTGATCGGCGCCACGCTGGCCCTGCTGGCCGCGCTGGGCGCCGTGGCCGCCAAGCTGGGCGGCGCGCCCATGGGCAAGGGCGCCGCGCGCGTGCTGTTCTGGGGCGCGCTGGCGATGGGCGCCTCGGCGCTGATCGGGCAGTTGTTCGGGACCGGGGCCGTGGGGTGATGGCGTGGCCCGGCCTATGAGCTGAATCGGGCTCTGGCACCCGTCTGGAAAGCGCGGGCAGCTATCAGAATGAGAGAATTTGCCAGAGGCCGGTGTCAGACTGGCAAGCCGCTGGCGGCGGCCTTGGTCATGGGCAGGGTGGTCTTACAGCAGTCCAATTGGAGTGGCCTATCCGGACACTTGGCAAGACGTCAGCGAATTTCGATCAATCTGAAAAACGCCAAATCGCCCTTCATATGATCGCAGCACTTCAGGCATGGAATCAGGACACAGTCGAACCAATTTCATCAATAGGCTGGAGTATGGGCCAATCGCATAATCTCCCGAAGATATGGCATAGTCAATTCGATTGATCAGTAAAAAATCTCGTAGCGACTCAGCCGTCCAAACTTTGCTTCCATGTTCGATTCGAAAAACTGACGTTCGTCCGTAAAATAATCCCCAAGAATAATTGCTTGTGACAAACACGTGTGCGCCATTTGTCACAACATTTTCAAAAAACTCTGTCGCTCCTTGCATTTTCATTTGTCTCGTAAACGCCATTTTTTGACCATCCTGTAGGTCAAAATCCGTTTGTCTCGCTCGCCAAGCGATACTTGTCCCCAGTGCTAAAATCAGAGCGATCGTGCAGGAGATTGTTTTTGTATTTGTCGGTCCTTTTGATGGAAGTTGCTTTAAATCAGGCTTCCAACGGTAATTCAATCCAATTAGCAAAAAAATGCCGGCGATCCAGATAACGTGCAGGCCTTGCCGCATTTCATAAGAGCCGAGGGTAAACCATAGGCCAATCATTGGAGCGAGAGTGATCCACCAAGCAAGGTGCCACAGCGGAACTCGACGCACGGACCACCAAGACGCAATTAGAACGAGAGGAATGTCTGGTTTTTTGATGAAATAGCGATCGATTGAGTATGCGAAGGTGCCCCACACGCCGCGATCCTGCAGTCCGGCAGCATAGACACCCTGATTATTTGTGACTTCAGGCATCAGTACGAAGGTTGCCCAAGCAATCAATGCCGCTTCGAGAAATGTGATTGCAACGACAGAAGGCGGCCATTGCTTCCAACGCCACCCGACCAGAGCCAAGAGAGGGAGACTTCCACAAGCCCATAGAACAGCCGGCTGTTTGGTGAGAGCTGAAATCATCGCCGCAATGATGCTCATCCACCACCACTGTGCGCCTCGATCATGTGTGTACACTACAAAACAGGCAATGGAGAGCACCAACGCAGCCGCCATCAAAGGGTCCGCGTACCCCAGTCGGACGTCACCCCAGGAGCGTGTCACCATCCAAACGATAACAAGACCACACAGCACCGTCTGACGCTGACTCAAACCGCGCGGCCAGAACGAAATAGCGGTAGCCATTAGCAAAATTAGCGGTATGGAAACTGACAGCCTCGGAGCGAGTTGGCTAACAAATCCTCCTTGTGCTCCGTAGATAGACGCTAACCAATAGGCGAATAATTGAGGATAACTAGCCTGAGTGTAATATCGATCGTAGGGTTTTCGTTCCCAGTGCTCAATTGCCCAAAGGTTCCAGCTGTAAATTTCGTCATGCCAACTAAATGCATGAGTGGCTAAATTGACGGCAGAGAAAAACCACGCTGCTAAAAGTAATATTAAAAATCCACGTGCCAGGACTGTCGAAGCATGAAAATAACGTATCCAATAGGAATGAATTAAACCGACTATGGCAATCAGAGAGGCGGCTTGAAAAACTAAAAACCACTCTTGCGTAATAGGATGAATGTTCGCATGCACGTAAGCGCTGCCTGCGGCCAGGCCAATGCAAGCAAGACATAGCCAAGTAAGTCGTAACAATGATTTGTCTACGACGATTTCCGGGTTTTGTGAAAAAATTTTTCCAGGTTCATTCATCGAAAATTTATTCTGTAATCTACTTGGCGGGGGATTGAGGTCGGATCAAGATTCTTCCCTCCTACCCGACGTTACTTTGGTGCCCGGTGTTTGGCCGATGCCTTTTCGGCGGCGGGCTCAACCGTCGGGACAGCCTTGCCAAATGCGTCGGCCAGGCGCTGCGCACGCTCGGCTGATTTGTGCAGGGCGGCCTTAAGCTGGCGCTTGGGCGGGATCAGGTTGGCGGCTTGTTTGCGGGCTGGAGTCGGTTCCATGACGGCACATCCTCGATCTGAAGGTGTTGATTTCTGAACTCGGCGATCAGGCGGGCGTCGCCGGCTTGTGAGTTGTCGAACAGCGCCCAATCATCGGCCAGCGGGGCATAAAGCGCAAAGAAGTTGGCCCGGCTGCGGGCAAAGCGGCGGCGCACAACGTCGGCCGGCACATCGTGGCCGCCCAGGCTGACGCGCAGTTTGACGCGGCGCACGGCCAGTTGGGCACTGTCGAGCGAGAAGTAATAGATGGCGATGCGGTAGCCGGCGGCTTTCAGGCGCTGCAGAAAGGGCGCGAAGCTGCGGCTGGCCAGTGTCGATTCGAAGGCGAAATCCTCGCGCGCCGCGGCGAGTGCGTTCAGGCGCCGCAGCATGATGCGGCCGGCGGTGATGTTGACCGTCTCGGTGCGGGTGCCTGCCAGGCCGCGGGCGATGTAGTCGGCGTTGACGAAAGTGGGGATGCCTATGGCCTTGAGGATGGCGTCGGCATGGGTGGATTTGCCGGCGCCGTTGGGGCCGGCAAAGACGACGACGCGCGGGGCGTCGTCTGCGGGGGCGGGCTTCACTTGCCCCACGAATCCTTCAAGCCCGCGATGCGGTTGAACACCAGCTTGGCGCCCACCCGATGCTCGCGCCGGTCGGCGACGAAGAAGCCGTGCCGCTCGAACTGAAAGCGGTCTTCGGGCTGCGCGCTGGCCAGGGACGGTTCGACCACGGCCTGCACGGTCTGCAGGCTGTGGGGGTTGAGCACGCTGAGAAAGTCGCGGCCGCCGGCGTCGGGTTGTTCTTCGGTGAACAGGCGGTCGTAGAGGTTCACGGTGGCGGGTTGGCCGTCGTGCGCGCCGACCCAGGTGATGACGCCCTTGACCTTGACGCTGTCGGCGCCGGGGGTGCCGGATTTCGTTTCTTTTATGAGGGTAGCGCTTACCACGCTTGCGCGGCCAGCTTCATTTTTTATAGCGCCGGTGCATTCGATGACGTAGCCGTATTTGAGGCGCACCTTGTTGCCAGGGAACAGTCGGAAGAAGCCCTTGGGCGGTGTGTCTTCGTAGTCGGTGCGCTCGATCCATACCTCCTTGCCCAGCATGAAGTGGCGCTGGCCCAGCTCGGGGTGGTGTGGGTGTACGGGGGCGTGGCAGGGTTCCAGGTGGTCGTCGGAGCCAAAGACATCGGCCCAGTTGGTGATGACGAGCTTGAGCGGCTCCAGCACGGCCATGGCGCGCGGGACGACGGGGTCGAGTGTTTCGCGCAGGGCGGCGTCGAGGGCGGCGTAGTCGGTCCAGGCGTTGCTGGTCTTGGTGACGCCCGAGCGCTCGGCGAACAGGCGCAGCGCCTCGGGCGTGTAGCCGCGGCGGCGCAGGCCGGCCAGGGTGGGCATGCGCGGGTCGTCCCAGCCGCTCACGTGGCGCTCTTCGACCAACTGGCGCAGCTTGCGCTTGCTGGTGATGACGTGGCCGACGTTCAGGCGCGCAAATTCGTACTGGCGCGGGGGCGGGGCCACCAGCAGGCCGCCTTCGGTCAAGCGCTCCAGCAGCCAGTCGTAGAAGGGGCGCTGGTCTTCGAACTCCAGCGTGCAGATGCTGTGGGTGATTTGCTCCAGCGCGTCCTCGATGGGGTGCGCGTAGGTGTACATGGGGTAGATGCACCAGGTGTCGCCCGTGCGGTGGTGCGTGGCGCGGCGGATGCGGTAGAGCGTGGGGTCGCGCAGGTTGATGTTGGGGCTGGCCATGTCGATGCGGGCGCGCAGCACCATGGCGCCGTCGGCGTGTTGGCCGGCGCGCATTTCGCGAAAGCGCGCCAGGTTTTCGGCCGGCGGGCGGGCGCGGAAGGGGCTGTCGGTGCCGGGCGTGCCGAAGTCGCCGCGGCCGGCGCGCATCTGCTCGGGCGTCTGCTCGTCGACGTAGGCGTGGCCGGCCTCGATCAAATACTCGGCCGCGCGGTACATGAAGTCGAAGTCGTCGCTGGCGAAGTATTCGTGCGGCTGCGGCACGTCGGGCTGCGCGGGGTTGTCGGCGAAGGCGTGGCTCCAGCCCAGCCAGTGCACCATCTCGCGGATGGAGTCGACGTATTCCTGCTCTTCCTTCTCGGGGTTGGTGTCGTCGAAGCGCAGGTGGCACACGCCGCCGTAGTCCTGCGCCAGGCTGAAGTTGAGCCAGATGCTCTTGGCGTGGCCGATGTGCAGGTAGCCGTTGGGCTCGGGCGGAAAGCGGGTGCGGATTTTGGCCGGGTCGGGCGCGCCGGCCTGGTGGTGCGGGCCGTCGCCGGGGCCGCCGCCCCAGCGGCGGCTGGCGTAGCTGCCTTTGTCCAGGTCGTGCTCGATGGCCTGGCGGATGAAATGACTGGGCTTGGCGGCCTCGGTCGGCGCTGCCGATTTGGGGTTTGACATGCTTGGATTCTAGGTGGCCGGGGTGTCTGCAGCGGCTGTCAAGTCTCCGCGTGTGCCATCATGGCGGCCATCCACGTGGTCTTTCGGGTTACGCGTCGATACGGGTTTCACGTCCGCTAAGTGCTCGGCAGGGCCCATTGGCGCGTTTAATCGAGACACGGCTGCCGATCGTGCAGTCAGATGTCCATTCGATGGAGAAAATCATGAAATCCATGCAAGCTCTGGCCGCTGTCGGCACCCTGGTCATCGGCGCGCTCGGCTTTGCCGGCACGGCGCAGGCGCGCGACAACGTGTTCTGGTCGGTCGGCGTGGGCGCGCCCGGCGTGGCCGTGGGTGTGGGCAACGTGCCGCCGGTGGTCTATGCACCGCCGCCGGTCTACGTCGCGCCGCAGCCGGTCTATGTGCAGCCGCGCCCGGTCTACATGGCGCCGCCGCCGGCCTACTACGCGCCGCCGGTGGTCTATCGCCCGGCGCCGGTGTACTACGGCCCGCCCGGCCACTACAAGCATCGCAAGTGGCGCAAGCACCATCGCGACTGGGACTGAGCTCCCGCTGAGGCCGCCGGGCGCTCTGGAATAATCGGGCGCCATGAGCGGCAACACCCTCGGCAACCTGTTTGCCGTCACCAATTTCGGCGAATCGCACGGGCCGGCCATCGGCTGCGTGATCGATGGCTGCCCGCCGGGCATGGCCTTGTCCGAGGCCGACATCCAGCCCGAGCTGGACCGGCGCCGCCCGGGCACCAGCAAGTTCGTCACCCAGCGGCAGGAGGCCGACCAGGTCGAGATCCTGTCGGGCGTGTACCAGGGCCGCACCACGGGCACGCCGATCGCGCTGCTGATCCGCAACACCGATCAGCGCAGCAAGGACTACGGCGACATCGCCCAGCGCTTTCGGCCCGGTCATGCCGACTACACCTACTGGCGCAAGTACGGGCTGCGCGACCCGCGCGGCGGCGGGCGCTCGTCGGCGCGGCTGACGGCGCCCACGGTGGCCGCCGGCGCGGTGGCGCGCAAGTGGCTGCGCGAAAAATACGGCACCACCTTTCGCGGCTGCATGACCCAGGTGGGCGATCTGGCCATCGGCTTCGAGGGCTGGCAGCACGTCGATCAAAACCCCTTCTTCGCCCCGGTGGCCGACGTGTCGGCGATCGAGGACTACATGGCCGCGCTGCGCAAGAGCGGCGACTCGTGCGGCGCACGCCTGCGCGTGACGGCGCAGCACATGCCCGTGGGTCTGGGCGAGCCCATTTACGACCGGCTGGACGCCGACATCGCTCACGCGCTGATGGGGCTGAATGCCGTCAAGGGCGTGGAAATCGGCGACGGCTTTGCCAGCGTGGCGCACAAGGGCAGCCTGCACGGCGATTCGCTGCAGACCGACCCGCGCGGCAGCTTTGCCAGCAACCACGACGGCGGCGTGCTGGGCGGCATCAGCACCGGGCAGGACCTGGAGGTGGCCATCGCCATCAAGCCCACCAGCTCGATCCTGGTGCCGCGCGCCTCGATCGACGAGACCGGCGCGCCGGTGGAGCTGATCACCAAGGGCCGGCACGACCCCTGCGTGGGCATTCGTGCCACGCCGATTGCCGAGGCGCTGCTGGCGCTGGTGGTGATGGAGCACGCACTGCGCTGGCGCGCGCAGTGCGCCGACGTGCCGGTGCCCGACGGCTTTTGAACGCCGGTGGCCGCGCCCGACCTGAGCCACCCCGACGAGGCCCGGCAACTGGCCGCCGTGGCGCACGATTTGCGCCAGCCGCTGGACGCGCTGGCCATCTACCTCGAGTTGCTGGCGCAAGACCCCGCGCAGGCGCCCGAGCTGGCGCCGCGCATGGCGCGCGCCATTGCGCTGGCGCAGGGCCTGGCGCAGTCGCTGCAGGACTATGCCGTGATGCGCGGGCAAGCCACGGTGCTGGCGCGCGCCGACATCCACATCCCCACGCTGCTGGCCGAGCTGGCGGCGGTCTACGAGCCGCTGGCGCGCCGCCAGGGCCTGCGCTGGCGCGTGCACGGCGTCGAGGCGACCCTCAACACCGACCCCACTTGGCTGCGCCGCATGCTGGGCAACCTGCTGGCCAATGCCCTGCGCTACACCGCGCAGGGCGGCGTGCTGCTGGCGGTGCGCCGGCGCGCGGCGGGACTGGCCTTCGAGGTGTGGGACACCGGGCCCGGCCTGGCGGCGGCCGACCGGCAGCGCATCTTCGAGCCCTTTGTCCGCCTGACGTCGGCGGGCGAGGGCGCTGGCCTGGGCCTGGCCGTGGTGCGCGAGGGCGCGCAGCGCCTGGGCTGCGAGGTCACGCTGCGCTCCCGCCCGGGGCGCGGCAGCGTGTTCGCTCTGGTTTTCAGTAGGTCGTCAGCAGGCCGTTGACGCGGGCGTAGTGCAGCGTCTGCGTGCGGCTCTTGACGCCCAGACGACGAAACAGCCGCCACAGGTGCACCTTGACGGTGTGCTCGCTGATGCCCAGGCGCTCGGCGATGTCGCGGTTGGACAGGCCTTCGTCCAGCATCAGCAGCAACTGCTTCTGGCGCTTGGACAGGCGGGTGACGTCGTCCAGCCCGCCCATTTCGCTGTCGCCCTGCAGCATCAGGCGCAGGGTGTTGACGATCTCGGCCGCGCCGGCGGATTTTTCGATGTAGACGTCGGCACCGGCCTCGCGACACCATTCCTCGACGTCGCTGGCCGCCGTGGCCGAGATCACCGCCAGCGGCACGCCGGGGTATTGGCTGGACACCAAGCGCACGCCCGAGAGGCCCAGGGTGTCGGGCAGCTTCAGGTCCAGGCAGAACAGCTCGGGCTGGCCGCGCGTGGCGACGGCCGCTTCGATTTCGGACAACTGGCTCAGCTCCACCAGCTCGGTGCCCGGGCGCAGGCGACGCAGCAGCATGACGATGGCCTCGCGCATCAGCGGGTGGTCGTCAATCACGTAGATGGCCAAAATCGATCTCCCCGGTTGGTTTGATTGGATTATTGGCCGGAAAGTGGTGCCTGTTACACCAAAATGCTTAAGACGCCGTTGACAACATCAGAATTCGGTACAAGTTCACGAAAACCGGAGGCATGGCCGCCATTTTCGGGCCCTTGCCCGCGCCAGCTTCACGCCTGGCTGGCAGCCAGCAACTGCTGCAGTGCCTGCTGCAGCGCCGGCGCGGCGGGGTCGGGCGTGGCCTGCAGCCGCGACGCCAGCGCGGGCAAGGCGGCGGCGCCTTCGCTCTGCAGGCGCTTGACGGCCTGGCCGGCCTCGCGCGGCGACTCGAAACCCTGGCTTTGCAGCAGCACGGCGCCGTGCGCGTCGGTCAGCTTGAAATAAAAGCGCCCGTCGGCTTCGCGGTATTGCTTGAAGCTGGGCAGGGCGGCGCGCGCCGTGGCCTTGTCGCCCTGGGCTCGATCGGGCTGCGCGGTCAGCGCGCGCAGGCCGACGGCGTGGCGCAGGGTCTGCATGAAGGGCGTGGCCAGAGCGCGTGCCTTGCGGGCGCCGGCCTGCAGGATGGCCTCGACCTCCTCGGGGTGGGCCATCAGGTGCTCGTAGCGCGCGCGCATGGGGCCGATCTCGCGCTCGATGCGCTCGAACAGCTGCTGCTTGGCGTCGGCCCAGCCGATGCCGCCCTGGAAGGCCTGCGCGAACGCGGCGGCCTCGGCGTCGTCGGCAAAGGCGCGATAGATGGCGTAGAGGGCCGAGCCCTCGGTGTCCTTGGGCTCGCCGGGTGCGCGCGAGTCGGTCACGATGGACATGATCTGCTTGCGCAGTTGCTCGCGCGGGCCGAACAGGGCGATGGTGTTGTCGTAGCTCTTGCTCATCTTGCGCCCGTCCAGGCCGGGCAGCAGGGCCACGTTGTCGTCGATCAGCGCCGCCGGCGGCGTCAGGTGCTCACCGTACAGGTGGTTGAAGCTGGCGGCCATGTCGCGCGCCATCTCGATGTGCTGGATCTGGTCGCGCCCCACCGGCACCTGGTGGGCGCTGAACATCAGGATGTCGGCGCCCATCAGCACCGGGTACAGGTACAGGCCGGCGGTCACGCCGTCGTCGGGCTCGGCGCCGGCGGCTTGGTTCTTGTCCAGCATGGCCTTGTAGGCGTGGGCGCGGTTGAGCAGGCCCTTGCCGGTGACGCAGGTGAGCAGCCAGGTCAGCTCGGGGATCTCGGGGATGTCGGACTGGCGGTAGAAGGTGACGTGCTCGGGGTCGAGCCCGGCGGCCAGCCAGCTGGCGGCGATCTCCAGCGTGCTGCGCTGCACGCGCGCCGGCTCCTGGCACTTGATGAGCGCGTGATAGTCGGCCAGGAAGTAGAAGCTTTGCACGCCGGGCTGGCGGCTGGCGCGCACCGAGGCGCGGATCGAGCCGACGTAGTTGCCCAGGTGCGGCGTGCCGCTGGTGGTGATGCCGGTGAGTACGCGGCGCGAGGCAGGAACATTCATGACAGCAAAAGCTTGAGCGGCGTGAGCACCGCATCGAGAAAGGCAAAGGTGAGCTGCATCAGCGGGCGCATCCACAGGTTGCTGATGACGCCGGCGACGATCAGCGCCATGACGATGAAAAAGCCCCAGGGCTCAATGCGGCTGACGGCCATGGCCTGGCGCGCCGGCAGCAGGCCCACCAGCACGCGCCCGCCGTCCAGCGGGGGCAGGGGAAACAGGTTGAAGACGAACATCACCACGTTGACCAGCACGCCGCCGCGGCACATCTCGATGAAGAAGCGCTCGTCCACGCCGGCGGCGATCAGCACATACAGCAGGATGCCCCAGCCCAGCGCCATCAGCAGGTTGGACACGGGGCCGGCCAGCGCCACCCAGATCATGTCGCGCTTGGGGTTGCGCAGCTGGCCGAAGTTGACCGGCACCGGCTTGGCGTAGCCGAAGATGAAGGCGCCGCTGGTCATCACATACAGCGCCAGCGGCATGACGATGGTGCCGATGGGGTCGATGTGCTTGAGCGGGTTGAGCGTGACGCGCCCCAGGAAGGACGCGGTGCCGTCGCCGAAATGGCGCGCCACGTAGCCATGGGCCGCCTCGTGCACGGTGATCGAAAAGAGCACCGGCAGGGCGTAGGTGGCGATGGTCTGGATGATGTCGTTGAAGTCCACGGCGCGGATTGTCTCAGAGGCCAGTCACAGGCCGAGGCGCGCCGGGTCGCCCCGGCCGCGGCGCAGCAGCGCGGGCGCGTCGCCGCTCAGGTCCACCACGGTGGTGGGCACGCCGGGGCAGGCGCCGGCGTCGATCACGCCGGCCACCTGCTTTTCCAGCTCGTCGCGGATCTCGTGCGCGTCGTTCAGCGGCTCGTCCTGGCCGGGCAGGATCAGCGTGGTGGCCAGCAGCGGCGCGTGGTGCAGCTCGATCAGGCCCTGCATCACCGGGTGGGCCGACACGCGCAGGCCGATGGTCTTGCGCTGCGGGTGGCTGACGCGCCGCGGCACTTCCTTGCTGGCTTCCAGGATGAAGGTGAAAGGCCCCGGCGTGCCCAGCTTGAGCAGGCGGTACTGCGCGTTGTCGACCCGCGCGTAGGCCGCCAGCTCGCCCAGGTCGCGGCAGATCAGCGACAGGAGCTGCTTGTCGTCCAGCTGGCGGATGCGGCGCAGCGCGTCGGCGGCGGCCTTGTCATCGAGGTGGCACACCAGCGCATAGCAGGAGTCGGTGGGCACCGCCAGCACGCCGCCGCCGTGCAGCAGCTCGGCCGCCTGCTTGAGCAGGCGCGGCTGCGGATTGTCGGGGTGGACCGTGAACAGTTGGGCCATGGCGGGCTGGATGAACTATTGAAACGATAGCTGCTCGCGCCCGTTCGACGCGCGCTGCAAGCGATTTTTGCCTGGATTTCGATTTTTCACGGCGCTGCACGCCCTTCGCGGTGCGTCAAATGCCAAGAGGCCCATGGCCGCGGAGCAGGCCGTGCCAGCGGTCGCCGTGGCCGGGGTTTCCCCGGCCACTGGCGACGCCCCCTGGAGGGGGGAGGCGCAACATCGCGCAGCGAGTGGAGCAACGGGGGTGGTTCATCTCAGTGGATGCGGTCGGCCAGCAGCGACCACACGGGGGTGAGGTCGGCCGGCAGCGGCGGCAGGCGGCCCAGGTCGATGTGGCTCTCGTCGGGGCTGTGAAAGTCGCTGCCGCGCGAAGCGAGCAGCCCGAACTCGCGCGCCAGGTCGGCGTAGCGCAGCGCCTCGGCCGCCGTGTGGCTGCCGGTGACCACCTCGACCCCCTGGCCGCCGTGCTGCTTGAACTCGGAGAACAGCGCGTACTCCTCGGTCGCGCTGAAGTGGTAGCGCGCCGGGTGCGCCACCACGGCCACGCCGCCGGCCTGCGTGATCCAGCGCACGGCGTCGCCCAGCCTGGCCCAGCGGTGCGGCACGAAGCCGGGCCTGCCCTCGGTCAGGTACTTGCGAAACACTTCCTGCGTGTCGCGACAGACGCCGGCGTCGACCAGAAAGCGCGCGAAGTGCGTGCGCGAGATCAGCGCCGGGTTGCCGACGTACTTGAGCGCGCCCTCGTAGGCGCCGGGGATGCCGGCCTGGGCCAGCTGCGCCGCCATCTCGCGCGCGCGCGGCCCGCGCCCGTCGCGCGTGTCGGCCAGGCCCTGCACCAGCTGCGCGTCGGTGGGGTCGAAGCCCAGGCCGACGATGTGCACCGTGGTGTCGGCAAAAGTGACCGAGATCTCGACCCCGCTCAGGTAGTCCAGCCCCTGCGCCTTGGCCGCCGCCAGCGCGCGCTGCTGGCCGCCGACCTCGTCGTGGTCGGTCAGCGCCCACAGGTCGACGCCGCCACCCTTGGCGCGTTCGGCCAGGACTTCGGGCGTCAGGGTGCCGTCGGAGACGACGGAGTGGCAGTGCAGGTCGGGGTTGGTGTAAGCGTTCACCGAGCCATTTTACGAAGCGCCTCGTTCGTGTGCCGATGTTGCGGGGATGGCCGGCGGCGCGGCGCGCCGAGGACGCGACGGCTATACTTTTTGTTGACCTGCACCGGCGGCCGCGCGTCGAATCCTGACGGCGGTCAAGACCGATGCCAACAACAAGGGGCTTGGCCATGGTGCGCAGACCCGAATCGCCGGCACAACACAAGCGTGGCGCCGGCCTGGCCCGCTGGGCCCTGGCGCCGTTTCAAGGGCTGATGCGCCCGTTGGCGCAACTGTCGACCACGCGCCTGAACCTGCGCCTGGGCCTCAGCGCCGACAGCCTGACCGCCGCCGTGCTGATCCTGGCGGCCATCGCCGACGGCGGCCTGCGCTGGCCGTGGGCGCTGCTGACGGTGGCGCTGGGCCTGTGGGTGTTCAGCTTCATCGAATACGCCGCCCACCGCTGGCTGTTCCATGGCCGCCACACCGGGCCGTTCAAGCGCGGGCACGGCCATCACCACCTCGACCCGCTGGGCTACGACGCGCTGCCGTTCTTCTTGCCGCCGTTGTTCATGGGCGCGCTGGCGGGCCTGTTCGCGCTGGTGCTGCCGGCCGACTACGCGCTGCTGCTGGCGGGCGTGGTGGCGGCCGGCTACGCGGCCTACGGCATCAGCCACGTGCTGATTCACGTGCACCACTTCAAGAGCCCGCGGCTGCAGCGCTGGGTGGCGTTTCACGACGAGCACCACCGGCACGCCGACAAGAACTTCGGCGTCACCAGCAGCCTGTGGGACGTGATCCTGGGCACGCGCTACCAGCCGAAAGCCCGGCCGGCGTCTCACTGAGGCCGCGGCCAGGGGCGCTGCGCGCCGCGCAGCTGCTCGAAGGCGCGTGCCACCTTCAGCACCCCCACGTCGTCGAAGCGGCGGCCCGCGATCTGCAGGCCGATGGGCAGGCCGCCGGCCGAATGGCCGCAGTTGATCGAGGCGGCGGGCTGCTCGCTCATGTTCCAGGGCACGGTAAAGGCAATGTGTTCCAGCGGGCGCAGCGGGTCGTTGGTGGGCGAGGGGTCTTCGGCGGGCGCGGGCAGGTTGGGTGAGACGGGCGAGATGACGTAGTCGAACGGCGCGCTGGCGGCCACGGTGGCCACGCGCGTGGCGTGCGTCTGCGCATAGGCCTTGAAGACGTGCGGGCCGTCGAAGGCGGCGGCGCTTTCGGCCCACTGGCGGATGTAGGGCAGCAGCCGCTCGCGCTGCGCGGGCGCCAGCGCCTGCAGGTCGATGCGCGAGCGCATGCGCCAGAAGTGGTCCAGCCCGTCGAGCATCTCGCGCGTGAAGAAGGGGCGCATGGGCGTGACGTGGGCGCCGGCGGCCTCGAACAGGCGGGCCGCGGCCTGCACGGCGGCGGTGATTTCGGGCTCGACCGGCAGGCCGCAGCCGGGCTCCAGCAGCAGGCCGACGCGCAGGCCCTGCAGGTGCTCGATGGACGTGCCGGCCACGCCGGCCCAGTCCAGCGCCTGCTCGGGCAGGCTCATGCTGTCGCGCGCGTCGGGCTGGGCCAGCACCTGCAGCATCAGGGCGGCGTCGCTCACGCTGCGCGTCATGGGGCCGGCGGCGCGGCCCATGTAGGGCGGATCGATGGGCACGCGGCCCAGGCTGGGCTTGAGGGTAAAGATGCCGCACCAGCTGGCCGGCAGGCGCAGCGAACCGCCGATGTCGGTGCCCACGTGCAGCGGGCCGTAGCCGGCGGCGGCCGCGGCGCCCGCGCCGGCGCTGCTGCCGCCGGGGGTGCGGCTCAGGTCCCAGGGGTTGCGCGCCAGACGGTGAAAGCTGGACAGGCCCGAGGACAGCATGCCCCAGTCGGGCATGGTGGTCTTGCTGAGCAGCACCAGGCCAGCCTCGCGCAGGCGGGCGGCGGGTGGGGCATCTTGCGCGGCCAGCGGCGCCGACGAGGCCGCCGAGCCGGCGGGCATGGGGTCGCCCGCGGTGGCGATGTTTTCCTTCAGCGTGCCGGGCACGCCGTCCAGCGGGCCACAGGGCGCGCCGCGCTGCCAGCGCGCGCTGCTGGCGCGCGCCTGCTGCAGTGCCTGCTCGGGCCGGTACAGGTAGGTGGCCTGCAGGCGCGGCTCCCAGCGCTCGATGTGGGCGATGAGGGCCTGGCAGACCTCCAGCGGGGAGAAGGCGCGGCGGGCGTAGCCGGCCAGCAGATCTTGGGCGCTCAGTTCATGCAGTTCGGGCATGGTGGCGAGTCTTCAAGGAAAAAGAGCCGCTGGCGCCCGTCGGACAAGCGCCGGCAGCTACTGAACAAGGAGCTTTCAAAGACGCTGTTGCATCGCCAGCCGCGCACCCAACCCAAAGAGTCGGAGGGCCGCGGAGCAGGCCGCGCCAGCGATCGCCGTGGCCGGGGTTTCCCCGGTCACTGGCGATGCCCCCGGAAGGGGGGAGGCGCAACAACGCGAAGCGTGTGGAGACTGGGGGTGATTCACATCAAGACCAGCTGAGTGCCGACAGGTCGTTGACGAAGATCGGCATGTCCTTCCACAGCCCGTGCACGCGCTTGTTGGCCACCGTCACCCACTGCGGGGCGTACAGCCAAGCCAGCACGGCGTCCTGCGCCAGCAGGGTTTGCGCCTCGCCCAGCAGCTTGTTGCGCTCGGCTTCGGTGGGGCTGTTCTTGATGCGCGCAAACAGCTCGTCGAACTTGGGGTTGTGGTAGCCCCAGTAGTAGCCCGGCTTGGCGAAGTTGCCCAGGTCGAACGGCTCGACGTGGCTGATGATGGTCAGGTCGTAGTTGTGCGCGCCGCCGTAGACGTTGGCCAGCCACTGCGCCCATTCGACGTTCTGCACCTTGCAGGTGATGCCGATCTTGGCCAGCTCGGAGACGATGACCTCGCCGCCCTGGCGCGCGTAGGGCGGCGGCGGCAGCACCAGCGACAGCTCCAGCGGGGTGGTGATGCCGGCCTCCTTCAGCAGTGCCTTGGCCTTCTCGGGGTCGTAGGGGTTGATGCCGGTGGTGTCGATGTAGCCGGGCGCGCTGGGCACGTAGTGGCTGCCGATGGGCACGCCCAGGCCGTCGCCGGCGCCGGCGATGACGGCCTTGCGGTCGATGGCCATGCTGATGGCGCGGCGCACGCGCACGTCGTTCAGGGGCTTCTTGGCGTTGTTCATCGCCAGGATGGTCTTGGCGCGCGAGCCGCAGATCAGCGTCTGCAGGCGCGGGTCGCGCCTGAACTGCGCCAGGCCCCGCGGCGTGACGCGCGGGAAGGCGTCGATGTCGCCCGACAGCACGGCGGCCACCTGCGCGGCCGGGTCGCTGATGAAGCGGAAGGTGGCACGCTTGATCTTGATGGCGCCGGCGTTGCGATAGCCCGGCCAGGCCTTGAGCGTGATGGACGAGCCCTTGGCCCAGCTGTCGAGCAGGTAGGGGCCGGTGCCGGTGGGCTTGGCGTTGTTGCCCTCGGCGCTCTTGGGCTCGACGATGGACGCCGTGGCCTGGCCCAGGTAGAACAGGAAGTCGGGGTCGGGCTCCTTGTTGATGACGACCACGGTGTGCTCGTCCACCGCGCTCACGCTGTCCATGGCGGTGAAGGTGCGCTTGTCCTTGTTGGTGCTTTTTTCGCCCGCCGCGCGCTCGAAGCTGAACTTGACGGTCTGCGCGTTGAAGGGCTCGCCGTTGCTGAATTTGACGCCCTTGCGCAGGTAGAAGGTGATGGTGCGCAGGTCGGGCGAGACCTCCCAGCGCTCGGCCAGCAGCGGGGTGACGCTGCCGTCGGCGTTGATCTTGGTGAGCGTCTCGAAGACGTTGTCCTGCACCACTTCGGCGATGGCGGCGGCGGCGCCGGTGGTCGGGTCCAGGCCCGGCGGCTCCAGCGCCATGCCCAGCACCATGCTGCTCTTGCCCGACTGCGCCAGCGCAGGCAGCTGGGCCGCGGCGGCCAGGGTGGGCAGCGACAGGGCGAAGTGGCGGCGTTTCATGGGCATGGGTCTCCTCGGTTGAAAGCGGTGGCGAGCATGGTAGCGCAGCGGCCCGCTGCGCCGCCGGGGTGTCAGGCGGGCACGACCATCTCGGGCACGGCGGCCAGCAGAGTGCGGGTGTAGGGGTGGCTGGGCGCGCCCAGCACCTGGCGCACCGGGCCGTGCTCGACGATGCGCCCGCCCTGCATCACGGCCACGTCCTGGCACAGGTGGCTGACCACGGCCAGGTCATGGCTGATGAACAAAAAGGTGACGCCGTGCGCGTCGCGCAAATCGGCCATCAGGTTGAGCACCTGCGCCTGCACCGAGACGTCGAGCGCGCTGACGGCCTCGTCGGCCACGATCAGCCTGGGCTGGGTGATGAGCGCGCGCGCAATGGCGATGCGCTGGCGCTGGCCGCCGGAAAATTCGTGCGGGTACTTGTCGAGCGCATCCAGCCGCAGGCCGACGGCGGTCAGCATCGCGGCGGCGCGCTCGCGCTGCTGGGCGCGGCTGGCGCGCTCGAGCGCGGCCGCCGGCTCAGCCACGGTGCGCCAGATGGGGCGGCGCGGGTCGAGCGAGCCGTAGGGGTCTTGGAACACCATCTGGAAGTCGCGCCGGGCGCGGCGCAGCTCGGCCGGCGCCAGCGCGTGCAAATCGCGCCCCTCCAACAGCACCTGGCCGCTGGTGGGACGCTCCAGCGCCATCACCAGCCGCGCCAGCGTGCTCTTGCCCGAGCCCGACTCGCCCACGATGCCCATGCTGCGCCCGGCCGAGACCTGCAGCGACACGCCCTTGAGCGCCTGCAGCACGGCGGGCGGCGCCAGCAGCGATTCGCGCGGCAGCGCGTAGTCGCGCGTGACGTTGCAGATTTCAAGTAAATGATGCCCCCACGCTTGCCCGCTGCGCGTGGTTCGCTGCCCCCCGAGGGGGCCGATTTCGCCTTGGGAGCGGCCCTGCGGCGAAATAGGGCTCTGGCCGGCGTCCGTCATGCGCGATCAGCTATCGGATTGGAAGCGCCCAGCACCACCTCGGCGCGCCGGCACTGGAACAGGTGGGTGGGTGAGAGCTCGACCCGCGGCGGCGCGTCGCGGCTGCAGGCCGGCTCTTCGGTGAAGGGGCAGCGGCCGGCAAAGGGGCAACCGGGCGGCAGGGCGAACAGCTCGGGCACGGTGCCGGCAATGGTGGGCAGGCGGTCGCTGCGGTGCGCGTGCAGGCGCTGTGCCAGGTTGGGCCGCGCCGCCAGCAGGCCGCGCGTGTAGGGGTGGGCCGGGTGCTTGAAGACCTCGTCGGCCTGGCCCGCCTCGACCACGCTGCCGCCGTACATCACCAGCATGCGCCGCACGTTCTGCGCCACCAGGCCCAGGTCGTGCGAGATCAGCACCAGGGCCATGCCGTGCTCGGCCACCAGCTCGCGGATGAGGGCCAAGATCTGCTTTTGCACCGTGACGTCGAGCGCGGTGGTGGGTTCGTCGGCAATCAGCACGTCGGGCTTGCAGGCCAGCGCCATGGCGATCATCAGGCGCTGGCGCTGGCCGCCGGAGAACTGGTGCGGGTAGGCGTCCACGCGCCGCGCCGGCTCGGGAATGCCCACGCGCTCCATCAGCTCGATGGCCTGCCGGCGCGCGGTGGCGGCGCCCAGGCGCTGGTGCAGGCGCAAGGGTTCGGCGATCTGCGCGCCCACGCGGTGCACGGGGTTCAGGGCCGTCATCGGCTCCTGAAAAATCATGGCGATGCGGTTGCCGCGCAGCGCGCGCCAGCCGCGGTCGGGCAGGCCCACCAGCTCCTGGTCATGCAGGCGCACGCTGCCGCTGACGGTGGCGTTCTCGGGCGCCAGGCCCATCAGCGCCAGCGCGGTCATCGACTTGCCGCAGCCCGACTCGCCGATCAGGCCGACGGTGTCGCCGCGCTCCAGCGCAAAGCCGACGCCGCGCACGGCCGGCGCGCTGCCGCGGTGGGTGCGCAGGTCGACGCGCAGGTTCTGGACTTCGAGCAGGGGCATGGCGGGCAATCAGGCACGCAGCAGGTTGGTGAGCGGGCGGCCGCGCGCGTCGCGGTAGACGTCGAAGTCGGCGTCCACGCTCAGGATGTGGCGCAGGCCCAGGCGTTCGGCGGCCTCGGCGATGGAGGCGTCGGCCAGGTCCAGCGGCAGGCTGGCGAAGCGCTGGGCCACGCGGCGCATGTGCGGCAGGCTGGCTTCGGTGGGCGTGTCCACGCGCAGGCCGCCGCGCTCGGCCCACAGCAGAAAGTCGAGCGCGGCCTGGTTGTGCACGCGCCGCGCCAGCAGGGCGCAGACCTCGGTCAGCACGGGCCAGGTGCTGACCAACGCCATGCCGGGGTGTTGCTGCAGCCAGGCCAGCACGCGCGCATGCCAGTCGTCGCCGGCGTTGAACAGCGCCAGCAGCGGGCCGCTGTCGACCAGCACCGGGCCCTGCGGCGCGAAGGACCAGGGCGGCGGCGGCTCGGCCACGTGGGGTGCCGCGGCGGGCGCCGGGGGCGGTGCGGCGTAGGCGCTCATCGCGGGCGGCGGCGGGCGTGCTTGTCTTGCCAGACGTCGGCGGCGTGGGCGTGGCGGGCGCTCGCCAAGTCGGCCGGCCCGCCATGGCGGCCGAACAGGTCGGCCCCCAGCGACCAGGCCGAGGGCGGCGCCTGCGGCACGTTGGCCAGGTAGGCCGTCAGGGCGTCGCGCATCAGCTCGCTGATGCTGCGGCCCTCGACGGCGCACTGGCGGCGCAGCGACTGCTCGAGGCTGGGCGGGAGCTTGACGGTGGTGGTCATGACGGATTCGATGGTGTAATAAATCAAATATTACTTCATGCCCAAGCCGTGTGCAAGGGGGTGCGCCACGGCCGTCAGCGCCGCTGCAGGCGCGGGTCGAGCACGTCGCGCAGCCCGTCGCCCAGCAGGTTCAGGCCCAGCACCGACAGCATGATGGCCAGGCCGGGCCACACGGCCAGCAGCGGGGCGTCGAACATCAGCGTTTGCGCCTCGCTCAGCATGCGGCCCCAGCTGGGTTGCGGCGGCTGCGTGCCCAGGCCCAGGTAGGACAGCGCCGCTTCGGCCAGGATGGCGATGGCGAAGCGGATGGTGGCCTGCACGATCAGCACCGCCGCGATGTTGGGCAGCACGTGCTCGAAGGTGATGCTGAGCGCGCCCTTGCCGCAGCTGCGCGCGGCCAGCACGTAATCGCGGCTCCACACGGCGTTGCCGGCGGCGCGGGTGATGCGCGCGAAGGTGGGGATGTTGTACAGGCCGATGGCGATGATGGCGTTGACGATGCCGGGGCCGTACACCGCCGTCAGCATGATGGCCGAGAGGATGGCCGGAAAGGCAAAGCCGAAGTCGCAGGCGCGCATGATGGCTTCTTCGACCCAGCCGCGCCGCGCCGAGGCCAGCAGGCCCAGGGCGGTGCCCGCGACCAGGCCGATGCCGACGGCGATCACGCCCACCAGGATGGAGGCGCGCGCGCCCACCAGCAACTGCGAGACCACGTCGCGCCCGAAGGCATCGGTGCCCAGCCAGAAGCGCGCGCTGGGCGGCAGCAGCTTGTCGCCCATGTTGACCTCGTAGACCGAGTGCGGCGTCCACAGGTAGGACAGCGCCGCCGCCAGCAGCAGCGCCAGTGTGAGCAGCCCGCCGATGACGAAGCCCGGGTGGCGCCGCGCGCGCGCCCAGAAGCCGGGCGCGGCGCGCTGTGCGGGGGCGGGCAGGGCAGCGGCGTTCATCCGGTGATCAGATTTGAGAAAAAAGTGGCTTCGGCCCGCACAGGACAAGCGCGAGCAGCTATTGAAATGATAGATTCATGCAGGCGACCGGGCGTCATATCTCGCTGGCCTTCACGCGCGGATCGATGGCCGCGTACAGCACGTCGACGATGAAGTTGACCACCACCACCATGCCCGCCAGCAGCATCACGCAGTTGCGCACCACGATCAGGTCGCGGTTGGCGATGCTCTGGAAAATCAGGCGCCCCAGGCCGGGCAGGTAGAACACGCTTTCGACCACGATGGTGCCGGCCAGCAGCTCGGCAAACTGCAGGCCCATCACGGTGATCACCGGGATCATGGCGTTGCGCAGCACGTGGCCCCACAGCGTGGCACGGCGCGACAGGCCCTTGGCGCGCGCGGTGCGCACGAAGTCCTCGCGCAGCACCTCCAGCACGGCCGAGCGCGTGAAGCGCGCCAGGATCGCCGCCTGCACCACGGCCAGCGCCACGGCGGGCAGGATCAGCGCCTTCAGCCCATCCCACAGGCCGGCCCACACGCCGTCGTCGAATATCCAGCCGTCGAAACCGCCGGCCGAAAACCACTGCAGCTTGACCGAAAACAGCAGGATCAGGAGGATGGCGAACCAGAAGTTGGGCACCGCGATGCCCAGTTGCGCCAGCGCCATCAGGCCGGTGTCGCCGGCGCGGTTGTGCTGCGAGGCGGCGTACACGCCGACCACCAGCGCCAGCAGCGCCGTCAGCGCCATCGCCAGCACGGCGAGCGGCACCGTCAGCTGCAGGCGCTCGCCGATCAGCTCGGACACCGAGGAGCCGTAGGCATACGACAGGCCCATGTCGCCGCGCAGCAGCCCGGCGATCCAGTGCAGGTAGCGGCCCAGCGCGGGCTGGTCCAGCCCCAGCTCGACCGCCTTGGCGGCGACAGCGGACGGATCGGCGTCGGGCCCCATCAGCACCTGGGCGGCGTTGCCGGGCAGGATCTCGAGCACGGCAAACACGATCACGCTGGTGGCCACCAGCGTGATGATCAGCGTGAGCAGGCGCTTGACGAGGAAGAAGCCCATGGGTGGCCGGCATTATCACCATGAACCCCGGCCGCCGGGTTCATTCCTCGGGTGGCGGCTCGGGCGCGGCGGGTGACGGTTTGCGCTCGGGCTTGGGGCGCGGCGGCTTGCTGGTGTGGATGCGCTGCGTGGCGGCGTTCATGTCGCCGGCGGCCAGCAACTCGAAGGCGGCGGCGGCGCGGTCGACGGCCTGCTCGATGGCGATCTGCTCGTCCAGCGGCGGTTTTTTGAGCACCCAGCCCACCACCTCGTGGCGCGCGCCGGGGTGGCCGATTCCCAGGCGCAGGCGCCAGTAGTCGGCCGTGCCCAACTGGGCGTGGATGTCGCGCAGGCCGTTGTGGCCGGCGTGGCCGCCGCCGAACTTGAGCTTGGCCTCGCCCGCGGGCAGGTCCAGCTCGTCGTGCGCCACCAGAATTTCGGCCGGTGCGATCTTGAAAAAGCGCGCCAGCGCGGCCACCGACTGGCCCGACAGGTTCATGAAGGTCTGCGGCTGCAGCAGCCACACGCTCTGGCCGGCCACGCTGGCGCGCGCCACGCGGCCCTTGTAGGCGCGCTCGAGGACGAGGTTGGCGTTCAGGCGTCGGGCGATGGCGTCGATCCACCAGAAGCCCGCGTTGTGGCGCGTGGCGGCGTACTCGGGGCCCGGGTTGCCCAGGCCGACAAACAGCTTGATCATGGAAGGCGATTATCGAGCGCCACAAAGACCGACGGCCCGCGCAAGGCGAGCCGTCGGGCAGGGCGGGCGGCCGTCAAGGGGCCGCGGCCGTCACTTCTTGTCGCCAGTCGGAGCGGCGGCGGGCGCAGCGGCCGGCGCCGCCGCAGGTGCGGCTTCGGCTTCCGGCTCGGCTTCTTCGACGGTCGGGTTGGCCACCGACACCAGCACGAAGCCCTCGGCCGTGTGGCCGCGCAGCACGGCCTCGACGCCCTTGGGCAGCTGGACGTCCTTGAGCGTCAGGGTGGAGCCCTGCTCCAGCTTGGACAGGTCGATCGTGATCGACTCGGGCAGATCGGCCGGCAGGCAGCTCACTTCCAGCTCGGTCTGCACGTGGTTGATCAGGCACTTGGCCAGCTTGACCGCGGGCGACTCTTCCTCGCCCTGGTAGTGCAGCGGCACCTTCATGTGGATCTTGTGCGTGGCCGACACGCGCAGGAAGTCCACGTGCAGGATCTGCTGGCGGTAGGGATGCACCTGCACGTCGCGCAGCAGCACGGCGCTTTCCTTGCCGGCCAGTTCCATGGTCAGCACGCTGGAGTGGAAGGCCTCTTTCTTGAGGGCCTGCCACAGGGCGTTGTGATCGAGCTCGATCAGCTGGGGCTGGCCTTCGCCCCCATAGACGATGCCGGGCGCCTTGCCGGCGTTGCGCAGACGGCGGCTCGCACCCGTACCCTGCTTGCTGCGCTCGAAAGCGACGAATTTCATGTTGAACTCCTAGATGGGACCGACCGCGACCAGTGCGACCCCGTTTGAAAAGGATGGCTTGCCCAACAGGCTGGCGCCATCCGCGAAATGCTCCTCAGAACAGGTTCTCCTGCTCGCGGAACAAACTCATGACCGACTGCCCGTGCGCGATGCGCTGGATGGTTTGCGCAAACAGCGGCGCCACGGACAATTGGCGAATCTTGGGGCACTGCGCGGCCGATGGACTGAGCGGGATGGTGTTGGTGACCACCACCTCGTCGAGTGCCTGGCCCTGCGTGATGCGGTCGACCGCGGGCCCCGAGAAAATGGGGTGCGTGCAATAGGCGTACACCTTCTTGGCGCCGCGCTCCTTGAGCACCTCGGCCGCCTTCACCAGCGTGCCGGCGGTGTCGATCATGTCGTCCATGATCACGCAGTTGCGCCCGTCGATGTCGCCGATGACGTGCATCACCTCGCTCACGTTGGCCTTGGGCCGGCGCTTGTCGATGATGGCCAGGTCGCAGCCCAGCTGCTTGGCCAGTGCGCGCGCGCGCACCACGCCGCCCACGTCGGGGCTGACGACCAGCAGGTCGTGGTAATTCTTTTGTCGCAGGTCGGCCAGCAGCACCGGCGAGGCGTAGATGTTGTCGACCGGAATGTCGAAGAAGCCCTGGATCTGATCAGCGTGCAGGTCCATGGTGAGCACGCTGTTGACGCCCACGGCCTGCAGCATGTTGGCCACCACCTTGGCCGAAATCGGCACGCGCGTGGAGCGCGGGCGGCGGTCCTGGCGGGCATAGCCGAAGTAGGGGATGACGGCGCAGATGCGCTCGACCGAGGCGCGCTTGAGCGCATCGACCATCACCAGCAGCTCCATCAGGTTGTCGTTGGTGGGCGCGCAGGTGGGCTGCACCACGAAGATGTCGCGGGCGCGCACGTTCTGCATCAGCTCGACCGTGACCTCGCCGTCGGAAAAGCGCCCCACGTCGGCGGCGCCCAGGCTGATGTCCAGGCTGCGCGCGATCTCGGCGGCCAGGCCGGGGTTGGCGTTGCCGGTAAAGACCAGAAAATCGGGAGAGTGGGACGGGTGCATGGGGATTGCGGCAGATCGAAAGATCGGTTGATCGGCAGATCAATTGCGGCCCACGGGCTACCCGCCCGGGATGGGGTTTTGGCAGGGGAGGAAGGACTCGAACCCTCGCATGCCGGAATCAAAATCCGGTGCCTTAACCAACTTGGCGACTCCCCTACACAGGAGCCCGGTCAACACCGCCGACCAGGCACCTTCAATTGTCGCTGGAGGCCCAGCCGCCCAGCGGATGAACCTCCAAATTGCTGCACAGACGCACCGACCAGCCGGACGGCAGCTGCGCTTCGAGGCGAGACACGACGCCCGCCTCCTGCGCCAGCGGTGCGAACACCGCACTGCCCGACCCGGTCATCCGGCCCTTCAGACCATGCCGCGCGAGCAGCCCGATCGCCTGGGCCACCTGCGGACAAAGCCGCTCGGCAACCGGTTGCAGATCATTTTGGCCAAAGCCCAATGGGTCTGCAGCAAAGCCCAAGATTGTAGCAGCTTCCGTATCGCGTTTCAGCTCGGGCGCGCGAAAAATGGCGCCGGTGTCGAGCCCCGCCTGTGGCTTGACAACGACGAAGCGCGCCGTCGGCACGTTCAACGGTCGGATTTGCTCGCCGATGCCCTCGACCCAGGCGTTGCGGCCGTGTATGAAAAAGGGCACGTCGGCGCCCAGTTGCAGCCCGATGGCCGCCAGTTGCCCGCGCGACAGGCCCAGGCCCCACAGCCGGTTGAGGGCCAGCAGGGTGCTGGCGGCATCCGATGAGCCACCGCCCATGCCGGCCTGGGCGGGGATGCGCTTTTGCACGGCGATGTGCGCGCCGAGGGGGCTGCTCGTGGCCTGCTGCAGCGCGCGCGCGGCGCGCACGATCAGGTCGTCGGGCGGCAGCGGCTCGGCCAGGTCCTCGCGCGTGATGCCGCCATCGCGGCGCAACTCAAAATGCAGGGTGTCGCACCAGTCGATCAGCATGAAGGCCGACTGCAGCAGGTGGTAGCCGTCGGCACGCCGCCCCGTCAGGTGCAAGAACAGGTTCAGCTTGGCCGGCGCCGGCACGTCGTACAGGGCTTGCACGGGTCGGTGCCTTCAGGCGGGGTCGAGGATGACGCGCAGCTCGGCGCCCGGCAGCGGGCTCAGCCGCCGAGCCAGCAGGCGCCCGTCCGACAGGCCGCTCAGATCGGCCTGCCAGCCCGGCACCTCCTCGGGCACGCCGCGCAACCAAGCGAACAACGCCTGCAGCGGCACCGCCGTGCCGGTAACGGCAGCCGACAGCGCGTCGACCGAGGGGAAGGCATGCGTCTGGCCGTCTTGCACCAGCAGCGCCTCGTCGGGGCGCCATTTCAGTTCGGCCAGGATGCTGCCCAGCGGGGAGCTGAGCCGCAGTTCGCCGCTTTGGGCGTCGCCGGTGAGCTCGAAGCCGGCGTGAAACTGCTGGGGCGGATCGCTGGCGATGACCAGGCCCAGGCGACCGCTCCAGCTTTGCGTCGCGCCCTCGGCCGGTGGCGCCAGGGGCGCACGCGTGGCGCAGGCCACCAGTCCCAGCCAGGGCAGGCCCAGTGCGGCCAGCATGGCGCGGCGCCGCATGGGCGCCGTGGGCGTGGCGCTCACGGTGTGACCTGCAGGCGCTTGAGGGTCTTGGTGAGGGTCTGGTTGTTCGGGTCCAGGCGCAGGCCCTCGCGCCAGGTCGACAGCGCCGAGTCGCGCTCGCCCAGCGCCCACAGCACCTCGCCCAGGTGGGCGGCAATTTCAGCGTCGGGGCGCTTGTCGAAGGCGGCCTGCAGCGTGCGTTGCGCGCGCCCCAGCTGGCCCTGGCGGAATTCGACCCAGCCCAGGCTGTCCTGGATATAGGCGTCGTCGGGGGCGAGCTGCACCGCTTTCTCGATCAGGGACTTGGCCTCGGGCAGGCGCACGCCGCGATCGGCCAGCGAATAGCCCAGCGCGTTGTAGGCCTGGGCCGAGTCGGGCTTGAGCTTGATGACGCGGCGCAGCAGGCGCTCCATCTCGTCCGTGCGGTTCAGTCGCTCGGCCGCCATGGCGGCGTCGTACAGCAGGGCGTCGTCGTCGGGGCTTTGCTTGAGTGCCGCGTTCAGCAGTCGCAGCGCCTGCTGCGCCTGTCCGTTCTCGCGCAGCAACTGGGTTTCGGCCAGCAGCTTCAGGCGGGCGTCGTCGGGGTCGCGCTCGGGCACGGCCTGGATGGCCTGCCGGGCTTCGTCGAGACGCCCTTGGCGGGCCAGCAGGTTGGCGCGTTCGACCTGCGCGGCCAGCAGTTGCTCGGGCGAGTCGATCTGATCGAGCCACTTTTTGGCCGCTGCGTCGTCGCCGCGCCGCGCCGCGATGCGGGCCAAGGTCAACTCGGCCTGGTTACGACCGGCGGCGCGAACGTCACCCGGTTGCTCGGCCTGCTCTTTCAGCATATCGAGATAGTGTTTGAGCGACTGCTCGGCCGGGGCGTCGTGCCGGTCGTCGGCCGCCAGCAGGCCTTGCAGCAGCCAGCCATCGGGGTATTGCGGCCAACGCGTGACCAGGGTCGTGAGCTCGGTTTGCGCATCGGTACGGCGGCCGCGCTCGAGCAGGGCGCGCACGTAGTCGAGCTGGATCTCGGGCTTGGCCTCGGCACCCGCCAGGTAACGCTTGATCAGGGGCTCGGCCTGGTTTTCGCCGGTGCCGGAAAACAGCTGCAGCGCCAGCAACGCCGGCCACTGCGATTCGGGTCCGGCGTTCAAGCCCAGCGTGGCGGCCACCAGGGCGCCCGTGCGATCGCCCTGTTGCAGGCGCAGGCGGCCCACGGTGGTCCAGGCAACGGGGGCCAGCGCGGGGTCCTTCTGGGCGTCGGCCAGGGCGGTTTCGACCGCCTGCAGGGCTTCGTCCTTGTTGGCCACGCGTTGATAGAGAGCGGGCAGCGCCGCGATGAAGCTGACCTTCTCGGATGCGGGCAGCGCGTCCAGCAGGGTCTTCACCGGCGTGGCGGTTTCGCTCACGCGGCCCAGCGCCAGCAGCACCTGCAGCTCGAAGCGCGTGGCCTGCAGCGATTGCGGAAAGGCCTGGCGCCAGGCGCGCACCGCCTCCAGCGCCGCCGGTCCGGCACGCGACTGGATGGCCATTTCGGTGGCACGCTGGTACACCGCCTCGTCGTTGGCGCGCCGCGCGGCATCCAGCAGGTAGGCCGCGCCTTGCTGCGGATCGCCGAGGTCGAACGACATCTCGCCCACCAGCAGCTCGTACATCAGCCGAGCCGACAGGCCTGACTGCAACGGGGGGCTGGCCACTGCCTTGGGCGTGGCCGCAGCCTCGGGGGGTGCGCTGGCCGGCGCCGCCGGGGCGCTGCTCGACGTCGCGACCTGGGCGGCCGGCGGCGCCGCGGCGGGCGCTTGGAGCGCGCACCCGGTCAGGGCGGCCAGAGCGAGCGTCGAACAGACCAGAACGGGTGCGGGGTAAGGCATCGAATCATAATAATCCATGCCCGAACCTGGTCTGCCGCGATGCCCGAGTTGCCTGAAGTCGAAGTGACGCGCCGCAGTTTTGCGGACCGCATCCAGGGCGCCCGCATCGAGCGCGTGCGCATGGGCAAGCCCCTGCGCTGGCCGCTGGGGGTGCCGCCCGAGGCCCTGGCCGGCCACCTGATCCGCGGCGTGCGCCGGCGCGGCAAGTACCTGCTGATGGACTTGGACGAGGGCCTGCTGCTGCTGCACCTGGGCATGTCGGGCCGCCTGCAGTTCGCGGCTGACCTGCCGCCGCCGGGCACCCACGATCACATGGACATGCAGACCGACCATGGCGTGCTGCGCCTGCACGATCCGCGCCGCTTCGGCGCCGTGGTGTGGGCGGCGGACGAGGCGCGGGAGCCGGCGCGCAAGCTGCTGGCCGGCCTGGGTGCCGAGCCGCTGGACGAGGGTTTCGATCCCGCCGCTTTTCACGCCGCGCTCAAGCGGCGCCGCGCGCCCATCAAGCAGGTGCTGCTGGCGGGCGACGTGGTGGTGGGCGTGGGCAACATCTATGCATCGGAGGCCCTGTTCATGGCCGGCATTCGTCCCACGGTGCGCGCCGATCGCCTGTCGCGCGCGCGCTCCGACCGCCTGCATGCCGCGGTGCAGGCGGTGCTGGGGCGCGCGGTGGAGCGTGGCGGGACCACCCTGCGCGACTTTGCCAACGCCATGGGCGAGACGGGGCATTTCCAGCTCGACGTGGCGGTCTATGGCCGCGCCGGCCAGCCCTGTGTGGTGTGCGCAACACCGATCCGGCTGCTGCGCCAGGGGCAGCGCTCCAGCTTTTATTGCCCGGTGTGCCAACGCGCGTGATGGCGTGCCGACGCCGCCGCGCGAGGCGATAAGATGGCGCGATCATGCAAACGGGCGCGGCGGTGGCCGGATTCAACGAGCAGTTTGACCAGCACGGGGCGTGGCGGCGCGAGACGGCGCTGCGCCTGAAGGTGCTGGGCGACTGGCTGCACGAGCAGCAACTGCTGGACGGCGGCGCCAGCGAGGGCTTGCAGCGGCTGACCGAGCAACTGCAGTCCGACAAGCTGATGGTGGCCTTCGTGGCCGAGTTTTCGCGCGGCAAATCCGAGCTCATCAACGCGGTGTTCTTTGCCGGCTATGGCCGACGCATCATGCCGGCCAGCGCGGGGCGCACCACCATGTGCCCGACCGAGCTGGGCCATGACGCCAGCGTGCCGCCGTGCCTGCGCCTGCTGCCGATCGAAACGCGCCTGCAGCCGCAGGCGCTGATGGAATGGCGCCTGGTGCCCGAGCAGTGGACGCGGGTGGATCTGGACGTGAACGATCCGGCGCAGCTGGCGGGCGCGATGGAGAAGGTCGCCGAGGTGAACCTCGTGTCCGTCGAGCAGGCGCGGGCGCTGGGCTTTTGGCACGACGAGCATCCGCAGGACAACCCGCCCGTCGATGCCCAGGGGCTGGTCGAGGTGCCGCGCTGGCGGCATGCGCTGATCAACATGGCGCACCCCTTGCTCAAGCAGGGCCTGGTGGTGCTGGACACCCCGGGCCTGAACGCGATCGGCGCCGAGCCCGAGCTGACCGTGAACCTGATCGCGCAGGCCCAGGCCGTGGTGTTCGTGCTGGGTGCCGACACCGGCGTGACCCGCTCCGACCTGGCCATCTGGCAGGAACACCTGGCGCCGGCACGCAGCGGCATCGGCGCGCAGATGGTGGTGCTCAACAAGATCGACGCGCTGTGGGACGGGCTGCGCACGCCCGAGCAGATCGAGGCGGAGATCGCGCGGCAATGCGCGTCGACCGCGCAGACGTTGCATGTCGATGCGGACCAGGTCGTGGCCTTGTCGGCGCAAAAGGGTTTGTTGGCCAAGGTGCGCGGCGAAGCCGCGCTGCTGCAGGACAGCCGCCTGCCGGCCTTCGAAGCCCTGCTGGCGCGCATGGCGCTGGGCGAGCGCCAGCAGGCGCTGGAGCAGGCGGTACACCGCGGCCTGGAGCGCCTGCAGGCCGACGCCCTGCGCGTGATCGGCGTGCAGCGGCGCGAATGGGTCGAGCAGGTGCAGGAGCTCAAGGGCCTGCGCGGCAAGAACCACGCGGTCATCCGGCACATGCGTCGGCGCGTCGAGGACGAGAAGCAAACCTTCGACCGCAGCGCCGCCGGCGTGCTGGCCGTGCGCTCGGTTCACGTCAAGCTGCTGCGCGAGGTGTTTGCCCTGCTGAGCAGCGCCAGCATCAAGAGCGAGCTGGCGGGCCTGAGCGCGGCCTTGCGCGAACCGGGTCTCAAGCTGGGCGTTCGCAAGGTGTATGCCGAAGGCTTCGATCGGCTGCGCGCCGTGGTGCGCCGCGTGACCGGGCAGGTGGGCGAGATCGACGCCATGCTGGGCAGCGCCTTTCGCACGCTCAACACCGAGCATGGCTTCTCGTTGCAGGTGCCGCCCGCGCCCGATCTGCACCGGCTCGAGAGCGAGCTTGCGGCGGTGGAGCAAAGCCACGTGCAGTACCTCGGTGTCGGCAACCTGCTGCATCTGGTGCGCGCCGAGTTCACCGACAAGCTGATCCGATCGCTGTTCGCCCGCGTGCGGGCCATTTTTGAAACCGCCGTGGGCGAGATCGAGTTGTGGAACAAGGCCGCGTCC
Source organism: Burkholderiales bacterium (assembly GCA_017307865.1). Lineage (GTDB taxonomy): Bacteria > Pseudomonadota > Gammaproteobacteria > Burkholderiales > Burkholderiaceae_C > Ottowia > Ottowia pentelensis. The sequence continues at coordinate 48,658 of JAFKGE010000022.1, read as the reverse complement.
GGGCAACTGGATGTGGAACTGCGCGAGCGACGCCGGGCCTTCAGCCGCCGCATCGAAACCATCCAGCGCATACAGGACGCGGCCAGCAACCTGGACTCCCGGCTGGCCGAGCTCGACCAGCAACTGCAGAGCTTGCAGGCGCGCGAGCTTCGGCTGGGGCGCATGGTGCGCGAGCTGCAGAGCTCGGCGGCGCCCGCTCGCAGCGGCCAGGCCGTCGAAACCGCCCTCGCGTGAGAGCGGCCCCGAACGAGCGCGGCGATTTTGCCGCGCGGGTGATTGCCTGGCAGCACCGGCACGGCCGCCACGACCTGCCCTGGCAGGGCACGCGCGACCCCTACCGCGTGTGGCTGTCGGAAATCATGCTGCAGCAGACGCAGGTGACGACGGTGCTGGCCTACTACCCGCGCTTTCTGCAGCGCTTCGCCGACGTGGCCGCCCTGGCGCAAGCCAGCGAAGATGAAGTGCTGGCCCTGTGGAGCGGCCTGGGCTACTACAGCCGTGCGCGCCAGCTGCACCGCTGCGCGCAGCGGGTGGTGGCCGATTTCGGCGGCCAGTTTCCGACGCAGGCTACCGTGCTGGCGACCTTGCCCGGCATCGGCCGCTCGACGGCGGCAGCCATTGCGGCCTTCTGCTTCGGCGAGCGCAGCGCGATCCTGGACGGCAACGTCAAGCGCGTGCTGGCGCGCGTGTGGGCCGTCGACGACGACCTGGCCCAGGCCGCTGCCGTGCGGGCCCTGTGGGAGCGTGCCGAGTCTGTGCTGCCGACCACGCGGCTGCGGACGAGCATGCCAGCGTATACCCAGGGCCTGATGGACCTGGGCGCCACGGTATGCCTGCCGCGGCAGCCGCAATGCGGGCGCTGCCCCTTGGCCAGCGGGTGCCGGGCACATCTGCAGGGCAATCCGCAGCGCTACCCCGTCAAGACCCGCAAGGCCGCGCCGCGCCCGGTGGTGGCCCTGTGGCTGCTGCACGCCGTGGACGAGCAGGGGCGGGTCTGGCTGGAGCGCCGCCCGCCGCATGGCATCTGGGCCGGCCTGCACTGCCTGCCCGCATTCGATACCCGCGCGCGGGCTTTGCATGGCTTGGCCCAGGCAGGGCAAGCGTCGGTGGTCGAACACCCGCCGTTCACGCATATCCTGACGCACCGGGAATTGCACATCCATGTGATGAGCGGGGTTGTGAAAAGCGCCACGACGCTGGGCGAGGCTGGTGCCTGGTTTGCCGCGTCGGACTGGCCGCGACTGGGCCTGCCGGCGCCGGTGCGCCGGTTTCTGTCCCAACCCGAGGTCAGCGCTTGTCCAGCTCGCGGTGGCGCTTGAGGGCCAGCCAGCGGTCGCTGAAATGCGCCGCCAGGCGCTCGACGAAGTAGACCGAGCGGTGCTGCCCGCCCGTGCAGCCGATGGCCACCGTGACGTAGCTGCGGTGGTCGCGCTCCATGGCCGGCAGCCAGGTCTGCAGAAAGTGGGCGATCTGATCGAACATCAGCGCCACCTCGGCATGCTGCTCCAGAAAGGCGATCACCGGTGCGTCGCGCCCGGTCAGGGGGCGCAAGGCTGGGTCGTAGTGGGGGTTGGGCAGCATGCGCACGTCGAACACGTAGTCGGCGTCGAGCGTGAGGCCGTTCTTGAACCCGAAGGATTCGAACACCAGCGTGAGCGGCGCCGAGGGCGCGGCAATGAGCGTCTTGACGTAGTCCAGCAGTTGCGCCGGCCGCAGCTGGCTGGTGTCGATCAGGTGCGAGCGCTCGCGCAGGTCGGCCAGCAGCTCGCGCTCGCGCGCAATGGCCTGCATCAGCCCGGCCTGGGCATCGGCGTCGCTCGGTTTGGACAGCGGGTGGCGCCGGCGCGTTTCGGAAAAGCGCCGCACCAGCGTCTCGTCGCTGGCGTCCAGAAAGATCAGGCGCAAGTCGATGCCGCTGTCGCGCAGGCTGTGCAGCAGCAGCGGCAGCTGGGGCAGGGCGCGGCTGCTGCGCACGTCGATGGCGATGGCCAGCTTGCTGGCCTTCAGGCCGTCCTCGATCGAGACGAAGGGCTTGAGCAACTCGGGTGGCAGGTTGTCCACGCAGTAGTAGCCCGCGTCTTCGAGCGCGTGCAGGGCCACCGACTTGCCCGAGCCGGACATGCCGGTGATGACCACCAGTTCGGTGCTCATGGGGTCATGCTCAGACACGGACGCCACGGCGGCCCGCGGGGCGGGCATGGGTGGCGCTGGCGGGCGCAGGCCTTGCCTGCTCCAGCAGCTCCTGCGCGTGCGCCAGGGTGGCGGGGGTGATCTGCTCACCACCCAGCATGCGCGCCAGCTCCTGCGTGCGCGCGGCACCGGCGATGGGGGCGACCTGGCTTTGCGGGCTGCCGTCGCCGGCCGTGGCCTTGCTGACACGCAGGTGATGGTCGGCGCAGGCGGCCACCTGCGGCAGGTGCGTGACGCACAGCACCTGGCGATCGCGCCCCAGGCGCTGCAGCAGGCGGCCCACGGTGGCGGCCACGGCGCCGCCCACGCCGGCGTCGACCTCGTCGAAGATCAGCGTGGCGGCCGGGCCCAGCGTGCTGGTGGTGACGGCGATGGCCAGCGACAGGCGCGACAGCTCGCCGCCCGAGGCCACGCGGTCGATGGCACGCGCAGTGACGCCGGCGTGCGCGGCGACGAGGAATTGCGCGCTTTCCAGCCCGTGCGCGGCCGGCGTCGGCAGGCGCTCCAGCTGCACCTCGAAGGCGCCGCCGGCCATGCCCAGCTCCTGCATGGCCGCCGTGACCGCAGCCGAGAGGCGCGGCGCAGCCTGCGCGCGGGCGCGGCTGATCTGGCCGGCCAAGCTGTTGTAGGCGGATCGGGCCTGCTCCAGCCGGGCTTGCAACTGCTGCAGATCGCCGGCCGATTCCAGGCGCTCCAGTTCGGCGCGCCAGCCGGCCAGCAGGCCGGGCAGCTCGGCGGGCGGGCGGCGATGACGGCGCGCCAGCGCATGCCATTGGCCGATGCGCTCGTCCAGCGCGGCCAACTGCTCGGGGTCGGGGTTGGCGCGCCGCAGATAGGCGTGCAGGCTGCGCGCGGCGTCGCGCAGTTGGGCCTCGGCGGCTTGCAAGGGTTCGAGCAGGGCGCCGAACTCGGGCTCGATCGCGGCCGAGGCCTGCAGGGCCTCCTGGGCCTGCGCCAGGGCCGACAGCGCGCCGCCCTCGTCCTCGTCGCTTTCCAGCGCGCGGCTGGCAGCCAGCGCGGCGTCGATCAGGCTCTGCGCGTTGGACAGGCGCGCGTGCTGCTGGCTCAGCTCGTCCCATTCGCCCTCGCGCGGCGCCAGCTTGTCCAGCTCGCCGATCTGCCACAGCAGGCGCTCGCGCTCCTGGGCCAGGCTGTCTTGCGCGCGGCGCGCCGCATCCAGCGCCGCCTGCGCCTGCTGCCAGTCCTGCCAGGCCGCCAGCAGCGGCGCGCCATCGACGCCGGCGTAGGCGTCCAGCAGGGCGCGCACCGCGGCCGGGCGGGTGAGGCTTTGCCAGGCGTGCTGGCCGTGGATGTCCAGCAATTGCTCGCTCAGCTCGCGCAGCTGCGCCACCGTGGCGGCCGAGCCGTTGATCCAGGCGCGGCTGCGGCCGGCGCGGTCGATGCTGCGGCGCAGCAGCAGGGCGCCGTCGGCGCTGTCCATGCCGTTGGCCTGCAGCCAGGACGTGCAGGCGGGCGGGGCGTCGAACTCGGCGCTGATCTCGCAGCGCGCCTGGCCCTCGCGCACCCACAGCGCGTCGCCGCGGCCGCCCAGCACCAACTGCAGCGCGTCGATCAGGATGGATTTGCCGGCGCCGGTCTCGCCCGTCAGCACCGAGAAGCCGGCCTGCAACTCCAGTTCGAGGACGGGCACGATGACGAAGTCGCGCAGGCTGAGGTGACGCAGTGCCATGGCTTCAGCTGCCGCCCTTGTTCCAGTGCAGTTTTTCGCGCAAGGTGTCGAAGTAGCTCCAGCCCTGGGGGTGCAAAAAGCGCGCACGGTGCTCGCTGCGGCGCACGATGATGCGGTCGCCGCGGTGCAGCGAGGTGAGGGTCTGCATGTCGAAGCTGGCGCTGGCGTCGCGTGCGGCCACGATCTCGATGGCGATCTCGCCCGGGTCGGCCAGCACGATGGGCCGGTTGGACAGCGCGTGCGGCGAGATGGGCACCAGCGCCAAGCCCGGCAGCAGCGGGTGCAGCAGCGGCCCGCCGGCCGACAGCGAGTAGGCCGTCGAACCCGTGGGCGTGGCGATGATGATGCCGTCGGCACGGTAGTTGGCCACGAAGTGCCCGTCCACCTCGACGCTCAGCTCGACCATGCCCGAGGCCGCGCCGCGGTTGACCACCACGTCGTTCATGGCCAGGGCCTCGAACACGCAGGCGCCCTCGCGCTTGACCCAGCCTTGCATCAGCGCGCGAGGATCGTCCTCGAAGGCGCCCGCCAGCATGGCCGGCAGCAGCCGCGCGTAGTCGCCCAGCGGGATGTCGGTGATGAAGCCCAGGCGCCCCTGGTTGATGCCGATCAAGGGCGTGCCGTGGCGCGCCAGCTCGCGGCCCACGCCGAGCATGGTGCCGTCGCCGCCCACCACCACGCACAGCTCGCACTGGGCACCGATGCCCGCCAGGTCGAGCGCCTGAAACTGTGTCAGGCCGGTGCTGGCCGCGGTGCGATCTTCGAGGCTGACCTGGCAGCCCTGCTGCTGCAAAAAGGTGCCGATCTCGGTCATCAGCTCGCGCGCCGGCTGCGCCGCCGACGCGCTGGAAGCGTCCTGATATTTGCCCACCAGGGCAACGCGCGTGAACTTCAGGGCCATGAGGAAATTACATCATAATGGGCCGCGATGACGGCCTCTTTTTCGTGCAGATTGAACTGGTGAAATCCCCCGGCTCCATGCTCGATGACCGGTCGCGGCGACTGCTCAAGACCCTGATCGAGCGCTACATCGCCGACGGCCAACCCGTGGGTTCGCGCACGCTGTCGCGGGCCTCGGGGCTCGATTTGTCGCCGGCCACCATCCGCAACGTGATGTCGGACCTGGAAGAGTTGGGCCTGATCGCCTCGCCTCACACCTCGGCCGGGCGCGTGCCCACGGCGCGCGGCTACCGTCTGTTTGTCGACACCATGTTGACCGCGCAGCGCGCCCAGCTGAGGGCACCCGAGCTGCCCGCCGAGCAGCCGCAAAAGGTCATTGCCAGCGCGGCCCAGTTGCTGTCCAACCTGTCGCAGTTCGTCGGCGTGGTGATGGCGCCGCGGCGCAGCACGGTGTTCCACCACATCGAGTTCCTGCGCCTGTCGGAGCGGCGCCTGCTGCTCATCATGGTGGCGCCCGATGGCGACGTGCAAAACCGCGTGCTGTTCACCGAGGCAGACTATTCGGGATCGGAGCTGACGCAGGCCTCCAACTACCTCAACGCCAATTTCTCCGGCATGACCTTCGAGCAGGTGCGCGCGCGCCTGACGCAGGAGGTCGACCGCCTGCGCGCCGAGATCGCCACGTTGATGCAGGCGGCGGTGCAGGTCGGCTCCGAGGCGGCCAGCCAGGGGCAGGGCGAGGTGGTCATCTCGGGCGAGCGCAACCTGCTGGCCGTGAGCGATTTTTCGAGCGACATGAGCCAGCTGCGCCGCGCGTTCGACCTTTTCGAGCAGAAGGCGCAGCTGATGCGGTTGCTGGACGTGTCCATGCAGGCCGAGGGCGTGCGCATCTTCATCGGCGGCGAAAGCCAGACCGTGCCGGTGGAAGAGCTGTCGGTGGTCAGCGCGCCCTACGAGGTCGATGGCCAGGTGGTCGGTACCCTGGGCGTCATCGGCCCCACGCGCATGCACTACGACCGCATGATCCAGATCGTGGATATCACCTCGCGCCTGGTGAGCAACGCGCTCAGCCAGGGCAAGCCGGGCAGCCCCTAGAATCGGCCCCGGTCGGGGCGTTAGCTCAGTTGGTCAGAGCAGGGGACTCATAATCCCTTGGTCGTTGGTTCAAGTCCAACACGCCCTACCACGGTGATGCGCCTCATGGGTGACGTGCCGCTTGTCTGCTGGCGAGATCCGGGTCGCATTCGTACCAGCCTTTGCTCTGGTTGACGATCCGCACCACCAGCAGCATCACCGGTACCTCGATCAGCACGCCGACCACGGTGGCCAGCGCCGCGCCGGACTGGAAGCCGAACAGGCTGATGGCGGCCGCCACGGCCAACTCGAAGAAGTTGCTGGCGCCGATCAGCGCCGAGGGGCAGGCAATGCTGTGCTGCTCGCCCGCCTTGCGGTTGAGCCAGTAGGCCAGGCCAGAGTTGAAGAGCACCTGGATCAGGATCGGCACGGCCAGCATGGCGATGACCAGCGGCTGGCGTAGGATGGCCTCGCCCTGGAAGGCGAACAGCAGCACCAGCGTGAGCAGCAGCGCCGCGATCGACAGCGGCCCGATGCGCTCCAGCGCCTGGTCGAACGCTGCTTGACCACGGCGCAGCAGCGCGCGGCGCCAGAGCTGCGCGAGGATGACCGGGATGACGATGTACAACAGCACCGACACCAGCAAGGTATCCCACGGCACCGTGATCGCGGACAGCCCGAGCAGCAGGCCGACGAGAGGCGCGAAGGCGAACACCATGATGGTGTCGTTCAGCGCCACCTGCGACAGCGTGAACGCCGGGTCGCCCCCGGTCAGCCGGCTCCAGACGAACACCATGGCCGTGCAGGGCGCGGCGGCCAGCAGGATCAGGCCGGCCACGTAGCTGTCGAGTTGGTCGGCCGGCAGCCAGGGCGCGAAGACCTGGCGAATGAAGATCCAGGCCAGCAAGGCCATCGAGAACGGCTTGACGGCCCAATTGACGAACAACGTCACGCCGATGCCGCGCCAGTGCTGCCTGACCTGGCCGAGGGCACCGAAGTCCACCTTGAGCAGCATCGGGATGATCATGATCCAGATCAGCAGGCCCACGGGCAGGTTGACCTGGGCGATCTCCATGCGGCCGATGGCCTGGAACACGCCTGGAGCGAACTGACCCAGCGCGATGCCGCAGACGATGCACAGCAGCACCCACAGGCTCAGGTAACGCTCGAACAGGCTCATGGATGGCGGGCTGCCTTGGCTCATGACGCTTTCCAGTTCGCCAAAGCCCGCAGACGCTCCACCCCCACCGGCTCCTCGGTCAGCAGCGGCACGACGGCGTGGCGCCGGGCATGTAGCGTGACCACGGCGTCAATTTCGCGCAGTTCGTTGCGCGCGCGCTGGCGCAGTAGCTGGGACTGCGGGTGCGCGGCCGCCACACTGTTATTGACGACCCAGGCCCAGGGTTCAATCCCCGCGCGGCGCAGGTCGTCTTGCAGGTTCGCCGCTTCCAGCACGGGCGTGGTTTCGGCCAGGGTGACGATAAGCACCTTGGTCTGCTTCGGGTCTTGCAACTGCATCATCGGCGTCGTGAAGTGAACGCCCGTCTCGCCCATCTGCCGGGCGATGTCGCGGTGGTAGGCGCCGGTGGCGTCGAGCAGCAGCAAGGTGTGGCCCGTGGGCGCGGTGTCCATCACCACGAACTTCCTGCCCCCTTCGCGGATGGCGCGGGAGAACGCCTGGAACACCGCGATTTCCTCGGTGCAGGGCCAGCGCAGGTCTTCTTCCAGCAGCGCGCGGCCTTCGGCATCGAGCTGCGCACCCTTGGTGTCCATCACATGCTGGCGATAGCGCGCCGTGGCTTCCTGGGGATCGATGCGACTGAGCGCCAGATTGGGCAGTGAACCTTCCAGCGTATCGGCCAGATGCGCGGCCGGGTCGGATGTGGTCAGGTGCACGGGCAGGCCGCGGCTGGACAACTCTACGGCGATGGCGGCAGCCAGCGTGGTTTTGCCCACACCGCCCTTGCCCATCACCATGACCAGCCCGTGTCCATCGGCGGCGATCTCATCGACCAGGGCGGACAAGTCTGGCGCATTGATCTGGTCGGGCAGCTCGATGGCGGCAGGGCTATGCGTGATGTCGGTATCGATCAACAGATGATGTAGCGCATCAAGGCCCACAAGGTTGAACGGCTTGAGCGCGATTTGATCCCGAGGCAAGGCTTGGAGTACCTGCGGAATGGCCGCCAGTGTGGCCTGCTCTCTTCGGTAGATGGCTGTGGCCAGAGCGTCGTTTGCGGCCTCGCCGGCAGGGAATACGCCGTTGATGACCAGGTATTGCTGCGACAGGCCGATGGCGGCCAGTTCTTCATGGGTGCGCGCCGCCTCGCGCAGCGTGGGGCGCTGCGCACGGGCCACCAACACCATCCGGGTGCGCAGAGGGTCGGCCAACGCCTCTACCGCAGCCTTGTACTGGCTGCGCTGTTTTTCCAGGCCTGCCAGCGGCCCCAGGCACGACGCATCGCCTTTGCCTGCTTCCAGAAAGCCACTCCATGCGCCCGGCAGTTGCAGCAGGCGGATGGTGTGGCCGGTGGGGGCCGTGTCGAAAATGATGTGTTCGTAGTCCTGCGTCAGCGCCGCATCGGTCAGCAAGGCCGTGAACTCGTCGAAGGCGGCAATTTCCGTGGTGCAGGCGCCCGACAGGGATTCCTCGATGCCGCGCACCACGTCGTCGGGCAGCACGCCACGCACCGGCCCGGCGATGCGGTCGCGGTAGGCCTGCGCCGCCGCCTGCGGGTCGATCTCCAGCGCCCACAGCTTCGGTATGGCAGAAATCGCCGTGATGCGGTTGCCGATCGTCTCACCGAACACCTGCCCCACGTTGGAGGCCGGGTCGGTGCTGACGAGCAGCACACGCTTGCCCTGGGTTGCCAGTTGCACGGCCGTGGCGCAGGCGATGGAGGTCTTGCCGACGCCCCCTTTGCCGGTGAAGAAAAGGAAGCGGGGCGGCTGGGTCAGGAAGTGCATGTGCTCTCCTCGTTCAGCAGCAACGGCCGCCGGAGCAGCAGGCGCCTTGGGCTGGGGCGGCTGTGGGCGCCTCGATGCCCGCCCAGCGGGCCAGTTCGCTGCGGCTGGGGTAGCGGCCGGCCAAGGCCACCTCGCCATCGACCAGAACCAGGGGCAGCGCCTCTTGGCCCGAGCGTTGCAGAAAACCCTTCACGGTGGGGTTGTCGGCGAACACCAAGGGTTGCTGGGCCAGGTTGAAGCGTTCGACCTGGGCGCCGTTTTGCCGGGCCCAATCCACGTCGGCGGCAAAGCTCACCAGGCTTTGGTTCACGTTAACGCCGCATACGCCCGTGCTGCAGCACAGGGCGGGGTCAAAAATCTGGATGTTTGGCATGGAATGTCCTTTCAAATCTGGTTGTTGATGAAGTGACGCTCTTCACTCTTGGCCGATGTTTCGCAACTCGCGTTGCAGCGACATGGCGTCCAGGCGTTGCAGTGGCAGCGACAGGAATAGCTCGATGCGCCGGCGCAGTGTCAGCGCCGCATCCGTGAACGCCTTGCGCTGCTGCTCCTCTGTACCTTCGACGGCCGCAGGGTCGGGCACGCCCCAATGCGCTGACATCGGGCGCCCCGGCCAGACGGGGCAGACCTCGCCAGCGGCGTTGTCGCACACCGTGAAGATGAAATCGAACTCCGGCGCGCCAGGTGCGACAAACTCGTCCCAGCTCTTGCTGCGGTAGCTGGTAGTCGGCATGTGCAAGCGTTCGAGCGTGGCGAGCGCCAATGGGTGCACTTCACCCTTGGGGTGGCTGCCCGCCGAATACGCATGAAACCGGCCTTTGCCGAGTTCGTTGAGGAGGCCTTCGGCCAGAATGGAGCGGGCCGAGTTGCCCGTGCAGATGAACAGGGCGTTGTAGGTTTTTCCCGTGGTCATAAGTGCCTTGCATCAGCAGCAGGATTTGGAGCGCGGCGCGGCGGCGCAGCAGGCCGTGACGGTGCCCGTCGTCGGCACCGCTTCGTTGAAGACCGGGATGTTGCCCAGCGTGTGGAAATGTTCCCAAGCCACGCCCTGTGGGTCGGTGATCCAGTGTTTCTCGCTGCGCGCGTAGCAGCAGGTGGTGGTGCCCTCATCCAGCAGTGCCATGTCGGCTGCCTCGGCGCGGGTCTTCAGCATCGCCAATTCCTCGGCGTCGTCGGTCTGGATGCCCAGATGGTCGATGCCCGGCTTGCTGCCGCGCGTGGAAATGGCGAAGTTGACCGGCGGGTCTTCGAGCATCCACTTGGCGTAGTCGCTCTCGACGCGCGCTGGCTGCGCGGCGAACAGTTGCGAGTAGAAGCCGATGCTGCGGTTCAGGTCATCGACATGCAGGTGGACGTGAAAGCGTTTCATGGCAGTTCCTTTCAGCAGGAGGGGCAGGTGGAGGGAGATTCAGTGACTTCGCATGCACTGCCTTGGCAGCAGTGCTCGCTCAGGTAGCCGAGCAGGCCGTTCATCTGCCCGAAGTCGGCGCGGTAGATCAGGTTGCGGCCTTGCTGCTCGATGGTGACCAGGCCGGCATGCGCCAACTCCTTGAGGTGGAAGGACAGGGCGTTTCGGGCTATGTCGAGCTGTTCGGCCAGTACGCTGGGCGTCAGCCCATCGTGACCGGCGACGACCAGGGCGCGAAACGCCCGCAGGCGCTGGGTGTGGGCCAGGGCGGCGAGCGCGGCAAGAGTTTCGGTTTCATTCATAGTTCAATAATACAATAAATATTGAATTAATAGGCATCTCGGTACTCGACTGCCACGCACGGGGATCGGGTACGCTCACCATCGCAGGCGTTCTCAGCTTCTCATTCAGAATGCCATGCTGCAAGGAAAAGTCATCCCCCATGTTCACAGGCATCATCACCGCCGTCGGCCGCATCGCCCAGGTGCGCGAGCTGGGCGCCAGCAGCGCGCATGGCAAGCAACTGGACATCGAGGTGCCGGCGGGCTACCTGGACGACGTGGCGCTGGGCGACAGCATCGCCATCAACGGCGCATGCATGACGGCCACCGCCATCGACGCGCCGGCGGGGCGCTTCGCCATCGACATCTCGGCCGAGTCGCTGGCACGCACCGCCGGGCTGGACCGGGTGGGCCCGGTCAATCTCGAGAAAGCGCTGCGCGCGCACGACCGGCTGGGCGGGCACATCGTATCGGGGCACGTGGACGGCGTCGGTCGCGTGACCCGCTTCGCGCCGGTGGGCGAGAGTTGGGAGCTGCGCATCCTGGCGCCGCGCGCGCTGGCCAAGTACCTGGCCTACAAGGGCTCGGTCACCGTGAATGGCGTCAGCCTGACGGTCAACGCGGTGGCCGACGGGGCCGAGGGCTGCGAGCTGAGCATCAACCTGATTCCGCACACGGTGCAGAACACGGCGCTGCACACGCTGGCGGCAGGCAGCACGGTCAACCTTGAGATCGACCTGATCGCCCGCTATGTCGAAAGAATGCTGTCGGCGGGCGTCCAGTCTTGATGGGGCGCTATCGAATCGATAGTTTGACCAGGCCCGTGGCCAGCACCGTGCCGCACAGCACGACGGCGCCGCAGCCCAGCATCCAGGGCGTGACGGACTCGCCCAACAGGGTGGCGCCATAGAGGATGGCGAACAGGGGCACGGCGAAGGTGACCGTGAGCGCGCGCGCCGGGCCCATGTCCTCGATCAGGCGAAAGTACAGCACGTAGGCCACGCCCGTGCACAGCACGCCCAGGGCTACGACGGCGCCCCAGGCATGCAGGCTGGGCAGCCTGGCGGGCCACATCCACAGCGCGGGCAGGGCCAGGCCCAGGGCGGCGCCGATCTGGCTGCCGGTGGCCGTCATCAGGGGGTTCAGGCCGTTCAGGTACTTGTGGGTGAAGCTGGCGGCCAGCGCGTAGCACAGCGCGGCCGCCAGGCAGGCGAGCACGGCCCAGGCTGCCATGATGGACGAGCCGCCGCCGTGCGGGACGACCTTGTCCCATGCCAGCATGGCCACGCCGACAAAGCCCAGCGCCAGGCCCACGCTGCGCGACAGGCCGGGGCGCTGCCCCAACCAGGACCAGGCCACCAGCGCGCCGAACAGCGGCACCGTGGCGTTGAGAATGGACGTCAGCCCGGTGGACAGGTGCAGCAGGGCAAAGCTGAACAGCGCGAACGGGATGCCCGAGTTCAGCAGGCCGCAAAACAGCACCGGCCGCCAGTGGCGCCGCAGCGCCGGCCCCTGGCCGCGCGCCAGCATCAGCGGCAGCAGGAACAGCGCCGCCACCGTCACCCGCACCGCGGCGGTCGGCAGCGGGCCGAATTCGCCTACCGCCTGCTGCATGAACAAAAAGGACGCGCCCCAGCTCATGGACAGCAGCAGAAAGGGCCAGGCTTGCGCCAGCGGCAGGGCAGGAAGTCGGCGGGCGGCAAGCGCGGTCATGGTGCGCCAAGTATCGCCGGGCGCCGGCCCTGTCCGCGCCCCGCATTGATGAAGAATGGCCCGGGCATTGATGCGCGCCGTCGATCAATGCAGGCGCTGCCTACAATCTTCGGCCATGCACCTCACACCCAGCATCTTCAAGGCCTACGACATTCGCGGCACCACGCCGACCACGCTGAACGAGGGCGTGGCCGAAGGCCTGGGCCTGGCCTTTGGCACCCAGGCGCTGGCGCTGGGGCAGCAGCAGGTGGCCGTGGGGCGCGACGGGCGCCTGTCCGGCCCCGTGCTGGCGGCCGCCCTGGTGCGCGGTCTGGTGGCGGCGGGCGTGGAGGTGATCGACATCGGCATGGTTACCACGCCCATGCTGTACTTTGCCGCGCATACGCTGTGTGCCAGCGGCATCCAGGTCACGGGCAGCCACAACCCGCGCGACGACAACGGCTTCAAAATGGTGCTGGCCGGCCGCGCCATCTACGGCCAGGACATCCAGGCGCTGCGCCGCACGATGGAGGCCGAAGGCTGGCAGCGCCGCGCCGGCGGCTCGGTGCGCACGCAGGACGTGTTTGCGGCCTACCGCGAGCGCATCGTCGGCGACATCCACCTGGCGCGGCCGATGAAGATCGTCGTCGACTGCGGCAACGGCGTGGCCGGCGCGTCGGCGCCCGCCGTGTTTCGCGCCCTCGGCTGCGAGGTGGTCGAGCTGTTCACCGAGGTGGACGGGCGCTTTCCCAACCACCACCCCGACCCCAGCAAGCCCGACAACCTGCGCGACGTCATCCGGGCGCTGCAGCACACCGATGCCGAGCTGGGCCTGGCCTTCGACGGCGACGGCGACCGGCTCGGCATCGTCACCAAGGACGGCAACACGATCTTTCCCGACCGCCAGATGCAGCTGTTCGCGCAGGACGTGCTGTCGCGCGTGCCGGGCGGCACCATCGTCTACGACGTCAAGTGCACGCAGCGCCTGGGCCCGGCCATTGAGGCGGCGGGCGGCGTGCCGCTGATGTACAAGACCGGCCACTCGCTCATCAAGGCGCGCATGAAGGAACTCGATTCGCCCCTGGGCGGCGAGATGAGCGGCCACATCTTCTTCAAGGAGCGCTGGTACGGCTTCGACGATGGCACCTACGCCGGCGCCCGCCTGCTGGAGATCCTCAGCCGCTCGCCCGACGCCAGCGCGGTGCTCAACGCGCTGCCGACGAGTTTTTCGACGCCCGAGCTGAACGTGGCCTGCGCCGAGGGCGAGCCGCACCGCCTGGCGGCCGAGCTGCAGGCGCTGGCCGCCCGTGCGTTCAAGGCGCCCGCGCAGGTCAACACCATCGATGGCCTGCGTGTGGACTGGCCCGACGGCTTCGGCCTGATCCGCGCCAGCAACACCACGCCGGTGCTGGTGCTGCGCTTCGAGGGCCACACGCCCGAGGCGCTGGCGCGCATCCAGGCCGAGATGACGGGCCTGCTGCGGCAGCTCAAACCGGATGCGCAGCCGGGCGGCGCGCAGCATTGAGATTTCAAGCCATTTCGTGCCGCAGCCCGCACCAGCCAAGCGCGACCAGCTCCCTGTTCGATAGCTGACGAGTGGCGCCCCTCATCCCCGTCCTGTACGACCTGGCCACCTGGGCGGCCCAGCCGCTGCTGCGCCGCAAGCTGCGCCGACGGGGCGGGGCCGAGCCGGGGTATCTGCAGGCGGTGGACGAGCGCTTTGGCCGCTATGGCGCCGCGCCCGCGCGCCCCCAGCCAACGGCGGGCGCGCCCCTGGTGTGGATCCACGCCGTCTCGCTGGGCGAGACGCGCGCCGCCGCCATCGTGTTGCCGCAGTTGCGCGCCCAATGGCCCGGCATGCGCCTGCTGCTGACCCATGGCACGGCCACCGGCCGCGCCGAGGGCGCCCGGCTGCTGGCGCCGGGCGACGTGCAGCTGTGGCAGCCCTGGGACACGCGCGCGGCCACGCGCCGCTTCGTGCAGGCCTATCGGCCGGACATCGGCGTGTTGATGGAAACCGAGGTCTGGCCCAACCTGGTGCGCGCCTGCACCGACGTCGGCATGCCCCTGGTGCTGGCCAACGCGCGCTTGTCGGCCAAGTCCCTGCGCGGCGCGCAGCGCACGGCCGGGCTGCTGCCCGCGGCCTACCGCGCGCTGACGGCCGTCTATGCGCAGACCGAGCCGGACGCCGCGCGTTTCCGCACCCTGGGCGTGCCGACCGTGGAGGTGCTGGGCAACCTCAAGTTCGACGCCCAGCCGGCCGCGCCCTTGCTGGCGCTGGGCCGGCGCTGGCGCGACGCGGCGCCGAGTCGACCGGTGCTGATGCTGGCCAGCTCGCGCGAGGGGGAAGAGCTGGCGTTTTTCAAGCAAATCAGGGCTGCAGCGCCCGCAGAATCAGCGCAGGCAGCTATAAATAGCATAGTAAACTGGCCGCAATGGCTGGTCGTGCCACGCCACCCCCAGCGCTTCGACGCCGTCGCCGACCTGGCCGCGCAGCAGGGCCTGAGCGTGAGCCGCCGCAGCCAGTGGGGCACTGGCGCGCCGCAAGCCGCCGACCTGTGGCTGGGCGACAGCCTGGGCGAGATGGCGGCCTACTACGCGCTGGCCGACGTGGCCCTGCTGGGCGGCAGCTTCGAGCCCCTGGGCGGGCAAAACTTGATCGAGGCCGCCGCCTGCGGCTGCCCGGTGGTGATGGGGCCGCACACCTTCAACTTCAGCCAGGCGGCCGAGCAGGCCCTGGCCGCCGGCGCCGCCCTGCGCGTGGCCGATCTGGCGCAAGGCCTGCAGGCCGCCCAGGCGCTGGCGGACGATGCGCCGCGCCGCCAGGCCATGGCGGACGCCGGACGGGCCTTCGCGCGCCAGCACCAGGGTGCGGCGGCGCGCACGGCGGCGGCGCTGCAGTTGCTGTGGCAGGGCGCGCGCTGAGCCGAGAAACGGCGATCGGGCGGCCATGTCTTGTCCTCGTATGAGCGGTGCGGCGCCAGCAGCTACGGTTCGACGCTCGCGGACAAGCGCGGGCAGGCTGGCCTTCAAATAAGTCGGACGTCATACGATGGTGTCCTGACGTTGCGGAGTCGATGGGTCGTGGCGACTCCCATTGAAGACACCGAGCTTCTTCAACATCAGCGTGATGATTGGTTATATGATGTCTGATATCAAGGATGTCCATGGCGAGGTTCCTTGACCGCAGTGTCTTCCCGCGGTGGGCCGCTTCAAGCGCTGCAAATTTCGCCACCATTGGAGACAAACCATGAGACTGTTGTCCAAGCTTGGAATGAGCACCGCCATCTGTGCCGCGCTGGTGTCTCTGGACGGAGTCGGCTCTGCGCAGGCCGCCCAGGAAATCACGATCACCAAGCAGCCCAGCATCATTTACCTGCCGGCGCTGGTGATGGAAAAGCAGGGCCTGATCGAGAAGGCCGCGGCAAAGGAAGGGATTGCGGATCTGAAGGTCGACTGGCGCTCGTTCAGCAGCGGCGGGGCCGCCACCGACGCGCTGCTGTCGGGCAACGTGCAGATCGTCAACAGCGGCCTGGGCAACATGCTGCTGTTGTGGGACCGCACCAAGGGCCAGGTGAAGGGCATTGCGACCAATTCCGCGCTGCCCGAGGAACTCGTGACGCGCGACCCCAAGATCCACTCGCTGAAGGACTACGGCCCCAAGGACAAGATCGCCGTGCCGACGGTCCGCGTGTCGACCCAGGCCCTGCTGCTGCAGCTGGCGTGCGAGCAGGTTTTCGGCCCGGATCAGTGGTCCAAGCTGGATGCCAACACGGTGCAGATGGGGCACCCGGACGCGACGGCCATGATGGCCAACCCGGCGGGCGAGGTGAGCTCGCACTTCGGCGCGCCGCCGTACTCGTATCGTGAGCTCAAGACCGTGCCGGGCGCCCACGTCGTGATCCGTTCCACCGACATCATCAAGGGCGGCCTGTCGCAGTCCACGCTGTTCACGACCACCAAGTTCGCCGACGCCAACCCGAAGATCATCCAGGCGGTCTTGACGGCGTCGCAGCAGGCGGTCGACTTCATCAAGGCGCACACGCGTGAATCGGTGGCGATCTACCGCGAACTGAGCGGGGACAAGACCAGCGTCGACGAAGTGATGGACATCCTGGCGCAGCCGGGCATGATGGACGCCTACACGCTGCAGCCGCTGGGTTCGATGGTTTTTGCCAAGCACATGCACAAGGTCGGCATCCTCAAGACCATGCCGGCGAGCTGGAAGGACTATTTCCTGCCCGCCTCGGCCGCGCTGAACGGCAACTGATCGGGCGGGGCGTGACATGCCGCGCTTGCTCGAGGTCGACTCGGTCACGCTGCGCTATCGAACCTCCGACAGCGTGATCACGGCGACGTCGAAGGTCAGCTTCGACGTCGACGGCTCGGACCGCTTCGTGCTGCTGGGGCCTTCGGGCTGCGGCAAGTCGACGATCCTGAAGGCCGTGGGCGGTTATCTGATGCCCGATGAGGGGCAGATTCGCATCAAGGGCGTCGAGATCAAGCGGCCGGGGGCCGACCGGATGATGGTCTTTCAGGAGTTCGACCAGCTCCTGCCTTGGAAGACCGTGCTCGAGAACGTCATGTTTCCGCTGGTCGTGACGCACAAACTGAACAAGCACGAGGCCCGCGACCGGGCCCTGGAGTACGTGCGCAAGGTGCACCTCGAAGCGTTCGCCGACAGCTACACGCACACGCTGTCGGGCGGCATGAAGCAGCGCGTGGCGATCGCGCGCGGTATGTGCATGGAGCCGGACATCCTGCTGATGGACGAGCCTTTCGCCGCGCTCGACGCCTTGACGCGCCAGCAGATGCAGGACGAGTTGCTGCAGCTGTGGGCCGACACCAAGTTCACCATCCTGTTCGTGACCCACTCCATCGCCGAGGCGATCCGGGTCGGCAACCGGATCCTGCTGCTCTCGCCGCATCCGGGCGAAGTCAAGGCCGAGGTGAGCGACGTGGACCGGGTGTCATCCGAGGACGGCTCCGCCGCGGCGCTGGAGCGCGAGATTCACGACCTGCTGTTCGCGCAGGCCCTGTCGGAGCACGCATGATGGCCCGCGCCACGATCACGCTCAAGAAGACCGGCCCCGACGACGGCACGCGCAAGCCCGTGCTCGAGCGCCAGTTCTCGCTGGCGCGCCGGCTCTGGAATCACACCGCCCTGCGCAAGTTCTCGATCATCCTGGTGCTGGCGCTGGCCTGGCAGATCTACGGCATGGTGGTGCACAACGACCTGCTGTTCCCGACCCTGTCGGACACCTTCAACTCCTTCGTCAGCAGCATCCGCAGCGGGGTCTTGCCGGACCGCGCCTGGACCTCGCTGCGCATCCTGGTCATCGGCTACGTGACCGGCATCCTGATCGCCGGCGTGCTCACCATCCTGGCGATCAGCACGCAGATCGGCACCGATTTTCTCGAAGTCATGACGGCCATGTTCAATCCGCTGCCGGCCATCGCGCTGCTGCCGCTGGCCCTGCTGTGGTTCGGGCTGGGCACGACGAGCATCGTTTTCGTGCTGCTGCATTCGGTGGTCTGGGTGGTGGCGCTCAACACCCAGGGCGGCTTTCTTTCGGTGTCGCAAACCCTGCGCATGGTGGGCCGCAACTACGAGTTGACCGGCTTGCGCTACGTGTGGCTGATCCTGGTGCCGGCGGCGTTTCCATCCATCCTGACGGGCCTGAAGATCGCCTGGGCCTTTGCCTGGCGCACGCTGATCGCGGCGGAGTTGGTGTTCGGCGTCGCCTCCGGCAAGGGCGGCCTGGGTTGGTACATCTTCGAGAACCGCAACCTGCTCGACATTCCGGCGGTGTTTGCCGGCTTGCTGACGGTGATCATCATCGGCCTCATCGTGGAGAACTTCTTCTTTCGCCTGATCGAGAAGAAGACCGTGCGCCGCTGGGGCATGCAGAGTTGACGATGAAGCTCGCGACGGTCAAGCTCACGCCCATTGCCTTTCGGGATCCGCCGCTGCTGAATGCGGCGGGCATCCACGAGCCGTACGCGCTGCGCTCCATCATCGAGCTGGAAAGCGACACCGGGGCCATCGGCCTGGGTGAATCGTATGGCGACGCGGCGTTTCTGCGGCTGGCGCAGGCGCTGCAGGCTTCACTCGTGGGGATGGACCCGTTCGATCTGAACGGCTTGCGCGCGCGGGCGGCGGCTATGCTGCGCTCGCTGTGGAGCGGGTCGCGGAAAGGGCCATGAAAAACGGCGACCCGGAGATCGCCGTTGCGCAAAAGCCGCTGCCGATCAGCTGCGACGTCGGCGCTGGCGCCAGGCGGCCACGCCGGCCAGCAGACTCGACAGACTCAGCAGAGCCCACAGGTCGGTGGCGGGCACGGGTGCCACGGTAGCGGGTGGAGGAGGCGCCAGCTCGAAATTGTCCGGGCCCACGCTGGACGCGGCCACAATGCCGATGTTGTCCACGGCGCCGCGGAAGGTGCCGGGCCAACCGGTGCCGGTGCTCACACGGATGCGCAAGATCGTGGCCGTGGCCGGAATGGCAAAACCACCGGCTTCAGGGACGTAGGCGCCAGCCTTGAACTGCGCCATGGTGGTGACGGGATTCTGTGTGTTGGCGGCACCGACCTGGAATACCCACATCTTGGTGCTGTCGTTGATCGTCTCCGTCACCAACGTCCCGGTGGGCGCTGTATAGGGCCCCATGGCGCCGCGTTCGAAGAACAGCCACGACTGGTCGCCGGTTGTTGCAGGGTTGCCGTCGTTGTCCACCTGGATCAGGTACGTTGGGTGGAAATGGGCAGCCACGGTGCTGCTCGCATCGCGATACCACTCGTAGGTGGCCGAGGTAAAGCTGCTCAAGGGGCCAAAGCCGCCGGTGCGGGAGTATTGCCAGGTAGTCCTGCCGTTGACGTCGCCGGAATCCAAGAGCACGGAGCCGTTGCCGCTGCGTGGGTAATCGCCCGTAATGCCGACCGAGGCGATCGCGGCGATATTCACGCGTTGCCACACATCGAAAGCAGGCGCATCGCTATAAGGCCCGTTCACCACGCCGGCCGGGGTGGTCACCGTGGCCGCGCCGGCGGCGCTGCAGGCCAGGATCAGCGAGGCGGCGGCAAGGGTGCGGCTGAGCGCAATCGTTGCGGGGGGGGGGGATAAAGAGTAAACATCATCTCAATTTACAAAGTTAAGTAACACAGCCGATACAACGTTTGGAATATAACTGTCCAATGCCTGTCGGTTGGTGGTGCTCGCGATCGTTGTTGCTTTTTGGCAACGATGATGGTTTGCTGACCCTTTGAAGGGGATTGCAAGCGGAGCCATTACACTGCCCCTCGGTGGGTGCTGGCTGCCGCAGGGACGGCTGCTGCGATGCTCTGGGTCTTTTGTCGCGGGTGACGTCTTGAAACGTTTTTTCCTGATTTTTCTGACCGTGCAGGCGGTGCTGTTCGGCATCGAGATGCTGAACCCGGTGCAGGCCGCGGTGGTGCACCCGTGGACGGGCTGGCTGGCGCGGGCCAGCGCGGCCATCGTGCACGTCATCGACCCTTCGGTCATCTCGTACGACCGCGTGCTGCAAAGCGCCAGGACGGGCTTTGGCGTGTCGATCGAGGCCGGCTGCAACGGGGTGGAGGCCACCATCGTGCTGGTGGCGGCCATGCTGGCCTTTCCGTCCAGCTGGGCGATGAAGTTCTGGGGCATCGCGCTGGGCTTTCTGGCGGTGCAGGGCGTCAACCTGCTGCGCATCGTCAGCCTGTTCTTCATCGGGCAGTGGAACTTCAAGGTGTTCGAGTTCGCGCACCTGTACATGTGGCAGGCGCTGATCATGCTGGACGTGCTGGTGGTGTGGCTGCTGTGGATGCGCGTGGTCGCCAAGCGCGACAAGCACGCGCTGCCGCCGGGCGCGGCCACCTGACGGAGGCCGGGGCATGCGCAACACGCTGATCGGCCGCTTTCTGCTGCTGTCCATCCTGTGGCTGATCGTGCTGCTGCCGCTGTGGTACGTGCTGGCGCGCTGGTTCGCGGCGCCGGCCATCTGGCTGGCGGGCACGGTGATGAAGGCCTGCTTTTCGTGGGTCGAAGGCTGGCACCAGGACGGCGTGACCGCGGTGCTGCACACCCTGGTGCAGGTGCGCATGAAGGGCCCGCAGGGCGACGTGCTGGGCGAGCTGGCGCCCGAGGCCAGCTACCCCACCTACGGCTACGGCCTGGTGCTGCTGTGGGCCATGCTGCTGGCCTCGCGCACCGAGCGCTGGTGGCTCAAGGGCCTGATCGGCAGCCTGATTTTGTTGCCGGTGCAGGCCTGGGGCATCGGCTTTCAGTGGCTGCGCGACGTGGTGCTGCTCTCGGGCCCCTACGGCGCGGCCTACCTGAAGTATTCGCCGCTGGCCGCCAACGCCATCGCCTACGGCTATCAGTTCGGCTTTTTGATGCTGCCGCCGGTCACGCCCATCCTGCTGTGGCTGGCTTTCAACAAGCGCTTCGTGGCGGCGCTGTGGCTGGAAGCGGCGCTGGAGGGCGCGCCCGAGCAGCGGCATCAGACGCCGACCAAGGCGGTCGACTAGAGAGCTATTGATTCAATAGCTGTCAGCGCTTGATCGGCGGGCGCCAGAGCCCGATTTCATTCAGATTTTTCGGCCGCCGGCGCGGCCTTGGCCAGCAGCGCATCGACCCCGGTCAGGTCCTGCGCCGACAGCGCGCCCGCCGCCTGCTTCAGGCGCAGCAGGCCAACCAGCACGTCGTAGCGCGCGCGCGCCAGGTCGCGCTGGGTCTGGTAAAGCTGGCTTTGCGCGTTCAGCACGTCGATGTTGATGCGCACGCCCACCTGGTAGCCGATCAGGTTGGCCTGCAGCGCGGTCTGGCTGGAGTGCTCGGCCGCCTCCAGCGCCTTGACCTGCGACAGGCCCGACTGCACGCCGAAGAAGGCCGCGCGCGCCGACTGCGACACCGTGCGCTGCAGGTTGTCCAGGTCGGCACGCGCCCTGTCCTGCAGCGCCAGGGTTTCCTTGACGCGGTTTTCGATCGCGTAGCCGGCGAACAGCGGCCAGTTCAGCACCACGCCGATGCTGGCGTTGTTGGTACGCGCGTGAGTGGTGGGCGCGATGCTCACGCTGGGGTTGCCGTTGGGGTAGCGCGTCTGCCCCACGCTGGCCTGCAGGTCGACCGTGGGCTGGCCGGCGGCGCGCGCCCGGTCGGTCTCCATGCGGGCGATGTCCAGCGCCATGCGCGCCTGCACCACGCCGGGATGCTGCTCGGCGGCCTGGTTGACCCAGGCGTGCACGTCGGCCGGCTGCGGCGCCGGCAGCACGATGGGCTGGGCCAGCGTCAGCGGGTGGATGCCGGCCTGGCCCACCAACTGCTCCAGCGCCAGGGTCTTGACGCGCAGGTCGTTTTCGCTGGCGATCTCCTGCGCGCTGGCCAGGTCGAAGCGCGCCTGCGCCTCGCGGCTGTCGGTGATGGTGGCGTTGCCGACCTCGAAGTTGCGCTGCGCGGCGGCCAGCTGCTGGCTGACCGAGGCCTTGAGCGCGCGCACCGAGGCCAGCGCGTCCTGCGCGGCCAGCACGTCGAAATAGGCCTGCGCCAGGCGCACCATCAAGTCCTGGTCGGCGCCGGCCAGGTTGACGCGCGCCGACTCATACGCGCGCTGGCCCTGGTCCCAGGCGATGCGGTTGGCCGGGCGGTACAAGGGTTGGCTGCCCACCAGGCCGGCCGTCAGCACGTTGAACGAGCTGCTGCTGCCCCCGCTGCCGACGCTGGTGTCGGCCCAGTTGTGCTGCGCGCCGGCCTGCAGGCCCAGCTGCGGCAGCAGGCCGGCGCGCGCCTGCTCGGCCCGTGCCTGGCTGGCCTGCAGCTGCGCGCGGGCCGACTGCACGGCGGCGTCGTAGCCCTGCGCCTGCTGGTACAGCTGCAGCAGCGACTGGGCCTGCGCGCCGCCGCCGGCCAGGGCCAGCAGCGCCGCCAACGTCAATGCAATTCGGCGTGGGGGGCGGGCGGGCAGGCGCATGTAGGGCGATGAGAGATCAGTATCGGGGGAGGCTGGGGTCGAGCTGCAGCGCCCAGGCGTCGATGCCGCCGGCCACGTTGGCCAGGTGGTCGAACCCCTGCTGCTGCAGGAACAGCGCCACCTGCATGCTGCGTCCGCCGTGGTGGCACAGCACGGCGATCGGCCGGGCGCGGTCCAGCTCGGCCAGGCGCGCCGGGATGGTGTGCATGGGCCACTGGCGCAGCTCGGCGCCCTCGGGGTGCACGCTGGCGGTGTGCCATTCGGCCGGCTCGCGCACGTCCAGCAGCAGCGGCTGGCCGGCGCCGGCGGCGGTGGCCAGCCAGGCGGGCAGGGCGGTGGGGGGCACTTGCTCGATCATGATCAAATGGGGCTGCAGCGCTGGTCTGGCTTGCGCAAGCTGCTTCAAAAACGAAAGCGTTCGGGCTCGGGAAAGTGCAGCAGGCGCGGCGCGTTGCAGTCCCAGGGCTGGGTGACGATCATGCCGTTGCCGGCGTGCTGCACCAGTGTGGCGCGCATCACCGGCTCGTCGCCGACGATGCCCATCAGGCGCCCACCGGGCTTGAGCAAATCCAGCAGCGTCTCGGGCACGTCGGCCACCGAACCCGACAGCACGATGACGTCGAACGGGCCGTCGGCCGACAGGTCGGCGTGGGCGGCGTCAGCCTGGCGCACTTCCACGTTCAGCACGCCGGCGCGCTGCAGGTTGGCGCGCGCGGTGGCGGCCAGCTCGGTGTCGATCTCCAGGCTCAAGACGCGCTGGGCGCGGTGGCCCAGCAGCGCCGCCATGAAGCCCGAGCCGGCGCCGACCTCCAGCACCTTCTCGTGCTTGGCCACCTGCAGATCCTGCAGCATGCGCGCCTCCACGCGCGGCGGCAGCATCACCTGGCCGGCGACCACCGCGGCCTCGCCGGGCTTGAGCGGCAGCTCCAGGTCGGCGAAGGCCAGGGCGCGGTGGGCCGGCGGCACGAATTCTTCGCGCCGCACCACGGCCAGCAGTTCCAGCACGCGGGCGTCCAGCACGTCCCAGGGACGGATTTGCTGCTCGATCATGTTGAAGCGCGCTTGCTCGACGTTCATCTCAAAGGCTCCGGTAGGCGTATTCAAATCAACCATGGATTATCGGTCAGGCGCCGGCGGCTTTTGGCCAAGGCGCCGCTTGAGCCAGCCGGCCAGGTCGTCCAGGTAGCAATAGACCACGGGCACCACCACCAGCGTCAGCAGCGAGGAGGTGATGACGCCGCCGATGACGGCCTGGCCCATGGGCGCGCGCTGCTCCGAGCCCTCGGACACGGCGAAGGCCAGCGGCACCATGCCGAACACCATGGCCAGCGTGGTCATCAGGATCGGGCGCAGGCGCACGCGCGCGGCCGCCAGCAGCGCCTGCTCGCGCGGCAGCGGCTTCGTCACTCCACCTTCGCTCACGCTGCCGGCGCGCGCACGGATGGCGAAATCCACCAGCAGGATGGCGTTCTTGGTCACCAGGCCCATCAGCATGACGACGCCGATGATGGAAAACATCGACATCGCCGAGCCGAACATCAAGAGCGCCAGCACCACGCCGATCAGCGTGAGCGGCAGCGAGGTCATCAGCGCCATGGGCTGCAGAAAGCTCTTGAACTGGCTGGCCAGGATCATGTAGATGAAGATCACCGCCATGGCCAGCGCCTGCAGCGCGTAGGCAAAGGATTCCTGCATGTTCTTGGTGGCGCCGCCGAAGCTGTAGCCGTAGCCGGGCGGAAAGGCGATGCGCTGCAGCAGCGTGCGAATGTCGCCCGACACCTCGCCGGTGGCTCGCCCGTAGGTGTTGGCGGTGATCTGGATCTCGCGCAGCATGGCGCGACGGTTGATCTGGTTGGTGCCGCTGCTCTCGTGCAGGCTGGCGAGCTGGTTCAGGCGCACGATGCGTGGCGTGCCGTCGGCATTCAGGCCGGCGGTGAGCGGCAGGCGCTCGATCTCGGCCGGCGTGCGGCGCAGCTCGGGCGGCAGGCGCACCACCACGTCGTAGGTCTCGTCGTCGGGCGCGCGCCAGTTGCCCACCGTGGTGCCGGCCAGCAGGGTGCGCAGCGGGGTGGCGATCTGCGCGGTGGACAGGCCCAGCTCGGAGGCGGCCTGACGCTTGACGACGATGTCCAGCGTGGGCTTGTCGGGCTTGCTGCTGGTGTCCAGGTCGACCAGGCCGAGAATGGCGCCCAGCTGCGGCATCAGCGGCGCGGCCAGGCGCTCCAGCTCGGCCTGGTCGGGGCCGGTGAGCGAGAACTCGATCTGCTTTTGCCCGCCCACCGGCTCCAGCAGGCCGGCCTGGGTGACGGTGATGCCCGGCACCTGGCGCAGGCGCTGGCGCAGCTCGGCCGACAGCGCCTCGGCGCTGCGCTGGCGCTTTTCGCGCTCGGTCAGGCGGATGTAGATGCTGGCATTGGTCTTGCCCTGCGCCGCGCCGGTGTTGAGCGTGGCCAGGGTGTAGCGCACCTCGGGGTAGCCGCGGATGATCTCGTCGACCACGCGCGCCTTGGCCTCGGTGGCCTCCAGCGAAGAGCCCTGCGGCGTGTAGAAGGCGACGTTGGTCTCCGAGAAGTCGGCCTTGGGCACGAACTCGGTGCCCAGCAGCGGCACCATCACGATGCTGGCGGCGAAGGTGGCGGCGGCGATCAGCAGCGTCAGCAGCTTGTGCACCAGCGCCCAGCCCAGGATGAGCTGATAGCCGGCGGCCAGCCGGTCGGTTGTGCGGTCGAACCAGGTGGTGACGCGGCCGATGGTCTTCTCGTACAGCGTGCGCGGCGGCCCGGGTTGGCCGTGCGCGTGCATGGCCGGGTCGTGCCAGACCGAGGACAGCATGGGGTCGAGCGTGAAGCTGACGAACATCGAGATCAGCACCGCCGCCACGATGGTCAGGCCGAATTCGTGAAAGAACTTGCCGACGATGCCCTGCATGAAGCCGATCGGCAGGAACACCGCCACGATCGACAGCGTGGTGGCCAGCACCGCCAGTCCGATCTCCTTGGTGCCCTCCAGGGCGGCCAAGAATGAGTTTTTGCCCATCTGCGCGTGGCGCACGATGTTCTCGCGCACCACGATGGCGTCGTCGATCAGCAGGCCCACGCACAGCGACAGCGCCATCAGCGTGATCATGTTGATGGTGAAGCCCAGCAGCTGCATGAAGAAAAAGGTGCCGATGATGGAGATCGGCAGCGTGAGGCCGGTGATGACGGTGGAGCGCCAGGAGTTGAGAAACAGGAAGACGATCAGCACCGTCAGCAGGGCGCCTTCGATGAGGGTCTGGCGCACGTTGCTGACCGCCACGCGGATCGGGCGCGAGGCGTCCTGGATGGGCACCAGCCGCACGCCCGCGGGCAGCTCGGTCTGCAGCGCGGTGGCGGCGCGCTCCAGGCCGTCGACCACCTCGATGGTGTTCTCGTCCTGCGCCTTTTGCACCGTCAGCAGCAGGGTGCGCTGGCCGTTGTACAGCGCGCTCGAATCGAGCTCCTGCGCGGCGTCGCGCACGCTGGCCACCTGCTCCAGAAACACCGGCGCGCCGCCGCGCCGCGCCACGATGATGCGGCCGAACTCGCGCGGGCGCTCGATGCGCCCGTCCAGCTGCACCACCAGCTCCTGCGTGGCGGTGCGCAGGGTGCCCAGCGGCACATCCTGGTTGTCGCCGCGCACGGCGTTCATCACCTGATCGGGCGTCACGCCCTGCGCCTCCATGGCGGCGGGGTTCAGCTCGATGTGGATCTCGCGCCGGGTGCCGCCCACCAGGTTGACGGCGCCCACGCCGCGCACGTTTTCCAGGCGTTTTTTCAGCACCTGGTCGGCCCAGTTCGTCAGTTCAACGGAGGAAACAATGCCCCCACGCTCCCCCGCTGCGCGTGCTGCGCTGCCCCCCGAGGGGGCGCTCGCGCCTTGGGGCGGCCCGGCGGCGCTCGGGGTGCTGGTCGGGTCGACCGGAAGAACGGCCAGCGACCAGATGGCGCGGCTGGCCGGGTCGAAGCGCAGCACGCGCGGCTCTTTCACCTCGTCGCGCAGCAGCGGGCGCACCTGGCCGATCTTCTCGCGCACGTCGTCGGCGGCCTTGCGTCCGTCGATCTGCAGCTGGAACTCGACGATCACCACCGACTGGCTTTCGTAGCTGCGCGAATACAGCGCGTTGATGCCGGCGATGGAGTTCAGCGCCTCCTCGATCTTCTTGGTCACCTCGCTCTCGACGATGGCGGGCGCCGCGCCGGGGTATTCGGTGGTGACCACCACCACCGGAAAGTCGACGTTGGGAAACTGGTCGACCTTGAGCTGCGCCAGCGAAAACAGGCCCAGCACCACGAAGGCCAGCATCACCATGGTGGCGAATACCGGATTGCGCAGACTGACCTGGGTGAACCACATGGCGGGGCGGGCAGGTCAGCGGGTTTTCAAGCAAAAATGACCGCTGGCGCCCGTGGGGCAAGCGCGAACGGCTATCAAAATCGTAGTTTTCGATGGCCTCATGAAGCGGCCCCGGCAACCAGCCGCACGCGGGTGCCGGCACGCAGCGCACCGGCGGCGGCGCGCAGCACGCGATCGCCCGCGGCCAGGCCGGTGACGGCGACCCAGGTTTCGCCCTCGGCCGCGGCGCGCGCGCCCGGCGTCACCGTGCGGTGCGCGATGCGCGCCTGCTCGCCTTCGCCCTCGACGACCTGCACGTAGGGCTGGGGCTTGTCGGTGCGCACGGCCGCCAGCGGCACGGCCAGCGCGCGCTCCTGCCCCACCGCCAGCTGGCCCTGCGCGAACAGGCCCTGGCGCAGGCCGGGCGCGGGCTGCACCGTCAGGTAGACCATCACGCTGCGGCTGCCGGCCTGGGTGCTGGGGTTGATGCGTGCCACCGTGGCCACGACGGGCACGCTGGCGCCTTCCACCTGCAGCGTGGCGCGCTGGCCCACGCGCACGGCCACCGAGTCGGCCGGGCTGAGCGCGGCCTCCAGCTCCAGCTGGCTGGCGTCGACGATCTCGACGATGCGGGTGTCGGGCGCCACGCGCTCGCCCGGCTGCGCCAGGCGCTGGGCGATCTGGCCGCCGATGGGCGCGCGCAGCACCGTGTCGGCGACCGACTTGCGCGCCACGCCGGCGCCCGCCTGCGCGGCGCGCAAGTTGGCGCGCGCGGCATCGAGGCTGGCGGCCGAGGCGTCGAGCGCGGTGCGCGAAATGAAGCCCTGGTCGACCAGCGCGCGGTTGTTGTCGTACTGGCGCTGGGCGATGTCCACCTGCGCCTGCGCGGCGCTGGCCTGCTGCTGCGCCTGGCGCAGGCGGTCGTCGTACTCGGTCGACTCGACGCGGGCGATCACCTGGCCGGCCTGCACGCGGTCGCCCTCGCGCAGCGTCAGGCCCTGCAGTTCGCCCGGCACGCGCGCCTTGACCATGGCCGAATGCACGGCGCGCAGCGTGCCCGACAGCGGCACCTCGAGCGCCAGCTCGCGCGGCTGCACGGTGGCCAGGTCCAGCGCGCGCAGCTCGATCACCGGCGCTGGGGCCGGGGCGCTCTGCGCCTGCTGCACTGCCTGGCGCGGGCGAATGCCGCGCCAGGCCAGCGCGGCCGCGGCCAGCAGCGCCAGCAGCGCCAGCAGCACGATCAGCGTGGTGAGCGCGCGGCGCGTCATGGCGCGTCCTCGGCGCGCAGGCGGCGGGTCAGCAGGTCGGCTTGCGGTTCGAGCAAGGCCATGGATTGGTCTTCTTCCTGGTCAGGGCAGCCATGGCCCAGCGTGTGGGTGCTGACCGCCCACCCGGTCCCGCGGGCGGCCACCAAGCGCATCGGACGCGGCGCGTGCAGCACGGCAGGCCCGCCGCAGCCGATGCGGCGCCGACTATAAGGCAAGGCTGAACCAGCCTCGCGCGCGGGCAGCGGGGTTCAGGCCACCAGCGGCGGCTCCTGCATGGCTTCGAGCTGCGCCTGCAGCACGTCGATCTGCTCGCGCCAGTAGGCGGGGGTGCCGAAGTGCGGAAACGCGGCCGGAAAGGCCGGGTCGTCCCAGCGCCGCGCGATCCAGGCGCTGTAGTGGATCAGGCGCAGCGTGCGCAGCGGCTCGATCAGCGCCAGCTCGCGCCGGTCAAAGTCGCGCAGCTGCTCGTAGCCGTCCAGCAGCGCGCCCAGGGCCTGCTGGCGCTCGGCGCGCTCGCCCGGCAGCAGCATCCACAGGTCCTGCACGGCGGGGCCGCTGCGGCAGTCGTCCAGGTCGACGAAGTGCGGGCCGCCGCCCGGGCGGTCGGTGGGCGTCCACAGGATGTTGCCGGGGTGGCAGTCGGCGTGCAGGCGCAGCGTGGCGATGGCCGCAGATTCGGGGTCGAATGGGCCTGCAGCGCAGGTGGACAGGGCGCTGCCAGCTATGGCATCGATAGCTTGCTGGCTGACGTCGGCCCATTCGCGCTCCACCTCCAGCGGCAGCGCGCCGTGCGCCAGCAGCCATTGGCGCGGCTCGCGGCCGTAGCCGTCCAGGTCCACCGCCGGCCGATGCGCAAAGCGCGCCTGCGCGCCCACGCCGTGCAGGCGGGCGATGAAGCGGCCGATCCACTCCAGCGCCTCGGCGTCGCCCAGCTCGGGCGTGCGCCCGCCGCGCCGCGGGCTGACGCTGAAGACAAAGCCGCCGTGGGCGTGCAGGGTTCGGCCAGCAATCTGCAGCGGCGCCACCACCGGCACCTCGGCGGCGGCCAGCTCCAGCGCGAAGGCGTGCTCCTCCTCGATCTGCGCCACGCTCCAGCGCCCGGGGCGGTAGAACTTGAGGACCACGGCCGGGTGCGTGTCGGCCAGCGTCGTGCCGGGTTCCAGGTGCGCCAGGTAGACGCGGTTCTCGTACGAATTGAGCGCGCTCAGGCGCCCATCGCCCATCAGGCCGATGCCGGCCAGCGCGTCGAGCACGTCGTCGGGGGTGAGGGCGGCAAAGGCGGCGGGATCGGTCATGCGCGCATTGTCGGCGCAGGCGCCGCGCGGGTGGCATGATTCGCCTGTGTGCGCGTCACCCCGCAGCGTGCGGTGTACGACGCCGACAAGCCGCTGAAGGATCGCCTTGCGGCCCGCCTTGGGCGTGTACGGCATCGAGGTGATGTGAACGCCTGCAGCAATGGGCAAGCAGCGCGGTGAAGCGCCCACCGATTGGAGTTCGAGATGAGCACGAGTGAAACCATCGTTCTGGCCGGCGGCTGCTTCTGGTGCACCGAGGCGGTGTTCAAGGAAGTGCGCGGGGTGCTGGACGTCGAGTCGGGCTACAGCAACGGCCAGGCCGCGCGCCCCACGTATGAAGAGGTCTGCACCGGCCGCACCGGCTGCGCCGAGGTGATCAAGCTGACCTTCGATCCGGCGCAGATCGGCCTGCGCCAGGTGCTGGAAATTTTCTTCTTGGTGCACGACCCGACGCAGGTGGACGGGCAGGGCAACGACCGCGGCACGCAGTATCGCAGCGGCATCTACTTCCTCACGCCTGCGCAGCAGGCGCTGGCGCAGGACATGATCGAGGAGATGACGCGCGAGAAGCTCTACGCGCGCCCCATCGTCACCCAGGTGCAGCCGCTGGCCCACTATTGGCCAGCCGAGGACTACCACCAGGACTTCTTCGAGAACAACCCCGAGCAGGGCTACTGCATGGCGGTGGCCGCGCCCAAGGTGGCCAAGTTTCGCAAGACCTTTCGCGAATGGGCCAAGGCTTGAACGCGGCCAAGGGCCGGCGCGGGCCGCCCTACACTTGAAGCCATGCACCCGCCGCGCCGCCGCCTGTTCTGGACCTGGCTGCTGCCCGCCGTCCTGATCGGCGCGCAGTGGCTGGCGCTGGCGCACGGCGTGCTGCACGTGCGCGGCATGCTGCCCATACAGGCGGCGGTGTCCGGGGCGGCCGACGTGCAGGAAAGCGCGGCCACGTCATGGCTTGCGCGGCTGCTCGGCCAGCACGACGATTCGGGCGCCTGCCGGCTGTACGACCAGTCGGCCGGCGGCGACCACGCGCCCGCCGTGGCCGCGGCCGACCTGCCGGCCTGCGGCGCCCCCAGCCCGGCGCCGCGCTGGGTGCAGCGCGCCTGGGCGGCGCGGCTGGTGCCGCACTTCAGCGCCCGCGCCCCACCGCTGGCCGCCTGATCTCTCCTCGCCTTTGAAGCTCCCGCGTCGTGCAGCGGCGGCTCGCGGCTGTCCGTGCGTTCGTTGCCGGCAGCGCAAGCCCCGTCGCGGCGCGCGCAGCCTGTCTGACGTGGATCGATGCCGCGCGCGAGACGCGCAGCCGGGTCCGTCATCCACCCGAACCTTGTTTTTCAATCATGCATTCCATCACCCCTCACCCGCGCCCACGCTGGCGCACCGCCGCCCTGTGCGGATCGCTGGCGGCCACGCTGACCGCCCTGGACGCTCGCGCCCAGGATGCGAACCCGCGCACCGATGCCAGCGCAACGCCCTCGCTGTCCGAGGTCACCGTCACCGGCAACCCGCTGGGCGCGGCGCAGACCGTCGCGCCATCGAGCACCTTGACAGGCGAGAACCTGCTCCTGCAGCGCGCCGCCACCCTGGGCGACACGCTGCAGGAGCAGCCCGGTGTGGCCAGCTCCTACTTCGGCCCCAACGCGGGACGGCCGGTGATCCGCGGGCTGGACGGCGACCGCGTGCGCATCCTGCAGAACAGCGGCGCCAGCATCGACGCCTCGTCCCTGAGCTACGACCACAACACGCCCATCGACCCGCTGACCATCGAGCGCGTGGAGGTGCTGCGCGGCCCGGCCGCGCTGCTGTACGGCGGCAGCGCGCAGGGTGGGGTGGTCAACGTGATCGACAACCGCATCCCGCGCGAGCCGGTGGCCGGCCCCGAGGGCGGCGTCACCGGCCGCGCCGACGCGTCGTACGCCAGCGGCGCGCGCGAGAGCAGCGGCGCCGCCCTGATCGAAGGCGGCAACGACCGCTACGCGCTGCACGTGGACGCGTTCAGCCGCGACGCCGGTGACACCGCCGTGCCCATCACCCTGGGCTGCGCGCGGCCCGGCTCGCCCGAGTCGGCGCGGCGCATCTGCAACTCGGCCAACCGTGCCTGGGGCGGCGCCGTGGGCGGCACGGCCTTTTTCGACCGCGGCTACCTGGGCGCGTCGCTGGCCGGCTACCGCAGCGACTACGGTACCGTGGCCGAGGACGACGTGAGCATCGGCATGCGCTCCACGCGCGCCGCGCTGGAAGGCCTGTGGCGCTTGCCGGGCGGGCTGATCGAGAGCGTCAAGGGCCAGTTCAGCCACGGCGACTACCAGCACACCGAGTTCGAGGGCGACGCGGTCGGCACCGTGTTCAAGAACCGCGGCAGCGAAGGGCGCATCGAGGCGAAGCACCGCGCGTTCGGCCGCCTCACCGGCGTCTGGGGCCTGCAATGGGAGGGCACGCGTTTCTCGGCGCTGGGCGAGGAGGCCTTCCTGCCGCCCAGCCGCACGCGCGCGCTGGCGCTGTTCGCGCACGAGGAGCTGGGCACCGACTGGGGCAAGCTCACCTTCGGCGCGCGCGTCGAGCAGGTGCGCGTGCGCACCGAAGGCGCGCTGGACGCGGCGGGCGAGCCGCGCTTTGCCGCCGGCAGCCGCCGCTTCACCCCTGGCAGCGCCGCGCTGGGCGCGTTGGTGCACGCCGGCGGCGGCTGGCAGCTGAGCGGCAACCTGGCCTACACGCAGCGCGCACCCAAGGACTACGAGCTGTTCGCCGACGGCCCGCACGTGGCGACCGCCGCCTGGGAGCTGGGCAACCCCGCGCTGGGGCTGGAGCGCTCGACCAGCGTCGACGTCGGCGCGCAGTGGAAGGACGGCGCGCACCGCTTTGCCGTCACGGCCTTTGCCAGCCGCTACGGCAACTACATCGGCCTGCTGCCCACCGGCCGCACGGTGGACGAGTTGCCCGAGTACGCCTACACCGGCGTCAAGGCGCGCTTTGCCGGGCTGGAGGCCAGCGGCACGGTGCGCCTGCTGGGGCGGCAGGGCCTGTGGCGCAGCGCGGCCGATGCCTCGGTGCTGGACCTGGACCTGCGCGCCGATACGGTGCGCGCCACCAACACCAACACCAGCACCGGCACCGGCCAGCCGCTGCCGCTGATCGCGCCGGCGCGTGTCGGCGCCACGCTGCGCTGGGCGAACGGGCCCTGGGGCGCACGCCTGGGGTTCGACCACGCCATGGCGCAGCACCGCGTGCCCGAAGGCAGCCGCGCCACCGCCGGCTACACGCTGTGGAACGCATCGCTCACTTGGCGTCAGAAGCTCGGCCACGCGCAGCTGCAGTGGTATGCGCGGGTCGACAACCTCGGCAACCGCCTGGCCTACAGCGCCACCTCGATCCTGACGCAGACGGTGTTTCCCAACGCGCCGCTGCCGGGGCGCAGCGTGCGGGTGGGCGTGCAGGCGACGTTCTGACATTTGCAAGCCAAATCGGACTGCAGCGCCCGATGGCAAAGCGCGGGCAGCTATCGATACGGTAGCTTCTCGAAGCTGCCCAGGCGCCCGGCGACAATCGCCCCATGTCATCAAGGCAGGACAGGCGATGAATGGGGCGCGACAGGCCGGGCGCGGCCCCGATGCCGTGTGCGCGGCGCTGGCGCTGGCCGTGCTGGCGCTGCTGATCGGCGTGTCGATCTGGCTGTGGCAGGGCCAGCGCCGGCCCTTGCTGCTGGCGCCCGCCATCGGCGGGCTGAACCCCTGCCTGGACATGACTGCGCCCGCGCCCGCGCCCGCGCCCGGCGCGCCGCCGCCCGAGGCCGCCTGCGCCGGCGCCCAGGGCTCGGCGGCCGGGCAGGTGGAATCCATCCTGTCGGCGCTGGGGCCGCGCCACAGCCCCGATGGGCGTCTGCTGGTCGGCTACACCCTGGTGGTGCCGCTGCTCAACCTGTTTCGCCCCGACGCGGCGGCGGCGGGCGGCTGGCGCATCGACGATGAAGCCGTGCAGCGCGTGGCGCGCACGGTGCAGGGTGTCGACCGGCCGGTGGTGCTGTATCTGTTTTCGTCGCACTTCTCGGAGGGCGCGCCGATCGAGCCGGTGCTGGCCAGCGACCCGGCCAACCTGGCGCAGACCCCGCGGGGCCCGCTGCCGGTGGACCGCTACATGGGCCAGCCCATGTACCCCTGGAGCGTGGCGCGGCTGGACAACGGCATCACCCAGCGGCGCGACGAGGCCATGCGTGCCGTCAGCGGCGCGCTGTGCCGCTTGCCCGCGGCCACGCGAGCGCGCCTGGCGGGCATCAACCTGCTGGGCGAGACGCACCAGCTGTATCCCGCCTTCGAGACCGGCATGGGCACCGACCAGCCCTACGTCGTCACCGACTATTCGCCCACCTCGCGCGCCGGTTTTGCCGCCGCGCTGCGCCAGCGCTTCGGCACCGTGGCGGCGCTCAACCGCTATTTGGGTTCCTCGTTTGCCGACTTCGACGCCGTGCAGCCGCCGTCGCGCGACATCCGCCGCCAGCGGCTGGACAACTTCTGGCAGCACATCGACGATGCCGCCGCCGGCCGCGTGGCCGTGAGCGGCTGGGTGCACGACGGCGCGCAGCCGGTGGGGCGCTCGTCCTGGGTGCGCATCTACCTGGACGGCCAGTGGGTCGGCCGCGTGCCGGCGCGCTTCGAGCGGCAGGACGTGGCGCAGGCGCGGCCCGAGCTGGGCACCTCGCGCCTGGGCTGGCGCTACGACCTGCGCTTTGCCGATTTGCCGCCGGGCCGTCACCGGCTGGACGTGGCACTGGAAGGCGCGGGCGGCGGCCTGCAGCAGCTGGGCACGCGCCACATCAACGTCATGGAGCGCGAGCAGCGCCCGCCCGTGGCCTTGCCCATGCGCCTGGACCTGCCGCCGATGCGCCCGGCCGGCGCAAGGGTGGCGTTCTGGATCGACGCGCCGGCCGACGAGCGCGCGCTGTTCTACAACCCGTTGGTGCCGCTGTGGGACGACTTTCGCGCCCGGCAGGTGGTGCGCTACCTGGAGCACTTCGACCGCCTGCTGGCCGCCACCTGCCTGGCCGACGTGCCGCGGCGCACGCAGCAGATCTACCCGGCCGAAAAGGCCGGCTGGGACGCCAGCCGATTTGCCGCCGGCCAGTCGCTGCTGCCCTTCGGCCAGGTGCAACTGGGCATCAACCTGTACGGCGAGGCCACCGACGACGCCAGCTTCTTCGACTGGCTGGCCCGCTCGCGCCAGCCGGGCTACAGCGTGACCGAGTTCCACCCCCTGCGGGCCTTGAGCGCGGCCGAGCTGGGCGCCGTGTTCGAGGACCACCGCCGCCACGGCGCGCGCACGCTGTCCTTCTTTCTGCACCCCGTCGCGCCCGGCGAGGCGCCGGCCAACCCGTTCGCGTTCGACCCGCACAACCCGCGTTTCGGCTCGGATCGCCTCTATGCCGCCACGCAGGCGCTGCTGCGGTGACGGGCCTTGGCCTGCTCTGAATTTCGCACTATAATCAAAGGCTTTTCGCGCCATGCTGGCTGGCTGGGCTGCAGCGGGGCGCGACGAATTCAACCATTCATGGGTCTTCGGGCGGCGGGTCGACATGACTTGCGTGCGCGGATCCCGCCAACGAAGAAGGAGCCATCATGGCTGTTCAGCAAAACAAGAAGTCGCCGTCCAAGCGCGGCATGCACCGTTCGCACAACGCGCTGGCCGTGCCCGGCATCGCGCTGGAGCCCACCACGGGCGAGACGCACCTGCGCCACCACATCAGCCCCAACGGCTACTACCGTGGCCGCCAGGTGATCAAGCCCAAGGCCGAAGCCTGATCGGCTGATCGGGCCGCCGGCCCCGCGGGTCGGTGGTTCGGCCCCTCTATACTTTCCAGGCCCGGTGCTACGCCGTCGTAGCCTCGGGCCTGTGTCGTTTGCAGCGCGTTTTTCCTGACCGAATCAGCGGGTGCCGGCGCCGGCATTCGCGGGAGCTTGCATGATCGTTCTGGCTGTCGATTGCATGGGTGGTGACCATGGCCCCCGGGTCATCCTGCCAGCCTGCCGCCAGTTTCTCGATCGCCATGCCGACGCCCGCGTGCTGCTGGTGGGCCAGCCCGAAGCCCTTGGCGCCTTTCGTCACGAGCGCGCCAGCGTGGTCGCCGCCAGCGAGGTGGTGGGCATGGACGATGCCATCGAGGTGGCGCTGCGCAAGAAGAAGGACTCGTCCACCCGCGTGGCGATCCAGCAGGTCAAGGACGGCGCGGCGCAGGTGGCGGTGTCGGCCGGCAACACCGGCGCGCTGATGGCCATCGCGCGCTACCTGCTCAAGACGCTGGACGGCATCGACCGCCCGGCCATCGCCACCCAGATTCCCAACGCCAAGGGCGGCGCCACCACCGTGCTCGACCTGGGCGCCAATGTCGACTGCACGGCCGAGCACCTGCTGCAGTTCGCGGTCATGGGCTCGGCCCTGGTGTCGGTACTCAACAACGACCCGCAGCCCACCGTGGGCCTGCTCAACGTGGGGGCGGAGGCCATCAAGGGCAGCGACGAGATCAAGCGCGCGGGCGAACTGCTGCGCGCCGCCGCCGCCACGGGCGATCTCAATTTCCTCGGCAACGTCGAGGGCAACGACATCTTCAAGGGCACGGCCGACATCGTGGTGTGCGACGGCTTTGTCGGCAACGTGGCGCTCAAGACCATCGAGGGCCTGGCCACGATGATCGGCGGCTTCATGAAGGAAGAGTTCTCGCGCAACCTGCTGACCAAGGCCTCGGCCCTGCTGGCCTACCCCGTGCTGTCGGCGCTCAAGCGCCGCATGGACCACCGGCGCTACAACGGCGCGGCCCTGCTGGGCCTGCGCGGGCTGGTGTTCAAGAGCCACGGTTCGGCCGACGCGCTGGCCTTCGAGCAGGCCATGGCCCGCGCGTATGATGCGGCGCGCAACCAGTTGCTGGAGCGCGTGCAGGGCCGCATCGCCCATGCCTTGCCCCTGCTGCACCCCCGGGCCGCTGGCGCCGGGGTCTGATCAAGATTTCAAGCACCACCGATGACGCGACGCTTTTCCCGCATCACGGGCACCGGCAGCCACCTGCCCGCGCGCCGCGTGACCAACGACGATCTGGTGGCCCAGCTGGCCCAGCGTGGCGTCGAAACCTCCGATGAATGGATCGTCGAACGTACCGGCATTCGCGCCCGTCACTTCGCGGCGGCCGACCAGGGCGCCAGCGACCTGGCCGTGCCGGCCGCGCAGGCGGCGCTGCAGGCGGCGGGCCGCCAGGCGTCCGACATCGACCTCATCATCGTCGCCACGTCCACGCCCGACATGGTGTTTCCGTCCACCGCCGCCATCGTGCAGCACAAGCTGGGCATCGCCGGCTGCCCGGTGTTCGACGTGCAGGCGGTGTGCAGCGGCTTCATCTACGCGCTGACGGTGGCCGACGCCATGATCGCCAATGGCACCGCCACGCGGGCACTGGTGATCGGCTCCGAGGTGTTCTCGCGCCTGCTCGACTTCGATGACCGCGGCACCTGCGTGTTGTTCGGCGACGGCGCCGGCGCCGTGGTGCTGGAGGCCAGCGACACGCCCGGCATCCTGGCCACCGACCTGCACGCCGACGGCAAGTACGTCGACATCCTGTGCGTGCCGGGCCATGTGGCGGGCGGGCAGGTGCTGGGCGATCCGCTGCTCAAGATGGACGGCCAGGCGGTGTTCAAGCTGGCCGTGGGCGTGCTGGACAAGGCGGCGCGCGCGGTGCTGGACAAGGCCCGCATGCAGGCCGGCGACATCGACTGGCTGATTCCGCACCAGGCCAACATCCGCATCATGCTGGGCACCGCCCGCAAGCTGCATCTGCCGCCCGAGAAGGTGGTGGTGACGGTGCACGAGCATGGCAACACCTCGGCCGCTTCCATCCCGCTGGCGCTGGACCACGGCGTACGCGTCGGCCAGGTCAAGCCGGGCCAGACGGTGCTGCTGGAAGGCGTGGGCGGCGGCTTCACCTGGGGTGCCGTACTCTTGAAAATGTAGCTGCTCGCGCTTGGTTGACGCGGGCTACAGGCCAATTTGACTCCTATTTCGTATCCGAGGCCATGACTTTCTTTGCTTTTGTCTTCCCCGGCCAGGGCTCGCAGTCCGTGGGCATGCTGGACGCCTGGGGCGACCACCCGGCCGTGCGCCAGACCTTGGCCGAAGCCTCCGACGCGCTGGGCGAGGACATCGGCGCGTTGATCGCCCAAGGGCCCAAGGAGGCGCTGGCGCTCACCACCAACACCCAGCCGGTGATGCTGGTGGCCGGCGTGGCCTGCTGGCGCGCCTGGCGCGCCGAGGGCGGGGCGCTGCCGGCGGCGGTGGCCGGCCATTCGCTGGGCGAGTATTCGGCCCTGGTGGCGGCCGAGGTGCTGAGCCTGGCGCAGGCCGTGCCCCTGGTGCGCCTGCGCGCCGCCGCCATGCAGCAGGCGGTGCCGGTGGGCGCCGGCGCCATGGCCGCCATCCTGGGGCTCGATGCTCAAAAAGTGATAGCTGGCTGCGCCGATGTGACGGCCGCCATGGGCCAAAACGGCACTGAAGTGGTCGAGGCCGTCAACTTCAACGACCCGGTGCAGACGGTGATTGCCGGCAGCAAGGCCGCGGTGGACAAGGCCTGCGAGGTGCTCAAGGGCCTGGGCGCCAAGCGCGCGCTGCCGCTGCCGGTGTCGGCGCCGTTCCACTCCAGCCTGATGAAGCCGGCCGCCGAGCGCCTGAAGACCGCGCTGGCCGACATCGAGCTGGCCGCGCCGCGCATTCCCGTGCTCAACAACGTGGACGTGGCGGTCGAAAGCGAGCCCGCGCGCATCCGTGACGCCCTGGTGCGCCAGGCCGCGGGCCCGGTGCGCTGGGTGGAATGCGTGCAGGCCTTGCAGGCGCGGGGCGCGACCCACATCATCGAATGCGGGCCGGGCAAGGTGCTGACCGGCATGGCCAAGCGCATCGCGCCCGAGCTGAACGCCGCCGCGCTGTACGACCCCGCCACCCTCGCCGAGGTCAGGGCCCTGCTGGCCTGAACGTCACAACAGATCAGGAGCAAATCCATGTCCGACACGACGCAAATGGCAGGCCAGGTGGCCCTGGTGACCGGCGCCTCGCGCGGCATCGGCGCCGCCGTGGCGCACGAGCTGGCGCGGCGCGGCCTGAAGGTGATCGGCACCGCCACCACCCCCGAGGGCGCGGCGCGCATCGGCACGGCGCTGGCCGACTTTGCCGGCTGCCGCGGCGCGGCGCTCGACGTCCGGGACCTGGCGGCGGCCGAGGCGCTGATCGACGGCATCGTCAAGGAGCACGGCGCGCTGCACGTGCTGGTCAACAACGCCGGCATCACGCGCGACATGCTGGCCATGCGCCTGAAGGACGAGGACTGGGACGCGGTGATCGACACCAACCTGAAGGCGGTGTTCCGCATGAGCCGCGCCGTCATGCGCCCGATGATGAAGCAGCGCTACGGCCGCATCGTCAACATCACCAGCGTGGTCGGCGCCTCGGGCAACCCCGGCCAGGCCAATTACGCGGCGGCCAAGGCCGGCGTGGCCGGCATGACGCGCGCGCTGGCGCGCGAGCTGGGCAGCCGCGGCATCACCGTCAACTGCGTGGCGCCGGGCTTCATCGCCACCGACATGACGGCGGCGCTGTCCGACGAGCAGAAGGCGGCGCTGACGGCCACCATCCCGCTGGGCCACCTGGGCCAGCCGGCCGACATCGCGCACGCCGTGGCCTACCTGGCCGCGCCCGAGGCCGGTTACGTGACGGGGCAGGAGCTGCACGTCAACGGCGGCATGTACATGGCCTGAACGTCCAGGCAGGCCGCCCCCTTTTCTTCATCCGGTATAACCGGCCTTTTCGGGCGCAAGCCCGGGTAAAATCCGCATCTTTTACAACCCTCAGAGGGAACCCATGAGCGATATCGAAGCACGTGTCAAGAAAATCATCGCCGAGCAGCTCGGCGTGGAAGAGTCCCAGGTGACCAACGAGAAGGCCTTCGTGGCCGACTTGGGCGCCGACTCGCTCGACACCGTCGAATTGGTGATGGCGCTGGAGGATGAGTTCGGCATCGAGATTCCCGACGAGGACGCCGAGAAGATCACCACGGTGCAGGCCGCGATCGATTACGCCAACAGCAAGAAGGCCTGATCGCCCATGAGCCGGCGCCGAGTCGTCGTCACCGGATTGGGTTGCGTCAGCCCCGTGGGCAACACGGTGGCCGAATCCTGGGACAGTCTGCTGGCCGGGCGTTCGGGCATCGACGCGATCACGCAGTTCGACGCGGCGGCGTTTTCCTGCCGTTTCGCGGGCGAGGTCAAGGGCTTCAAGGTCGGGGACTACATCCCCGAGAAGGAAGCCCGGCACATGGACCGCTTCATCCACCTGGGCCTGGCCGCCGCGGCGCAGGCCGTGGCCGATTCGGGCCTGCCCACGGGTGAGGCGCTCGACCCCGAGCTGGCGCAGCGCATCGGCTGCAACATCGGCTCGGGCATCGGCGGCCTGCCGCTGATCGAAGCCACGGCGGGCGAATATGCCGCGCGCGGGCCGCGCCGCATCTCGCCCTTCTTCGTGCCGGCCTCGATCATCAACATGATCTCGGGCCACGCGTCGATCCGCTTCGGCTTCAAGGGCCCCAACATCGCCACCGTGACCGCCTGCACCACGGGCCTGCACGCCATCGGCGTGTCGGCGCGCATGATCCAGCACGGCGACGCCGACGCCATGGTGGCCGGCGGTGCCGAATCCACCGTCTCGCCGCTGGGCGTGGGCGGCTTCGCGGCGGCGCGCGCGCTGTCCACGCGCAACGACGACCCCAGGACCGCTTCGCGCCCCTGGGACAAGGACCGCGACGGCTTCGTGCTGGGCGAGGGCGCCGGCGTGGTGGTGCTGGAGGAATACGAGCACGCCAAGGCCCGCGGCGCGCGCATCTACGCCGAGCTGCTGGGTTTCGGCATGAGCGGCGACGCCTTTCACATGACCGCGCCCGACGTGGATGGCCCGCGCCGCTCCATGGTCAACGCCCTGCGCGATGCCGGCATCAACGCCGACCAGGTGCACTACCTCAACGCCCACGGCACCAGCACCCCGCTGGGCGACGTGAACGAAACCAACGCCATCAAGGCGGCGCTGGGCGACGCGGCGCGCGGCGTGGTGGTCAACTCCACCAAGTCGATGACCGGCCACCTGCTGGGCGGCGCCGGCGGCATCGAGAGCGTGTTCACCGTGCTGGCCATCCACCACCAGAAGAGCCCGCCCACCATCAACATCTTCAACCAGGACCCCGAATGCGACCTGGACTACTGCGCCAACACGGCGCGGGACATGAAGATCGACGTGGCGCTGAAAAATAACTTCGGCTTCGGCGGCACCAACGGAAGCCTGGTGTTCAAGCGCATCTGACGGCGTAGGCGGCGCTGGCCTGGCGCTGCCTGCGCGGCGAACCTCATGCACGCTGCCCCCGCCGTCACCCATCCCACCGGTCGCACACCGCAGCTGGCAGCCCTGCTGCTGGGGCTGTGGGCCGTGGGCTGGGTGGCCGTCGCGGTGGCACTGATGCTGCAGCCGGACCTGGCCGCCTCGGGCTGGCCGGCGGCCGCGCTGCTGGGCGTGCCGCTGCTGGCCGGTGCCGCCCTGGCTCACTGGTGGTGGGCGCAGCGTCCGCGGCGCCTGAGCTGGGACGGCGCGCAGTGGCGGCTGGGCGCCGGTGCCCCGAACGAGGGCGACGACGCCGCCCTCCAGCGGCTGGAGCCGCGCCTGGACCTGCAATGGGCCCTGCTGCTGCGCGCGAGCGGCGTCGAGGCGGGGCGCAGCCGCTGGTTGTGGGCGCAGGCCGGGCGCGATGCGGCCGGCTGGCACCTGCTGCGCTGCGCCGTGCATGCCGGCGCGCCGGCACCGGCGGCCGACCTGGGGGAGGGCGCGCGGGCCTGAGCGCTGCTTGCGCCGGGTTCCGAGTCAGCCGTGTCGGTGTCATCTCCCACCCCACCCCCCGAAAACGAAGCGCTGATCGTGCAGCGCGCCGCCGCGGGCGACGCCCGGGCCTACGAGCTGCTGGTCATCAAGTACCAGCGCCGCATCCAGCGCCTGATCGGGCGCCTGGTGCGCGACGTCGACCTGGTGGACGACATCGCGCAGGAGACCTTCATCCGCGCCTGGCGGGCGCTGCCGCAGTTTCGGGGCGACGCGCAGTTCTACACCTGGCTGTACCGGATCGCGGTCAATACGGCCAAGAAGGCGCTGCTGGAGCTCAAGCGCGATCCCATCGTCACCGAGGCCGCCTTGCGCTCGGTCGACGACGACGATGAAACTTCGCGCCGCGAGAACGAACTAATTTCCGAATCCACGCCGGAATCCGAGCTGGCGGCCCGTGAAATCGCCGCCGCCGTCAACGCCGCCATGGAAGCCCTGCCCGAGGATTTGCGCCAGGCCATCACCTTGCGCGAGATCGAAGGCCTCAGTTACGAAGAAATTGCCGAGACCATGAACTGCCCCATCGGAACCGTACGCAGCCGGATTTTCCGGGCGCGCGAGGCGATCTCGGCCAAGGTCAAGCCCTTGCTCAGTCACCAGTCCGGCAAACGCTGGTGACGCTGGAGGTGTGTTGTCATGAACTGCGATCGTGAACAGATTTCTGCCCTGATGGATGGCGAGCTGACGCCCGCTCAGGCCGCGGCCGTGCTGGCGGCGGCCGATGCCGCCGAGGCCCGCGAGAGCTGGCACCTGTACCACCTGATCGGCGACGTGCTGCGCGCGCCCGACCTGGGTGATGGCCGGGGCGACGCGGCCTTCGTCGCGCGCCTGCGCCAGCAGCTGCCGCCGCAACCGGTGCCGCAGGGGTTGGTCGATGCGCCGGCGGTCGTGGCCGAAACCCGGCACGAGGCGGCCAACGATGGCGTGTTTCGCTGGAAGATGGCGGCCGGCTTCGCCTCGCTGGCGGCCGTTGCGGCCATCGGCTGGGGCGTGCTGGGCGGCATCGGCCCGGCGGCTCCGGCGGGCGGGGCGCAACTGGCCTCGAGCACTGGCCCGGCGGCGCCCGCCACGGCCGTGGTGCAGTTGGCACAGCAACAAAGCCCGGCGGCTGCGCCAGCCCCGGCCACGCCCGTGATGCTGCGCGACCCCGAGCTCGACCAGTTGCTGGCCGCGCACCGCCAGGCGGCCGGGGTGTCGGCGTTCGGCAACACGGCGGGCTTCTTGCGCGCCGCCACGTTTGAAGGGTCGACGCGTTGAGCCGGCTGGCCGGGGAGGGCGCCTGGCGCCCGGCAGGCTGGGCCGACGCGCCGTGGCGCCGCGGCTGGATGCGCCGCATGAGCGCCCTGGCGCTGTTGTGGTGCGCCGGCGGCGTGCTGAGCTGTGCTGCCGCGCAGGGGGCGTTCGGCGGCGGTGCGGGCCGACCCGTGGGGCCGCCGCAGCGCAGCGTCGACGAGTGGCTGGTGCGCCTGCAGCAGGGCTCCAGCGTGCCGTCGTTTGTCGGCACCTACGTGGTCAGCGCGTCCAACGGCGCTATGGCCAGTGCGCGCATCTGGCATTTGTGCGAGGGCGACGTGCAGTTCGAGCGCGTCGACGCGCTGTCGGGCCCGCCGCGCTCGACCTTCCGGCGCAACGACGAGGTCAGCCTGCTGCTGCCTGATGCCCATGTGCTGCGTTCCGAGCAGCGCGCGCCCGGCGGGCGCTTTCCCAACCTGCTGCGCCCGGGTGCCGATCAGGCCGCGGCCGAGCACTACACGGCCCAGGAGACGGGCCAGGATCGCGTGGCCGGCATGACCACCGACGTGGTGGTGCTCAAGCCGGTCGATCAATGGCGCTTCGGCTACCGCATCTGGAGCGAGCGCCGCACGGGCCTGGTGCTCAAGACGCAGACGCTGGACGGCGCCGGCAAGGTGCTGGAGCAGTCGGCGTTTTCCGAGGTACAGCTCGATCCGCCCGAGCCGGCCGTCAAGACCCAGCTGGCCATGCCCAGCACCGAGGGCTGGCGCAAGGTGCGCATCGAGCGCGTGCGCATCGACGCTGCGCGCGAGGGCTGGCGCCTGGAGCAGCCGGTGCCGGGCTTCGAGCCGCAGGGCTGCTTTCGGCAGTCCATGGGGGCGTCGAACTCGGTCGTGCAATGGGTGTTTTCGGACGGCCTGGCCACGGTGTCGATATTCATCGAGCCCTTCGACGCCAAGCGCCACGTGCATGCCGGGGTGTCCAGCCTGGGCGCCACGCATGCCATGAGCCGCCGCT
The DNA here is from genome assembly GCA_017307865.1 of Burkholderiales bacterium. Classification (GTDB taxonomy): domain Bacteria; phylum Pseudomonadota; class Gammaproteobacteria; order Burkholderiales; family Burkholderiaceae_C; genus Ottowia; species Ottowia pentelensis. The sequence continues at coordinate 5,389 of JAFKGE010000022.1, read as the reverse complement.
GGCCCGGCGCCGAAGGGCCCTGGTGGGTCACCCTGATCGGCGAGGTGCCGCGCCAGACCCTGACCGCCCTGCTCGACAATCTGCGCCACGACAAGTGATTCATCGCGCCCACGGCCCCAGCCTGGTGGCGCGCCTTCTTCCAACCGACATCGACCGAACCCCGACATGAAAACTGCCGTCTTCCGCCGTGCCCAGCTTGCGGGCCTCATCGTGCCCCTGCTGCTGAGCGCCGGCGCCTGGACCGTCACGCTGCCCGCGGCAGCCCAGCCGGCGCCCGTGGTGCGCACCCTGCCGGACTTCACCGATCTGGTCGACCTGGTCAGTCCGGCGGTGGTCAACATCCGCACCATGGAGCGCGCGCGCGCCAGGGGCGGCGACGATGGGGCGATGGACCCGGAGATGCAGGAGTTCTTCCGGCGTTTCTTCGGCGTGCCCATGCCCAACCTGCCGCGCCCCGGCAAGCCCAACCGGCCGGCGCCCCAGGCCCCCGACGAGGAGGTGCCGCGCGGCGTGGGCTCGGGCTTCATCCTGTCGGCCGACGGCTACGTCATGACCAATGCGCACGTGGTCGACGGCGCCGACGAGGTGATCGTCACGCTGACCGACAAGCGCGAGTTCAAGGCCCGCATCGTCGGTGCCGACAAGCGCACCGACGTGGCCCTGGTCAAGATCGACGCCAGCGGCCTGCCCTTCGTGAAGACGGGCGATGTCAGCCGCCTGCGCGTGGGCGAATGGGTGATGGCCATCGGCTCGCCCTTCGGGCTGGAAAACACCGTTACCGCCGGCATCGTCAGCGCCAAGCAGCGCGACACCGGCGACTACCTGCCCTTCATCCAGACCGATGTGGCGGTCAACCCCGGCAACTCGGGCGGACCGCTGATCAACATGCGCGGCGAGGTGGTGGGCATCAACAGCCAGATCTATTCGCGCTCGGGCGGCTTCATGGGCATCTCGTTCGCCATCCCGATCGACGAGGCCATGCGCGTGAGCGACCAGTTGCGCGCCAGCGGCCACGTCACGCGCGGGCGCATCGGCGTGCGCATCGACCAGGTGACGCGCGAGGTGGCCGAGTCCATCGGCCTGGGCAAGCCGCAGGGCGCGCTGGTGCGCAACGTGGAAGGCGGCTCGCCGGCCGAGAAGGCGGGCGTGGAGGCGGGCGACATCATCGTTCGCTTCGACGGCAAGACCATCGACAAGGCCAGCGACCTGCCGCGCCTGGTGGGCAACACCAAGCCCGGCACGCGCAGTACGGTGACGGTGTTTCGCCGCGGCCAGAACCGCGATCTGACGATGACCATTGCCGAGCTGGAGCCCGATGCCGTGGCGGCCAGCGGCAAGCCGGCCGCGCGCAGCAGCGAACCGGCCAAGGCCGCCAACACGGCGCAGGCGCTCGGCGTGACGGTGACCGACCTGACGGACGCGCAGCGAAAGGAACTCAAGGTCAAGCATGGCGTGCGCGTGACGGCGGTGGCCGACGCGGCGGCGCGTGCCGGCCTGCGCGAGGGCGACGTGATCCTGGCCGTGAGCAACGTCGAGGTCGCCAGCGTGCGCGAGTTCGAGGCGGCCGTGGCCAAGGCCGACCGCAGCAAGCCCGTCAACATGCTGGTGCAGCGCGGCGACCTGGTGCAGTTCGTGCTGGTGCGGGCGACGCGCTGACGGGAGCCGGACAAAGGCTGAAAACCCCTACGTTTTGCTGGGTTTTGGCGGCTTTGCCACGGCCGGCGAGCGGTTCGGAGTGGTGACCCCGGGTTTGGCCCATGCCGGACGGTGTGGATCAAACGCGGGGCGCTCAGATGGAGTTCGGTAAAATCGCGCCCAACTTTCTACGGATTTCGGAATATCAGGACGGCTTGAGCCCACGATGCGCAAGACGCCCGGCTTTTTCACAAGCCATGCCCAGTCAAATCACAGCTTGTTCACGGCTCATCCAGAAATATCTGTGGATAAGCTGTTGATGAATATTCCGTTGTGAGCCTGCAACGCCCTCCGATTTTGGATTTTCAATCTTGGCCCCAGCGGTTTTTGCCTACAATGAAGCTCCAACTATCGCAGTTGCCATAGATTGTTGGTTGAGGGCGCGTCACATTCAGGGCGCGCCCTTTTTTCATGCGCCGAGCGTGCGCGATCAAACACTTGCCTTCGTTCCTTGATGGATCACATCAGAAATTTTTCAATCATCGCGCACATCGACCACGGCAAATCCACGCTGGCCGATCGCCTGATTCAGCGCTGCGGCGGCCTGGCCGAGCGCGAGATGCAGGCGCAGGTGCTCGACTCGATGGACATCGAGAAGGAACGGGGGATAACCATCAAGGCGCAGACCGCCGCGCTGCACTACACGGCGCGCGACGGCCGCGTCTACAACCTCAACCTGATCGACACGCCGGGCCACGTCGACTTCTCGTATGAAGTCTCGCGTTCGCTGTCGGCCTGCGAAGGTGCACTGCTCGTCGTCGATGCCTCGCAGGGCGTCGAAGCGCAGACGGTGGCCAACTGCTACACGGCGCTCGACCTCGGCGTGGAGGTGCTGCCGGTGCTCAACAAGATGGATCTGCCACAGGCCGATCCGGAAACCGCCAAGGCAGAGATCGAGGACGTGATCGGCATCGACGCCAGCGAGGCGATCGCCATCTCGGCCAAGACCGGTATGGGCATCGACGAGGTGCTGGAGCAGATCGTCGCCAAGGTGCCGGCGCCGCGCGGCAAGCTGCAGGCGCCCTTGCGCGCCATGATCATCGACAGCTGGTTCGACGCCTACGTCGGCGTGGTGATGCTGGTGCGCGTGGTCGATGGCGAGCTGAAGAAGGGCGAACGCTTTCGCATGATGGCCACCGGCGCCGCCTACGAAGCCAACCAGCTGGGCGTGTTCACACCCGCCACCGAGCAGCGTGAGCAGCTCAAGGCGGGCGAGGTGGGCTACATCATTGCCGGCATCAAGGAGCTGAAGGCCGCCAAGGTGGGCGACACCATCACCCTGGACAAGAAGCTGCCCAACAATCTGGGCCCGGCCGAGCATCCGCTGCCGGGCTTCAAGGAAGTGCAGCCGCAGGTGTTCGCCGGCCTGTACCCGACCGAGGCCAACCAGTACGACCAGCTGCGCGACAGCCTCGAGAAACTGCAGCTCAACGACTCGTCGCTGCGCTTCGAGCCCGAGGTCAGCCAGGCGCTGGGCTTCGGCTTTCGCTGCGGCTTCCTGGGCCTGTTGCACATGGAGATCGTGCAGGAGCGCCTGGAGCGCGAGTTCGACCAGGACCTGATCACCACCGCGCCCAGCGTGGTCTACCAGGTCGAAAAGGCCGACGGCGAAGTAATCTTGGTCGAGAACCCGTCCAAGATGCCCGACCAGGGCCGCATCCAGGAAATCCGCGAGCCCATCGTCACCGTGCATCTGTTCATGCCGCAGGACTACGTCGGCCCGGTGATGACGCTGTGCAACCAGAAGCGCGGCGTGCAGCTCAACATGCAATACCACGGCCGCCAAGTCATGCTGACCTATGAGCTGCCGCTGGGCGAGATCGTGCTGGACTTCTTCGACAAGCTCAAGAGCGTCTCGCGCGGCTATGCGTCGATGGACTATGAGTTCAAGGAGTACCGCGCCTCCGACGTGGTGAAGGTCGACATCCTGCTCAACGGCGAGCGCGTGGATGCGCTGTCCATCATCGTGCACCGCAGCCAGGCGCAGTACCGCGGCCGCGCGGTGGCGGCCAAGATGCGCGAGATCATCAGCCGCCAGCAGTTCGACGTGGCGATCCAGGCGGCCATCGGCGCCAACATCATCGCGCGCGAGAACATCAAGGCGTTGCGCAAGAACGTGCTGGCAAAATGCTACGGTGGCGACATCACCCGCAAGCGCAAATTGCTCGAAAAACAAAAGGCAGGGAAGAAGCGAATGAAACAGATCGGCTCGGTCGAGGTGCCGCAAGAGGCATTTTTGGCCATCCTGCAGGTGGAAGAATGATCACCCCCCGCGTTTTCACTCGCTGCGAGACGAACCACTGAAATGCCCATCCTCACCGCCATCGTCCTGGCCGCCTTCGTGGGCTACGGCGCCGCCTGGTACACCGGGTCGATCGAGGGCAACTTTGCCCTGCTGCTGTTTCTGGCCACCGTCGTCACCGGCCTGTACTGGCTGGCCGACCGCTTCATCTTTCTGCCGCGCCGTCGCGCCGCCGCGCAGGCACTGACCGAGCAGCGCGCGCGCCGGCGCGCCGAGCTGGCGGCGCAGGGCATCACCAAGGTCGACGACGAGAACCTGGACACGGCGCGCGAGCGCCTGCTGGCCCAGCCCTGGTGGCTGGACTGGACGGCCGGGCTGTTCCCGGTCATCCTGATCGTCTTTCTGCTGCGCTCCTTCGTGGTCGAGCCGTTCAAGATTCCGTCGGGCTCGATGATCCCGACGCTGCTGATCGGCGACCTGATCCTGGTCAACAAGTTCACCTATGGCCTGCGCCTGCCCGTCGTCAACACCCAGGTGACCCAGGGCAACCCCATCCAGCGCGGCGACGTGGTGGTGTTCCGCTATCCGCCCAAGCCCAGCGTCGACTACATCAAGCGCGTGATCGGCCTGCCGGGCGACGAGGTGTCCTACCTGAACAAGCGCCTGACCATCAACGGCAAGGAAGTGCCGCAGACGGCGGTGTCGGACTTCTTCGACGAGTCGACGATGGAGTACTTCAAGCAGTTCAACGAACAGCTCGGCGACGTGCATCACAACATCATCGTCGACACGCGCCGCGCGGCCTTCATCGGCAACCCGGACCAGTTTCAGTACCGCGACCAGTGCCGCTACAGCATCGAGGGCGTCACCTGCAAGGTGCCCGAGGGGCATTACTTCATGATGGGCGACAACCGCGACAACTCGCTCGATTCGCGCTACTGGGGCTTCGTGCCCAACGGCAACATCGTCGGCAAGGCCTTCTTTGTCTGGATGAACTTCGGCAACCTGGGCCGCATCGGGCCTTTCAAATGAGGGAGAGAGCAAACATGAAGCACACGTCACCGGCGTCGCAGCGCGGCATCTCGTTCGTCGGCCTGCTGTTTTTGGGCGTGGTGCTGGCCTTCGTGGCCATCGTCGGCGCCAAGGTGGTGCCCACGGCGAGCGAATACATGTCCATCGTCAAGGCGGTCAAGAAGGCCGCCGCCGACGGCGACACGGTGCCGGCGGTGCGCGCCTCGTTCGACCGCACCGCCTCGGTGGACTACATCGACTCCATCAGCGGCAAGGACCTGGAGGTCACCAAGGTCGACGACAAGGTGGTGGTGCGCTTTGCCTACGACAAGGAAATCCCCTTGTTCGGCCCGGCCTACCTGCTGATCAAGTACCGGGGCTCTTCCGCGGGTGGGTACGACTAAGTCGCGGCGCGCCGGCGCGCCGGCGCTGCCGCCCGAA
>JAFKGE010000078.1 GCA_017307865.1 Burkholderiales bacterium | reverse complement strand
CGTGAACTCCTGTCCAAGTACGAATTCCCCGGCGACGACACCCCCATCATCAAGGGCAGCGCCAAGCTGGCCCTCGAAGGCGACACCGGCGAGCTGGGCGAAGTGGCCATCATGAACCTGGCCGACGCCCTGGACACCTACATCCCCACCCCCGAGCGCGCCATCGACGGCGCCTTCCTGATGCCCGTCGAAGACGTGTTCTCCATCTCCGGGCGCGGCACCGTGGTGACCGGCCGCGTCGAGCGCGGCATCATCAAGGTCGGCGAAGAAATCGAAATCGTCGGCATCAAGGCCACCCAAAAGACCACCGTCACCGGCGTCGAGATGTTCCGCAAGCTGCTCGACCAGGGCCAGGCCGGCGACAACGTCGGCATCCTGCTGCGCGGCACCAAGCGCGAAGACGTCGAGCGCGGCCAAGTCCTCTGTAAGCCCGGCTCCATCAAGCCGCACACGCACTTCACCGGCGAGGTCTACGTCCTGTCCAAGGACGAAGGCGGCCGTCACACGCCCTTCTTCAACAACTACCGTCCGCAGTTCTACTTCCGCACCACCGACGTCACCGGCTCCATCGAGCTGCCCAAGGACAAGGAAATGGTGATGCCGGGCGACAACGTCAGCATCACCGTCAAGCTGATCGCCCCCATCGCCATGGAAGAAGGCCTGCGCTTTGCCATCCGCGAAGGTGGCCGCACCGTGGGCGCCGGCGTGGTGGCCAAGATCATCGAGTGATTGTTGCGGGGCTCTAGGGGTATAGCTCAATTGGCAGAGCGTCGGTCTCCAAAACCGAAGGTTGTAGGTTCGATTCCTACTGCCCCTGCCACCTGACATCGGGTGGTTTTGCAAAGCCCGCCACCTCGGCGGGCTTGCGCGTTGAGACGTGAATGAAGTTCGAGGCCCAGAAAGCCTCTTGTGTATTGGAAACCGGCAGCCCACATGGCAAGCACGCAAATCGAAACCGTAAGCACGGGAGCTGACAAGGCCAAGCTGGCCGCCGCCGGCTTGCTGGTCGTGGGCGGCGTGGCGGCGTTCTACCTCTTGTCCAGCCGCGGCGCCTGGGTTCAGTGGGGCAGCCTGATCGTCGGCCTGGTCCTGGCGGCGGTGGCCTTCCTGAGCTCGGAGTCCGGGCGGCGCCTGATCGCGTTCGGACGCGACTCCTGGCGCGAGATGCAAAAGGTCGTGTGGCCGACGCGCAAGGAAACCCTGCAGACCACGGCCTTCGTGTTTGCCTTCACGGTGTTTCTGGCGCTGTTCATGTGGCTGACCGACCAGTTCCTGCAATGGTCGCTGTACGACCTGATTTTGGGGTGGAAGCAATGACGAGCGACGTGATGACGGACATGAGCGCAGGCGCGTCCACCAACCCCGACCTGCGCTGGTACGTGGTGCATGCCTATTCGGGCATGGAGAAGGCGGTCGAGCGCAACATCCGCGAGCGCGTCAACCGCGCGGGCATGCAGGCCAAGTTCGGCCGCATCCTGGTGCCGACCGAGGAAGTCGTCGAGATCAAGAACGGTGTCAAGCGCACCACCGAGCGCAAGTTTTTCCCCGGCTACGTCCTGGTCGAGATGATCATGGACGACGACACCTGGCACCTGGTCAAGCACACCAACAAGGTGACCGGCTTCGTGGGCGGCGCCAAGAACCGCCCGGCCCCGATCTCGGAAGACGACGTGATGAAGATCGTCAACCAGATGCAGGAAGGCACCGACAAGCCGCGCCACAAGGTCGAGTTCGAGGTCGGCGAGTACGTGCGCGTCAAGGAAGGTCCGTTCACCGACTTCAACGGCACGGTCGAGGAAGTCAACTACGACAAGAGCAAGCTGCGCGTGTCGGTCACGATCTTTGGTCGCGCCACACCCGTCGAGCTCGAGTTCGCGCAGGTCGAGAAGGCCTGATCGCTATTGAATTTATAGCTGCTCGCGCTTGCCGACTCGGCGCGAACGGCACTTTTGGTGAGTCGAAACCCCCGGGGAGCGCCGATGCGGCGCGCATGAACCCGCAAGGAGCAAAGCATGGCGAAGAAGATCGTCGGCTTCATCAAGCTGCAAGTGCCAGCTGGTAAGGCCAACCCGTCCCCACCGATCGGCCCGGCGCTGGGCCAGCGTGGCCTGAACATCATGGAGTTCTGCAAGGCGTTCAACGCCCAGACCCAGGGTGTTGAGCCCGGCCTGCCGCTGCCGGTGGTGATCACTGCGTTCGCGGACAAGAGCTTCACCTTCATCATCAAGACGCCGCCCGCGGCCACCCTGATCAAGAAGGCCATCAAGCTGGACAAGGGCTCGGCCAAGCCGAACTCGGACAAGGTGGGCAAGATCACGCGCGCCCAGCTCGAAGAGATCGCCAAGACCAAGCAAAAGGACATGACCGCCGCCGATCTGGACGCCGCCGTGCGCACGATCGCCGGTTCCGCCCGTTCCATGGGCGTCACGGTGGAGGGCGTCTAAATGGCCAAGCCGACCAAGAAACAAAAGGCCCAGGTGGGCAAGGTCGATTCGACCAAGCTGTACGCCCTGACCGAAGCGCTGGCGCTGGTCAAGGAGCACGCCACCGCCAAGTTCGATGAATCCATCGACGTCGCGGTGCAGCTGGGCATCGACGCCAAGAAGTCCGACCAGGTGGTGCGCGGCGCCGTGGTGCTGCCCAACGGCACCGGCAAGACCAAGCGCGTGGCGGTGTTCGCCCAGGGTGCCAAGGCCGAAGAGGCCAAGGCCGCCGGCGCCGACATCGTCGGCATGGACGACCTGGCCGCCCAGGTCAAGGCCGGCGACATGCCCTTCGACGTGGTGATTGCCGCGCCCGACGCCATGCGCGTGGTCGGCACGCTGGGCCAGATCCTGGGCCCGCGCGGCCTGATGCCCAACCCCAAGGTCGGCACGGTGACGCCCGACGTGGCCACGGCGGTGAAGAACGCCCAGGCCGGCCAGGTGCAGTTTCGCGTCGACAAGGCCGGCATCGTGCACGGCACCATCGGCCGTCGCTCGTTCGAGGCCGACAAGCTGCAGGGCAACCTGGCGGCGCTGATCGAGGCGCTGAACAAGGCCAAGCCGGCCACCAGCAAGGGCGTGTACCTGCGCAAGGTGGCGGTGTCCAGCACCATGGGCGTGGGCGTGCGGGTCGATACCCAGACCATCAGCGCCTGATGACGAAATTCGGCACGCGCACCGCCTGGCGGCGCGCGTGCCGGAGTGGTGGGCTGCCGCGGCCCTCGGGTTGCGGCAGGCCATCCAAGACCGCTGGCGGGTCGGCTTCGGCCGAACTTAATCGACTCTCGTTTTGAGAGCGGCCAGCGCAGATGGCGAGCCTGCTGAGAAGGATTTTCCTGAACAGTCGGTCGCTTTGGAAGGTGCGTTGCCAGGGTCGGTGCCCATGGCATCGGTTGCAGGCAACGCTTTTTAAGGAGTAGACCTTGAGTCTGAATCGCAGTGAGAAAGAAGCGGTCATCAAAGAAGTGACCGACCTCGCCGCAAAAGCTCAAACGCTGGTGATGGCGGAATACCGCGGCGTCACGGTCGCTGACATGACGAAACTGCGCTCTTCGGCGCGCAGCCAAGGCGTCGCCCTGAGCGTGTTGAAAAACACGCTGGCGCGCCGGGCTGTGGCCGGCAGCAGCTTCGAAGTGATCAGCGAGCAGATGTCCGGCCCGCTGATCTATGGCTTCTCCGAAGACGCCGTGGCTGCCGCGAAGGTGGTGGCCGATTTCGCGAAGACCAACGACAAGCTGGTCATTCGCGCGGGCGTCTACGGCGGCAAAAGCCTGGATGCCGACGGCGTGAAGGAGCTGGCCAGCATTCCGAGCAAGGAAGTGCTGCTGGCCCAGTTGTGTGGCTTGCTCATGTCGCCGATCTCCCGCACCGCCGTGGTGCTGGGCGCGCTGGCGGCCAAGAAGGGCGAAGGCGAGGCGGCGGCTGCCTGAGGGCACCGCCAAAACGATCCGTTTAACTGTATTGGGAAATCAAAATGGCATTTGACAAAGACGCATTTCTGACCGCGCTGGATGGCATGACGGTCATGGAACTCAACGACCTGGTGAAAGCCATCGAAGAGAAGTTCGGCGTGAGCGCCGCGGCCATGGCCGCGCCGGCCGCCGGTGGTGCCGGTGGCGCTGCTGCCGCCGCCGAAGAAAAGACCGAGTTCACGGTGCAACTGCTGGAAGCCGGCGCCAACAAGGTGTCCGTCATCAAGGCGGTGCGCGAGATCACCGGCCTGGGCCTGAAGGAAGCCAAGGACCTGGTCGACGGCGCGCCGAAGCCCGTCAAGGAAGGCCTGCCGAAGGCGGACGCCGAGGCGGCCAAGAAGAAGCTGGAAGACGCCGGCGCCAAGGTCGAACTCAAGTAAATCGGTCTGGAGCTACTGCGCGACGCGATCCTGGCTCTGCGATGCTCGCCGTACTCGTGTACGGCTGCGCTTCTCGAACCAGCCTCGCGCCGCTCGCTACGCTCCAGCCCCGATTTACGGGCTGGCTGTTGGGGCCAGCCTTTTGCGCTTTCAGAGCGCACCTGCAAGCGGCGGCATGCGCCGCTTGCAAGTGTCTTCTGAACCCGACTGCAGAAGGCCACTTGGTCCGGGCCGCGTGCAATGCGCGGCTGTCCGCCATCGGCTGGTAGTGGCCAGCCACCAAGCTTTCGTCAGGCTGTTTGGGGCCTGACTTTCCTAGTCGCCTGATATCCAGGACCTTTTGGTTCATCGCCCGGAGATTTCATGGCCTATACCTTCACCGAACGCAAGCGCATCCGCAAGAGCTTTGGCAGCCGCGACAGCGTGCTCGAGGTTCCGTACCTGCTGCAGATGCAGCGCGACGCCTACACCGCCTTCCTGCAAGCCGACTCCGCGCCCAAGAAGCGCACCCACGAGGGTCTGCAGGCCGCGTTCGAGTCCGCCTTCCCCATCGTCTCGCACAACGGCTTTGTCGAGATGAAGTTCATCGAATACAACCTGGCCAAGCCGGCCTTCGACGTGCGCGAGTGCCAGACGCGCGGCCTGACCTTCGCCTCGGCCGTGCGCGCGCGCGTGCAGCTCATCATCTACGACCGCGAGTCCTCCACCTCGCAGTCCAAGGTGGTCAAGGAAGTGAAGGAGCAGGAGGTCTACATGGGCGAGGTGCCCCTGATGACCGACAAGGGCTCGTTCATCGTCAACGGCACCGAGCGCGTGATCGTCAGCCAGCTGCACCGCTCGCCCGGCGTGTTTTTCGAGCACGACAAGGGCAAGACGCACAGCTCGGGCAAGCTGCTGTTCTCGGCGCGCATCATTCCCTATCGCGGCTCGTGGCTGGACTTCGAGTTCGACCCCAAGGACATCCTGTTCTTCCGCGTCGACCGCCGCCGCAAGATGCCGGTCACCATCCTGCTGAAGGCCATCGGCCTGACGCCGGAACAGATCCTGGCGAACTTCTTCGTCAACGACAACTTCCGCCTGATGGACAGCGGCGCGCAGATGGAGTTCGTGTCCGAGCGCCTGAAGGGCGAGGTGGCGCGTTTCGACATCACCGACAAGTCGGGCAAGGTCATCGTCGCCAAGGACAAGCGCGTCACCGCGCGCCACACGCGCGAGCTGGAGCAGTCGGGCACCACGCACATCAGCGTGCCCGAGGACTTCCTGCTGGGCCGCGTGGTGGCCAAGAACATCGTCGACGGCGATACCGGCGAGATCGTGGCCAAGGCCAACGAGGAGCTGACCGAGGGCCTGCTGAAAAAGCTGCGCGAGGCGGGCGTGCAGGAGCTGCCCTGCATCTTCACCAACGAGCTCGACCAGGGCGCCTACATCTCGCAGACGCTGCGCGCCGACGAGACCGCCGACGAGTTCGCCGCCCGCGTGGCCATCTACCGCATGATGCGCCCCGGCGAGCCGCCCACCGAGGACGCGGTGCAGGCCCTGTTCCAGCGCCTGTTCTACAACCCCGACACCTACGACCTGTCGCGCGTGGGCCGCATGAAGTTCAACGCCAAGGTCGGTCGCGAGGAGTCGACCGGCCCGATGGTGCTGTCCAACGACGACATCCTGGCCGTGGTCAAGATCCTGGTCGAGCTGCGCAACGGTCGTGGCGAGGTCGATGACATCGACCACCTGGGCAACCGCCGCGTGCGCTGCGTGGGTGAGCTGGCCGAAAACCAGTACCGCATGGGCCTGGCGCGCATCGAGAAGGCCGTGAAGGAGCGCCTGGGCCAGGCCGAGCAGGAGCCCTTGATGCCGCACGACCTGATCAACAGCAAGCCGATTTCGGCCGCGCTCAAGGAGTTCTTCGGCGCCTCGCAGCTGTCGCAGTTCATGGACCAGACCAACCCGCTGGCCGAAATCACGCACAAGCGCCGCGTGTCGGCCCTGGGCCCGGGCGGCCTGACGCGCGAGCGCGCGGGCTTCGAGGTGCGCGACGTGCACGTCACGCACTACGGCCGCGTGTGCCCGATCGAGACGCCGGAAGGCCCGAACATCGGCCTGATCAACTCGCTGGCCCTGTACGCGCGCCTGAACGAGTACGGCTTTATCGAGACACCGTACCGCCGCGTGGTCGACGGCAAGGTGACGATGGACATCGACTACCTGTCGGCCATCGAGGAAGGCAAGTACATCATCGCGCAGGCCAACGCCACGCTGGACAAGGACGGGCGCCTCACGGGCGACCTGGTGTCGGCGCGCGAGAAGGGCGACTCGGTGCTGGTGGGCGCCGAGCGCATCCAGTACATGGACGTGTCGCCGGCGCAGATCGTGTCGGTGGCGGCTTCGCTGGTGCCTTTCCTGGAGCACGACGACGCCAACCGCGCGCTGATGGGCGCCAACATGTCGCGCCAGGCGGTGCCCGTGCTGCGGCCCGAGAAACCCCTGGTCGGCACCGGCATCGAGCGCGTGGCCGCGGTCGACTCGGGCACCGTGGTGACGGCGCGCCGTGGCGGCGTGGTGGACTACGTCGACGCCACGCGCATCGTGATCCGCGTCAACGACGACGAGGCGGTGGCCGGTGAAGTGGGCGTGGACATCTACAACCTGATCAAGTACCAGCGCAGCAACCAGAACACCAACATCCACCAGCGCCCGATCGTCAAGCGCGGCGACAAGCTGGCCAAGGGCGACGTGGTGGCCGACGGCGCCTCGACCGACCTGGGCGAGATCGCCATCGGCCAGAACATGCTGATCGCCTTCATGCCCTGGAACGGCTACAACTTCGAGGACTCGATCCTGATCAGCGAGCGCGTGGTGGCCGAAGACCGCTACACCAGTATCCACATCGAGGAGCTGGTGGTGATGGCGCGCGACACCAAGCTGGGCGCCGAAGAGATCACGCGCGACATTCCCAATCTGTCGGAGCAGCAGCTGAATCGCCTGGACGAGTCCGGCATCATCTATGTGGGCGCCGAGGTGCTGCCCGGCGACACGCTGGTCGGCAAGGTCACGCCCAAGGGCGAAACCACGCTGACGCCCGAAGAAAAGCTGCTGCGCGCCATCTTCGGCGAGAAGGCCAGCGACGTGAAGGACACCTCGCTGCGCGTGGACCAGGGCTCGCAGGGCACGGTGATCGACGTGCAGGTGTTCACCCGCGAAGGCATCCAGCGCGACAAGCGCGCGCAGCAGATCATCGACGATGAGCTGAAGCGCTACCGGCTGGACTTGAACGACCAGCTGCGCATCGTCGAGGCCGACGCCTTCGACCGCATCGAGAAGCTGCTGATCGGCAAGCTGGCCAACGGCGGCCCCAACCGCATCGCCAAGGGCACCAAGATCGACAAGGCCTACCTGGCCTCGGTCGACAAGTACCACTGGTTCGACATCCGTCCGGCCGACGACGGCGTGGCCGCGCAGGTCGAGAGCATCAAGGCCTCGATCGAGCAGCAGCGCCACAGCTTCGACCTCGCCTTCGAGGAAAAGCGCAAGAAGCTGACGCAGGGCGACGAGCTGCCGGCCGGCGTGCTGAAGATGGTCAAGGTCTACCTGGCCGTCAAGCGCCGCCTGCAGCCCGGTGACAAGATGGCCGGCCGCCACGGCAACAAGGGCGTGGTGTCCAAGATCGTGCCGATCGAGGACATGCCCTACATGGCCGACGGCACGCCCGCCGACATCGTGCTGAACCCGCTGGGCGTGCCCTCGCGCATGAACGTGGGCCAGGTGCTGGAAGTGCACCTGGGCTGGGCCGGCAAGGGCATCGGCGCGCGCATCAACGAGATGCTGGCGGCCGAGAACCGCGTCGCCAAGCTGCGCCAGTATCTGGAGCAGCTCTACAACAGCACGGGCCGCAAGGAGGACTTCAAGTCCATCGGCGACGATCAGCTGCTGGAGATGGCCGAGAACCTGACCGGCGGCGTGCCCTTTGCCACGCCGGTGTTCGACGGCGCCACCGAAGAAGACATCCACGCCATGCTCAAGCTGGCCTACCCCGAGGAGGTGGCCAAGCTCAAGGGCCTCACGGCCACGCGCACGCAGGCCTGGCTGCACGACGGCCGCACCGGCGACGCCTTCGAGCGCCCGACCACCGTGGGCTACATGCACTTCCTGAAGCTGCACCACCTGGTCGACGACAAGATGCACGCGCGCTCGACCGGACCGTACTCGCTGGTGACGCAGCAGCCGCTGGGCGGCAAGGCCCAGTTCGGCGGCCAGCGCTTCGGCGAGATGGAGGTGTGGGCGCTGGAGGCCTATGGCGCCGCCTACACGCTGCAAGAGATGCTCACCGTCAAGTCCGACGACGTGCAGGGCCGCACCAAGGTGTACGAGTCCATCGTCAAGGGCGAGCACTCCATCGACGCCGGCATGCCCGAGTCGTTCAACGTGCTGGTCAAGGAAATTCGCTCGCTCGGCCTCGACATCGAGTTGGAGCGCTCTTAAAAAGTGAGCTTCCTGCGCTTGTTTTTCAAGGTTTTCATAGTGTTTTCATTCTGAAAACCAATGATGACAAGCGCGGCCAGCTATGAAATTTGACGAAAAGGAAAGAGTCACATGAAATCGCTACTCGACCTGTTCAAGCAATTCACGCCGGATGAGCACTTCGACGCCATCCGCATCGGCCTGGCTTCGCCCGAGAAGATCCGTTCGTGGTCCTTCGGCGAGGTGAAGAAGCCCGAGACCATCAACTACCGCACCTTCAAGCCCGAGCGTGACGGCCTGTTCTGCGCCAAGATCTTCGGCCCCATCAAGGACTACGAGTGCCTGTGCGGCAAGTACAAGCGCCTCAAGCACCGCGGCGTGATCTGCGAGAAGTGCGGCGTCGAAGTGACGCAAACCAAGGTGCGCCGCGAGCGCATGGGCCACATCGACCTGGCCGCGCCCTGCGCCCACATCTGGTTCCTCAAGAGCCTGCCCTCGCGCCTGGGCCTGGTGCTGGACATGACGCTGCGCGACATCGAGCGCGTGCTGTACTTCGAGGCCTACGTCGTCACCGACCCCGGCATGACGCCGCTGAAGAAGTTCGGCATCATGAGCGAGGACGACTACGACGCCAAGCGCAAGGAATACGGCGACGAGTTCGTCGCGCACATGGGCGCCGAGGGCATCAAGGAGCTGCTGCAGGGCATCGACCTCGACATCGAGATCGAGAAGCTGCGCGGCGACCTGACCGGCTCCGAGGTCAAGGTCAAGAAAAATGCCAAGCGCCTGAAGGTGCTGGAGGCCTTCCGCAAGTCGGGCATCAAGCCCGAGTGGATGGTGCTGCAGGTGCTGCCGGTGCTGCCGCCCGACCTGCGCCCGCTCGTGCCGCTGGACGGTGGGCGCTTTGCCACGTCGGACCTGAACGACCTGTACCGCCGCGTCATCAACCGCAACTCGCGCCTGCGCCGCCTGCTGGAGCTGAAGGCGCCCGAGATCATCGCGCGCAACGAAAAGCGCATGCTGCAGGAGGCCGTGGACAGCCTGCTGGACAACGGCCGCCGCGGCAAGGCGATGACCGGCGCCAACAAGCGCGCGCTGAAGTCGCTGGCCGACATGATCAAGGGCAAGAGCGGGCGCTTCCGCCAGAACCTGCTGGGCAAGCGCGTGGACTACTCGGGCCGCTCGGTCATCACCGTGGGCCCGACGCTCAAGCTGCACCAGTGCGGCCTGCCCAAGCTGATGGCGCTCGAACTCTTCAAGCCCTTCATCTTCGCGCGCCTGGAGGCCATGGGCATCGCCACCACCATCAAGGCGGCCAAGAAAGAGGTCGAATCCGGCACGCCGGTGGTGTGGGACATCCTGGAAGAGGTCATCACCGAGCACCCGGTGATGCTCAACCGCGCCCCCACGCTGCACCGCCTGGGCATCCAGGCCTTCGAGCCGATCCTGATCGAAGGCAAGGCGATCCAGCTGCACCCGCTGGTGTGCGCCGCCTTCAACGCCGACTTCGACGGCGACCAGATGGCCGTGCACGTGCCGCTGTCGGTCGAGGCGCAGATGGAAGCACGCACGCTAATGCTGGCCTCCAACAACGTGCTGTTTCCGGCCTCGGGCGAGCCCTCCATCGTGCCCTCGCAGGACGTGGTGCTGGGCCTGTACTACACCACGCGCGAGCGCATCAACGGCAAGGGCGAAGGCCTGATCTTCTCCGACGTCGGCGAAGTGCAGCGCGCGCTGGACGGCGGCGTGGTCGAGCTGACGGCCAAGGTCGCCGTGCGCATGACCGAGTGGACGCGCGACAAGGCGAGCGGCGAGCTGGTCGCCTCGACGGCGCTGGTGGACACCACCGTGGGCCGCGCGTTGCTGTCCGAGATCCTGCCCAAGGGCCTGCCTTTCGCGCTGATGAACAAGGCGCTCAAGAAGAAGGAAATCTCGCGCCTGATCAACGCCAGCTTCCGCAAGTGCGGCCTGAAGGACACCGTGGTGTTCGCCGACAAGCTGCTGCAAAACGGCTTCCGCCTGGCCACGCGCGCCGGCATCTCGATCGCCATCGAGGACATGCTGGTGCCGGGTGAAAAGCCCGCCATCATCGAGCGCGCCGAGAAGGAAGTCAAAGAGATCGAGCAGCAGTACGTCTCGGGCCTGGTCACCGCCGGCGAGCGCTACAACAAGGTGGTGGACATCTGGGGCAAGGCCGGCGACGAAGTGTCCAAGGTCATGATGGCCCAGCTGGCCAAGCAAAAGACCACCGACCGCCACGGCAAGGAGGTCGACCAGGAGTCCTTCAACTCCATCTACATGATGGCCGACTCCGGCGCGCGCGGCTCCGCGGCGCAGATTCGCCAGCTGGCCGGCATGCGCGGCCTGATGGCCAAGCCGGACGGCTCGATCATCGAGACGCCCATCACGGCCAACTTCCGTGAAGGCCTGAACGTGCTGCAGTACTTCATCTCCACGCACGGCGCCCGCAAGGGCCTGGCCGACACGGCGTTGAAGACGGCCAACTCGGGCTACCTCACGCGCCGCCTGGTCGACGTGACGCAGGACCTGGTGGTGACCGAGGTCGATTGCGGCACCAGCAACGGCTCGCTGATGCGCGCGGTGGTCGAGGGCGGCGAGGTGATCGAGTCGCTGCGCGAGCGCATCCTGGGCCGCACGGCGGCCGAGGACCTGGTCAGCCCCGAAACCCGCGAGGTCGTCATCCAGGCCGGCCAGATGCTGGACGAGGACGCGATCGACGAGCTGGAAGCCGCCGGCATCGACGAGGTGCGCGTGCGCACCGCGCTGACCTGCGACACCCGCTTCGGCCTGTGCGCCAAGTGCTACGGGCGCGACCTGGGCCGCGGCGGCCTGGTCAACACCGGCGAGGCGGTGGGCGTGATTGCCGCGCAGTCGATCGGCGAGCCCGGCACGCAGCTGACCATGCGCACCTTCCACATCGGTGGTGCGGCCTCGCGCGCGGCCGTGGCCTCCAACGTCGAGGCCAAGTCCAGCGGCGCGATCGGCTTCAACGCCACCATGCGCTACGTGACCAACACGCGCGGCGAGCTGGTGGTCATCTCCCGTTCGGGCGAGATCACCATCCACGACGAGCACGGCCGCGAGCGCGAGCGCCACAAGGTGCCCTATGGCGCCACGCTGACCGTCAAGGCCGACCAGACCATCAAGGCCGGCACCATCCTGGCCAACTGGGACCCGCTGACGCGCCCGGTGATCACCGAGTACGCCGGCCGCGTCAAGTTCGAGAACGTCGAGGAAGGCCTGACGGTGGCCAAGCAGGTGGACGAGGTCACGGGCCTGTCCACCCTGGTGGTGATCGACCCGAAGCGCCGCGGCTCGGCCAAGATCGTGCGCCCGCAGGTCAAGCTGATCGACGCCACCGGCAACGAGGTCAAGATTCCCGGCACCGACCATGCGGTGACCATCGGCTTCCAGGTCGGCGCGCTGATCCAGGTGCAGGACGGCCAGGACGTGGGCCCCGGCGAGGTGCTGGCGCGCATTCCGGTCGAATGCCAGAAGACTCGCGACATCACCGGCGGCTTGCCGCGCGTG
>JAFKGE010000077.1 GCA_017307865.1 Burkholderiales bacterium | reverse complement strand
AAATTTATACTCTCTCGAGTCACTCACTTAAACGGAATTGAAGTGAACTTCACTTCTATCTTCATGAGCGTTTGTCTTTAGTCCTGAAAGAACTTGGCAATTCGCCACCAAACGCCCACGCTTATCGGCTGTATCTTGTTAATGATCCAACACGCAAAACTACCCGTCTTGCGTCATCCTCGCTGCGATCAGCGAAGCCTTGAATTATCACTCGATTCTCAAAGACCTGTCAAACCTGAAGGTCATTGAACCTCTTGTGCCGCCCTGCGACAGTGGTCGAAAGAGCGAAGGGCGAATTATGCCACAGCGCGCCGGCGCGGGCTGGCCCGACCCCTCGGCTGCGGGGCAAACGTCCCGCCGTCGCCCGGCGAACCAGCGGGCCCGGGGCCGCTGGTTCAGGCCACCCGGCCGTCCTGCCGCTGCTGGGCGAAGTCGACGTACCAGGCCAGCGAGCCGGGATTGGCCATGGCCTCGCGGTTGACCACCTTGTCGATCGGCTGGCCCAGCAGCAGCTTCTTGATCGGCAGCTCCTGCTTCTTGCCCGACAGGGTGCGCGGAATCTCGGGCACCTGGAAGATGGCGTTGGGCATGAAGCGCGGGCTCAGCGCCTGGCGGATGGCGTCGTTGATGCGCTTCTTCAGGCCGTCGTCCAGCGCCACGCCGGGGCGCAGCACGACAAACAGCGGCATGTAGCTCTCGCGGCCCAGGTATTCCAGGTCGACCACCATCGAGTCGAGCACCTCGGGCAGCGCCTCGACGGCGCTGTAGATCTCGCTGGTGCCCATGCGCAGGCCCTGGCGGTTGATGGTGGCGTCCGAGCGCCCGTAGATGACGCACCATTCGCCCTGCCCGTTTTCGTCGCCCACGCGCAGCCAGTCGCCATGGCGCCACACGCTGCCGGCGTCGGCGCCGAGGTCGCCGCCGCCGGGCTTGCGGCCGTGGCCGCGCGGGTACATCTCGAAGTAGCTGGCCAGGTAGCGGGCGTTGCCGGGGTCGTTCCAGAAGTACAGCGGCATGGACGGGATGGGCTGGGCGCAGACCAGCTCGCCGACCTGGCCCAGCACCGGCGCGCCGGCCTCGTTCCAGGCTTCCACCGCGGCGCCCAGCATGCGGCATTGCATGACGCCGGGCTGCTGCGGCAGCTCGGGCGTGCCGCCGATGAAGCCGCCGGCGAAGTCGGTGCCGCCGGAAATGTTCATCCACCAGATGTCCTGCTGGGCCGGCGTCTTGGCGATGCGACGGAACTGCTCGGTGCCCCACTGCTGCACCTCGGGCGACAGCGGCGAGCCGGTGGTGCCCAGGGCGCGGATGCGCGACAGGTCGCCGCATTGCGCCATGTCCACGCCGGCCTTGGCGCAGCCGGCGTAAAACGCCGCGCCCGAGCCCAGGTAGGTGACGCCGTGGCGCGCGGCAAAGCGCCACAGCGTGGTCCAGTCGGGGGCGTCGCGCGGCCCGCCCGGGCTGCCGTTGAAGAGCACGCAGGTGGTGCCCGACAGCAGCCCCGAAGTCTGCGAGTTCCACATGATCCAGCCGGTGGAGCTGTACCAGTGAAAGCGCTCGCCGAAGTTGTTGGGGCGATAGCTGCAGCCCACGTCCATGTGCAGCGCACTGGCCGTGGACACCAGCACGATGCCGCCGTGCGAATGCACGATGGGCTTGGGCAGGCCGGTGGTGCCGCTGGAGTAGACGATCCACAGCGGATGCTCGAACGGCAGCCACAGCGGCTCGAAGGTCGCGGTTTCCCGATCGTTTCGGGCGATGGCCTGCGTCCAGTCTGCGCTGTCAGCTATCGATTCAGAAGCAGCTGGGTGATGCAGCACCACCAGGTGCCGCACGCTGGGCAGCTTGGCGCGCAGCTCTTGCAGCACCGCGCTGCGGTCGATGTCGCGCCCGGCCCAGCTGACGCCGTCGGCGGCGATCAGCACCGCGGGCTCGATCTGGCTGAAGCGATCCAGCACCGCGTTGGTGCCCATGTCGGGCGCGCACACGCTCCACACGGCGCCGATGCTGACGACGGCGAGAAAGGCGACGATGGTCTCGGGCACGTTGGGCAGGTAGGCCGCCACGCGGTCGCCCGGGCGCACGCCCTGCGCCTGCAGGTGCAGCGCCAGCGAGGCGACCTGGCGTCGCAGCTCGGGCCAGCTCAGCTCGCGCGCCTGGCCCTTCTCGTCGTCGCTGACGATGGCCGGCACGCCGGCGGCATGCGCCGCGTCGACGTGGCGAAACACCTGGTGCGCGTAGTTGGCCTGCGCACCCGGGAACCACTCGGCGCCGGGCATCACGTTCTTGCCCAGCACCGCCGTGTGCGGCGTGGGCGAGCGCAGCTCGAAGTAGTCCCAGATGCTTTGCCAGAACGCGTCCAGCTCGGTGGTGGACCAAGTCCACAGATCGCGATACGTGGCAAACGTCAGGCCGCGCTCGCGGCGCAGCCAGTCCTGGTACAGGCGGATCTGGGGAACGTTGGGCGCAAGGCCCGCGGGGGTGGCTGGGGTGGGCTGGGTCATGCCGGAATTATTGACCCGCCGGGCACGCGCCGCAGCCCTCGACGGCCGGATTTCGCTCGGGGTTTGCACGGCTGGGCGCGGTGATGCGCGGCCGCCGCGCCGCTGCTGATCGACTTCATCACCGCCGGCATCGATGCCGTGCTGCCGGTGCACGCACCGGAGTGAGGCGCCAAAATTCAAGCCAAACCAGCCCGCAGCCCGCACCCACCCAGCGCGAGCAGCTATCAAATCATGACTTGACGCGCGCGCTGAGCCAGCCCCAGACCTCGCTCAGGCCGACGGCCCACAGGTCGTCGGCGCGGGCGGTGCCCTGCCAGCGCTCCTTTTGCTCCTCGCGCTTGACGCGCTCGCGGTCCTGCTCCAGGCGGATCAGCGCGTCGGCCAAATCGGGCGCGCGCGGGCCGGCGGCGGCGCGCTGGGCCCGCGCCTGGTAGTCGGCCAGCGCCTGCTGCACGGCCTTGGGGTCGAGCAGCGACAGCGCCGAATGGCAATACGGGCAGGCGTCGTGCTGGCGCAGGTCGATCGGCGCACCGCAGCTGCCGCAGTGGATGATGCGCACGCGCTCGGCCAGGTCGGCGATCTCGGGCGCGGTGAGCTGGCGCACGAAGCCCTTTTCGACCATGAAGGCGGCAAAGGTGGCAAAGCGCCCGTGGCGCTGCGGGCAGCGGTAGGTGAAGTAGCGGCCGGTGCGCACCAGGTCCACGCCCTCGGCCAGCGTGCGCCGGCAGCGCGGGCAGGCCAAGTCGTGCCCCAGCGGGGTCTGCGCGTCGTCCTTGTGCGCGTTCAGCTCGCCGAACAAGTCGACGATGCCATCGGGCGCCAGGCGCAGGCTCTCGCCCTCGTCGAACCACAGGCCGCGGCAGGCGTGGCACAAATCGAGCGCGATGCGCGCGCCGTTGTGCCCGGCCACGGCGCGTGCGCTCATGGGCGCGCGGCACGAAGGGCAGGCCAGCGGCGGTGTCAAGGCGGTGACGGCGACGGGGTCCAGCATGGTGGGCGCAGCGTACCATTGCAGGCTTTC
Organism: Burkholderiales bacterium; assembly: GCA_017307865.1. Taxonomy (GTDB): domain Bacteria; phylum Pseudomonadota; class Gammaproteobacteria; order Burkholderiales; family Burkholderiaceae_C; genus Ottowia; species Ottowia pentelensis. The sequence goes on along the minus strand of JAFKGE010000077.1, from coordinate 8,946 downwards.
ACCGCGCACCGCCAATGCCCCGCTTTCACGTCCCGCTGGCGCTGGCCGCCGGCGCCCGCCTTGCCCTGCCGCCGGGCGCGGCGCGCCACGTGCAGGTGCTGCGCCTGCAGCCGGGTCAGGCCGTCACGCTGTTCGACGGCGCTGGCGGCGAATGGGCCGCCACCGTCGCGCGCATGGGCCGCGCCGACGTGGAAGTGGACATCGCCGCGCACCAGCCCATCGAGCGCGAGGCCGCGCGCGCCGTGCACCTGGCCGTGGGCCTGATGGCCGCCGAGCGCATGGACTGGCTGGTGGAAAAGGCCACCGAGCTGGGCGCCGCCAGCCTGACGCCGGTCTTGACGGCGCGCAGCAGCCTGCGCCTGGCCGGCGAGCGCGCCGCCAAGAAGCGCGCCCACTGGCAGGCCGTGGCCATCGCCGCTTGCGAGCAAAGTGGCCGCAATCGCTTGCTGGACGTGCGCGGGCAGCTATCACTTCAAGAGTATCTGCAACAAGCCGCGGACGGTGCGCGCTGGCTGCTGTCGCTGGACGGCGCCGCGCCCGGCCTGCGCGCCAGCGCGGCGGCGCTGGAGGCGGGCGCGCCCGTCACCCTGCTGTCCGGCCCCGAAGGCGGGCTGGCCGCCGACGAGGAAGCGGCCGCGCGCGCCGCCGGCTATGCTGCGCGCAGCCTGGGCCCGCGCGTGCTGCGCGCCGAGACCGCGCCGCTGGCGGCACTCAGCCTGCTGACCCTGCCCTGAACATCGTCACCCCATGAACCGCAAACTGCTGCTGCTGACCCTGGTCCAGGGCCTGTTCCTGATCAACAACGTCACCTTCATCGCCATCAACGGCCTGGTGGGCCTGCAGCTGGCGCCGCACGCCTGGATGGCGACCTTGCCGGTGATGGGCTACGTGGTGGGCGGTGCGCTGGCGGCGCCGCTGGTGGCGCGCAGCCAGACGCGCTTCGGGCGCCGCGGCTCGTTCCAGATCGGGCTGTTGGTGGCCCTGGGTTCGGCGCTGCTGGCGGCGTACGCGGCGGCGCACCAGCACTTCTGGCTGCTGCTGACGGCGACGGTGATCGCCGGCTACTACAACGCCAACGGCCAGCTGTACCGCTTTGCCGCCGCCGAGCTGACCGCGCCCGCGTGGCGCGAAAAGGCGGTGTCGCTGGTGCTGGCCGGCGGGCTGCTGGGCGGCATCATCGGGCCCAACCTGGCGTCGTGGACGCGCACGCTGCTGCCCACGCCCTTCGTCGGCGCCTACCTGGCGCTGGCGGTGGTGGCGCTGCTGGCCATGGGGGTGATGGCGCTGATCGAGTTTCCGCCGGTGCACGCGCAAGCCGCGCACGCGCCGCAGGGGCGGCCGCTGGGGCAGATCATGCGCCAGCCGATCTTCATCGTCGCCACGCTGGGCGCGGCGCTGGGCTATGGCGTGATGAACCTGCTGATGGCCGCCACGCCGCTGGCCATGCAGGTGTGCGGCTTCGAGTTCAGCGCCACCGCGCTGGTGCTGGAGTGGCACGTGATCGGCATGTACGCGCCGGGCTTCGTCACCGGGCACCTCATCAAGCGCTTCGGCGCGCTGCCCATCATGGGCGTGGGCGTGGTGCTGAATGGGGTGTGCGTGGCCATCGCGCTGTCGGGCGTGGAGCTGATGCACTTCGTGAGCGCGCTGCTGCTGCTGGGCGTGGGCTGGAACTTTCTGTTCACCGGCGCCACCACGCTGGCGCTGACCGCCTATCGGCCAGAAGAAAAGGATCGCGCGCAGGCCGCCATCAACTTCTGCGTGTTCGCCACCATGTCGGTCACCTCCTTCGCCTCGGGCGCGCTGGTGACCACGCAGGGCTGGGCCCTGCTGAACTACGGCTCGCTGGTGCCGCTGGCGCTGATGGCGGCGGCGCTGGCCTGGCTGGCGCTGCGCCAGCGCGCCACGCCGCCGGTGGCGCATGGCTGAGCCGCTGCCGCTGCGGCGCTGGTACGAAGGCCGGGTGCCGCCGCCCGTCATCGATGCCGCCTGCGCGGCGCTGATGTGGTGGCTGGCGGGCGCGCTGCCCGGCGCGCAGCTGTGGCCCATGGGCCGCCCGATCGGTGCTTCGACCGCCGTCACGGTCGCGGCGCTGGCCCTGGCCGCCGTGGGCGGTGCGCTGGGGCTGGCGGGGGTGGCGGCGTTTCGGCGCGCGCGCACCACCGTCAACCCGATGGCGCCCGAGCGCGCCCGGGCGCTGGTGACGGGCGGGGTCTACCGCGTCACGCGCAACCCCATGTACCTGGGCATGCTGGTGGTGCTCGCCGGCTGGGCCGTGTGGCTGGGCAATGCCGCCGCGTGGCTGGGGCTGCCGCTGTCGATGGCGCTGCTGACGGGGCTGCAGATCAGGGGCGAGGAGCGCGTGCTGCGCGCGCGCTTCGGCGCCGAGTTCAAGCGCTACGCGGCGCGGGTGCGGCGCTGGCTGTAGGTCACAATAATCCTGATTCGATAGCTGCCGGCGCTTGCTGCACGCTGGCCAGAGCCCGATTCGACTTAAAAATCAGGGCATGCGCGCAATCACCTCGGCCACCGCCGCCGTCAGGCGCTTGGCGTAGGGCAGGTGCAAGAACTCGTTGGGGCCGTGGGCATTGCTCTTGGGGCCCAGCACGCCGCAGACCATCATCTGCGAGGTGGGAAAGCCTTCGCTCAGCTGGCTCATCAGCGGGATGGTGCCGCCCTGGCCGATGTAGCCGCAGGGCGCGCCGAAGTGCGCCAGCGAGGCGGCGTCCAGCGCCTGCGCGAACCAGGGCGCGGTGTCGGGCGCGTTCCAGCCGGTGGCGCCGCCCTGGCTGTCGAAAGTGACCTTGGCTTGATAGGGCGCGTTGTCTTCCAGCAGTTGCTTGAGCTCTTGCACCGCGGCCGCGGCGTCGACCAGCGGCGGCAGACGCAGGCTGAGCTTGAAGGCCGTGTAGGGGCGCAGCACGTTGCCGGCGTCCTGCAGCGCGGGCAGGCCTTCCACCCCGGTGACGCTGAGCGTGGGCAGCCAGGTGCGCGCCAGCAGGGCGTCGACCGGGTCGCTGCTCATGGGCAGCACGGACTGGTCCTTGCCGCCGCAGTCGTAGTGCACCCACGGAAAGCGCTTGAACAAATCGTCGCCCAGGATCTGCGCCGTGGCCTGCGCCTGCGCGATGCGCTCGGCCGGCACCTGGCAGTGAAAGCTGGCGGGCAGCAGGCGGCCGGTGGCCGAGTCCTCCAGCCGGTCGAGCACCTGGCGCAGGATGCGGAAGCTGCTGGGCACCAGGCCCGAGGCATCGCCCGAGTGCACGCCCTCGGTCAGCACCTCGACCTTGAGCGTGCCGGCCGCCATGCCGCGCAGGCTGGTGGTCAGCCACAGCTGGTCGTAGTTGCCGGCGCCCGAGTCCAGGCAGACGACCAGGCCCACGTCACCCAGGCGCGGGCGCAGGGCGTCGATGTAGGGCAGCAGATCGGGCGAGCCGCTTTCTTCACTGGTCTCGATCAGGCCGACGATGCGCGGGTGCGGCAGCTTTTGGCTTTTCAGCGCCTGCACGGCGGCAATGGCGGCGTACACCGCGTAGCCGTCGTCGGCGCCGCCACGGCCGTAGAGCTTGCCGTCTTCCAGCTTGGGCGTCCACGGGCCCAGGTCGGCGCGCCAGCCGTTGAACTCGGGCTGCTTGTCCAGGTGGCCGTACATCAGGGCGGTCTGGGTGCTGCCGGCCTTGGTGCCCGCGATCTCGAAAAAGATCACCGGCGTGCGCCCGGCGAGGCGGATCACTTCCAGCGTCAGGCCGGGCACCTTCTGCGCCTCGACCCAGGCGGCGGCGTTGCGCACCACGGTGTCGATGAAGCCGTGCTGCGCCCAGGCCGGGTCGAACGCCAGCGACTTGGCCGGGATGGCGATGTAGTCGGTCAGCTGGCGCACGATGTCGCCGTCCCACTGGGCATTGATCTGGCGCTGCGCGGTCGCGGCGTCCATGACGGCGGCGAGTTCGGGGGCGTGGGGGGCGTTCATGGCGGCAATCTCCGGCGCTCTGGGGGGTGCATCAACTCTACGCCAATGTGCCCCCGTGTGCGGGTGAAGTTCAGATGTCCAGCACCAGGCGCGTGCCCTTGCAGCGCGAGACGCAGATCATCATGGTCTTGCCGGCCTGGCGTTCTCCCTTGGTCAGCACGCTGTCCTTGTGCTCCAGCTCGCCGTCGCATTCGATGACGGCCGTCTCGCAGGTACCGCACACGCCCTCGGTGCAGCTGTAGTCGGGGCTCAGGCCGGCGTCGATCAGTGCGTCCAGGATCGACTGGTCCTCGGGCACGGCCACCGTCTTGCCGCTCTTGGCGCACACCACCTCGAAGCCGCCGCCCAGGTCCGCGGCGGGCGGCGGCGCGGCGGTAAAGCGCTCGATGTGGGTGTTGGCGTAGCCCAGCCGCTCGCAGGCCTGCTCGAAGGCGCTGATCATGGGCGTGGGCCCGCAGCAGTAGAAGTGGCTGTCGGCACCCTTGCCGGCCAGCAGCCGCGCCAGGTCGGGCGGGCCGCCGTGCTCGCTGTCGAAGTGCAGGGTCAGCGCCACCCCGTGCTCGCGCGCCAGCGCCTCGATGGCGTCGACAAAGGCGGCGTCGCGGCGGCTGCGCGCGCAATAGATGAAATCCGTCGCGCGCCCCTGCGCCGCCAGATGCTGCAGCATGCAAAACAGCGGCGTGACGCCGATGCCGCCCGCCACCAGCACGCTGCGCGGCGCGTCGGCATCCAGCCTGAAGTGGTTGCGCGGCGGGTCGATCGGCAGCACCGAGCCCACGCGCAGCTGCTCGTGCACGTACAGCGAGCCGCCGCGGGTCTTGCGGTCGCGCGCCACGCCCACCACGTAGCGCCCGCGCTCGGCGTCCGAATTGCACAGCGAATAGCTGCGCGACAGCCCGTTGGGCAGGTGCAGGTTGATGTGCGCGCCGGCCTCGAAGGGCGGAAACGGCACCTCGGCTGTCGCCGGCCGCAACTCGACGCTGACGACGTCCTGGGCTTCCCAGCGAATGGCGTACACCAGCGCGGCAAGGGTGGGGGTGGACATGGATCAAATCTCCCGTTGAGGGCGTGACGATACCGCGCCGCGCCGGCGCTGCGCGCGCCGGCTATATTGGCGCGATGACCTCCACCCTCGACACCTTCCCCATCACCCGCAAATGGCCCGCGCGCCACCCCGATCGCCTGCAGCTGTATTCGCTGACCACGCCCAACGGCGTCAAGGCCTCCATCGCGCTGGAGGAAACCGGCCTGCCTTACGAGGCGCACCGCGTCGCCTTCGACACGCAGGACCAGCTGTCGCCCGAGTTTTTATCGCTCAACCCCAACAACAAGATCCCGGCCATCCTGGACCCCAACGGCCCCGGCGGCCAGCCGCTGGCGCTGTTCGAGTCGGGCGCCATCCTGATCTACCTGGCCGACAAGACCGGCCAGCTGCTGCCCAAGGACCCGGCCGCGCGCTACCACGCGCTGCAGTGGCTGATGTGGCAGATGGGCGGCATCGGCCCCATGTTCGGCCAGGTCGGCTTCTTTCACAAATACGCCGGCAAGGACTATGAAGACAAGCGCCCGCTGCGCCGCTATGTGGACGAAAGCGTGCGCCTGCTGCAGGTGCTGGACGGCCACCTGAAGGGCCGCGCCTGGATGCTGGGCGAGGACTACAGCATTGCCGACATCGCCATCTTTCCGTGGGTGCGCAACCTGGTCGGCTGGTACGAGGCGGGCGAGCTGGTCGGCTTCGAGCGCTTTGCCGAAGTGCGGCGCGTGCTGGGCGCCTTTGTCGCGCGACCGGCGGTGCAGCGGGGCTTGAAGGTGCCCAATGATTGAAGGAGCAGCGGACTGTGGCTGTCGCCTTGCACGACATCGGCGGCCCCGTCTTCAGTCGCCTAGTTGTCGCATCCCGGACGATCACAAGGTCGCTTGGGGAGATGGGGCCAGATGAACATTTCCCGCGATGACGTTGGCGACATGGCTTGTCATTGCGAGCGACGCGAAGCAATCCAGCGCGGCGTGACCCCACGCAGCGCCGCCACTGGATCGACACGTCGCTTCGCTCCTCGCGATGACGCTGGCGACAGGGAAATGGGGTCAGATGAAAATTTTCCCCTCGCGTGTGGCCCGCGCCATTCGAAGGGCGAAAGGAACGGCCCCGACGCCCCCTCTGGCACGGGCGCGTATCATGGGCAAGCCGTTGGGAGAGTCCTCATGCCAGATCTCGTTGCCGAACTCGCTGGTCAAGCCCGCCGCCTGCCGGTCGAAGAGCGCTCGCGCCTCGTGGACCTGCTGCTGGAAACCTTGCACGAGTCGCCCATCGCCGAGGTCGAGGCCGCTTGGGCCAAGGAAATCGAACGTCGCGTTGCCGCGTACGAACGAGGCGAGGTTGAGACCTTCGACGCCGCAGACGTCTTTGCCGAGGCGCGCCACATAGCGCCGTGAAGCGGGCCCGCTTCACTCGGGAGGCTCGTGCGGAGTTCCTGGCACAGACGGCCTACTACGAAACGCTTCGCCATGGGCTTGGTGCGCGCTTTCGCGCCGAGATCGAGCAAGCCGCGCAACTCGCAGCCGCGTTTCCGCTTCACGGCAAGGCAGGCCCAGCGGGCACCCGGCGCCGCCTCGTCGCCGACTTTCCCTTCAAACTCGTCTACACAGAGACTGAATTCGGCATTCTGATTCATGCGGTAGCCGGCGACCATCAGCTTCCAGAATACTGGCTCCATCGCGTGCAGCGGAATGACGACTGACCCAACCCTTCGCTCGACTGGACACGCCACGAACGCAAGGGTTCGGGTGAACAATCCTTTCCTCGCTGGGTTACGCTGCGCCGACCCAGCCTACGAAATTTCAAGCCAAATCGGATCGCGGCCGGCGTGCATCAAGCGCAAGCAGCTATAAATTCAGCAGCATTCGGTGTCACCAACGGCCGTTGAGCGATCGACACGGTCCCCCGCCCCGTCACACCCCCGTCACCCAGCCGTCACACCCTTGTCACGGCGGCTTTCTAGCATTTCTCACGCGACCGGGCGGCCCCTGCCGCCTTGCACCGATCCGCGTCGTCACGCCTCGCGCAGGCGGGCCGCGGCTTCATTCAACGCTTGAGAAACCCATGCACCACACCTTCACCCCCAATCGCCGCAAGACCTTGAAGATGTTCGCCGGCCTGCCGCTGCTGCCGCTGGGCGCCGGCGTGTCGGCCGCCGGCCTGCTGTCCGCCTGCGGCGGCGACGACACGCCCCTGGCGCCGTCCGCGCCGCCGGCGTTCAAGTCGGCCCGCTTCACGTCGATGGCCGCGCCCACGCTGGCCAATGCGGCGGCCATGGCCACCACCACGGTGGGCTCGGCGCTCGAGGTCACGTATGCGGACGGCTCGGCCCAGACCTACACGCTGGCCTACCAGCCCTTCTTCATCACCGGCGACAGGGTCGCCGACGGCCAGGGCGGCCAGCTGCTGGCCGGCGGCTATTACGACATCCACAACCAGCCCATCATGGACACCAGCGTGGCCGGGGCCGAGCGCCACTTCTTCTCCGACGCGCCCGACGGCACCTCGCTGCTGACGGTGCCCAATGCCCAGGTCGACGGCGTCAAGGGCAAGCCGGTGTTCGCCGTGGTGCAGTTCGAATACACCACCTGGGCGCAGGACGGCAAGACCGACATGTACGGCAAGCTGCCCTCGCCGATTGCCGTGCTGACGCTGGACCAGGACCAGAGCACCGGCAAGCTGAGCCTGGTGAAGTACCACAACGTGGACACCTCCCAGGTGCATGGCCTGTGGATCACCTGCGGCGCCAGCCTGTCGCCCTGGGGCACGCACCTGTCGAGCGAAGAGTACGAGCCCGACGCCTTCAACGCCAGCAATGCCCAACTCAAGGCCTTCAGCCAGAACCTGTATGGCAACGAGACCACGGCCAAGGCCTACCACTACGGCCACATGCCCGAGGTGACGGTGAACCCCGACGGCACGGCCAGCATCCAGAAGCACTTCTGCATGGGCCGCATCTCGCACGAGCTGGTGCAGGTCATGCCCGACCAGCGCACGGCCCTGATGGGTGACGACGCCACCAACAGCGCCTACTTCGTCTTCGTGGCCGACAAGGAGAAAGACCTGTCCTCGGGCACTCTGTACGCCGCCAAGCTGGGCACGGGCTTCTCGATCGACCCGGCCGCGGGCAGCGCCGCGCCTTTGAGCTGGATCAAGCTGGGCCATGCCAGCAGCGCCGAGATCGAGCAGCTGGCGGGCACCCTCCAGCCCGCCGACATCATGACCGTGGTCAAGACCGACCCCAGCGACGCCAGCTTCACCAAGATCGTGGCCAACGGCAAAACCGAATGGATCAAGATCAACCCCGGCATGGAAAAGGCCGCCGCCTTCCTTGAAACCCACCGCTACGCCGCCTTCATGGGCGCCAGCATGGGCTTCTCGAAGATGGAGGGCACGACCGTGAACGCGGCCGACAAGGTGGCCTATTCGGCGCTGCAGAACTGCGAAAAGTCCATGGTCACGGGCGACGCCGCCAACGTGCCGGGCAACGGCATCGCCATCCCCAAGGCGCTGAAGGCCGGCGTGGTGATGGCGCTGAACCTGCGCGGCGGCCAGACGGACACCGCGGGCAGCCCCATCGCCAGCGACTGGATGCCCGTCGACACCAAGGCCCTGCTGGCCGGCGAGGACATCGCCGCCGACGCGCTGGGCAACACGGCCAACCCCGCCAAGATGGCCAATCCCGACAACCTCAAGTTCTCGGAAAAGCTGCGCACCCTGTTCATTGGCGAGGACAGCAGCCAGCACGTGAACAACTTCCTGTGGGCCTACAACGTGGACACCAAGCAGCTCTCATTCCATTTCCATATCAATAGATCAATAATATCCATGTCACCGATCCCGCAAGGAGAACGACATGGCAAGAACAGCCCGAGGTGCCGACAGTCTGGAGTCGGCCCGTCAAATGCTGGCCGGCGCACAGACCGCTGAGCAGCTTCGC